>NZ_JALLIK010000081.1:0-40112 GCF_023093595.1 Thauera aromatica
ATTCGCAGTTACCCGCGACACCCTTGCCGTTCAGCTAACTCTTCCCCTTGCCGGGCGAGTAGAGGACTTTCACCTCCAAGTGAGTGCGCCCTGCCGGGCGCACCAAAAAAAAAGGCTGCACGTGGCAGCCCTTTTTGATCGAGGACGCAATCGCCTTACTGTTCGCCAACCACCGCGACGGTGACGTTCGCGAGCACGTCGGCGTGAAGCGCGACTTCGAGCTGCACTTCACCAACCTGCTTGAGCGGGCCGTCCGGCATGCGGATCGAGGAGCGGTCGATGCCGAAGCCCTGGGCCGCGAGCGCTTCAGCCACGTCGGCGTTGCTGACCGAACCGAACAGGCGGCCGTCCATGCCAGCCTTGCGGGCGACCTGGACGCTGACCCCTTCGAGCTTGCCGGCGAGTTCCTGGGCGGCGGCGAGCTTTTCAGCCTGCACGCGCTCAAGCTCGGCGCGGCGCGCTTCGAATTCGGCCAGGTTGGCCTGCGTGGCACGCTTGGCCTTGCCCTGAGGAATCAGGAAGTTGCGGGCGTAGCCGTCCTTGACCTTGACCACGTCGCCGAGACCACCGAGGTTGACGACCTTCTCGAGAAGAATGATTTGCATGAGTTCGCTCCCCTCTTACTGGTGCAGGTCGGTGTAAGGCATCAGCGCCAGGAAGCGGGCGCGCTTGACCGCGACCGACAGCTGGCGCTGGTAGCCGGCCTTGGTCCCGGTGATGCGCGCCGGCATGATCTTGGCGTTTTCGGTGATGAAGTCCTTGAGGATATCGATATCCTTGTAGTCGACTTCCTCGATCTTTTCCGCGGTAAAGCGGCAGAACTTGCGACGCTTGAACAGACCACGACCGCCGCGGTCGTCCTTCTTCTTGAACTTGGATTTGGGCTTGAAGGCCATTTTCAGTTTCCTTCGAGAAATTCGATTGTGTTCAGGTGCAGGACCGGGTTGCGACTGCGCTGACTCTTCGCGGCGAGAAATCCGGTGGCGCGGATCGCCCCCCCCGGCACTGCCGAAGCCAGCACTGCAGCCAGTTCGCCCAACGCCACGGCCTGCACTTCGATCGAAACATCGCGGATCAGACCCGCTTCGAGCTGTTTCGACGCATGCGCCAGGACACAGCTTGCGACCGGCACGCCGGCAGGCGTTCGACGCAGCGGCAGCACTTCGGCCACGCGCGCATCGAGGCGCAGTTCGTTCACACCCGGATCAGGCAAATCAGGCGGCAGCGGCTTCGCTGCCGGCCGGCTTGGCTTCGTCGGAGCCGGTGCTCAGTGAGCGCGACTTCTCTTCCTTCATCATCGGCGAAGGCGCGGTCACCGCCTTCTTCATCTTGATGGTGAGGTGGCGCAGCACGGCATCGTTGAACTTGAATGCGTGCTCGAGTTCGCCCAGCGTTTCGCCATCGCACTCGATGTTCATCAGCACGTAGTGCGCCTTATGCACCTTCTGGATCGGGTAGGCCAGCTGGCGGCGACCCCAGTCTTCCAGGCGGTGGATCTGGCCGCTGCGGCCGGTGACGATGGTCTTGTAGCGCTCGACCATCGCCGGCACCTGTTCGGACTGGTCCGGGTGGACGATGAATACGATTTCGTAGTGTCGCATGCAGACTCCTTGCGGTTGTTTGAAGCAGCTCCCCGGCATGCGAATCCGGTGGAGCAAGGGGAAGAGCGGAATTCTAGCCACAAATACTGAAAAATCAAAGTTTCGCATCACTCCGCGCAAGCTCTGCCGCAGGCGTTACAAAACCCCGCTTACACTCTTCTCCGCTGCACGCACCGCGTCTCGCCTACGATTCAAGCATCGGGGAACAGCCCCGGAACGACCGCACGAACGAGACCGATCTCATGAGCACGACCATCATCCGCAAGACCTTCACCGCACTACTGTGCGGTTGCGTCCTCGCCACCGGCGCAACGGCAGCGCATGCCGACCGCTGGGACAGCCGTGATCATGGCTGGGAACACAAGAAGCACCACCACCATCACCACCATCAGGACAAGCACGTCGTTTATCGGGAAACGGTGGTCGTACGCGAGCACCCGCGTTACTACCGGCCTCCGGTGGTCCATCACCACTACCATGAAAGGCCGTACCGCTCCTACAGCTACAGCCGCTCGCCGGCAGTGGTGATCGGGATCAACATTCCCCCGATCGTCATCCCGATCCGCTGATTCGCGCGCGAGCGCCACGCGGGCTCGGACGAAGCCGCCTGGACAGAGCCGACCTTGGCGCGGCCAGCCTTAACGCGGCCGGCTCTTCCATATTTTCTGCAGGCGCTTGGCCGACACCGGCATCGGGGTCTTCAGTTCCTGCGCGAACAAACCCACCCGTAGCTCCTCGAGCAGCCAGCGGAACTCCTCCAGCGCCGGATCATCCACCGCGGCCCGGCGGCGGTCACTGCGTTCGCGCTCCCAGGCTTGAGCCAGGCCTTTCCACTCGGCCATCGCCTGAGCGTCGCGCGCCGGATTGTTGCGAAGTTTGTCGAGCCGCACCGACACGCCCTTGAGATAGCGCGGAAAGTGCGCCAGACGCTCCCACGGAAACGCGACCAGGAAATCCTTCGGCAGCAGGCCGGCGAGCTGGGCCTGGATGTCGGCTACGACCTCCGGAAAGGACTTCAGCCCGGAGAGGCGCTTTTGCACCCCGAGATGCTCGGCGACGAGCTGGTTGGCCAGGCGTATGAATTCCTGCGCCACCAGGCTGACACGGGGTTTGGCTTCAGTGCAGCGGCGGGTGAAGGATTCGGCATCGGCCGGCAGGGGTTCGAGCAGGCAGCAGCGTGCCAGCGTCGCCTCGACCAGCCGCCCCTTCAGTTCGGCTTCGGTGCCGAAGCTCATATACTGCAGCGCCAGGTCGCGCAGTCCCGGCAAGCGTTCGATGGCGCGCACCTGGTCCTTCAGGCTCAGCGCGAACAGCCGCAACAGGCCGCGGCGGTGCACCCGCGCAGCCTCTTCCGGCGTGTCGTAGGGGCGCAGCGAGACGCTGTCACCGTCGTCGTGCAGCGCGGGAAAACCGATCACTTCGCGACCGGCGACGCGGATTTCCAGCAGCTCGGGCAAGGCCCCGAACGTCCACGCGGCAAACCCGGACAGCGCACCACCGGCAAAAGCATCGCCCCCCCCGGCACCACCCGCCGACACTCCATGCGCCCCGCGTTCGCCGCCGCGCTCACCGCCTTCGCTCCCGCCCGCCGCGGCTGCGGCACGGTTCGCGGCGGATCCCGCCCCCTCCTTGCCCGTCTCTCCAGCTGCCGACCGCGCTGCGGCCAGCGCCCCGCCGATCGTCGCCGCCGAAAAGCGCGCCGCCACCTGCTCGCGAAAGCGCGTGCGCAGCTCCATCAGGTTGCGCGACTGCCCCAGCACCCGGCCGTGCTCGTCGATCACGCGAAAGTTCATGAAGCCATGCGGCTTGAGGTTCTCCGCGCGGAAGCTCTCCAGCGGCAGCTTCAGCTGCACGCGCTCCTCGACAAAGCGCTGCAAGGTCTTCAACAGCGGCTCGTCGAGGTCGAACTCGCCGGCCTCGAACGCCGCCATGAACGCCGCCGCGCTCTCGGCCACCGGCTGCAGGCGGTGGCGATGCTTCTGCGGCACGGTCTTCATCAGCGCCGCGACCTTCTCTTCCAGCAGCCCCGGCACCAGCCACTCGCAGCGATTGGCAGGAACCTGATTGAGCATCGCCAGCGGCACGATCAGCGTCACCCCGTCGTCGGCCTCGCCGGGCTGGTGCAAGTAAACAAGCTTCAGCTTCTGCCCCAGCACATCGAGCGCCGGGGGGAAGCGCTCGGTGGTGACGCCCTCGGCCTCGTGGCGCATCAACTGCTCGCGCGACAGGTGCAGCAGCTTCGGCTCGGCCTTTTCCGCCGGCTTGCGCCAGGCCTCGAACGCGGCGAGGTCCAGCACCTCCGCGGGGATCTTGCTGTCGTAGAAGGCCTCGATCAGGGCCTCATCCACCAGCACGTCGGGGCGGCGCGACTTGTGCTCGAGGCGCTCGATCTCCGCTACCAGGCGCTGGTTGTGGGTGAGGAAAGGCATCGCCCGCGCCGGCCCCTCGGCGATCTCGCCCTGCACCAGGCCTTCGCGGATCAGCAGCTCCCGGCACAGCGCCGGATCGATCTCGCGGTAGGGTACGCCGCGGCGCGGGTAGATCACCAAGCCGTACAGCGAGCCGCGCTCCCAGGCGCGCACCGCGCCGGACGACTTCGACCAGTGCGGCTCGAACACCTGGCGCCTGACCAGATGGCCACCGACGTCCTCCACCCACTCCGGTTCGATGCGCGCGATGCAGCGGCCGAACAGGCGGCTGGTCTCGACCTGCTCGGCGGCCATGATCCACTTACCCGCCTTCTTCGCCAGCGCCGAGCCGGGGTGGGGCCAGAACTTGATCCCGCGCGCGCCCAGGTAGGCGCCGGCCTGCGCGCCCTTGCCACCACCCTCTCCGTCCTCCACCTTGCAGCCGATGTTGCCGAGCAGGCCGGCGAGCAAGGCCTTGTGGATCGCCTCGTAGTTTGCCGGCTGGGTGTTTTCCTTCCAGCCGTGTTCGGTGCACAAGGAGTGGAGCTGGGTGAACACGTCGCGCCACTCGCGCATGCGCAGGTATGAAAGGAAGTGCTTCTTGCACCAGGCCTTCTGCTTGCTGGACGATTCGTGGCGCTGGACTTCGTCCCAGGCCTTCCACACGAGCCAATACCACAGAAACTCGGACTTCTGGTCCTGTTCGCCGCCGCGGAACTTCGCGTGCGCCTGGTCGGCCGCACCCGGACTATCCTGCGGGCGCTCGCGCGGGTCCTGCACCGACAGCGCGGCGGCGATCACCAGCACTTCGGCGAGCGCACCGCGGTCGCGCGCAGCGAGGATCATGCGGCCGATGCGCGGGTCGAGCGGCAGCCTGGCGAGCTCGACGCCGGTCGGCGTGAGCTTGCGTTCATCGTCATCGCTCACCGCGCCGAGCTCGGCGAGCAAGGCATAACCGTCACCGATCAGGCGCGAACCCGGCGCATCGATGAAGGGGAAGTCCTCCACCGCGCCGAGCCGGAGTGCCTTCATGCGCAGGATCACCCCGGCGAGCGAGGCGCGCAGGATCTCGGGGTCGGTGTGCGCCGGGCGGCGATTGAAATCGTCCTCGTCGTAGAGGCGCAGGCAGATCCCGTCCATGACCCGGCCGCAACGCCCGGCGCGCTGCTGCGCCGCCGACTGCGCGATCTTCTCGATCTGCAGCTGCTCGACCTTGTTGCGCGGCGAGTAGCGCTTGACCCGCGCCAGCCCGGTATCGACCACGTAACGGATGCCCGGCACGGTCAGCGAAGTCTCGGCGACGTTGGTCGACAACACCACCCGCCGCCCGTTCGAGGGCGAGAACACCCGCGCCTGCTCCTGCGCCGACTGGCGCGCGAACAGCGGCAGGATCTCGGTGCCCGGCAGGTGATGGGCCTTCCGCAGGGCCTCGGCCGCTTCGCGGATCTCGCGCTCGCCGGGCAGGAACACCAGCACGTCGCCCGGCCCGCAGCGCTGGGCCTCATCGACCGCATCGACCAGCGCGTCCATCAGGTCGCGGCCCCTGTCCTTCCGCGGCGCGGCGGCGCGCTCGCCCTCCTCGCCCTCCTCACCCGCCACCGGGCGGTAACGCAGCTCGATCGGATAGAGCCGGCCCGACACTTCGATCACCGGCGCCGGCGTCCCGGCGGCATCGGCGAAATGCTGCGCGAAGCGCTCCGCATCGAGCGTCGCCGAGGTCACTACCACCTTGAGGTCGGGCCGGCGCGGCAGCAACGTCTTCAGGTAGCCGAGCAGGAAATCGATGTTGAGGCTGCGCTCGTGGGCCTCGTCGATGATCAGCGTGTCGTAGGCGGCGAGCAGCGGATCGGTCTGGGTTTCGGCGAGCAGGATGCCGTCGGTCATCAGCTTGACGTAGCTCGCCGGGCCGATCTTGTCGGTAAACCGGATCTTGTAGCCGACCGCCTGGCCGAGCGGGCTGGCGAGTTCCTGGGCGATGCGGCTCGCGGTCGCGCGCGCCGCCAGCCGGCGCGGCTGGGTGTGGCCGATCAGGCCGGCGACGCCGCGCCCCAGCGTCAGCGCGATCTTGGGCAGCTGGGTGGTCTTGCCCGAGCCGGTCTCGCCGCAGACGATGATCACCTGGTGGGCGGCGAGCGCGGCGGCGATCTCGTCGCGACGTGCCGACACCGGCAGCTCGGGCGGAAACCCGGGCACCGGCAGCGCGGCACGGCGCGCGGCGAAGGCGGCGCGCGAACGCGCGAGCAGGGCCTCGAAATCGGCCTGCAGGCGGGCCGGACGATCGCCGCCGGAGCGTGCGCCGCGGCCCAGTTCGCGCGCCAGCCGGCGCAGGCGGGGGCGATCCGCGCTCAGGCAGTCGTCAAGGTCGGGGGGTCGGGACGGGCGGACGGCGCCCTGGGGTTCAGCCCTCATGGATTCGCATTCGGCTCGATTGGGCGCGCATTATCCCCTTGTCGGCGCGGCAGTGCGACAATACGCGCCAACGCCTCGAAGAGTCCGACCATGCCTGTCCATCCGATCGCCGCCGTCGTCTACAAGCCCACCGACCACATCGAAGCCCTGCTCGCCCGCGCCACCCGCGCCCTCGGCGAGCGTGGCGTTAAGCTCGGCGGTGTGCTCCAGCACGACGTCGCCAACGTCATCGAGGAAGACCCCTGCGCGATGCAGCTCGAGAACCTCGAGACCGGCGAAAGCATTCCGCTGTCGCAGGAGCTGGGCCGCGGTTCGGTGTCGTGCCGGGTGGACCCGGACGCGCTGGCGCGCGGCTCGGTCGCGGTGCGCGGTGCGATCGCGCGCGGCGTCCATCTCATCGTCATCAACAAGTTCGGCGCCCAGGAGGCGTTCGGTGCCGGCCTGCGCGACGAGATGGGCGAAGCCGTGCTCGCCGGTGTGCCGCTGCTCACCGCGGTGGGCGAGCGCTTCCTCGCCGAATGGGAGGAATTCACCGGCGGCGACTGCACCCTGCTGCCGCCCGACGTGGACGCAGTCCTGCGCTGGTGGTCCGAGCTTCAGGTCGACCTCTGACTCCTCGACGGCCCCCCGGCTGCGGCGACGGCGGCGCGCCCCCCGCCCGCTATAATCCCGGGCTTCGCGCCCACGCCACAACGCCGTCGCCGACACCGGCCGCCCGGCGCCGCCTCCTCCCAATCTGTCGGACACCCCCGCTGCATGGATTTTCCCCTCCTCCTCATCGCCCTCGTCCTCGGCATCATCGAAGGCCTCACCGAATTTCTCCCGGTCTCGTCCACCGGCCACCTGATCATCGTCGGCGATCTGCTCGGCTACACCGACGACACCAGCAAGGTGTTCAAGATCGTCATCCAGCTCGCCGCCATCCTCGCCGTGTGCTGGGACTACCGCGACAAGCTGGCCGCCGTCGCCGCCGGGCTGCCCGCCGAGCGCAGCGCGCGCCGCTTCGTCGGTCTGCTGTTCGTCGGCTTCCTGCCCGCCGCGGTCCTCGGACTGATGTTCCATTCCACGATCAAGGGCCTGCTGTTCAACCCGATCACCGTCGCCAGCGCCCTGGTGGTCGGCGGCCTGGTGATCCTCTACGTCGAAAAGCGCGCCTACCATCCGCGCCTGAATGCGGTCGACGAGCTGCGCTGGACGGATGCGCTGAAGGTTGGCTTCGCCCAGGCGCTGGCGATGATTCCGGGCACCTCGCGCTCGGGAGCGACGATCATGGGCGGGCTGATTTTCGGCCTGTCGCGCAAGACCGCGGCCGAGTTCTCCTTCTTCCTCGCCATCCCGACGATGTTCGCCGCCACCGCCTACGACCTGTACAAGAACTGGGCGCTGCTGCGGCTCGAAGACCTGCCGGTGTTCGCCGTCGGTTTCATCGCCTCCTTCGTCGCCGCGATGTGGGCGGTGAAAGGCTTCATCCGCTTCATCTCCAACCACACCTTCATCGCCTTCGCCTGGTACCGCATCGCCTTCGGCCTGTTCGTGCTCGCGACCTGGCAGTTCGGCTGGGTGGCGTGGTCGGAACCCTGAGCCCGCCGCCGATGATCATCTACCTGCACGGCTTCTGCTCGGCCCCGGCCTCGGTCAAGGCCACCGCCCTGCGCGCGCGCATGGCCGAGCGCGGCCTCGCCGAACGCTTCTGGTGCGAACAGCTGCCGGTGTCGCCGCGCGCCGCGGTCGCGCTCGCCGAACAGGCGCTCCAGCGCAGCTTCGCCGCCGGCCGGCAGCCGGCCGTGGTCGGCAGCTCGCTCGGCGGCTACTACGCCACCTGGCTCGCCGAACGCCACGGCCTGCGCGCCGTACTGGTCAATCCGGCGGTGGTCGCGCCGCTGTCGCTGGAACGCTACCTCGGCCCCCAGGCCAATCTGTACACCGGCGAGCGCTTCACCTTCACCGCCGCCCACATCGACGAAACCCGCGCCCTCGAGGTGCCCCGCATCACCCGCCCGCAACGCTACTGGCTGCTGGCGGAAACCGGTGACGAGGTGCTCGACTACCGCCATGCGGTGGAAAAATACGCCGGCGCCCGCCACACCGTGCTCGACGGCGGCAACCACGGCTTTTCGCGCTGGGACGACTACCTCGACGCGGTGATCGCGTTCGCCGGAGCGGACACGGCGGCCGACCGATGACTCCGCAGGAGCACCCCCGCCGCCTGCGGTACGGATGCGCGCCGCCCCGGCGGAGGCGTCCCGGACCGCGGCCGGAAAAACCCCGAGAGACATTGCCCTGCCGCCGAGATCGAATCGGTTTCGGAGCCGGGGGCCGAATCCAGTAAACTAGTGCGCTTGACTTCACCAGGCGGATGCCGATGTTCGTGCTGTATGAAGAGGACGGCGCCTTCAAGGCCGGCACCGTCCTCGCCGATAACGATGCCACGCTGCAGATCGAGAACACCCACGGCAAGCGGGTGAAACTCAAGCGCGCCCATGTCCTGCTCGAATTCCGCGAGCCCGCTCCGGCGGAACTGCTCGCCCGCGCCGAAGCCGGCGCCGAGGAGCTCGACGTCGAGTTCCTGTGGGAAGTGTGCGGCGACGACGAGTTCGCGTTCACCGACTTCGCCGCCGAATACCAGGGCCACAGCCCGACCGCGGTCGAATCCGCCGCCGTGCTGCTGCGCCTGCATTCGGCGCCGATCTGGTTCCACCGCAAGGGCCGGGGGCGGTTCCGCAAGGCGCCGACCGAAATCCTCCAGGCCGCACTCGCCGGGCTGGAGAAAAAACGCCAGCAGGCGGCCGCGATCGAGCACATGCGCGCCGAGCTCGTCGCCGGCCGCCTGCCGCCCGAGCTCGCCGCCCTGCTGCCGCAGGCGCTCTACCGTCCCGACCGCAACCGCCCGGAAGTCAAGGCGCTCGAGGCCGCCTGCGTCGACAGCGGGCTGTCGGCGGCGCGCCTGCTGCTCGCCTGCGGCGCGCTCGCCTCGAGCTACGACTTCCACTACAACCGCTTCCTCTTCGAGCATTTCCCCGAAGGTGTGGCCTTCGCCGCCTTCGATGCCCCCGTGCCGCCCACCGCGCTGCCGCGCGCGGACGTCGCCGCGTTCTCGATCGACGACGCGTCCACCACCGAGATCGACGACGCCTTCTCGGTAACCCCGCGCGCCGAGGGCGGCTGGCGCATCGGCATCCACATCGCCGCCCCGGCGCTGGGCTTCGCCCGCGGCTCGGCGCTGGACGCGATTGCTCGCCGCCGTCTGTCGACGGTGTACATGCCGGGCAACAAGATCACCATGCTGCCCGACGAAGTCGTGCACGCCTTCACCCTCGCCGAAGGGCGCGACTGCCCGGCAGTGTCGCTGTACCTCGATCTCACCCCCGGGCTGGCGATCGTCGGCGAAGAAAGCCGGGTCGAGCTCGTGCCCATCGTCGCCAACCTGCGCCACCACGACATCGAACCGCTGTTCAACGACGATACCGTGCATGGCGAGGGCCCCGACTTCGCCTGGAAGCGCGAGCTGACCCTGCTGTGGGATCTGGCCACCGTCCTCGAGGCCGGACGCGGCAAGGCCGCCGGCAACGAGGACCGCATCGACTACAGCTTCAGCGTGGACTGGACCGAGGACACCGCCGACGGTCCCGGCCGGATCAGCATCGGCCGGCGCTCGCGCGGCTCGCCGATGGACAAGCTGGTCGCCGAGCTGATGATCCACGCCAACATGACCTGGGGCAAACTGCTCGACGCCGCCGGCGTGCCCGGCCTGTACCGCGCCCAGGGCGGCGGCAAGGTGCGCATGACCACGGTCGCCGCGCCCCACGAGGGCCTCGGCGTGGACTGCTACGCGTGGTCCAGCTCACCGCTGCGGCGCTACGTGGACCTGGTCAACCAGTGGCAGATCGTTTCCGTGCTGCAGGCCCGCGAACCGGCTTTCGCACCGAAATCGGCCGAGCTGATGGCGGCGATGCGCGACTTCGAGCTCACCTACGCCGAATACGCCGAGTTCCAGCGCGGCATGGAGCGCTACTGGTGCCTGCGCTGGCTGCGCCAGCACGGCCGCGGCGAAGTCGAAGCCACCGTGCTGCGCGAGAACGTCGTCCGCCTGAGCGAAATCCCGCTCGTCTTCCGCGTTCCCTCGATGCCGCTGCAGATGCCCGGCAGCCGGGTGCGCCTGGTCGTCGAGCGTACCGACCTGCTCGACGTCGAAGTCGATGCCCGCTTCGTGCGGACCTTGTCCGAACCCGACCCGGAAACCGTCACCGAGCCCGGATTCGGTTTCGCCTGAGCGCCGATGGAACGGGCCGCCGATCCGCAGTTCGCCACCGCCGCCCGGGCGGCACAAGGCCGGAGCGGAGGGCGCTGCCCGCACCCGCGCGGCCGGGCGCTGCTGCTGTCGGCCTTCGCCCTCTCGCTCGCACTCCACGGCCTGCTCCTGAGCGTGCGCTTCCGCCTGCCCGAGGCCGCAGCGGTGCGCGACCGGGGCCTGGAAGTGGTGCTGGTCAATGCCCGCCACGCCCGCCCCGCGGAGAAAGCCGAAGTCCTCGCCCAAGCGAACATCGACGGCGGCGGCCGCAGCGCGCAGGACGCCCGCCCGAGCACCCCCCTGCCCCCCCAGCCCGCGCGCCGCAACGGCGATGCGCTGGCGGAGGCCAGGCGCCGCGCTCCCGAGTCCGCGCGCACGCCCAAACCGGCCCTCACCCGCGACACGGCGGCGGCCCGGGTCGCGACCGCCCCGAAGCGGAGCGAACCACCGCCGCTCCCCGTCGCCGAACCGAAGCCCGCCGTCAGCGGGCTGGATCTGCTCGACAGCGCCGCGGCCGTCGCCCGCCTCGAGGCCACCATCGATCATTCGCTGCAGGATCTGGCCAAGCTGCCGCGCAAGAAATTCATCGGTTCGCGGGCGCAGGAATACCGCTTCGCCCGCTACCTCGAGGACTGGCGCCTGAAAGTCGAGCGCGTCGGTGCGCTGAACTACCCCGAAGCCGCGCGCGGCAAACTCTACGGCAACCTGCTGCTGTCGGTGACGATCCGCGCCGACGGCTCGGTCGGCGAAGTCCACGTCCAGCGCAGTTCCGGGCACAAGGTCCTCGACGACGCCGCCGTACGCATCGTCCGCCTGGCCGCACCCTACGCCGCGTTCCCGCCCGACATCCGCAAGGACTACGAGCTCCTCGAAATCACCCGCACCTGGAGCTTCACCGGCAGCGACCAGCTCCGGGCCAACTGAGACCCCTCTCATGGACCGCTACGCCGTCATCGGCAACCCGATCGCCCACAGCAAATCCCCCTGGATTCACACCGCCTTCGCTCGCCAGACCGGGCAGGCGCTCCGCTACGAAGCCCTGCTCGGCCCGCTCGACGGCTTCGCCGCCAGCGTGCACGCCTTCCGCACCGCCGGCGGGCGCGGCATGAACGTCACCGTCCCGTTCAAGCTCGAAGCCTACGCCCTGGCCAACCGCCGCACGCCGCGCGCCGAAGCGGCCGGCGCGGTCAATACGCTCGCGTTCGACCCTGCCGGGATTCTCGGCGACAACACCGACGGCGCCGGTCTCGTACGCGATCTGAGCGCGAACCTCGGCTGCGCGCCGGCCGGGCGGCGCATCCTGCTGCTGGGCGCAGGCGGCGCCACGCGCGGCGCGCTGCTGCCCCTGCTCGACAGCCGCCCCGCCGCCCTGATCATCGCCAACCGTACCGTGAGCAAGGCCCGCGCGCTGGCCGGGCTGTTCGCCGTGCACGCCGCGGGCGTTGCGCTCGACGCCTGCGGTTTCGACGAACTCGCCGGCGAGCGCTTCGACCTCGTCATCAACGCCACTGCCGCCAGTCTCGCCGGCGAGCTGCCGCCGCTACCGCCCGGCCTGTACGCCGAAGGCGCGCTCGCCTACGACATGATGTACGGCCGCGGCGACACCCCGTTCATGCGCGCCGCGCGCGCCGACGGCGCCGTGCGCGTCGCCGACGGCCTGGGGATGCTGGTCGAACAGGCGGCGGAAAGCTTCACCCTGTGGCGGGGCCTGCGCCCGGACAGCGCACCGGTACTCGCCGCGCTGCGCCGCCTGATCGATGCGAGCTGAGCTGCAACGCTTCCTGCGCCGGCTGGCCGCTGCCGTACGCCAGCGGCGGCGGTCGGGCTGGCTCGGCGGAATTCTGCTCGCCGCCGCGCTGCTGGTGCTGTTCTGGCAGGGCGTGCTGCTCACCCAGGTGATCTGGTGGAGCCGTTTCGACCCCGGCGACACCAGCTTCATGCGCATGCGTCTCACCGAACTGCGCACGCACGATCCGGATGCCCGCCTGCAGCAGCAGTGGGTCCCGTACGAACGCATCTCCATCCACCTGAAACGCGCCGTGGTCGCCGCCGAGGACGACCGTTTCCTCGACCACCAGGGCTTCGACTGGGAAGGCATCCGCCGCGCGCTCGAACGCAATGCAGAACGCGGGCGCACCACCGCCGGTGGCTCGACGATCAGCCAGCAGCTGGCCAAGAACCTGTTCCTGTCGCCATCGCGCAGCTGGCTGCGCAAAGGCCAGGAAGCGGTGATCACGCTGATGATCGAACAGCTCTGGAGCAAGCGCCGCATCCTCGAGGTTTATCTGAACGTCGCCGAATGGGGCGACGGCGTGTTCGGCGCCGAGGCCGCCGCACGGCATTACTACGCGCGCTCCGCGGCGCAGCTCGGCCCGGCCGAAGCCGCACGGCTGGCTGTGATGCTGCCCAACCCGCGACGCTACGAACGATCCTTCGGTCCCCGCCTCGCGGCCCACGCCGCACGCGTGCAACAGCGCATGGCCTACTCCGAAGTCCCCTGAGCCGGGCGGCCGGCGAAATTCACCGCCTGTCACACGATCAGGGTCGCCGTCACCGTATCGAGCCCGTAGAATTCGCCCTTCCCGCCTCCCGCCGACGGCCCGTGCGATGACCCAGCCCGAAGAGCTTCACCCCGACGACGTCCAGCATCACCTGCGCGAAGTGCAGGAACTGCTCGCACGCCAGAAAGTGGTGGAAGAGCTGGTCCACCGCCAGGACATGCCGCGCCACGAGCTGGTCGAGAATCTCGTCCACAAGCAGCACGAGTCCGCGCTGCGCACCAAGCTCGACACCCTCCACCCGGCCGACATCGCCTTCATCCTCGAGTCCCTGCCGCGCGACGAGCGCCTGTACGTGTGGGATCTGGTGAAGGCTGAGCGCGACGGCGAGATCCTGCTCGAAGTCTCCGACGCGGTGCGCGAGTCGCTGATCGAGACGATGGCGCCGGACGAGCTCAAGGCCGCGGCGGAATCGCTCGACGCCGACGAGCTCGCCGACCTCGCCCCCGACCTGCCGCCCGAAATCATCCAGGACGTATTCCAGTCGCTCGACAGCGAAGGGCGCGAGCAGCTGCGCGCGGCGATGTCCTACCCCGAGGACTCGGTCGGCGCGCTGATGGACTTCGACATGGTCACGGTGCGCGAGGACGTCAGCCTCGAAGTCGTGCTGCGCTACCTGCGCCGCTTCGACGAACTGCCCGACCACACCGACAAGCTCTTCGTCGTCGACCGCGAAGAGCACCTGAAGGGCATCCTGACCCTGGAAACCCTGCTGATCAGCGACCCCGAGCTCGAAGTCTCGGAAGTCATGCGCCGCGAGCCGGTGATCAGCTTCACTCCGGAGGACGAGGCCGACGACGCGGCCCAGGCCTTCGAGCGCTACGACCTGGTGTCGGCGCCGGTGGTCGACAGTGAAAAGCGGGTGATCGGCCGCCTCACCGTCGCCGACGTCGTGGACTTCATCCGCGAGGAGTCCGAAGCCGAAATCCTCAGCAACGCCGGCCTGCGCGAGGAGGAAGACATCTTCGCCTCGGTGTGGAGCTCGGTGAAAAACCGCTGGGCCTGGCTGGCGGTGAATCTGGTCACCGCCTTCATCGCCTCGCGCGTGATCGGCGCCTTCGAAGGCTCGATCGAGAAACTCGTCGCGCTGGCCGCGCTGATGCCGATCGTCGCCGGCATCGGCGGCAACTCCGGCAACCAGACGATCACCATGATCGTGCGCGCGATCGCGATGGGCCAGGTCGAACAGTCGGCGATGAACCGCCTGCTGAAGAAGGAACTCGGCGTCGCCCTGATCAACGGCCTGGTATGGGGCGGGTTGCTCGGTGTGCTCGCGTGGTGGCTGTACGGCAACATCCAGCTCGGCGCGGTGATGACCGCGGCGATGACGCTGAACCTGCTGCTCGCAGCCAGCGCCGGCGTGCTGATCCCGATGCTGCGCCAGCGCCTGGGCGCCGACCCCGCGCTCGGCGGCTCGGTGATGATCACCGCGCTCACCGACTCGGGCGGCTTCTTCATCTTCCTCGGCCTGGCGACGCTGTTCCTGCTGTGAGCGGGGGACGAGGCGGGGGATGGCCCCGCCCCGCAAGCCTCCCGCCTTTCTTACCCCAGCTTCGCAAAGACCTCGCGCGCCGCCGCCACGGTGGCATCGATCTCGGCCTCGCCGTGCGCCGCCGACACGAAGCCGGCCTCGAACGCCGAGGGCGCGAAGTAGTGGCCGGCTTCCAGCATGGCGTGGAAGAAGCGGTTGAAGCGCGCCTGCTCCGAGGCCATCACGTCGGCGAAGGAGGCCGGCACCTTGGCGGCGAAATAGACCCCGAACATGCCGCCCACCGCATCCGCCGCGAAAGTGATTCCCGCCTCCCCGGCCGCCGCCGACAGGCCATCGACGAGGCGCCGGGTACGCGCGGCGAGCGCGTCGTAGAAGCCGGGTGCGCGCGTCAGCTGCAGTGAGACCAGCCCCGCCGCCACCGCCACCGGGCTGCCCGACAGCGTGCCCGCCTGATAGACCGTGCCCAGCGGGGCGATCTTCTCCATGATCTCGCGCCGCCCGCCGAACGCCCCCACCGGCATGCCGCCACCGATCACCTTACCGAGCGTAGTCAGGTCGGGCGTGATCCCGTACAGCCCCTGCACGCCCTGCGGGCCGACCCGGAACCCGGTCATCACTTCGTCGAAAATGAGCACCGCGCCGTACTGCGTGCAGATCCGGCGCAGCCCTTCGAGGAAGCCCGGGCGCGGCTTCACCAGGTTCATGTTGCCCGCCACCGGCTCGACGATGACCGCGGCGATTTCACCGCCGCGCGCCTTGAACACGTCCTCGACCTGCTGCAGGTCGTTGTAGTCGAGGACGATGGTGTGCTTGGCGAAATCCGCCGGCACCCCGCCCGAAGACGGGTTGCCGAACGTGAGCAGGCCCGAGCCGGCCTTCACCAGCAGGCTATCGGCATGGCCGTGGTAGCAGCCCTCGAACTTGACGATCGCGTCGCGCCCGGTGAAGCCGCGCGCGAGGCGGATCGCGCTCATCGTCGCCTCGGTGCCGGAGCTGACCAGGCGCACCATATCGACCGAGGGCAGCAGCGCGCAGATGAGCTCGGCCATTTCCACCTCGGCTTCGGTCGGCGCGCCGAAGGACAGGCCCTTCAACGCCGCCGCGCGCACCGCGTCGACGATCGCCGGATGGGCGTGACCGGTGATCGCCGGCCCCCAGGAGCCGACGTAGTCGATGTAGGCCTTGCCGTCGGCATCCCATACGCGGGCCCCTTCGGCACGCTCGATGAAGCGCGGCGTGCCGCCGACCGAGCGGAATGCACGGACGGGCGAATTGACGCCACCGGGAATGCTGCGCTGGGCGCGCTGGAAAAGGGCTTCGTTGCGGCTGTTCATGGCGTGGGCTTCCTGCTGTGCGGGCGAAAAGCCGCATTGTCGCGTCCCGGGTGCGCCAGGGTCCAGCCTTGCAGATCAAGGACGACGGCGAACCTCAGAACAAGGCGCGATAGGACGCCGCGCGCATGGCCGGATCTTCGGCGGCAAAGACATCGCTGATCACCGCCAGCAGGTCGGCCCCCGCGGCCACCAGTGCGCCAGCATTGTCCAGGGTGATGCCGCCGATCGCCGCCACCGGCAGGCCGAACGCCTGCTTCGCGCGTGCGAGCAGCGCGAACGGCGCCGGCGGTGCGAGCGGCTTGCTCACCGACGGGAACATCGCGCCGAAAGCGAGGTAATCGGCTCCGGCCGCGGCCCCTTCGGCAGCGCGCGTCCAGTCGGCATAACAGGTGAGGCCGAGAATGCGCCCGCGGCCGAGCGCCGCGCGCGCCGCCGCCGGCGGGCCGTCCTCGCGCCCGAGATGGGCACCGTCGGCGCCGAGTTCGAGCGCGAGGACGAGATCGTCGTTGATGATGAAGGGCACGCCCGCCGCCCTGCACAGGGCCTGCAGGGCACGCGCCTGCACCCGGCGCAAAGCCGCCGGGGCGGTCTTGTTGCGGTACTGGAACAAGGCCGGGCGCCCTTCCAGCACCTGCTCGGCCCGCGCCAGCAGGCGGGCGGTATCGGCCTCGTCGGGGGTCAGCGCGTACAGGCCGCGCTGCAGCGCAGCGGCGCGCTCAGGCATCCTCGTCGTCCTTGCCGCGCGCCCAGAAGAACCGGTCGGGCAGCGCCCGGCCCATGCCGACGCGGTAGGCATGGCGCAAGGTCTGCTGGGTGAATTCCTGCGCCTCGCGCACCGCTTCGGGCAGGGCCATGCCATGGGCGAGCGCGGCCGCAGCCGCGGCCGCCAGCGTCGCCCCGGCACCGAGGAAGCGTCCCGACAGGCGCGGCCAGGCATCGGTGCGCACCACGCCGGCATCACTGAACAAGGTGTCGATGCACTGCGGGCCGTGCTCGCTGCCGCCGGTGAGGAGGATGAACTCGGCCCCCGCACCGAGCAGGCGGGCGAGCGCTTCGTCGAGTTCTCCCGCCCCCGCCGGCATGCCGCCTCCGTCCTCTTCACCGTCCTCCTCAGCGCCCTCGCCCGGGCCGTCGTCCACGTCGCCGTCCGCGACTCCGGCGAGCAGGCACAGCTCGCGCCGGTCGGCCACCAGCAGCGTGGTCTGGGGCAGGATCAGCTCGGCCAGCGCAAGCGCAATTTCGTCGCCCGCATCGCCGAGCAGCAGCGCCGCATGGAGGGCCGGCTCGACCACCAGCGGCACCTCGGGGTAGTCGGAGAGGATTTCGGCGATCGCGGCGATGTTTTCCACGCTGCCGCAAAAGCCGAGCTTGAACGCCCGTACCGGGATGTCTTCGAGCACCGTGCGCGTCTGGAGCACCAGCAGCTCCGGCTCGGCCGCCCACACTTCATCGATCCCCCGGGTGTCGCGCACCAGCGCCGCGGTCTGCACCGGCAACGGGTGGCAACCCATGCTGCCCAGGGTCAGCACGTCGGAGGCCAGCCCGCCGCCGGCGGTGGCATCTCCCGCGGAAAGGCACAGCACGGCAGGCGGAGTGTCCGGAATCGCGATCGGCATGGCAGGGAAGGCGCCGCACGGCCTGCGCCAGCAAGTGGACGCCGCGGGAGCGGGCTCGGGTTAAGATCGAGCGGATTCTACCCCCAAGTCAGGTCGAAACATGGCGGATCAGCCCTACCGAACCTATATGTGCGCAATCTGCGGCTTCATCTACGATGAAGCCGCCGGCCTCCCCGAGGAAGGCATCGCCCCCGGCACACGCTGGGAAGAACTCCCCTCCACCTGGACCTGCCCCGAGTGCCATGCGCGCAAGGAAGATTTCGACATGGTCGAGCTCTGAAAGAGCGGCGCGGGCCCTGCACCCCGCCCCGGGCGCGCGCCTTCAGCCCTGCAGCGCGCGCGCCATGCGCACCAGGGCCTCGTCCAGCGTTGCGCGCGGACAACCGAAGTTGATCCGCACGAAGCCCGGCGCGCCGAAGGCGGCGCCGTCCGACAGGCCGACGCCGGCAGCCTCGAAGAAGGCCGCCGGGTCGTCGATGCCGCGCGCGGCGATCAGCGCGCGGCAGTCGATCCAGCCCAGGTAGGTGGCCTCGGGCACGGCCATTTCCAGGCCCGGCATCGCCGCCACGGCGGCGAGGACACGGTCGCGGTTGTCGCGCAGGTAGTCGAGCAGGGCCCGCCGCCAGGCGTCGCCATCGCGGTAGGCCGCCTCCGCCGCAACCATCCCGAGGACGTTGACGTGGGGCACGATGCCGCGCATCGCATGACGGTAGCGGCGGCGCAGCGCGGCGTCGGGAATCACCGCGAAAGCGCAGTACAGGGCCGGGATGTTCCAGGTCTTGGACGGCGCCATCAGGGTGATCGTGCGCCGCGCCACCGCCTCGTCGAGGGCGGCGATCGGGCGATGAACGCGCCCCTCCTCGAGCACCAGCCCGCAGTGGATCTCGTCCGCGCAGATCAGCAGATCGTGGCGCTCGGCGAACTGCGCCAGGCGCCGCAACTCGCCGTCGTCGAACACCCGGCCCACCGGGTTGTGCGGACTGCACAGCAACAGCAGCCGGGTACGCGCGGTCCGCGCCGCCTCCAGCCCCGCCCAGTCCCACTCCCAGCGCCCGTCTCGCAGCACCAGTTCGCAGCGCTGGAGCACGCGCCCGGCATGACCGGGGGCGGTGAGAAAGGGCGGATAGACCGGGGTCGCGGTCAGCACCCCGTCCCCGGCTTCGCCGGCCAGGCCGCAGGCGAGGTTGAAGCCGGTGATCACGCCCGGCAGCCACACCAGCCAGTCGGCCTCGATCGCCCAGCGGTGGTCGCGCCACAGTCCCTCGACCACGGCGGCCTCGAGCGACGGCCAGGGGTCGGTGTAGCCGAACACGCCGTGGTCGATGCGCGCATGCAGGGCCGCGGCCACGGCCGGCGGCGCGGCGAAATCCATGTCCGCCACCCACAGCGGCAGCACGTCGCGGCCGGCATAACGCCCCCACTTCTCGCCCGGCTGGCTGCGGCGGTCGATGAGGCGGTCGAAGTCGAAGGACGGTTCGGAGGACGGAAGCTTGGACATGGGATGCACGCAGGGACGGGGCGGGAGCAAGAAGAAAGACGGGAAGACCGGAAAAGAGGCCGCGCGCCGCACCGCTGGCGTGCGCCCGGGAAATGCCTCTCGAGGCACGCTGCGCAGTCGCACGGCAGTACCCCCGAGGGGCCTACTTTACCGCGAAGCCGCCCCCGGCTCCGCCTTTCAACACTCCGAAGCGGGCCAGGGTGCGCAGTCGCGCCTGCGCATGGTCGACCACCGGTACCGGGTAGTCGATCCCGATCCGGACCCGGGCGGCACGCTGCGTCCCGGCGTCCAGGGTCCACGGCGCATGCAGGAAGCGGTCCGGCACCGACGCCAGTTCGGGCAGGTAGCGGCGGATGAAGCGCCCCTCCGGGTCGAAGCGCTGCGACTGCGTCACCGGGTTGAAAATGCGGAACCAGGGCTGCGCATCGCAGCCGGTGGACGCCGCCCACTGCCAGCCGCCGTTGTTGGCGGCGAGGTCGTAGTCGTTGAGCCGTGCGGCGAAATGACGCTCGCCGAGGCGCCAGTCGATGCCCAGATCCTTCACCAGGAAGGATGCGGCGATCATGCGCAGGCGGTTATGCATGTAGCCGCTCTGCTCGAGCTGGCGCATCGCCGCATCGACGATCGGATAGCCGGTGCGCGCCTCGCACCAGGCGGCCAGCAGCTCGGGCGCATCGTCCCAGCGCAGCCGCTCGCATTCCGGCCGGAAGCAGCGCGCCACGACCTGCGGGTGGTGCCACAGGATCATGTGGTAGAAGTCGCGCCAGATCAGTTCGGACAGCCAGGCCCGCGCGCCCTCGCTGTCGTGACCGTGGGCGAAGGCGGCCAGCTCGCGGATCGACACCGTCCCGAAGCGCAGGTGGGTCGACAGGTAGCTGCCCCCCTTCAGCGCCGGGAAGTCGCGTGCATGGTGGTAACGGTCGAGGCGTGCGGCGAAGTCCTCGAACAGCGCCCGCCCGCCGTGCATGCCCGCCGGCAGCGCCCGCTCGGACAGGACGGCCGGCTCGAAACCGATCTCGACGAGGGCGGGAATCCGCTCGCCCGGCGCTTTCGGCGCGAGCCGGCCGGCGCGCTCGTCGGTACGCCGGGCGCGCAGCGCATCGGCATCGGCGCCGAGCCGCTTCAGCCAGGCACTCCGGTACGGCGTGAACACGCTGAAAGGCTTGCCGTCCCGGGTCAGCACTTCGTCGCGCTCGAACACGACCTGGTCCTTGAAGTCGACGAAGCCGATTCCCTGCTCCGCCAGACGCTGCGCCACCCGGCTGTCGCGCTCGATCGCCGCCGGTTCGTAATCGCGGTTGGCGAAGACCGCATCGACGCCGAGCGCGGCGGCGAGCCGCGGCACGACCTCCTCGGCACGGCCGTGGCGCACCCACAGCCCGCTGCCGCTGCCGCCGGCCCGGCGCGACAGGGCGTCCAGCGCCTGATCGAGCTCGACCACGCTGGCATGGATGAACTCGACCCGGCGATCCCGGCGCGACGGCAGCGCGTCGAGGATCCCGCTGTCGAACACGAACACGCAATGCACGCGCCCGGCCCGCTGCAACGCATGGTGGAGCGCGGCATGGTCGAAATGGCGCAGATCGCGGCGAAACCAGACGAGGGCGGAAAGCATGGCGGACACCGAACGGGATGAGCTTCAGGGGCGAGCCGGCAGCTTCGGGCTCCGCCCGGGCCGGCAGACACGCTCATTATCCTGCCACCACCCGCACCGAATCGTACAGCTCATCCCCAACAAGCCGGGCGATGGGCGTAAAATCGCCGCCATGGATACGCCGACGGCCAACTTCACCCATCATTTCCTGATCGCCATGCCCAACATGGCCGATCCTCATTTCACGCGCACGCTCACCTACATCGCCGAACACAACGATCAGGGGGCCCTCGGCCTGATCGTCAACCGGCCGATCGACATGACCCTGGCCGCCCTGTTCGAGCGCATCGAGCTGCCGCTGGAAGCCCCGGGTTTCGCCGGCCAACCGGTGTATTTCGGCGGTCCGGTACAGACCGACCGCGGTTTCGTGCTGCATCGCCCGATCGGCGAATGGCATTCCACGCTGAAAGTCACCGACGAAGTCGGCCTCACCAGCAGCCGCGACGTGCTCCAGGCGATCGGCGCCGGCGGCGAGCCGAAGGACGTGCTGGTCACGCTCGGCTATGCCGGCTGGGCCGCCGGCCAGCTCGAGCAAGAGCTGATGGACAACGCCTGGCTGACGGTGCCGGCCGACCTGGCGATCCTCTTCGGGCTGCCTCCCGAGGAGCGCCTGGCCGCCGCGATGCAGAAGCTGGGGGTCGATTTCACCAACCTCAGCGAGGTCGCCGGGCATGCGTGATGCGGCCGCAGCCGCCAGCCTTTCCGCCCCGCCCCGCCCCGACGCCCTGCCCGCGCGCGGCACCGTGCTCGGTTTCGACTTCGGCCTGGCCCGCATCGGCGTCGCCACCGGCGAGCTCGAGACCGGGCTCGCCAGCGCACTGACCACGATCCACGACCCGTCGGGCGATGCCCGCTTCGCCGCCATCGCCCGGCTGCTGGCCGAATGGCGCCCCGTCGCCCTGGTCGTCGGCCTTCCCGCTCATCTCGACGGCACCGGACATGAACTGAGCTCCCGCTGCCGGCGCTTCGCCAACCAGCTGCACGGCCGCTTCGGCCTGCCGGTGTTCACGGTGGACGAACGCCTGAGTTCGGTCGCCGCCGACAGCGAGCTCGCCGCCGCCGGCCTCGGGCGCTGGCGCGAACGCAAGGCAGTGCTCGACGCTGCCGCCGCACGACTGATCCTGCAAACTTTCCTGGACGCCCGCCGCCATGCCAGACCTTGATGCCGAAGCCCTGTGCCGGGAGCTCGCCGCACAGATCCGCCCCCACCTCACCGCCGAGACCGCGCTGGTCGGCATCCATACCGGCGGCCTGTGGCTGGCCGAGCGCCTCCACCGCGAGCTGGGCATCGGCCCGCCGCTGGGCGCGATCGACGTCTCCTTCTACCGCGACGACTATGCCAGCAAGGGCCTGCACGCCCGCCCCCAGCGCACCGGTATCCCGTTCAACGTCGATGGCACGCCGGTGATCCTGGTCGACGACGTGCTCTACACCGGCCGCACCACCCGCGCCGCACTCAACGAACTGTTCGACTTCGGCCGCCCGGCCGCGGTCGAGCTGGCGGTGCTGGTCGACCGCGGCAACCGTGAGCTGCCGATCGCCGCGCGCTACTGCGCCTACACCCTGCCCGAAGCCCTGCCGCGCGACCAGACCCTCGAACTGCAGCGCGACGACGACGGCCGGCTCTCCCTCAAACTGACCCAGACCCAACGCTGAATCCGAGGCACGCCCGATGCGTAACCCCCAGCTCAACCAGCACGGCGAACTGCAGCACCTGCTCACCCTCGACGGCCTGCCGCGCGACATCCTCACCGCCATCCTCGACACCGCCGCACCCTTCACCGAAGTGGCCGAACGCGAAGTCAAGAAGCTGCCGCTGCTGCGCGGCAAGAGCGTGTTCAACCTGTTCTTCGAGAACTCCACGCGCACCCGCACCACGTTCGAGATCGCCGCCAAACGCCTGTCGGCCGACGTGGTGAACCTCAACATCAACACCAGCTCGGCGGCCAAGGGCGAGAGCCTGCTCGACACCGTCGACAACCTGTGTGCGATGCAGGCCGACATGTTCGTCGTGCGCCACGCCGCCAGCGGCGCGCCGGTGCTGATCGCGCAGCACCTGCAGGCCACCGGGCGCGACCACATCCACGTCGTCAACGCCGGCGACGGACGCCACGCGCACCCGACCCAGGGCCTGCTCGACATGTACACCATCCGCCACTTCAAGCGCGACTTCAGCCAGCTGACGGTGGCGATCGTCGGCGACGTGCTGCACTCGCGCGTGGCACGCAGCCAGATCGCCGCGCTGACCACGCTCGGCGTACCCGAAGTGCGCGTGATCGGCCCCAAGACCTTGCTCCCGACCGAAGTCGAGCGCATGGGCGTGCGCGTGTTCCACGACATGCACGCGGGGCTCAGGGACGTCGACGTGGTGATGATGCTCCGCCTCCAGAACGAACGCATGAACGGCGCGCTGCTGCCGACGCCGCAGGAGTACTACAAGGTCTGGGGCCTCACTGCGGAAAAGCTCGCGCTCGCCCGCCCCGACGCCATCGTGATGCACCCCGGGCCGATGAACCGCGGCGTCGAGATCGACTCCGCGGTGGCCGACGGCGCGCAGGCGGTGATCCTGCCCCAGGTCACCTTCGGCATCGCCGTGCGCATGGCCGTCATGAGCATGCTCGGCAGCCACTGAGCCCCGGACCGCACAGGCACAAGGATTCACCCATGAACATCCTGATTTCCAACGGCCGCGTCATCGATCCGGCCAACCGCAGCGACACGGTGCACAACGTCTATATCGCCGGCGGCAAGATCGTCGCCCTCGGCCGCGCACCCGACGGTTTCGCCGCCGAGCGCACGATCGACGCCGACGGTCTGGTCGTCGCTCCGGGCTTCATCGACCTCGCCGCGCGCCTGCGCGAGCCCGGCTACGAATACCGCGCCACGCTCGAATCCGAGATGGAAGCGGCGATGGCCGGCGGCGTCACCAGCCTGGCGATCCCGCCCGACACCGACCCGGCGCTCGACGAGCCCGGCCTGGTCGAGATGCTCACCTACCGCGCGAAGAAGCTCAACCGTGCCCACATCTACCCGGTCGGCGCGTTGACGCTGGGCCTGAAGGGCGAGCGCCTGTCGGAGATGGCCGAACTGGTCGAGGCCGGCTGCGTCGCGTTCAGCCAGGCCAACGTCCCCATCATCGACACCTCGGTGCTGATGCGCGCGCTGCAGTACGCCGCCACGTTCGGCTTCCGCGTCTGGCTGCAGCCGCTCGCCCCCTTCCTGTCGCGCGGCGGCAACGCCCACGACGGCGAGGTCGCCAGCCGCCTGGGCCTGGCCGGCATTCCGGTCGCGGCCGAAACGGTGGCGCTGTACACCTACCTCGAACTGGCCAGGATCACCGGCGCGCGGCTGCACATCACCCGCCTGTCGTCGGCCGCCGGCCTCGCCCTGATCGAACAGGCCCGCGCCGACGGCATGGACGTGAGCTGCGACGTATCGATCAACCACGTCCACCTGTCCGACATGGACATCGGCTACTTCAACGCCAACTGCCACCTCGTACCGCCGCTGCGCAGCCAGCGCGACCGCGAGGCGCTCGCCCGCGGCCTGGCCGAAGGCCGCATCAACGCGCTGTGCTCGGACCACACCCCGGTGGACGACGACGGCAAGCAGGCGCCGTTCTCCGAATCCGAGCCCGGCGCCACCGGCCTCGAGCTGCTGCTGCCGCTGACCCTGAAGTGGGCCGCGGACGCCGGCCTGCCGCTGCTCGACGGACTGGCCCGCATCACCTCGGACGCGGCGAAGATCGTCGGCATCACCAAGGCCGGGCACCTGTCGGTCGGCGCGCGCGCCGACATTTGCGTGTTCGACCCCGCCGCCCATGTCACCATCACCCGCAACCACCTGCGCAGCCAGGGCAAGAACACGCCTTTCCTCGGGCTGGAGCTGCCCAGCAAGGTGCAGTACACACTGGTCGAAGGCCAGGTGATGTTCGGCGGCTGAGCAGCACCGGCCGCGGACGCTATACTCGGACGCATCGAGTCTTGCACCGCGGGAGGACGCTTCATGGGTCTGGCACTTCGTGACACGCAGCACCACACCTACGCCGACTACCTCGCGTGGCCGGAAGACGTGCGCTACGAACTGATCGACGGCATCGCCTACGCGATGGCGCCGGCGCCGCTGCGGGTGCATCAGGAACTCCTGCTCGAGCTCGCCTCGCAGACGCGCAACGCCCTCGAAGGCCGACCCTGCCGCCCCTTCATCGCCCCCTTCGACGTCCGCCTGCCGCGCGCCAACGAGGCCGACCGCGACATCGACACCGTGGTCCAGCCCGACCTCGTCGTCGTCTGCGACCGCGCCAAGCTCGACGAGCGCGGCTGCCGCGGCGCGCCCGACTGGGTGGTGGAGATCCTGTCGCCCTCGACGGCCGGCCACGACCTCATCGTCAAGCGCCGGTTGTACGAGCGCGTCGGCGTGCGCGAATACTGGCTGGTGCATCCGGTCGACCGCGTCGTCACCGTCTACCGCCAGCAGGACGGCGGCTTCGGCGCCCCCGACATCTACGAGCTGAAGGAGACGCTCGCCGTCGGCATCCTGCCCGAGGTGGTGATCGACTGGGAGCGCGCGCTGCAGAACGTCGGCTGAAAGCCTTCAGGCGCCGAACAGCAGCGGCGCGAAGCTGCCGCGCACGCCGGCGAGCACCATCAGTACGATCTGCAACACCAGCAGCAGCACCAGCGGCGACAGGTCGACGTTGGCGATGCTCGGGATCACCCGGCGGAAAGGGCGCAGGAAGGGTTCGGCCAGGCCGTGCAGCACCGGCGCCAGCGGCGCATGCGGACTGACCCAGGACAGCACCGCCGAACCGAGCACGACCGCGATCAGCAGATACACCATCATCCGCAGCAGCTCGATCAGGCCGACCCCGGCGAGCCCGGCCGCGACCGCAGCGGCATTGCCGCTGAACGCCGCGCCGCGCAGGCTCAGTTCGAACGCCACCAGCAGCACCTGCACCAGCCAGGCCGGCAGCAGGCTCGCCAGGTCGAGGCCGAACACTCCGGGGACGAAGCGGCGCAGCGGCCGCACGACCCAGTCGGTGGTGGTGACGACGAACTGGCCGAGCTGGTTGCGGAAGGAAATCCGCTGCCACTGCATGTAGAAGCGCGCCAGCAGCATCAGGGTGAGGAAGCTGGCGGCGACGTCGAGGATCAGCAGAAGGATGTTGGCCAGCATCGCTCAGTCCCTGCCGAGTTCGGCGCCCAGCGCCCGGCCGCGCGCCGCGGCAGCGTGCACTGCGGCGACCAGCTCGTCGTGCCAGCCGGCCGCCGCCAGGCTGGCAAGGGCGGCCTCGGTGGTGCCCCCCTTCGAGGTCACGTTCTCACGCAGCACCGCCGGCGCATCCTCGGAGCCTGCCGCCAGTCGCGCCGCGCCGAGCACGGTGTCGATCGCCAGCCGGCGTGCGCCGGCCTCGTCGAAACCGAGCGCGCGCCCGGCCGCCTCCAGCGCCTCGATGAAATGGAACACGTAGGCCGGGCCGCTGCCCGAGATCGCCGTCACCGCGTCCATCTGTTCCTCGTCGTCGGTCCACACCGTACTGCCGACCGCGGCGAGGATGCGCCCGGCGGCCGCACGCCCGGCTGCATCCACCGAGGGGTCGGCGTACAGGCCGGTGACGCCGGCGCCGATCAGCGCCGGCGTGTTGGGCATGCAGCGCACCAGCCGGATGTAGGGCGCGCCCGGCACCCCCAGCCAGCGCCCGAGGTCGGCCAGGCGCAGGCCGGCGGCGATGCTGATCACGAGCTGGTTCGACAGCCGGCCGGCGAGCGGGGCGAGCGCCGCCTTCATCTGCTGCGGCTTGACCGCCAGCACCAGCGCATCGCAGGCCAGCGCGGTGGCGTCGGCGGCGGCCACCGCACGCACGCCGAAACGCGCCGTCAGGCGCTCGCGGCCTTCGGCCCCGAGCTCGATGACCTGGATGCCGGCCGCGGCAAAGCCGCGTTCGAGCAAGCCGCCGATGAGGGCGGAGGCCATGTTGCCGCCGCCGAGGAAAGTGATGTTCATGAATGCCCTTGTCGATGGAATGCCGTGCCCCCGCTGCCGCGGACGCTCAGGCAGATTCGGAAGCGGCGAGCGCGGGACGCCCGCCGAAGATCGCCGTGCCCACGCGCACGATGGTCGCGCCTTCGGCGACCGCGGGCTCGATGTCGTGGGACATGCCCATCGACAAGGTGTCGAGCGCCAGCCCTTGCCCACCGAGGCGAACCAGGCGCTCGCGCAGCAGCGCAAAGCGTGCCCGCAGCAGCGCCGGATCCTCGCTCGGCTCGGGAATGCACATCAGCCCGCGCAGGCGCAGCCGTGGCAGCGCCGCGACGGTGTGGGCGAGCGCATCCAGCTCGTCCGGCGACACGCCGCTCTTGCTCGCTTCACCGCTGACATTAACCTGGATGCAGACGTTGAGGGGCGGCCGATGGACATCGCGCTGCGCCGACAGGCGCTCGGCGATCTTCAGGCGGTCGATGCTGTGCACCCAGTCGAAGGCGCCGGCCACCGCACGCGTCTTGTTGCTCTGCAGCGGGCCGATGAAGTGCCACTCCAGGCCCAGGCCGCGCAGCGCCTCGACCTTGGCGACGCCTTCCTGCACATAGTTCTCGCCGAAGGCGCGCTGGCCGGCGGCGGCCGCCTCCCGCACCGCCTCGGCGGGCCAGGTCTTGCTCACCGCCAGCAGGACGACTTCGTCCGGCGCGCGGCCCGCCGCCGCCGCCGCGGCGGCCAGCCGTGCCCGCACGGCCTGCAGCCGTTGCGCAATGCTTGTCATGCTTATGGCCTTTTTGTTAGGAAAACCGCGCAAAAAGTATAGCATTGCGCAGTCGCCCCCTTTCCCGCCCCCTTCCCGGCCTCCTTTCCTGCCCGCAGCCATCCGCACGAAGCCATGGACATCACCGAACTGCTCGCCTTCGCCGTCAAGAACAAGGCCTCCGACCTCCACCTCTCGGCCGGCCTGCCGCCGATGATCCGCGTCCATGGCGACGTGCGCCGCATCAACCTGCCGCCGATGGAGCACAAGGAAGTGCACGACATGGTGTATGACATCATGAACGACGCGCAGCGCAAGCAGTTCGAGGAGAGCTGGGAGTGCGACTTCTCCTTCGCCGTGCCCAACCTCGCCCGCTTCCGCGTCAATGCCTTCAACCAGAATCGCGGCGCGGGCGCGGTGTTCCGCACCATCCCGACGAAAGTGCTGTCCCTCGAAGAGCTCAACAGCCCGAAGATCTTCAAGGACATCGCCAGCCAGCCGCGCGGCATCGTGCTCGTCACCGGGCCGACCGGCTCGGGCAAATCGACCACGCTCGCGGCGATGGTCGACTACGTGAACGAAAACAACTACGGCCACATCCTCACCGTCGAGGATCCGATCGAATTCGTCCATGAATCGAAGCGCTGCCTGATCAACCAGCGCGAAGTGCACCGCGACACGATGTCGTTCAACAACGCCCTGCGCGCGGCGTTGCGCGAAGACCCCGACGTCGTCCTGGTGGGCGAGATGCGCGACCTCGAGACCATCCGCCTCGCCCTCACCGCCGCCGAGACCGGCCACCTGGTGTTCGGCACCCTGCACACTTCGTCAGCGGCGAAGACCATCGACCGCATCGTCGACGTCTTTCCCGCCGCCGAAAAGGACATGGTCCGCTCGATGCTTTCGGAATCGTTGCGGGCGGTGATCTCGCAGACCCTGCTCAAGACCAAGGACGGTGCCGGCCGGGTCGCGGCGCACGAGATCATGATCGGCACTCCGGCGATCCGCAACCTGATCCGCGAAAACAAGATCGCCCAGATGTATTCGTCGATCCAGACCGGCCAGAACGTCGGCATGCAGACGCTGGACCAGTGCCTGGCCGACCTTGTCCGGCGCAACATCGTGTCGGCGGCCGAGGCCCGGGTGAAGGCGCAGAACAAGGACAACTTCGCCGGCTGACGGCCCAGGAAGGAACTCGACCATGGAACGCGACCAGTCCCTCAAGTTCATGCACGACCTGCTGCGGCTGATGCTGCAGAAGAACGGCTCGGACCTGTTCATCACTGCGGGCTTTCCGCCGGCGATCAAGATCGACGGCCGCATCGTGCCCCAATCGAACCAGCTGCTGCAGCCCCAGCACACCGCCGAACTGGCGCGCGCGGTGATGAGCGACCGCCAGGCGGCCGAATTCGAAACGCACAAGGAATGCAATTTCGGCATCTCGCCCGCCGGCATCGGCCGCTTCCGTGCCAACGCCTACATCCAGCAGGGCAAGGTCGGACTGGTGTTGCGCACGATCCCGCAGCGCATTCCCGGTTTCGACGAACTCGGCCTGCCACCGGTGCTGCGCGACATCGCCCTCGCCCAGCGCGGGCTGGTGATCTTCGTCGGCGGCACCGGCACCGGCAAGACCACTTCGCTCGCCTCGATGGTCGATTTCCGCAACGAGAACACCTACGGCCACATCATCACGGTGGAAGATCCGATCGAGTTCGTGCATACGCACAAGAACTGCATCGTCTCCCAGCGCGAAGTCGGTATCGACACCGAGTCCTGGGAAGCGGCGCTGAAGAACACCCTACGCCAGGCGCCCGACGTCATCCTGATGGGCGAGATCCGCGACCGCGAGACGATGGACTACGCCATCGCCTTCGCCGAGACCGGCCACCTGTGTCTGGCCACGCTGCACGCCAACAGCGCCAACCAGGCGATCGACCGGATCATCAACTTCTTCCCGGAAGACCGCCGCCAGCAGCTGCTGATGGACCTGTCGCTGAACCTGCGCGCGATCGTCTCCCAGCGCCTGCTGCCGCTGAAGGAGCGCAAGGGCCGGGTCCCGGCGGTGGAGATCCTGCTCAACTCGCCGCTGGTCGCCGACCTCGTGTTCAAGGGCAGCATTCCCGAGATCAAGGAAATCATGAAGCGCTCGCGCGAGCTGGGCATGCAGACGTTCGACCAGGCCCTGTTCGGGCTCTACGAGGACGGGCGGATCAGCTACGAAGACGCGCTGCGCAACGCCGACTCGGTCAACGACCTGCGCCTGCAGATCAAGCTCCACAGCAAGCACGGCGACCACGACGTCAGCAGCGGCATCCAGAACCTCGACATCGTCTGAGCCCGGCCGGCGGTCGCCGCCGCGGGCTGCCGTCAGCTCGCGGGCGCCTCGTCGCCACCCTTGCGCCGGTTGCTGCCGGCAACCATGCGGTACTCGTACAGCCGGCACTCGAGCGCGCCGTTGAACAGCGGCGTGCGCCGGGTCGCTTTCAGCCCGATCCGCTTCGGCAGTTCGGGGTCGGCGGTGAGGAAGTAGCAGCGCCAGCCGCCCCAGCGCTGCTTGAGCGCATCGCCCAGCCGCGGATAGAAGGCGGCGAGCTCCTCGGCCTCGCCCAGACGCACGCCGTAGGGCGGATTGGCGACCATCACGCCTTCGGCCGCGGGCGGGGTGCGCTCGAGCAGATCGGCGCGATCGAGGCGGACACAGTCGGCCAGCCCGGCCGCATCCAGGTTGACACGGCTGCGCCGCACCCACTCGCCGACGATGTCCGAGCCGAACACCGGCAGCACCCGCGGCGCCTGGCGGCGACTTTCGGCCGCGCGCCGGACCGCCGCCCAGGTGCTGCGTTCGTGGTGGCGGAAGCGCTCGAAGCCGAACCGCCGCCCCAGGCCGGGAGCGATGTCGAGCGCGATCATCGCGGCCTCGATGAGGAAGGTGCCGCTGCCGCACATCGGGTCGAGCAGCGTTTCGCCGGGCGACCACCCGGACAGGCGCAGGATGCCGGCGGCGAGGTTCTCCTTCAGCGGCGCCTCCACCGCGGCCGGCTTGAAGCCGCGCTTGTACAGCGGCTCGCCGGAAGTGTCGATGTACAGGGTGGCGGTATCCGCGGTCAGGAACAGGTGAATGCGCACCGCCGGATTCGCGGTATCGACGCTCGGCCGCTGCCCGGCGACGGTGCGGAAATGGTCGCAGACCGCGTCCTTGACCCGCAGGGTGATGAACTCCAGGCTCTTCAGCGGGGATTTCTGCGCGGTCACGTAGATGCGGATCGTGTCGTCGGCGGTGAACCACTTCGCCCAGGTCACGCTGTAGGCGAGCTTGTAGATATCGATCTCAGCGCGGTACCGCCCCTGCGCCACCCGCCACATCACCCGGGTGGCGAGCCGGCTTTCCAGATTCGCGCGCTGGCAGGCCGCCCAGTCCCCCTCCCAGCTCACGCCGCCGTGCAGCGGCTGCACCCTGCCTGCGCCGAAGCGGCCCAACTCTTCCGCAAGCAGGGTTTCGAGCCCGCGCGGGCAGGGAGAAAAAAACGTTTCGGCCATCGACGGCTCCGCCCCAGAAAAGAACGGGTATTGTACCGCCCGCTGCGAGCACCGTTTTCGCGCCGCACAAAAAACGCGGCCCTGCCCGGAACGGGTCCGTGCAGGGCCGAATCACCCGGGCTGAGGGAGGGAGAAAGAACGGCCGGGGTGGGCAACAAGGCGCCCGGAGCGCGCTCAGGAGCGGCCCGGCTTGCCGCTCTTGGCCTCCTGGTACCAGAGTTCGTGATGCTCCTTCGCCCAGGTTTCGTCGACGAAGCCGGTGCGCATCGCCCGGTAGGCCCCCTCCATGCCGACCGTGCCCATGTAGATGTGACCGAAGGACAGCGCCAGCAGGACGATCGCAGCGACCGCATGGACCACGTTCGCCGTCTGCATGTCGCTGCGCTCCCAGCCGTAGTTCGGAAAGTCCATCACCAGCCCGGAAACCACCACGATCAGCCCGAGCAGGGTGACACCGATCCAGAACCAGGTCTTCTCGCCGAAGTTGAAGCGCCCCGAAGGCACGTGTTCGCCGCCGAACAGACCGCCGGCGCGGCGGATCCACACCCCATCGACCGCCTGCCAGAAGTTGTCGCGCACGAAGGTGAGGATCATCAGCACGATGAACACGCCGAACAGCGGTCCGACGTAGTTGTGCACCAGCTTGCCCGCGGTCAGCACCCCGCCCAGCGCGCCATGGCCCAGGACCGGCAACAGCACGTGCTTGCCGAACAGGATCGCCAGCCCGGTCACCGCCAGCAGCACGAAGCTGATCGCCGTACCCCAGTGCACGAAGCGCTCGAAGCCGGAAAAGCGCTTCACGGTCCGCCCGCTCGGCGTCCCGTGCAGCTTCATCGCCCCCCTCACCAGCCAGAACAGCAGGATCGCCGCCGGCACCAGGATCAGCAGCCAGCCGCCGTAGCGGGTGATCGGGCCGTTGCGCAGCTGACGCCAGGTATTGCCTTCGCTCTGGATCAGGACCGCGGTCTCGGGACCACGCACCGTGGTGACGTGCACTTCGCCCGAGCGCACCGCCCGCCACACCGGCGCATTGTTGAGCGGGCGCTCCACCTGGCGCACGGCCTGCTCGGCGGCCGAACTGCCGGGCGGCGGCTCGGCCGCCTGCAACGGCAGGGCCGCCGCCCACAGCAGCACGAGCAGCAGCACGGCGAACACGCCTCCACCCTGGCTCCGCATGAAGAAGTTCCTCATGGCGCTCTCCTTACTCGATGCGGTTGTACTCGGACTGGTTGCGGCCGCGATTCTTCAGCGCCTTCTCCCAGGCATCGCGGTCGCCGTTGAACGACGGCCCTTCCCATGGCCGGGTATCGGCCTTGCCTTGGTACCGGCCCTGCTCGTACACGGTGACCTGCGGCGACTCGCCACAGGCCGCCAGCCCCAGGGCGGCCACCGCCGCCAGCGCGGCGATGTTCAGCCGCCTCGTCGTCCTCGCGCTCATGACTGGCCCTCCCGCTTGCGTTCACGCTTTTGCTCGCCGCCGCCATAGGCGGCATCCCAGCCCCACACTTCGGCGCCGCCGCCGCGGCGCAGCACACGCTCGCGGAAGATGTCGGCAACCATTGCCGCGTCGCCGGCGAGCAGCGCCTTGGTCGAGCACATTTCGGCGCACAGCGGCAGCTTGCCTTCGGCCAGGCGGTTCGAGCCGTACTTCTCGTACTCGGCCTGGGAGCCGGTCTGCTCGGGGCCGCCGGCGCAGAAGGTGCACTTGTCCATCTTGCCGCGCGCACCGAACGCCGCCGGGCCGTTGGGGAACTGCGGCGCACCGAACGGACAGGCGTAGAAGCAGTAGCCGCAGCCGATGCAGCCGTCCTTGTCGTGGAGCACCACGCCTTCCTCGGTACGGTAGAAGACGTCGGTCGGGCACACCGCCATGCACGGCGCATCGGTGCAGTGCATGCAGGCGACCGAGATCGAGCGCTCGCCGGGGACGCCGTCGTTCATCGTCACCACCCGGCGGCGGTTCACGCCCCACGGCACTTCGTGCTCGTTCTTGCATGCGGTGACGCAGCCGTTGCATTCGATGCAGCGCTCGGCGTCACACAGGAATTTCATCCGTCCCATCTCGTTCTCCCTTTCCTTACGCTTTGGTGACGCGGCACAGGGTGGTCTTGGTCTCCTGCATCATCGTCACCGAGTCGTAGCCGTAGGTGGTGGCGGTGTTGACCGCCTCGCCGCGCACGATCGGCGCCGCTCCCTCGGGGTAGTGCTCGAGCATGTCCTTGCCCTGCCACCAACCGGAAAAATGGAAGGGCAGGAACACCGTGCCCGGCGCCACGCGCTGGGTGACCTGGGCGCGCACCTTGAGCTTCGCCTTGGTCGGCGACTCGACCCAGATGTAGTCGCCGTTGCGGAAACCGGCATCGTTGGCGTCCTTCGGGTTCACTTCGGCGAACATCTCCTGCTGCAGTTCGGCGAGCCAGGGATTGGAGCGCGTCTCCTCACCGCCACCCTCGTACTCGACGAGGCGCCCCGAGGTCATCACCAGCGGATATTCGCGGGAGATATCGGCGAGTTTCTCCTGCATCGACTTGTACAGCGTCGGCAGGCGCCAGAACTTCATCTTGTCGTCGTGGGTCGGGTACTTCGCCACCAGGTCGGGGCGTGGCGAATAGATCGGCTCGCGGTGCTGCGGGATCGGGTCGGGGAAGTTCCACACCAGCGCGCGCGCCTTCGCGTTGCCGAACGGGTGCATGCCGTGGTTCTTCATCGCGACGCGGATGATCCCGCCCGAGGCGTCGGTCTTCCAGTTCTTGCCTTCGGCCGCAGCCTTTTCGGCGTCGGTCAGTTCGTCCCACCAGCCCAGCTTCTTGAGCAGCACGTGGTCGAACTCGGGATAGCCCATCTGGATCTCGGCGCCCTTCGACGCCGAGCCGTCACCGGCGAGCAGGGACACGCCGTCCTTCTCGACGCCGAAGTTGGCGCGGAAGTTGCCGCCGCCCTCCATCACGTGCTTGGAGGTGTCGTACAGGTTGGGCGTGCCCGGGTGCTTCATCCCCGGGGTGCCGTAGCACGGCCAGGGCAGGCCGAAATACTCGCCGTCGCAGGGACCGCCGACCGCGCGCAGCGTCTTCACGTCGAAGGTGTGCATGTTCTTCATGTGCAGCTTCAGGCGCTCGGGCGACTGCCCGGTGTAGCCGATCGTCCACGTGCCGCGGTTGATCTCGCGCAGGGTATCGGCCATGTCCGGCTCGTCCCAGCCCTGGGCGTCCTTGACCAGCTTGATGTTCTTGACGAACTCGTCGGCCCAGCCGAACTTCTTGGCGAAGGCATACATGATGGTGTGGTCGGGCCTGGACTCGAACAGCGGCTCGATCACCTTCTCGCGCCACTGCAGCGAGCGGTTCGACGCCGTCGCCGAGCCCTCGGTCTCGAACTGGGTACAGGCCGGCAGCAGATAGACGCCGTCCTTGCGTACCATCGCCGCCATGCCGGCGGTCGCCGACGGATAGGGGTCGATCACCACCAGGGTGTCGAGCGCCTTCATCGCCTCGACCATTTCCGCGCCGCGGCTCTGCGAGTTCGGCGCATGGCCCCAGTACACCACCGCGCGCAGGTTGCCGGCGGGCTGGTCGATCAGCGCCTTGTCCTCGAGCACGCCGTCGATCCAGCGCGACACGGTGATGCCGGATTTCTCCATCATCTCCTGCGAGACGTAGCGACTCTTGACCCACTCGTAGTCCACGCCCCACACGGCGCACCAGTGCTTCCACGACCCGGCGGCGAGGCCGTAGTAGCCGGGCAGCGAATCCGGGTTGGGGCCGATGTCGGTCGCGCCCTGGACGTTGTCGTGGCCGCGGAAGATGTTCGCCCCGCCGCCCGAGATGCCGATGTTGCCGAGCGCAAGCTGGACGATGCAGGAAGCGCGCACCATCGCGTTGCCGATCGAGTGCTGGGTCTGGCCCATGCACCAGACGATCGTGGACGGGCGGTTCTCGGCCATCGTCCGCGCCGCAAGCAGCATCTGCTCCTCGGGCACGCCGCAGGCTTCCTCGACCTGGTCCGGCGTCCATTTCGCCAGCACCTCCTCGCGCACCTTGTCCATGCCGAAGACGCGGTCGTCGATGTATTTCCGGTCCTCCCAGCCGTTCTGGAAGATGTGATAGAGCAGGCCGAACAGGAAAGGCACGTCGGTGCCCGAGCGGATGCGGATGTACTGGTGGGCCTTGGCCGCGGTGCGGGTGAAGCGCGGGTCGACGACGATCATCTTCGCGCCGTTTTCCTTCGCGTGCAGGATGTGCATCATCGACACCGGGTGGGCCTCGGCGGCGTTGGAGCCGATGAACAGCATCGCCTTCGCGTTCTGCATGTCGTTGTACGAGTTCGTCATCGCCCCGTAGCCCCAGGTGTTGGCCACTCCCGCCACCGTGGTGGAGTGGCAGATGCGCGCCTGGTGGTCGCAATTGTTGGTCCCCCAGAAGGAGACGAACTTGCGCAGCAGATACGACTGTTCGTTGTTGTGCTTGGAGGAGCCGATCCAGTACACCGCATCCGGGCCGGATTCCTCGCGGATCTTCAGCAGGCGGTCGCCGACTTCGGTGATCGCCTGCTCCCAGCTGATCCGCTGATATTTGCCGTCGACCAGCTTCATCGGGTATCTCAGACGGTGTTCGCCGTGGCCGTGCTCGCGGATCGCCGCCCCCTTCGCGCAGTGCGCGCCGAGGTTGATCGGCGAGTCGAACACCGGCTCCTGGCCTACCCAGACGCCGTTCTCGACCACCGCGTCGATCGCGCAGCCGACCGAACAGTGGGTGCATACCGTGCGCTTCACCTCGGCCTCGCCGCTGCCGCGCGCCGCGGCCGGCGCCGCGGCTTCGGCCGCACCGATCAGGCTGTACGGCAGCTGGACGGCCAGCGCTCCGGCGCCGACGCCCAGTCCGGAATGCTTCAGGAACGCACGGCGGTCCAGGGTCCGGCCGAGGTGGCCGACAGCCGCCCCGCCCCGCCGGCGGGCGGCGCCCGGCGCCGCACTCGCAGTCTTCTTCGTCAACATGCTGGCGTCCTCCTCAGAGCCGCGCCGTGCGGTAGTAATTGCGCCGATGGGCGCTGTCGCCCTGTCCGCCCGCGGTGCTGCGTGCGACCTCCACCGCCGCCGCGCCCCCGGGCACGGCCTGGCTCGCCGCAGCGGCCAGCGCCGCGGCACCGGCGGCGCCGCCGGCACCGGCCGCCATCAGGAAATTCCGCCGGGACACTTTCAGCTTCTCGTCTTTCATCCTCGCTCTCCCCATCGACAAACAGGCATGGCCGAAGCCATTCCGGACCGCATCGACACTGCAGCGCACCGGCACGGCGCACTGCCCGCAAACGCATCGACCCGCAGCAACCCCAACCCCGCATCCACCCACTAGGCAGGCGCCTCCAGCAGCTCGAACGCGGCGCGCTCGACATCGAGGAAGGCCTGCAGCAGGCCGCCGGCCTTCGCGTAAAAATCGGCTTCCGGCGCCTGCGCCAGCGCCTGCGCCAGACGGGCGTACCAAGGGGCGAGATGACGGCCGAAAAACCGCCGCTGGCAGACGAGCCCGGCCGCATCGGGCCCGCTGACGACCAGGTGGCGCATGACTTCGGCCAGCGCGGCGACGTGGTCCTCGGTTTCGGCCACCCCCTGGCGCCGCGCCAGACCCAGTTCGGCGAGATCGGCGCGCAACGCGGCGAGCGGTGCTTCCTGCAGGAAGCCGCTCAGGTACCAGGAGCCGTTGGCGATCACCCGCGGCCTGCCGACGCTGATGAAGAGCGCATCGAACTCGTCACGGACGGCCTGCGGCGACATCGCCTGCGCGGCGCCGCCGAGTGCCGACCAGGCCGACGGCAGCGCGCCGTCGGCCGCGCCGAGCGTGCGTCCGGCCTGGGCCAGGCCGGCAAGCAATGCCGCATCGGGCGCGGCGTGGAAAATACGGGCGAGCACGGCATAGTGCTCGGCACGGGCGCGGTCCTCGGCGGAGAGGCCGGGCTGGGGCTGAAGCGCGGTCGCGGCGTTCATTCGGTGAGATCCCAGGCATTGACGGCGGAACCCGTCTGCATCATGTCGACCACCCGGCAGTCGCCGCACATGCGCAGGCGGGCGCGTTCGGCCTCGGTCGCGAACAGGGCGTGGGTGGAGAGGCGGGCGACCATCGATTCGATCAGCGGCGCAGCGCCCATCGCCTTGCCGCAGCGCGTGCAGTGGAACGTCTCCGCCGCGCGCAGGGTGCGCGCATGGCGGCCTTCGTCGCCGAGCAGCAGGCGCGCCTCGAGGCCGAGCGCGGACTCCGGACAGGACGCGACGCACAGCCCGCACTGCAGGCAGTTCTTCTCGACGAATTCGAGGCGGAAGCCGTCGCTCGCGGCACGCAGCGCGCCTGCCGGACAGGCGCCGGTACAGGCCATGCACAAGGTACAGGCATCGGTCGCGCACACCTGGCCGAAAGGCGCCCCGGCCCCGAGGGCGATCGCCGTCGGCAAGCCGGCGTCCGAACCCGCCGCCGGAGCCTGCGCGACGAGATGGCGCAGCGCCAGGTCGAGCGTCTCGCGCTTTTTCGGCAGCAGGCGGAAACGCGCCGGCGAACCGACGCCGGCCGCCGGCGCCCAGTCCCACAGCGCGGCTTCGAGCACCGGCCAGTGCTCGATGTCATCGGCGTCGATGATGCGCAGGTGCTCGCCGGCGTAGCCGAGGGCGCTGAGGATGGCCTGGCCGTGGCCGGCCTGCGCCTTCAGCGGCGCGGTGTCGTGGCTGCCGGCGGCGAGCACCGCCACCTGGCAGGCGCCCAGCGCCAGACTGCCGAGCATCAGGTCGAGGCCGACCGCGTCCGCGCTCCACACCTCGACCGGAATAACCCGCGCCGGCAGGCCGCGACCACGGCGGGCGAGGCGGTCGATCAGCGCACCGCCCGCCGTGGCCGCGTAGAACAGCAGGCAGGCCGCCTCGCCGCCGGCCCGCGCGTACTCCGCGAGCAGGGTCTTCACCCGCAGGCCGAATTCGGCCACCGGCGGGTACTGGAAGCCGAGCGCCCCCGAAGGGCAGACCGTGGTGCAGGTGCCGCAGCCCTTGCACAGATAGGGATCGAGCGCGATCACATCGCCATCGGCGCGGATCGCCTCGGTCGCGCACACATCGATGCAGTTCGTACACCCGGTCTTGCGCGATCGAGCGTGGGCGCACAAGGCGGCCTCGAAAGCGACGTAGCGCGGCTTGTCGAACTCGCCCACGAGTTCGCCGAGGGCCTGTACCGCGAGCGCCTGGGCGAAGGGGTCGCGCCCCGGCGCGGCATAACCGTCGGGCAGTTCGACGCGCCGGAGCAGGGGCTCGGCGCAGAGGTCGAGCACCAGGTCGAAGCGCTCGCTGCGCCTCACGTCCCGGCGCGCGAAGTCGATCGCGCCGATCTCGCCGCAGGCCGCTACACAGGCGCGGTGGCCGCGGCAGCGGTCGGCTTCGACCTGCAGATCGAAGCCGATCGCCCCTTCCGGACAGGCCCTGACGCAGGCGTTGCAGCGCACGCACAGGGCGAGGTCGATCGGGTTGTGCTGCTCCCAGCTCAGTTCAAAGGCGCCCAGATGGCCGGACAGCGCCAGCGGCCGGCCCGACCACAGCGGATACGCGTTCACCGCCGGCAGTTCGACGTCCCCCGCCCGCCCGGTGATCAGCAGCGCGGGCTCGAAACTGTCTTTTAGCCGCTCGGCCCAGCCCAGCGCCGCGCCCGCCTCGCCGACGATCAGCAGGCGGCGCCCGGCGCGCAACTGCACGCCGGGCACCGGCGCGGGTTCGGGCAGGGTGGCCACGGCGGCGATCAGCGCGGCGAGCTTGGGCGTGGCCTGCGCCGACTCGGCCGACCAGCCGGCGTGCTCGCGCAGGTTGAAAAAATGGATGCGTTCGCCCGCCCCCTGGGCCTCGGCGAGTTCCCCGAACAATGCCGCCTCCTGGGTACAGGAAACGAGGACTTCGCGGCCGGCGGCGAGATCGGCATCCACGACCGCCAGTTCGGCACCGCACAAGGCGTGGTGGCATGTGAACGCCGACCCCGTGGCGGCCAGGCGCCCGGCATCGATGGCGAAACTGCGGTTGCAGTCGCACAAGCGGACCCCCGGAGCGGAGACGGCGCCGGAACCGGCGCTCGGGCTCCGGCCGGAAGCCGGATCGGAAACGGAGGGGGCAGGAGGGTCGTCGTGCATGGGCGATTCCACAAGTTTGATCGATTCAAGCATTACGCAAGCCAGGCTCTAAAAAAACCGAGAAGCGCAATACCCCCTTCAGACCTGCGCCTGCCGGATCTCACCCGCTCGCCTGCGGCACGTTGCCGCCCGCAGCGGATTCAGTAGCGTCCGAAACATCGAGCGCGGGAGGCGCCGGCGCGGCAGCCGCCGGCGCCTCCTGCACCGTGGCCGCGGGCGGCTCAGCGGCGCTCAGCCACTCGCGCGCATGCCTGAGCCTGGCCATGGCTTCCGGGGCGATCGGATCGGGCTGCGAATAGTCGTCGATGTAGATATCCAGCCCGTCCATACGGTTGAAATGAGGGTCGGAAAAAAGCGCGTGCAGGGCCTTACGGCGCAGCGCCTCACCGACCTCCTCCTTCAGGAAAACGCTGAAATCGGAGGCCAGCGACAGCTCCTCGAGCGGCGGCAAGGCGCTGTCGGCGCAGTTGCCTGCCGACACCTCGCGGGCGAGGCCAGCAGCGCTCGCTTCGGCACCGACCTCGGCAGACGGTGCGACGGCAACACTCGCAGGCGCTCCGGGTGCGGCCGGCGGCGGCATCTCGGAGCGCTCCGTTGCCGCGGCCGTGGCGAGCTTGCGCCGCGACCAGCGCGACAGGAAACCGTCCGCGCTCACCGGATTGCCCTCCTGTCGCCACGCGGCCACCTCTCCGGGAGAGGGGAGCGCTGCCCTTCGGGCGGCCGTGCGAGCACGCTCACTGGACTACCCTCCTCACCATAGAGGCCATGGTGTCGCGATGGGGCAGGGTTATCCACCGGGCTTGGCTGTGGGCAACTCGCCCGGCCTCCTTCGCTTGGCCAAG
>NZ_JALLIK010000080.1:0-38680 GCF_023093595.1 Thauera aromatica
TTTCATGTTGTCGTAGATCCCGCGCCGGGCAATGCCGCCGAGTGCCTTGAAACTCCTCGTGTGCGCATCGAACAGCATCTCGTGGGCTTGACTCGGGTAGGCCACCAGCACAAACGCATGGCTCGCACACAGTTTCAGATGCGCCACCTGCAGCTTGCGCCACACCCCACCGATGACCAGCCGCTCCTCGCTCCAGTCGAACTGAAACGCCTCGCCCAGTTCGAACTTCAGCGGCACGAAAGCCCGCCCCGGGTCGTTCGTCCCCTTGCGGTGCCGCCAGTCGCGGATGAAATCGGTCAGGATCGTGTAACCACCCTCGAAGCCTTGTGCCTTCAACTGCGCGAGCATCGCTTGAGCCGTCCGACGCTCCCGTTTCGGGCGGCGGGCATCGGCTTCCAGCCAGCCCACCACCGTGGCATCGAAGGCCGTGAGTTTGCCCGGCGCCTTCGTGCGACGGTAACGGGGCGCCGCCGCATCGGCCTCCTCGAGCCACTTCCTCACCGTCGTGCGCGACAGCCCCGTGCGTCGCGCAATCTCCGAGCGGGACAGCCCGTCCCGGTAATGCATCCTTCTGACCTTGTCCAGCATTTCCATGGTGATCACCTCTGTTCCTCTGCCGCAAAATGAGGCAGAGAGGTTAAACACCCTGGTCAGTTTTCAGCCGGAATTCACCCCTCTACATGGCCAGTTTTCGGCCGGCGCCAACAGACAAGCTTCGTGCGGGTCTGCTGCGGAGATTTCCCGACCTGACCCCGAACCAACTTGCCCGCCCCTCGCTGGAGTGGGTCGGCAACTCGCGAGGCGTGAAGGCTCTACGGAGCTGGCTTGCAAGCGTGGAGGCGCTGGTCAAATCCGTTTGATCAGCCATGGCCGGGACTCAAAAGTTTGAAAACCTGGCCGGCGTGTTCAAGCGTGGTGGCGTTACCCATAGTTTTCCGCAGCGCAATAAGCTACCTCGTCATAGTGTCATGCTATTGCTATGCCGCCTTCAATGTCCTGCAGCTATCTTATCTGGCGCATATATAGCTTTTGGCTATCGTATGAGCGAGTCATATAGTTGCGCCGGGACTATGGACCCGGACAATGGAAAACGAGGCGGCAGGGTTCGATGTGGAACCCGCGCGGCCTCGTAGTCTGGTCAAACCTTGGTCAATTCATGGTCAAGTCGTTTGACCAAGAGCGGGGTTAGGGGCGTCACCTTGGACAAGGTGTTTTCCGCTAACTCGCTGATTTACAGCGAATTCTATGGGGCGACATACCGGTTTCGAACCGGTGACCTCTGGAGCCACAATCCAGTGCTCTACCAACTGAGCTAATGCCGCCACTGATGAGCCGCGGTGAAACCGCAGCTCGAAACTTCTCTGGCCTGCCCGGCAGGGATCGAACCTGCAACCCCCGGCTTAGAAGGCCGGTGCTCTATCCAATTGAGCTACGGGCAGCTTCCTGCGGGCAATCGGGGTGCGAGCTGGTCGGGGTGGAGGGATTCGAACCCCCGACATCTTGCTCCCAAAGCAAGCGCGCTACCGGACTGCGCTACACCCCGAGAGCCGCGAACTATACAGTCCGAAAGGGCCGCCGTCAAACATCTTTTCGAGATTTTCCGATGCCGGGCGGGCAATCGCTGCAATGCGCCGGATCACCCGCCGGCGCGGCTTTCAGCGCGAGTGGGCGCAGCCAGCAGGGCGGCGCGGCGTGCGCGCACGACACGGGTCAGATTGAGCAGCAGCCAGCCGAACTCGACCATCAGCAAGGCTCCGGCAAGCGGTGCGAGGAACGGTACGAAGACGGCGATGCAGAGCGCACCGAGACTGAACGTACGTGCCTTCAGCTGCCTGCGGATATGGACGTCGGGGAGCAGCTTCTTCATGTTGGGCGCCTTCACGCCACTCTGGGTCAGGTGCAGCCAGGCGAGGAAGGGCACGATCTTGTAAAGCATCGCGGTGATCGTGCCGCCGAAACCCCCGTGCAGTACCAGGATCCCGGCGAGCACCGGCCAGTAGTCGGCATCGGTCCAGAGTGCGACGAGCAGGACGACGATGCCGGCCAGCGCGGAATACATCGCCTGGCGGAAGGCGAGGAAGGGGGTGTCGAGCTTGCTGCGGCGCGAACCGGCCTGCAACCGCAAGGTCATCCCGGCATAGCTCGCACCGAGCAGCATGAGGGCGATCAGCGCGGCGATGCCGGGCCAGGTCGCTCCGAAAAATGCGCTGGCCGACCACGCAAGCAGCAGTGCGGTCACTGCGGGGGCCCAGAACGTGGTGAAGCGCTGCGGGTAGGGTGCGGTAATCTGGAACATCGGCACGACGACCCAACTCGTGGCGGCGAGCAGCACCGCGGCCCAGCCCATCCAGCCCCAACCGGCGTGCAGGTTGACCATCGTGGTCAGCGGGAGCGGCAGTTCGAGGCCGCGGCCGAGCGTCAGCGACAGCAAGAGACCGAGCGTGGCGGTAACGGCGAGCCCGAAGAAGGCGAGCCGCAGGTCGCGCGGCGTGCGCGTATTCGTTCCGGTGGTCGCCCCCTTGCGCAGGCCGACGGCCGCGGCGCCGAGAAAGGTGGCCAGGCCGAGCAGGAGCATTCCCGCCCCGGCCAGCAGGACGTCGGGATGGCCTGCGCCGAGCCCGTATGCCAGCGAACCCGTACCCAGCGTCATCAGGACGTGGGTGGTGCCGGCAGTGCGAAGCGGCGCGGGCATGTTGGCGCCGGCGACCACGGGCATGACCTGCACCAGGGCGCCGAGCATGACCTGGAGCATGAACCCCGCGGCGAACAGGTGCACGATGGCGAGCGTGCCCGGGGTCCAGCGCGAAACCAGAATGTCGCCGCCGAACAGCAATACTGCGCCGGCGGCGATGGCGAACAGCGGTGCGGTCAGGAAAAACCGCAGTGGCGCCGAGAAGGGGGGGGTGTCATCGTAGGCGAGGCCGGGATTCGCGCCGCCCATGGCGGGACGGGCCATCATGGCTGGACGATGCGGATTTCGACTGCGCCGTCGTCACGATAGACTTCGTCGTGACGATAGCCGTCGCGGTCGAGGATGCGCAGCAGCGGATGCGGCATGCGGTCGAGGATCAGCAGCATATCTTCTCCCTTGGCCAGTGTCAGCAGCACTTCCATCGCGCGCTCGAAGGGCTCCGGCGGCTCGAGACCGCGCGCATCGACGACACGGCCGCTCATGCGCTCCGCGCCTCGCTCAGCTGCTTGCCGACCGCGGTCGACAGGTTTTGCTGCTCTTCGGCCGGAAGGCGGGTGTCGAGCATCGGGTAGATCACGCTCTCTTCCTTCATGTTGTGCTGCTGCATCATGATCAGCAGGGTCTCGGCTTCGCCGGAGAAGTCGTCCGCGTCCTGCTTGTCGAGCGCATACTGCAGCGCTGCGAGCACTTCGCGCATGCCCTGGTGTTCGCTGCGCATCATCGCGGTGGGGCCATGGGTCATCCCGGTGGCCGCTTCGAAGGCCGGGAAAAGCTTTGTCTCCTCGGCCTCGAAATGGGCGTTGAGCGCATTCGAGAATTCGGTCAGCGCTTCTGCCGCGCCGCCCCAGTCGCCATCCGACGCGAGCTCTTCGGCGCGCGCAAAAACGTGGTCGCAGTCGCGGTGGTCGTGGGTCATCAGCTCGGAAATCGTGGTCATCATCGCCTCCTGTTGTGGATGGGCTGCATTCTCCGCAGCGACCATGGAAGGGCATTGATGCAAGTCAAGAGCGTTTCGGCATCAACAGTTTGCATGGCATCATCCTTGCAGGCGGCATGGTGCGCGGGGCGTACGGGGATGATGATTTCTTTTGCTGTGGATGATCCGCATGGTCGATGACGATCGGGTTGGCGCCGGCCGCTCCCGCGCATGGGTGCGGATCTTCCTGCCTTTTGCGCTCGGGTATTACCTCTCCTATCTGCTGCGCACAGTGAATGCGGTCATCTCGCCCGCCCTGACCGAAGAGCTGGGTTTGACGGCGGCCAGCCTGGGCCTGCTTACCAGCACCTATTTTCTTGCCTTCGGACTGGCGCAGGTCCCGGTCGGAATGGCGCTCGACCGCTTCGGGCCGCGCCGGGTGGAGGCGGCGCTGCTGCTGCTTACCGCGCTCGGCTCCGGCCTGTTCGCGCTCGGCGACTCGCTCGCGGGCCTTGGCCTCGCCAGAGCCCTGATCGGCGTCGGCGTATCGGCCTGCCTGATGGCGGCGCTGAAGGGGTTCGCTCTGTGGTATCCGCCGGAGCGCCAGAGCTCGATGATCGGCTTCATCATGGCGGCGGGCGCTCTCGGCGCACTCACCGCGAGCGTGCCGCTGGAAGCGGTGCTGCCGTTTCTCGGCTGGCGCGGCGTGTTCTGGGTGATTGCCGCAACCGCGCTCTTCGCATCGGTGCTGCTGTTGCGTTCGTTGCCCGAGACCGGTCGTGGCGGCATCGCGCAGCGGGGCTCGCTCGGCGATGCGCTGCGAGTGGTGGCGGGGATCTACGTGACGCCGGCGTTCCTGCGCTTTGCCGCCTCCTCGGCGTTCTTCGTCGGTGGATTCATGGCGCTGCAGAGTCTGTGGGTCGTACCCTGGCTGATGCACGTCGACGGCTTCGACCTAGGCCGGGCCGCAGCGATGCTGGTGGTGCTCAACCTGGGCAGCCTGTGCGGGCAGCTGTCGATCGGGCTCATGGGGGTGCGGCTTGCCCGCAGGGGCGTCGGAGCGCTCGTGCTGCAGCGCTGGGGCTATGCCGGTGTGCTCGTGGTGCAGGTCGCGATCCTGTCCTCGGCGGGGCCGGCACCGCTGCTGTGGTTCGTGTTCGGCATGCTTTCCGCCGCCAACTCGCAGACCTATCTGGCCGCTTCGCGCGCCTTTCCTCCAAACCTGTTCGGGCGCGTGAGCACGGCGATCAATCTGATGGCCTTCACCGGCGCGTTCGTGGTCCAGTGGGGGCTGGGACTCGCACTCGATCTGCTGCAGTCGCAGGGGCATGGCTTGGGCGCCGCGCTGCGGTTCGGTTTCACGGGCTTGATCGTGCTCCAGGCGCTCAGCTTGCTGCCGCTGCTGCGCAGCTCCGGCCGCCATCCGGGGGGCGTGGACGGGTGAGCGGGGCGGTGTCCGGAGCGGACGGGCTTGCTATGCTGGAAAGGCTGGTCCTTTGGTGGAAATCGACTTCGTGACGCTGGCCAAGACCGATAGAATCGCGCCCGGCAGCCAAACCGCAGGACGGCGTTGCCGAGCCGCCTCCGCCCGGGGCCGGGTGCGCGATGCGGGCGCATGTGGAACGGCATCCGGGACGGTCCCTGCCGTGGCGGCGCGCCTTACAAACTTACTCGTTGGAGCCTTTCATGTCTGATACCACCACCGACTCGAGCGCCGTCCCGCACCGGCGGAGCCGGGGCCGGCGGGCCCTGTGGGGCATGGGGGCGGTGCTGGCCGTCGCCGCCATCGCCTACTTGGCGGTTCCACCGATTGCCCGGCATTACGGGCAGAAGCTGCTCGCCGATATGCTCGGCCGCGAAGTCCGCATCGATCGGGTGCTGGTCAATCCTTTCCGCCTGAGCGCCGAGATCGGCGGGCTCGAGGTGATGGAGGCGGGAGGCGAGGGCGAAGCGCTGGCTTTCGATTCCCTGCGCGCCAATTTCGAACTCGAGTCGATCGTGCGCCGGGGACCGGTGCTGCGCGAACTGGAACTGGTCGGGCCGCGCCTCAAGCTCGTCCTCGACCAGGACGGCCGGCATAACTGGGCCGATGTCGCCGCGCGCATCGCGGCCGTGGAGGGAGAGGAGCGCGCGGCCGGCGACGGTCGGCCGCTGCCGTTCTCGATCGGCAACATCCGCATCCGTGGGGGGCAGATCACGGTCGAGGACCGGCCGCGCGCCCTGACCCACGAACTGGCCGACATCGATCTCGGCGTGCCTTTCGTGTCGAATCTGCCGGTGCGGGTCGAGACCTTCGTCCAGCCTTCGCTGTCGGCGACGCTCAATGGCGACCCGCTGCTGCTCAGCGCGCGCACCAAACCTTTCGCCGAGAGCCAGGAAACCGTGGTGGACGTCGTCCTCGAGGCGTTCGATCTGGCCCCCTGGCTCGCCTACTTGCCCGGCGAGCAGCGTTTCCGCCTGCCTTCGGCCTTGCTCAGCACCAATCTCGAACTGTCGTTCCGGCAGATGCCGGACGCCGCGCCCGAGGTCATGCTGCGCGGCCCGGTCCGCGTCGACAAGCTCGTGCTCCAGGACCGCCACGGCGCGCCGGTGGCGGCCGCGGCCGAAGCCGAACTCGAACTCGCCGACGTGCAGCCTCTGGCCGGACGCTGGCACTTCACCCGCTTGCGCCTGGCGCAGCCCGAATTCGACGTCGTCCGGCTCCAGGACGGAGGGCTGAACGTGCTCGACCTTCTGCCCCCGGAACCGGCGCCGCGGAAGACGGACGAGGCGGGCGCAGCGCAGGGGGGCGGCGGCGCCGGTGCCGAAGCGAAGGCCCCGGGGAGCGGAGCGGATGCCGGGCCCCCGGATTTCCTCCTCGCCCTGGCGCGTATCCGTGACGGCGTGATCCGCTTCGAGGATCGCAGCCTGGCCACGCCTTTCCGCACCCGCATCGAAGCGATCAACCTCGACGTGCGCGATCTGGCGACGGTCAGCGACCTGCCCGCCGGGATCCGCCTCGACTACGCCAGCGATGCCGGCGAGAGCTTCCACCATGAGGGCCAGCTGCGCCTGCAGCCCTTCGAACTCGATGGCCAGCTCCAGTTCGAAGCGCTGCAGCTTGCGCGCTATGCCCCCTACCTCGCCGATGTCCTGCCCGGTGCCGAGGTGCGCACCGGCCGCCTCGGCGGCAGCGTCCACTACCGCGCCGCGCGCGGGGACGGGGGCGAGCCCGTATTCGGATTCGGCGCCCAGGCGTTGTCGCTGCGCGATTTCGCCCTCGCGCTCAAGGGCAGCAAGGATGCCGCGGTGAAACTGCCCGAGCTCGACGTGCGCGAGGCCAGCGTCGACCTCGCCGGGCGCAAGCTGGCGGTGGCGGGGATCGATGTCAGGGGCGCGGCCGTGTCCGCCGTCCGCCAGAAAAATGGCGAATTCGACCTGATGCGCCTGCTTGCCGCCGCGCCGGGCGGCTCCCGCACAGGCGCTGGCAAGGGTGCCGGCAAGGGCGCCATCAAGGGCGCCATCAAGGGGCGCGCGGCGAAAGCGGCGGCTCCGGCGTGGACGGTGGCGGTGGACAAGCTCGCACTGCAGGCCGCCTCGCTCCGGATCGAGGACCGGACGGTGGCGAAGCCGGTGGTCACCACGGTCAACGACATCCAGTTCGAGCTCGACGGTTTTTCCACCGCCAAGGGCAACAGCAGCCGGATCAAGCTCGATTCCCGCCTCAACCGGCGCGGCCGCGTCGGTGTCTCGGGAGCGTTGGCGCTGGAGCCGCTGAAGGCCGACCTGCGCTTGGACCTGCGCAGCGTCGACCTGCTCCCGCTGCAGCCCTACGTGCTCGAGCAGACGAGCGTCGCCATTTCGAGCGGCAGCCTCACCAGCCAGGGCAGGCTCACGCTCCGGAGCGGGCGCCGGGGGCAGTTGCTGGGTGCTTTTCGCGGCGACCTGGGGGTGGCCGGCTTCGCTTCGGTCGACCGCCTGAACGCGACCGATTTCGTGCGCTGGCGCACCTTGCGCGTGGGCGGGATCGATGCCCGCCTCGAGCCTTTCGCGCTCGCCATCGAGCGCGTCGCGCTCGATGGCTTCCATACCCGGCTGATTCTGGACGAGAACGGCCGGCTCAACTTGCGCGAGATCGGCGCGGTGCGCGACGAAGCGCAGGCCGGCGCAGCGCCGTCTTCGGCGCCTGCCGAGCCCGAAAGCGATGGCGCCGAGCCCGGGACCGGCCCGGCGTCGGCCGCCCGCAGCGTCGAGCTGACGCCACCGACTTCGCCCCCGCCGCCGGTGCGCATCGAGCGCATCGAGATCACGCGCGGCAACGTCGCGTTCAGCGACCGTTTCATCCAGCCGAACTACGATGCCGACCTGACCGATCTGGCCGGTGCGCTGGTGGGGCTGTCGACCGCCGAGGATACGATCGCCCGGCTCGATCTCAGCGGCAAGGTGGACAAGGCCGCACCGTTGAGCATCACCGGCGAACTCAATCCCTTCCGCCAGGACGCCCATCTCGACCTCCTCGCCACGGTGAAGGATTTCGAACTTACCGGGCTGTCGGGTTATTCGGGCAAGTACGTCGGCTATGGCATTTCCCGCGGCAAGCTGTCGGCTGAGCTGAACTACAAGATCGAGGACCGCCGGCTGACGGCAACCAACCGGATCTTCCTCGACCAGCTGACTTTCGGCGACAAGGTCGACAGTCCGGACGCAGTGAATCTGCCGGTGCAGCTGGCGGTATCGCTGCTCAAGAATGGTCGTGGCGAGATCGACCTGCGCCTGCCGGTCAGCGGCACGCTGGACGACCCCGAGTTCAGCGTTTTCGGCCTGGTGGTGAAGATGCTGTTCAACCTGATCGGCAAGGCCCTCACTTCGCCGTTCGCGCTGCTTGGCGCGGCGCTGGGCGGCGCAGAGGATCTGGCCGCCCTCGAACTGGCGCCCGGCCACGCCCGCCCCGGCGAGGCTCAGCAAGACAAGCTCGCCACCCTGGCGCAGGCGCTGATCGACCGGCCGGCGCTGCGTCTGGATGTCACCGGCCGCGCCGATCCGGCGGTCGACGGCGACGGCCTGCGCCAGGCCGGCCTCGACCGGGCGGTGCGCGCGCAGAAGCTGAAGGCGCTGATCGCGCGCGGAGAAGAAGCCCCGTCGATCGAGGAAATCGAGATCGGTGCCGGGGAGTACCCCGAGCTGCTGAAGAAGGCTTACCGCGAGGCCGACTTCAAGAAGCCGCGCAACCTGATCGGCCTCGCCAAGGATCTGCCGGAGGCGGAAATGGAAGCGCTGATGCGCGCCAACGTCGCCGTCGGGGACTCCGAGCTGCATGCGCTCGCCCGGCAGCGGGCACAGGCGGTGCGCGACTGGCTGGTCGAAGAAGGCAAGGTGCCGGGCGAGCGGATCTTCATCCTCGAACCCCGGGTCGAGCCGGCCGGCGAGGGCGGCCAGGTGAAGTTCTCGCTGCGCTGAGCACCCGCTCGAAACTGCCGCCGCGTGTGCCCGGCGCGCTGGGTTCAGCGTGGCCTGATCGGCTCGCCCACGTTCAGGTTGCCGACGCCGTCACGCCCCCGGATCAGGAACTTCCCCGGCGCCTGGCCGGCCTTGCAGGGGCCGAGGCGGCGCCCGTCGATTGCCAGCCGGGTGGCCGCGCTGCCGTCGGTCGCCGGCTCCGGGGTGACGGTGAGTTCGCCCTGGAAGTTGTACATGAAGTCGCCGCCGAAGCGGCCTTCCACCCGGCTGCTGCGGCCATCCGCGGTACAGCTTGCGCTGTAGTAGGTGTAATGCGCGTCCCGCGTCCAGCGTTGCTCGCTGCAGTGCGCGAAGGGATTGCCGGGACGGCGCAGGACGTCGTCCTCGCCGCTGCCGATGCACAGGTGAAAGCTGGGCACGCTCGCGGCCGATTCGGCCGGCGCGGTGTTGATGATCCACAGCCCGGGCATACGCTGCGGCGGGTCGATGGCGGGCGGGGCGGCAAGGGCCGCACTGCCGAGCAGGCTTGCGGCGAGGGTGAGGGTGAGGGTGAGGGTGAGGGTGAGGCGCATGGTGTCCGTCCGGTGGCAAGGCAGGTAAAGCGGGAACGATAACGGCACGGGAACGACCGGAATTCGCTGTTTCCGGGGGCGGCGGCCGACAGCCCGAGCATAGCAGCGCCGTTCCGGACCGGAACTTGAGCGGGCGCAAGGATGCCGCATCGGCGCTTCAGCACAGCCCCATTTCCAGCCGGGCGGCCTCGCTCATCATCTCGCGGCTCCACGGCGGGTCCCACACCAGGGTAACGTCGGCTTCGGCGACGCCGGGAATGGCGAGCAGCTTGGCACGCGCCTCGTCGGCGATCAGCGTGCCCATGCCGCAGCCGGGCGCGGTCAGGGTCATGCTGACCGCCAGCCGGTAGCGGCCGTCGTCCAGCGCTTCGGCAGTGCAGGCATAGACCAGGCCGAGGTTGACGATGTCGATCGGAATCTCGGGATCGTAGCAGGTGGCCAGCTGTGCCCACGCCGCGCGCTCGATGCTCTCGGCGTCGAGCGCGCCGGTGCCGGGCGGGAGCGTGGCGAGGGGCTGCGGCTCGAGGCCGAGGGCGTCGGCGTCGCCTTCGTCGATGCGATACAGATTGCCGCCGCTCATCACCGTGATCGAGCCGCCCAGGCGCTGGGTGACCAGCGCGAAGCCGCCTGCCGGCAGCGTTTCCGCCTGCCCCCAGGGGACGCTGACAGCCGCGCAGTCGCGCTGCAGCACGCGGGATTCGGTTTCGCCGTAGTGGTCGCCCATGGTCCGTTCCTCCTTCATTCCGGGCGCCGGTTCCGCTCGCCGCAATCCGGCGCCCTCCATTCATTCCCGCCCCGCTTCCCGAGCCGGGAACATCCTGTCATTCGGTGTGCGCCGTATCTTGTTCGCCGGCGAGGGCGTTGTGCAGGGTGTGCCAGGCCAGGGTGGCGCACTTCACCCGCGCCGGGAATTCCTTCACCCCGGACAGCGCCGCCAGCTTGCCGACGTCGCGCGCCGGCGCTTCCGTGCCTTGGCCGCCGGTAAGCAGCGCATGGACGTCGCGGAACAGCGCTTCCACTTCTTCGACCGGCTTGCCCTTGACCGCTTCGGTCATCAGCGAGGCCGAGGCGGTCGAGATCGCACAGCCGTGGCCGACGAAGCTGACGTCGTGCACGATGCCGTCGGCGACGCGCAGGTACACGGTGAGCTGGTCGCCGCACAGCGGGTTGTGGCCGTCGGCGTGGCGGTCGGCGTCGGCCATCTTGTGGAAATTGCGCGGGTTGCGGTTGTGGTCGAAGATCACTTCCTGGTACAGCTCACGCAGCGAATCCTGCTTGTCGTTCATCCGGGCCTCCTCGTGCCGAACAGATCCTGCGCCTTGTGGATGGCCGCGACCAGGGCGTCGATGTCGCCGATGTCGTTGTACATCGCGAACGAGGCGCGGGCCGTGCCGGGAATGCCGAAGCGCGTCATCAGCGGCATCGCGCAGTGGTGGCCGGCGCGGATCGCCACCCCTTCGGCATCCAGTATTGTGCCGAGGTCGTGGGGGTGGATGCCATCGACGAGGAAGGACAGGATGCCGGCCTTGTCCCGTGCCGTGCCCACCAGGCGCACGCCGGGGATGCCGCCCACCGCAGCGCTGGCGTGCTCAAGAAGGGCGTGTTCGTGGGCGGCGATGCGTGCCAGTCCCACCCGGTCGACATAGTCGATCGCCGCCGCCAGCCCGATCGCGCCGGCGATGTTGGGGGTGCCGGCCTCGAAGCGCTGGGGTGGCTCGGCGAAGGTGCTGCGTTCGAAGGCGACGGTGCGGATCATGTCGCCGCCGCCCTGCCACGGCGGCATCGCGGCGAGCCGCTCGGCGCGGCCGTAGAGCACGCCGATGCCGGTCGGGCCGTACAGCTTGTGCCCGGAAAAGGCGTAGAAGTCGCAGTTGATCGCCTGCACATCGACGGCCTGGTGGGCCACCGCCTGGGCGCCGTCGACCAGCACCACCGCGCCGGCGGCGTGCGCCCTGGCGGTGAGTTCGGCGACCGGGTTCACCGTGCCGAGCGCGTTCGACACGTGAGTGATCGCCACCAGCCGGGTGCGCTCTCCGAGCAGCGCGTCGAAGGCGGCGAGATCGAGTTCGCCGGCGTCATCGACCGGCGCCACCTTGAGCACCGCGCCGGTCTGCGCGCACAGCAGCTGCCAGGGCACGATGTTGGAGTGGTGCTCCAAGGTGGTGAGCAGGATCTCGTCTCCGGCTTCGAGCCGGCTGTGCCCCCAGCTGTGCGCGACCAGGTTGATCGCCTCGGTGGTGCCGCGGGTAAACACGATCTCTTCGGCATGGGCGGCGTTCAGGTAACGCTGCACGGTGGCGCGCGCGGCGTCGTAGAGCTCGGTGGCGTGCTGCGACAGCCAGTGCACGCCGCGGTGGATATTGGCGTTGGATTCGCGGTAGAAGCGGCGCTCGGCTTCGATCACCGCTTCGGGCTTTTGCGTGGTCGCGCCGTTGTCGAGGTACACCAGGCGGCGGCCGTGTACCGGGCGGGCCAGGATCGGGAAGTCGGCGGCGATCCCGGGCAGGGCGCCGCCTGCCGGGGGGGGCGGGGCGGACGCCTGTGCCGACAGGCGGGAGCGGGGCGTTCATGACAATTCCTCCAGGCGGGCGGCGCCGGGCAGACGGGTGAACAGGGCGGCGCGGCCGAGCGCGCGCAGCGACGGCTGGGCGATGCGTTCGAGCACTTCGGCGGCGAAGGCGTAGGTCAGCAGCTGGCGCGCGTGTTCGGTATCGACGCCGCGCGCGCGCAGGTAGAACAGTGCGTCCTCGTCGAGCTGGCCGACGGTGGCGCCGTGGGCGCACTTGACGTCATCGGCGTAGATCTCGAGCTCGGGGCGGGCGTCGGCTTCGGCCAGCGGCGACAGCAGCAGGTTGTCGCAGCGCTGCAGGGCATCGGTGCGCTGGGCATCCTGCGCGACCAGGATGCGACCGGCGAACACTCCGCGCGCGCTGCCGTCGAGCAGGCCGCGGTAGTACTCGCGGCTCGTGCCCCGCGGGGTGGCGTGGTCGATGCGGGTGTGGTGGTCGACATGGCGGCGGCCGTCGGCATGGTAGAGGCCGTTGAGCAGCACTTCGGCGCCTTCGCCGGTGAGCCGGGTGCGGATATCGGTGCGCGCGAGCCGGGCGCCGAAGGACAGCGCGTGCGAGGCGAACACGGCGCCGCGCGCTTGTTCGGCTTCGATCGCGGCGAGGTGGATCGCCTGCTCGCCTTCCTGCTGCAGCTTGAGGTGGGTGAGCCGGCTGTCCTGCGCGGCGAGCACGCGTGTGACCGCCGTGGTCAGCGTGCTGCCCGCGGCAGCGGCCGGATAGTGCTCGACGATGGTCGCCTGCGCGCCGGTCTCGGCGATGACGAGGTTGCGCAGATGCTGGTCGGCGGCGCTCGCCGCGATGAAGACGAGGTGGATCGGTGCGTCCACCACGCTGCCGCGCGCCAGGCGGATCCAGGCGCCGTCGGCGGCAAGCGCGGTATTCAGCGCGGCAGGCGTCTCGCCGTCGGTGGCCTGGCCGTAAGCGGCCTCGACCGCCTCGGGGGACCGGGCGAGGGCCTCGGCGAGGCTGCCGGCCTGCACCCCGGCGGGGAGCTTGCCGGGGCTGGAGAGGGCGGGTGCGAAGCGGCCGTCGATGAACACGAGCCAGTGGGCGGCGGCCAGGCTTGCAGCGTCGAAGCGGGCACGCAGTTCGGCGAGGATGTGTTCGGGGTGCCCGACTTCGCCCACCGCCAAGGCCTGCTGTTCCATGAAGGCGAGCGAGGTGTGGCGCCAGTTCTCGCGCCGCGTCGTGGGCCAGCCTTCGTCGGCGAAGCGGGCGATCGCGTCCGTGCGAAGGCGGGCGAGCCAGGGGATGTCTGCCCCGGGCAGAGCGGAGGCGGTGTCGCGCTGGCGTGCGACCCAGAAATCGAGCGCGCTCATGGTTGGACTCCGGTGGGTTGGGCTCCCGTGGATGCGGCGCCGGCCTTGCCTCCCGGCGCCGCGTCGATCCACCCATAGCCGTGCGCTTCGAGTTCGAGCGCCAGCTCGCGCCCGCCCGAGCGCACGATGCGCCCCTGCGACAGTACATGCACCTGATCGGGCACGATGTAGTCGAGCAGGCGCTGGTAATGGGTGATCACGATCATCGAGCGTGCGGGCGAGCGCAGGCGGTTGACGCCTTCGGCGACGACCTTGAGGGCGTCGATGTCGAGCCCCGAGTCGGTCTCGTCGAGCACCGCCAGCCGCGGTTCGAGCAGGGCCATCTGGAGCACTTCGTTGCGCTTCTTCTCGCCGCCAGAAAAGCCTTCGTTCACCGAGCGGTAGAGGAACTCCTCCTTCATGCCGACCGCCTGCATCTCGGCCTTCACGCGGGCGAGGAAGTCCATTGCATCGTATTCGGGCAGGCCGCGATGGCGGCGGATCGCGTTGACCGCGGCCTTCAGGAAGTAAGCGTTGGAGACGCCGGGAATCTCGACCGGATACTGGAAGGCGAGGAACAGTCCGGCGCGCGCGCGCTCCTCGGCGGGCAGGGCGAGCAGGTCGCTGCCATCCCACGCCACGCTGCCTGCGGTGACGGTGAAGGTTTCGCGCCCGGCCAGGACCTGGGCGAGCGTGCTCTTGCCCGAGCCGTTGGGCCCCATGATCGCGTGCACTTCACCGTCCTTCACTTCCAGGTTCAGGCCCTGGAGGATCGCCTTGCCGTCGACCGCAGCGTGCAGGTTGTTGATTTTCAGCATGTCCGTTCTCCCTTTGGTCCTTAGCCGACGCTGCCTTCGAGGCTCACGCCCAGCAATTTCTGTGCTTCCACCGCGAACTCCATCGGCAGTTCCTTGAACACCTCGCGGCAGAAGCCATTGACGATCATCGACACCGCGTCCTCGGCGCTGATGCCGCGCTGCATCGCGTAGAACAGCTGGTCCTCGCCGATGCGCGAGGTGGTGGCTTCGTGCTCGACGTGGGCGCCCGGGTGGCGCACCTCGATCGTCGGGAAAGTGTGCGCGGCGCAGCGGTCGCCGATCAGGAGCGAATCGCACTGGGTATAGTTGCGCGCGCCTTCGGCCTTCGGCGTGACTTTCACCAGGCCGCGGAAGGTGTTGCTGCCGCGCCCGGCGGAGATGCCCTTGCTGAGGATGGTGCTCTTCGTGTTGCGCCCCATGTGGATCATCTTGGTCCCGGTGTCGGCCTGCTGCAGGTTGTTGGTGAGCGCCACCGAGTGGAAGTCGCCCACCGAGTCGTCGCCGCGCAGGATTACGCTCGGATACTTCCAGGTGATCGCCGAGCCGGTCTCGACCTGGGTCCACGAGATGTGCGAGCGCGCGCCGCGGCAGTCGCCGCGCTTGGTGACGAAGTTATAGATGCCGCCCTTGCCGTCCTTGTCGCCCGGATACCAGTTCTGCACCGTCGAATACTTGATCTTGGCGTCGTCGAGCGCGATCAGCTCGACGACCGCGGCATGGAGCTGGTTCTCGTCGCGCATCGGCGCGGTGCAGCCCTCGAGGTAACTGACCGAGGCGCCTTCCTCGGCGATGATCAGCGTGCGCTCGAACTGGCCGGTGTCGCGGGCGTTGATGCGGAAGTAGGTGGAGAGCTCCATCGGGCACTTCACGCCCTTGGGGATGAAGACGAACGAGCCGTCGGAGAACACCGCCGAATTGAGCGCGGCGTAGAAGTTGTCGCCCGGCGGGACCACGCTGCCGAGGTACTTCTGCACCAGCGCGGGGTGGTTCTTCACCGCCTCGGAAAACGCACAGAAGACGATGCCGTGCTCGGCGAGCTCCTTCTGGAAGGTGGTTGCTACCGACACCGAGTCGAACACCGCATCCACCGCCACGCCGGCCAGCCGCGCGCGCTCGTGCAGCGGCACGCCGAGCTTCTCGAAGGTGCGCAGCAGTTCGGGGTCGACTTCGTCGAGGCTCTTGGGGCCGTCCTTCTTCGACTTCGGTGCGGAGTAATAGACGATGTCCTGGAAGTCGATCGGCGCAAAGTGCACTGCGGCCCAGGTCGGCGGGGTCATCGTCAGCCAGTGGCGATAAGCTTCGAGCCGCCACTCGAGCATCCAGTCGGGTTCGCCCTTGCGCGCCGAGATCAGGCGGATGATGTCTTCGGACAAGCCCTTGGGCACGGTGTCGGTGTCGAGCCGGGTTTCGAAGCCGGCGGTGTAGTCCTGCTCGAGATAGGCGCCGAGGGCGTCGCTGCGGGAGGTGGTGATGGTCGGGGCGTTCATGCGGTCAGTCCTCCTGGTCTAGCCTGGTCAGGCGTGCCATTCCCGGGTGAGGCTCGGGGCCGTGCAGCCGGTGTTCGGTGATGCCGGCCGCCGGGCCGTGGGGGTGGATCATGTCGGCGACGCTGACATCCTGTAGCGCGCGCCGGACCACGCCGTTGATGCGCTGCCAGTTGTCGCGGATGCGGCAGCCCGTTTCCATCGAACATAGTCCGCTGCCGGCGCTGCACTCGGTGAGGCCGAAAGGCTGTTCTTCGAGCGCATCCACGATGTGCGCCATGTTGATCTGTTGTGGCGGGCGCGCGAGCGCATAGCCACCGCTGGCGCCGCGATGGCTGTTAACCAGGGAATGACGGCCGAGCGCCTTCAGTACCTTGCTCACGGTCGGCACCCCCAGCCCCAGCGTTTCGGCCAGTTCGGTGGCGCTGTGCAGGCGTTCCGGACGGCTGGCCATGTGGGCCAGGATCAGGGTGCCGTAGTCGGTGAGCTTGCTGATGCGCAACATGCCGGGGTATCCGCTTATGTTCGTGGCTAAACAGTACTAAAACAGTTCCGTATGGTCAAGCGTGATTTCCCCGCCTGCCGCGTGCGTCTCCTCGTCTTCGGTGTCGCGATTTATGATGGAAACGGATCAAGCGGGCGCGGGGCGGATGCTCGGGATGTCCCGGGGCGGTCGCGCCTGCAAAGGCACGCTGTGGACTTTGGAATTGGAGTCGGTTCGACGATGAAACTCATCCCCGGTCGTATCTATGCGGTCCGTTTGTGCAGCGGCGAGTTGCGGCGCTGGCGCTTCGACGGGGTGGATGGCAACGGGCTCGCCTGGTGGCAGGACGAAGAGACCGGGCTCGGTTTTTCCGAGGCCAGCCTGATGTACGCGTGGGAAATCGCCGCCGCGGAAAGCGGCTGCAGCGACGAGGATGGGGATGGCTGAGCGGGGCGCGCGCGCGCTGGTCCGGCATCACCGCTTCAACGACCCGGAGCGCGCTCGGTACCCTGGCGCCCTCCGGGCACCCTCCGGCGCCCCTGATGGTGCGCCCGGAGGGCGGGATTTTCCCCGTTGGCGCCATTTACGTATCATGATGACGGCAGCGTTGTGCGATTCCGGTGACCGCCCGCAAGGCAGATGCCCGTTTTTTCCCCTGGATCGTCTCTTTATTCATGACTCCGAACCTGCATGCGCTGCTCCGGCAGCAGACCGCCGATCTGCACCGCAGCCTCGACAGCGCGCCGGCACTGCTCGCGCTGATGCGTCCCGGGCTGACGCCGCCGGGCTATGCCGAGGCGCTTCGACGCTATGAAGCGGCTCATGCCGGAGTGGAGCCTGCCCTTCAGGCGCTGGCGCCGGCCTGCCCTCCTGGCTTGCCGCCCTACCGTTCGCGCCTGCCGGCGCTGCGCGCCGACCTCGCCTGGCTGCAGGCGCATCCGCCGGCCCCGCTGGAGCGGGGTGGGGCGGGGCCGGCGATGGGGTCTGCCGCCTACCTCGGCATGCGCTATGTCCTCGAAGGCTCGACGCAAGGCGCCCGAGTGATTTCCGCCCGGCTCGCCCGCCATCTGCCGCAGGCCTGTGACCAGGCCTTCGCGTTCTGGCGCCTCCAGGCGTGTGCGGCGGCGGACTGGCCCGCCCTGTGCGCCTGCCTCGACCGTCCTTCCCGTGATGCGGCCGAGCAGGCGGGCATCCTGCAGGGGGCGCGGTTTGCTTTCGCAACGTTCATCGACGTGTTCCTTGCCGCGGAGCCGCCATCGTGATCAACGCCCCTTTCGGCGACTGCAAGAGCGCCGCGCTTCACCTCGCCGACAGCATCCAGCCGTCCGGTGCGCTGCTCGTCATCGAGCGCTGGCGTGGGCACATCTGCGCGCTATCGGCCAATGTCGAAGCCTGGCTCGGCCTGCCCCCGCAGGCCTTGCTCGACGTGCCATCCTCCGCAGTCCTGCCGGTCGCAATCCGGCCGCTGCTGGCGGCGCTGCGGGGCGAGGCGGAAGGGCGGGAAGCCGCCGGATCGGCGCCGGTGCGGCTGTGCGCGCTCGACTGCAACGGGCGCAGCCTGATCGCCGCGTTGCACTTCGCCGGGCCGCACCTCATCCTCGAACTGGAGGCGGGAAGCGCGCCCTCGTTCGGCCAGCGGGAGCAGGTGCTGGCGGCCGGAATGGCGGCGCTGGCGGCAACCGATTCCGAGGAGGCCGCGGCACAGATCCTGATGCGGCAGGTGGCCGACGTCACCGGCTACGACCGGGTGATGCTGTACCGGTTTCTGCCCGGCTGGCACGGCAAGGTGATCGACGAGGTGCTGCGTCCCGGCGTGGAAGGTTTCCTGGGCCTGCATTTCCCCGCCGGGGATGTGCCTGCCAACGCCCGCCGCCTGTACCTGATGAAACGCCAGCGGATCATCGCCGATGTCGATGCCGAGCCGGTGCCGGTGCTCTCCGCGGTCGACGGGCTGAGCGTCGATCTCACCCATGCCGAACTGCGCGCAGTCCATCCGGTGCACGTGCAATACCTCAAGAACATGGGAGTGGCGGCTTCGTTCAGCGTATCGGTGGTGGCTGCAGGCCGGCTCTGGGGCTTGATCGCCTGTCATCACCTGGAGCCGAAGGCGGTGTCCTTCGCCGACCGCCAGCTGTGCGAGCAACTGGCCACGGTGGCCTCGATCCACATGAGCGATCTGCAGCGGCTGGCGCACGAGCAAGCCCGCCATGCCCATCATTCGGCCCGTGCCGAGGCCAGGATGGCGCTGCAGGCGAGCGGTGGCGGCAAGCAGGCCATCGCCACCCAGCTCGTGCATATCCGCACTGCTTTCGGTGCGCACGGGGGCTGGGCCCGGCTCGATGGGCGGAACCACTACAGCGGCGATGTCCCCGACGCCAGCAGTCTGGACATGCTGAGGAACTGGCTCGACGGCTGCGAGCGCGAGCAGGTTTCGTCCTACGACGCGATCCCCGCGGCGCTGGAAACCTGTCCGGCGCTGCTCCGCCTGGCCAGCGGCCTGCTCTACATCCCCCTGGGCGGGCAGGATTTCATCGCGCTGTTGCGCGCCGAACAGCCGGAAAACGTCGTCTGGGCCGGCAGGCCGCCATCGCTTTCGGCGTCCGACGATCCGCAGCATGCACTCGGCCCGCGGACGTCGTTCCAGATCTGGCGTGAGCAGACTCACGGCCAGGCGAATCCCTGGCGGGACATCGACATCGAGGCTGCCGGCCTGCTGCGCGAAATGCTGCTCGAGCATGTCGAGCGCCTCGACCTGGAGCGCATGGCGCTGACCGATCCGCTGACCGGGTTGGGCAACCGCGCCATGTTCGAGCGCACGCTGCAGGAAGCGGTGGACATCGGCCTGCGCGACGACACCCTGTCGGCACTCCTGATGATCGATCTCGACCGCTTCAAGCCGGTCAATGACTGCTATGGACACCCGGTCGGCGATGCGCTGCTGATCGAGGTCGCCGAGCGTCTGCGCCGCCACGTGCGCGGACGCGACGTGGTCGCCCGACTCGGCGGCGACGAATTCGCCGTGATCCAGTTCCACGCCGGCAGCGAGCGCGACGTCGAAGCCGCCGCCGCCCGTATTCTGGATGCGATCCGTGCGCCTTATGCGGTGCTCGGCCACCGCATCGAGATCGGCGCCAGCATCGGCGCCGCGCTCTGCCCGCGGGATGCCTCCGAGCCGCTGGCACTGGTGGAACGGGCCGATCTCGCGCTCTACCGGGTCAAGCACGGCGGCCGGGACGGTTTTCGCCTGTTCGATACCGGCATGTTGCCCTGAACGATGGGGCGGCGCGCGCTGGCGGGGGGAGCGCTCCGCCCCGGCCTCCTGCGCAAAAGATCAGAGCAGCCCTTCCGCCTTCAGCGCGGCCTGCACCGCCGGGCGGTGGGCGACGCGGTCCAGGCAGGCGGCCACGTTCGGCCACGGCGCAAGATCGAGGCCGATGTATTTCGCCCAGCTCAGCACGTTGAACAGATAGGCGTCGGCGACGCTGAAATCCCCGCCCAGCAGGTAGGCGCGGCCGGCGAGCTGGCTGTCGGCGTAGCCGAGCCGGCGCTCGATGTTGGCACGTGCGGCCTGCTTCCAGTCGTCCCCCGCGGCCGGGTTGAAGAAGGGGCTGAAGGACTTGTGCAGTTCGGTGCCGATGAAGCTCAGCCAGCTTTGCAGGCGGTAGCGTTCGAGCGTGCCGTTGGCCGGTGCGAGCTTCTTTTCGGGGGCGAGATCGGCCAGGTACTGGACGATCGCCGGCAGCTCGGTCAGCACTTCGCCGCTGTCGAGCTGCAACGCCGGCACGTAGCCCTTGGGGTTGATCGTGGTGTAGTCCGTACCATCGGCGGTGCGCCGGGTGCCGAGGTCGACGGTTTTGGTGGTGTAGGGAAGGCCGGCTTCTTCGAGCACGATGTGCGGGGTCAGCGAGCAGGCGCCGGGCTTGATGTACAGCTTCATGGGGCGGGTTCCTTGTGAAAGTGGCGGGTGCGTTCAGGCGGCGGCCAGGGCCTGGTCGAGGTCGGCGATCAGGTCGTCGATGTGCTCGATGCCGATCGACAGGCGCACCATGTCCGGCGACACCCCGGCCTTGGCCAGTTCGGCGGGCGAGAGCTGGCGGTGGGTGGTGGACGCCGGATGGCAGGCGAGCGACTTGGCGTCGCCGATGTTGACCAGGCGGGTGATCAGCTTCAGCGCGTCCTGGAAGCGCCCGCCGGCTTCGAAGCCGCCCTTCACCCCGAACGACAGAATGCCCGAGGCGCGCCCGCCCATGTACTTCTGCACCAGGCCGTGGTCGGCGTGGTCGGGCAGGCCGGCGTAGTTCACCCACTCGACCTTGGCGTGCTGCTTCAGGTACTCGGCGACCTTGATCGTGTTGGTGCAGATGCGGTCCATGCGCAGCGCCAGGGTCTCGATCCCCTGCAGGATCAGGAAGGTGTTGAACGGCGAGATCGCCGCACCCATGTTGCGCAGCGGCACGACGCGCGCCCGGCCGATGTAGGCGGCGGCGCCCAGGGCCTCGGTGTACACCACGCCGTGGTAGGAGACGTCGGGTTCGTTGAGGCGGTGGAAGCGCGTCTTGTGTTCGGCCCACGGAAACTTGCCGGAATCGACGATGACGCCGCCGATCGAGTTGCCGTGACCGCCGAGGTACTTGGTCAGGGAATGGACGACGATGTCGGCGCCGTGCTCGAAGGGGCGGCACAGGTAGGGCGAGGGCACGGTGTTGTCGACGATCAGCGGGATCCCCGCCTGGTGGGCGATCCCGGCCAGGCGGCCGATGTCGGTGATGTTGCCGAGCGGGTTGCCGACCGACTCGCAGTAGATCGCCTTGGTGCGCTCGTCGATCAGGGCAGCGAAGGAATCCGGGTCGCGGTAGTCGGCGAAGCGCACTTCGATGCCGAACTGCGGGAAGGTGTGGGCGAACAGGTTGTAGGTGCCGCCGTACAGCGTCGCCGCCGAGATGATGTTGTCGCCGGCTTCGGCGATGGTCTGGATGGCGTAGGTGATCGCCGCCATGCCCGAAGCCACCGCGAGCGCGCCGACGCCGCCTTCGAGCTGGGCCACGCGCTGCTCGAGCACCGCGGTGGTCGGGTTCATGATCCGGGTGTAGATGTTGCCCTGCACCTTGAGGTCGAACAGGTCGGCGCCGTGCTGGGTGTCGTCGAAGGCGTAGGAGGTGGTCTGGTAGATCGGTACCGCGACCGCCTTGGTGGTGGGGTCGGGCGAATAGCCGCCGTGGACGGCGATGGTTTCGAGCTTCATGGGGCAGGTCTCCTCGTTGAAAGTGTCCGGGAGTATAGCCAGCGCGCGGCGGATGTCGAAACAGGCCGGATCCGGGCGCTGACTTGGTGGCGGGGCTCTGGCCGATTCGTCGTCCGGTACCTGTCCAATCTTGAGTGGTACGCACAAATGGCGCACAATAAGCGCGTTTTTTGAGGAGATTCCGAATGAGCTCCCTGACCAAGGACACGCGTTTGCACATTCGTTGTGATCAGGAAGTCCGGCGCCTGCTCGACAAGGCGGCAGCGTACGCACACATGAGTGTGTCGGAGTTCGTTCTGCGCAACGCCGTTGAGCAAGCCCAGACGCTGGTTCAGCAGCACGAGGCGGTCACCTTGTCGTCGCAGGATTTCGCCGCCTTTCTCGATGCGCTGGATGCGCCGGCTGAGCCCGCTCCAGCCTTGCAGCGGGCGTTTTCCCGCCACGCCAAGCGGGTGCGCTGAGTGGAGTTCCACATTCGCGCGCTGGACAGCGAGGTCGAGACAGCCGGTTTCCGGTGCGGGGAGGTGGCGCTGGACGAATATCTGCACCGTTATGCCAGGCAGGACATCAAGCGTGGGGTGGCGCGGGTGTTTGTGGCGAGCCCCGCTGAGCAGGCCCGCGTGCTCGCAGGCTTCTATACCCTCAGCGCCGCCAGTGTTGCCGCTGAGCAGTTGCCCCCCGAGGCACTGCGAAAAAAGCTGCCGCGTTACCCCGTCCCTGCGGCCTTGCTCGGCCGGCTTGCGGTCAGTGAAACGGCGCAGGGGCAGGGGTTGGGTTCGATCCTGCTCGTCGATGCGTGCAAGCGTGTCGCTGCCGCCAGCCAGACGCTCGCGGTGGCGGCCATCATCGTCGATGCCAAGTCGCCGGCTGCGGCCGCGTTCCATCGACATTTCGGCTTTGTCGAGCTGCCCGGCCAGCCAGGACGCTGGATGTTGCCGCGAGCTCGTTTCGCTTCACTAGTCTGAGCATTCTTGCGGGCTCTGCGATGAACCGTATTTTTCTTTTCACCGGTGCGCTGTCGGCGTGCCTCGCCGTGGGGCTGGGCGCGTTCGGCGCCCATGGGCTGCGCGGGCGGCTGGAGGCGGACATGTTGGCGGTGTTCGAGACCGGGGTCCGCTACCAGATGTACCACGCGCTCGTGCTGGTCGTGCTCGGCCTGGCCCCGCACCGCCGGCTCGGGCGGTGGGTTGCGGCGGCGGGCGGCCTGTTCATCGCCGGGTCGCTGTGCTTTTCCGGCAGCCTGTACCTGATCACGCTCGCCGGTGCGCAGGGCATCGGCCTGGTGACGCCGGCCGGCGGCCTGATGCTGCTTGCGGGCTGGCTGATGCTGGCGCTGGCCGCGCTGAAGTCCGCGCGCACGGCGCCGCCGCCGGTCGGGTGAGGCCGGCCCTGCGGCGCACGTCGCGAAAACGCGAAGTGCGAAAAAATCCAGTACCCGGATCGGGTTGAAATAAGCATAATCTTCATCTTTGTCATGAACGGTCAGCTCGCGGTGACCAAGCGCCCTGCATTATCCAGCATCAACCTCACACGCATCGCGGCCTTGATGACGCTTGGCGGGTGTTTCACTCAGCCTGCGCCACCCGGGTCCGGGGAATCATTCGCTTCATCGTCCTTTTCAGGAATCCTGCCCTTGCCGCCCTGATTTTCAGGGTCGCAAGGGCAAGTTTTTTTATAGATTTGAAACCTGTTCAGGCCATCGTGCCGCACACGGACAGTCCCCCCATTGGAGCTTCTCATGCACCCCGATCTCGACAATTCCACGCCCGCCCTGTTCATCCCGGTTACGCCCCCTCCGGCCCAGGATCGCAAGGAGGTCGTCTTCATCGACACCGGTGTGGCGGACTACCAGACGCTGGTGGAGGGCGTCCGGGCGGGGGTGGAGGTGGTGCTGATCGAGTCGGGCCAAAGTGGGCTGGCGCAGATGGCGGAATGGGCGGAAACCCACAGCGGTTACGACGCGATCCATGTCTTGAGCCACGGCTCGGAAGGCTCACTGCACCTGGGCAACGGCACGCTGAACGCCGCCACGCTTGCCGATGCCGGCGTACAGGCCGAACTGGCAACCCTCGGACAAGCCCTGAAGGCCGACGGCGACCTGCTGTTCTACGGCTGCTCGGTTGCTTCCGGCGAAAGCGGGCAAGCCTTCGTCAAGGCGTTGGCCAATGCGACCGGTGCCGACGTCGCCGCCTCGGACGACGATACCGGTGCCGCCCGCCGTGGCGGCGACTGGATTCTGGAAGTGTCGGCGGGCGATGTGGAAACCGCCGCCCTGGCCGTCGAAGCCTATGACGGGTTGATGCCGTCCATCGACGGGCTGACCCTGAAATATTTCGATCCGATCAACGACCCCAATTGCGACAACCCTTGGGATACCGCCACCATCGGCGCCGGCAATGAATTCGATTATTCCAGCAGCAACTCGGAAATCGTCGATTTCGACCCCACGACCAACCGCCTGACCCTCCACGCGGGCCAGGGCTTCTCGGTTGACGCCGTCGCGCTCAAGATCGTCGGCGCGACCTTCGGCTCGTTCTCGCTCAACAACACCGACACGACCGCCGCCTACAAGACCAACCTGACCACCTCTTTTTCGGGCGACACCCTGCGCATCAACTGCCTGGATCCGAACGTCGTCCCCCTCCCCGGTGACATAATATATTTCGATTTCACCCTGGGGGCCGCGGTGGCCGCGCCCAGCGCGCCCGACATGACGGCAGGCACCGACAGCGGCACCTCGGACACCGACAACACCACCAACGACACCACCCCCACCTTCAGCGGCACCGCCCCGGCCAACGCCACGGTCAAGCTGTACGACACCGACGGCACCACCGAGATCGGCTCGGGCACCGCCGACGGGTCGGGCAACTGGACCATCACCACCTCGGCCCTGTCGGCGGGTGCCCACACCATCACCGCCAAGGCGACGGTCGGCAGCGACACCAGCGTCGCGTCCTCGGGCCTTGCCATCACCATCGATAACCAAGCCCCCAGCTTCACCTCCGCCGCCACGGCCAACGTGGCCGAAAACACCACGACTGTCATCACCGTCGCCGCCACCGACGCCAGCACGGTCAGCTATGCCATCGTGCCCACAGCAAGCGGCGGCGCGGCCGATGCAGACAAGTTCACCCTCAACAGTTCGACCGGCGCGCTGGCCTTCGCTTCCGCACCCGACTACGAAACTCCCACCGATCAGGGTGACACCGTCGGCAACAACACCTACACCGTTACCGTGCGCGCCACGGATACGGCAACCAACACTGCCGACCAGACCATCACCGTCACCGTCACCAACGCCAACGACAATGACAACAACGCCCCCGTAGTCATCGCTGGCACCAGCACCGCCTTCACCGAGCAAACCCCGACCGCCATCGCTCCGGCGCTCAGCGTTGCCGATGTCGAGGGCAACTGGGACGGCGGCACGCTGAAGGTGCAGATCACCGGCAACGCCAGTGCGGATGACAGCCTGCTGCTGCCCACCACAAACCAGACGTCAGGCATCTGGGTAAATGGCATCGGCACTGCACCCTTTACGCTCTACGACGGGAGCACGCCTATCGGCACTGCCAGCGCCAGTGGCGTCACTGGCGACACCGAATGGGTCTTCACCTTCAACGCTAGTGCCACCAACACCGTGGTGCAAGCGGTGGCGCAAACGATTCAGTTTGGCAACGACAGCAACGACCCCAGCACGGCCGATCGGACCGTCACCTTCACCGCCACCGATGCGGAACTTGCCAGTAACTTCGCCACCCAGACGGTGACCATCACTCCGGTTAACGATGCGCCCGAGGTTACCAACCGCACCGATCCGGCATTGACCTTCTCCGGTGCGACAACGAGCTACGCAGCATTCCCTGATATTGACGATCAAATAAACACGGCCTTTACTCTGGAGACCTGGGTCAAGTTCTCTAGCCTCAGTGGTCCCTATGCCGTGCAGTTCATCGCTGGAAAAGGCACTTCAGGCGCTGTAGAGCAGATGGAGTTGCACACCAACGGCAATGCCCTGCGCTTCATCCCCACGGGTGGGGCGTACATTGATACCGGCGCGGTTCTCACCACCGACCAATGGATGCACATCGCCGCCAGTTATGATGCCGATACCGACATATCCAGGATTTACATCAACGGTGTTGAGGTTGCTGCGCAAGACAACCATCCGGGCAACCCCGCAGATGATCCGCTGAAAAGCACCACTAACCCCTACTACCTTGGCAAACGGGGCGACGGATCTTACCCGCTCAACGGCACCATTGCCGAATTCCGCATCTGGAACGATGTGCGCACGGCGGAAGAAATCCGCAATAACCAGAGCGTGAATCTGCAAGGCGATGAAGCCAATCTGGTCGCCCTGTGGAAACTGGATGAAGCGACCGGTACCTCACTGGCGGATAGCACCAGCAACGGCTTTGCCGGTACCGCCAACAGCAGCAGCTGGACGACCCGGCCTCTGAGCGGCGGCTTATCGGTTGCCTTTACCGAAGGCGGTTCGCCGGTGGCCTTGTTCGACGGCATGATGGTGAGCACGGTGGAAAGTGGTCAGGCCATTTCGGCCATGACCCTGACCGTGACCAATGTGGGTAGCAATGCCGAGAGCCTGTCCATTGACGGTAGCAGCGTGAGCCTGGTCGATGGCATCACGGGGACGACCGCCAGCCACGGCGTGGCTTATTCGGTCAGCGTTTCCGGCGGCACGGCCACGGTTTCGCTGACCAAGGGCGGCGGTCTGAGCGCGGCGGACGCACAAGCGCTGCTCAATGGTTTGACTTACGGCAACAGCGGCAACGACCCCGGCAGCAGTAGCCGCGTAGTGACCCTGACTTCGATTCAGGACAATGGCGGTACCAGCGGCGGTGGATCGGATACTGCCTCGCCCGCGCTGGCCGCCACGGTGGCGGTGAATGCCGTGAACAACGCCCCGACCCTTACCGCCGCCGGTGCCACACCGACCTATACCGAAGGCGGTTCGGCGGTGAGCCTCTTTTCTGCTGCCGCTGTTTCTGCCGTGGAAGCATCACAAAACGTGCAGCAACTGGTGTTGACCGTGACCAATGTCAGCGACGGGGCCAGTGAAATCCTGAGAATCGACGGCTCCGACGTCGGGCTGAACCATACCAACAGCGTGACCACCGCGACCAACGGCATGACTGCCGTCGTCAGTGTTTCCGGCGACACGGCCACAATTACGGTCAGCAAGGCGGGCGGTATCAGCGCGAGCCTGATGCAAACCCTGGTTGACGCCCTCGCTTACAAGAACACCAGCAGCACGCCAACTACCACCGGTAACCGCGTGGTAACCCTCACTTCCATTCAGGATAACGGCGGCACGGCCAATGGCGGGGTGGATAGCACTACGCTTAGCATTGGGGCGACGGTGACGGTGGCGGCGGCGGTCAACGACGCCCCCACCATTCAATATCTCGATGGCGACAGCGTCACCCTCTCCGGCGCATCGGACTACATCGACGATCAGAATTCATCCAATCCGGTTGCGCTGACCGATGTGGATTCCGCCGATTTCGATGGCGGTTACCTGCTGATCTCGCTGACCTCCGGCACGGCGGATGGTGCCTTCCTCAGCGATGCTGCCAACGATGTCACCATCAAATTCGGTACGACCGAGGAGGGCGCAGACGATTCACCGGCAGCGGGGGACTCGGTGTTCTACAGCGAAGACAGCGGCAGCAGTTGGGTCGCTGTGGGGACGGTGGCTTCCGGCAAGGATGGCCAGAACGGTAACGAACTGCGGATTGATTTCAATGCCGCCGCTACGCCCCTGGCCGCTGAGAACATCATCAAATTCTTGAAGTTTACGGCCCCGACGACCGGCACGCGAGTTTTCAGCGCGGCGATCAACGACGGTGATGGCGGCACCTCCGCCGCCAGCACCTTCACGATGATTGTCCCGGACACCACCGCCCCCACACTTTCCTCATCCACTCCCGCTGACGACGCCACCGGCATCGCGCCCACCGCCAATCTGGAAGTCACCTTCAGCGAAGCCGTGTCCTTCGGCGATTCGGGCAATATCACGCTGTACAACGTCACCAGCGGTGCCACCGTCCAGACCTGGGATGTCAGCAACGGCAGTCACATCGGCAGCAGCAATGGCCGGATGTCGATCAGCGGCAGCACGCTCACCCTCAACCCGACTGCCGATCTTGCCGAAGCCACGCAATACGCCCTGCAAATCGACGGCACGGCCATCAAGGACAGCCTCGGCAACACCTTTGCCGGCATCAGCGATAACGCCACGCTCAACTTCACCACCGGCGCCACCGATGCCGCCGCACCCGTCGCCCTCGCCATCCAGCGTGGGGCGGAAAGCAGCAACGCCGCCACGCTGACCTACACCGTCAAATTCAACAAAGCCGTCACGGCTGCCGACACGGCCGATTTTGAGCTTGCCGCCACAGGTACGGCCGCGGGCGTTCTCACCGACGTGACCGGCAACGGCACCGATACGCTCACCGTGACGGTCGAGAGCGTCAGCGGCGTCGGCACGCTCGGCCTCAACCTCGCCAGCGGCCAGAACATCACCGACCTTGCCGGCAACGCCCTGGCCGCCAGCGACCCGGCCGACGATGAAACCACCGTCGTCGACCGCGTCCTGCCCACGCTCGTTTCCATCAACCGGGCCGATTCCGGCAATGCGCCGACCGCCGCGACCAGTGTGCAATTCGTCGCCGTGTTCAGCGAGCCGGTGACCGGCCTGGCCGTGGGCGACTTTGCGCTGGCCACCACAGGCAGCGCCGCCGGCACCATCGCCAGCGTGAGCGGCGAGGGCAGTCCGGTCATCACCATCACGGTGAATGGCGTCAGCGGCAACGGTACCCTAGGCCTGGCTTTGGCGAGTACACCGACCATCACCGATGCCCTCGGCAACAGCCTCACCGACACCAGCGCCAGCGCCGTCAGCGAGACCTACACCCTCGACAGCACCGCGCCCACCGGCGTTTCCATCCACCGCACCGGCGACGAACTGACCACCGCCGACAGCGTGACCTTCGACGTGGTGTTCTCCGAGGCCGTCAGCAACGTCAGCGCCGACGACTTCCAGATCAGCGGCACGGCCACCGGCACCGTCGCCTCCGTAACCGGCAGCGGCAGCGCCTACACCGTCACGGTCAATAGCGTCTCTGGCGACGGCACGCTCGGCCTGGCCTTCGCCGGCGGCCAGAACATCACCGACGCCGCCGGCAACGCCTTCGCCGCCGGGACGCCAACGCTCAACGAAACCTACACGGTGGACAACACCGCACCCACGGTGACGGCCATCAACCGCGCCGGCGTGAACCAGATTGCCGCCAGCACAACCACCGATGCCGTGTTCACCGTCGTCTTCAGCGAAGCAGTGAGCGATGTGGCCATCGGCGATTTCGCCGTCACCGGCAACGCCAGTCATGGCGGCGTGACCAGCGTTTCCAGCGCCGATGGTCAGGTCTTCCAGGTCACCGTCGCCAGCGTCAACGGCACGGTGGGCCAGACCGTCGGCCTCAACTACACCGGCAGCGTCACCAACACCCTCAGCCAGACCGGCGACGCCGATTTCACCAGCGGCCAGACCTACACCATCGGCGGCGTGCTGCTCAACGAAGGCGCGCTCGACCAGACCGCGCTCGACACCCTCGTCGGCGTCAACCGCGACGGCCTGCGGCAAGTGGCCAATGCCGAAGGCAGCGCCAGCGAAGTCATCCTCGTCGACAGCCGTCTGCCCGGCCTGGCCGACCAGATCGCCGCCGGCCAACGCGCCGGGGCCGATGTCTGGCTGCTGGATAGCCAATCCAGCGCGCTCGACCAGATCGGCAGCGTTTTAGCCCAATATTCCGGGTTGACCGCCATCCACCTGGTTTCCCACGGCAGCAGCGGCGCGGTGTACCTCGGCGCAGAAACGCTCTCCACCGCCACGCTATCCAGCCACACCAGCGCCCTGTCCGCCTGGGGCTCCGCCCTGTCGGACAGCGGCGATTTCCTGATCTACGGCTGTAATGTCGGCGCTGGCGAGATGGGGGAAGCGTTCATCACCGCGTTTGCCGAGGCCACGGGGGCGGATGTGGCGGCATCGGATGATTTGACTGGCGCGAGCTGGTTGGGGGGAGATTGGGCGTTGGAGCAAACCCAGGGAATCATTGAAGCCCAGTCTCTGGAACTTTCTGATTTTGCTTCAGTGCTGCCTGCGGGAGATGAATGGGCGACTCATGGCACCGCAATCACTCAAGACATGATGATGAGTGTTGGTGCGGCATTCTTGACCAATGGCGGAAAAGCGGCCGCTTATCTAAAACAGGTTGGGGGTGACTCCCAGACATGGGACCCCTCTGGGCCTGTCTATAACGCTCAAATTGATGTGATCAACGCATTGTCATTGATTACGAAAACAATCGACGTAAAGGCAGACTTGCTCTCTGGTCGCTCAACAGAGATCACCAATCTTAAACTGGATGAATTGAAGAATGGCGGCTTTGTCGCTGGCTGGATCGAATCTGATAACCAAGTTTATTACGCCATATTCGACAATGCTGGAACGACCGACGGTTCTCATCTGATCTCATCCCATGCTTCTAACTCTTCGAATGCATTTGATGTTGCTGCGCTTGAAGATGGTGGGTTTGTCGTTGCTCATCTTGGAACTATTAGCGGCGCAAATAAGGGGGTTGTGAACGCTTTCTCATACAACGCGGGGAACTATTCAAAAAATACAGAAAGTTATTTTGCAGACAGTAATAATAGCGTTCCGAACCCGAATGGCGACCCCAGCGTCAATCACCTTTGGCCACTCCAGGATTTATCGATTGCCGCCTTGTCGGACGGCGGGTTCGTTATCGGCTCAGATTCCTATTCGTGGGTTAATCCAAGCTATACGCCGTTAGGTGATTTCGTGTACAAATTCGCTGCCGATGGATCGACGGCGAATTTCACCAGTACGGGCACCTACTGGATGCGGGTTAACTGGTTTTACAACCAACAAAATTCCGTTGCCGAGGTTGTCGCGTTTACTGGCGGTTTTGCCAGCCTTAATCGTAGCCTCGACAACAAGTGGGAAATTACGCTATTCAATAACGATGGAACGCGAATCACCACCAATCAAAAAACTGCCTCTGTTTACAACAATGGCAGTTTTTCAAATCAAACTTACTACGCAACTGATCTAGGCAACGTGCCTGCGTCGGTTGTTAGCTGGAACCTTGGTTTTGGTCTTTCATCATCGGTAAATAATTTTGTCGACTTGGTGGAATACAACGGAAGCATTATCGCGATACTGCCGAACTCTTCCGGTGGATTTGACTATACGGTGATATCGGAAACAACGGGCACCATCACAACTGCGGCCACAAGTCTTGGCATGACGGTTCCCTCTGGTACGACATTGGTTAATCCCCAGTACTACCCGTCCGGATCTGGATTTGCCATGACGTACGATGCCGTGAGTACGACAACTCGTAATGATGCTACCTATGGCGACCTGGATTATTTGATTTCCGATGCCTACCAGTACGATATTTTTACGACTGGACCGGCGAACACCAGCCCCACCATTTCCGACGTAGGCAACCAAACCACCACCGAAGGCACGGCGACGAGCGGGATTGCGGTGACGATTGGCGACACGGAAACCGATGCCAACAGCCTGACCCTGGCCGGTGCGTCCAGCAACACCACCCTGATTCCGGACGGCAACATCGTGGTGACCGGCACCGGGGCCAACCACACGGTGACGATTACCCCGGCAGCCAACCAGACCGGCACGGCGACGATTACGCTGACGGTGACCGATGGCGGCAGCACCACGGCGACGGATACCTTTACCGTGACGGTCGACGACGTTAACCCGGCCATTTCCGACGCCACGCTTTCGGTCAACGAGAACGCCAGCAACGGCACTTCGGTCGGCACGGTGAGCGCGACGGGCGACACCAACGGGCTGAGTTACAGCATCACCGGCGGCAACACCGGCAGCGTGTTCGCCATCGACAGCAGCACCGGCGAGATTACCGTTGCCGGCAGCCTCAACTACGAAGGCACCGCGAGCTACAGCCTGACGGTCGCCGTGGACGACGAAGACGGCGACACCACGGCGGATTCGACGGCGACGATCACGGTCAACCTCAACGACGTGAACGAAGCACCGACCGATCTGGCGCTGGGCACGACCAGCTTCAACAACAGCCAGGCCGCCGGGACGACGCTGACGACGATTACCGGCACCGACCCGGACGGCAGCGCGCCGAACAACACGCTGACCTACAGCCTGGTGAGCGGCAGCGGCGATACCGATAACGCCAGATTCGACATTTCCGGCACATCGCTCAAGGTGGCGAGCGGCGGGGCGCTGGGGGCCGGCACCTACAGCCTGCGCCTGCGCGCTACGGATGCCGGCACGGGCAGCCTGACGTATGAAGAAGCCTTCTCCGTCACCGTGACCGATGCGGCGCCGACGCTGTCCTCCGCCAGCCCGGCGGACAACGCCACCGGCGTGGCGATCACCAGCAACGTGGTGCTGACCTTCAGTGAAGCCATTGCGGCGGGCACCGGCAACATCGTGCTCTACGACATCACCGGCGCCGGGACGGATACGCGGACGATTGACGTCACCGACAACAGCCAGGTGACGATCAGCGGCAACACGCTGACGATCAACCCGAGCACCGATCTGCTCACCACGAATCAATACGCGGTGCAGATGGCCAGCGGGGTGATTGTCGATGGTAGCGCCCAGGCCTATGCCGGGATTGCCGACAACAGCACGCTGAACTTCAGCACCGGCACGGTCGATAGCACTGCACCCAGCGTGACGATGGTGGACGTCGCCAGCCCCACCCAGCCGAACGCCGGCACGGTGACGATCAATTTCAGCGAACAGGTGCAGAACGTCGACATCGGTGATTTCACCCTCACCCGTGGCGGCAATTCTGTCGATATTTCCGGGTTGACCGTGAGTGGCAGCGGGGCGCAATACACGCTGGATTTGTCGTCGGTGACGAGCACGGCGGGCAGCTATGTGCTGACGCTGAACACGTCGAACATCACCGACACCACGGGCAATGCGCTGGCCAGCGGGACGAGCGAATCCTTCGTCATCGACACCACCGCGCCGACCGGCACGACCATCGTGCGCGCCTCGGCCAACCCGATGGGCAGCGGCACGGCGAGCTTTACCGTGGCCTTCAGCGAGGCGGTGAGCGGCGTGACGGCGGATGACTTCAGCCTCACCGGCACTACCACCAGCGGGGCCAGCGTGGGCACGGTAACGCCGATTTCCGACAGCGTTTATACCGTGGCGGTGACCGGGGTTTCCGGCAACGGCACCTTGGGGCTGGATCTGAACAGCAGCGGCACGGGCATTGCCGATCTGGCCGGCAACGCCCTTTCCGGCGGACTCACCGGCCAGTTGTTCACGGTCGACGGCACGGCGCCCACGGTGACAGCGATCCATCGCAACGGCGCCGCCGTCATCAACGGCACCAGCACCAGCTTTACCGTCAGCTTTGATGAAGCCGTCACCGGCGTGGATAGCGGCGATTTCAGCCTCGACGCCTCTGGCCTGACCGGCAGCATTGCCAGCGTGACCGGCAGCGGCAGCACCTACACGGTGACGGTGGACAGCCTCGCCGGGGCCACCGGCACGGTCAGCATCGACCTCAAATCCAGCGGCACCGGCATTAGCGACACCGCCGGCAACGCCATCGCCACGGGCTACACCGCTGGCGAGACGGTGACCCGTGACACCACCGCGCCGACGCTGACCGCCGGCCTGAGCTTCAACCTGCCGGAGAACATGAGCAGCGGCTTCGTCATCGGCCAGGTGGCGGCGAGCGACACCCACGGTGTGGCCAGCTACGCCATCGCCAGCGGCAACGACGATGGCTTCTTCGCCATCGACACCAGCGGGGTGATTACCCTCACCACCGCCGGTGCCGCCAGCGGCGCCGCCTCCAGCGATTACGAAACCCCACCGAATGCCTTCACGCTGGGCATCACCGCCACCGATTCCGCCGGCAATGTCTCGGGCAGCGAGACGGTGACGGTGAATGTGCTCGATGAGCAGGAAGATTCGACCCCGCCGACGATCACCATCAACAGCGACAAGACCGCGCTGAAGGTGGGGGAGACGGCGACGATCAGCTTCACCCTGTCGGAGGCGGCGGCGGACTTCACCGCCGACGATGTGACCGTCAGCGGCGGCACGCTGTCGAACTTCGCCGGCAGCGGCACGAGCTACAACGCCACCTTCACCCCGACGGCCGACAGCAGCACCGCGGCCTCGATCAGCGTGGCCAGCGACCGGTTCAGCGATGCGGCCGGAAACGCCAATGCGGACGGGGCGGATCCGGACAACGCCGTGACGATGACGGTCGACACCGTCCGCCCGACGATCGCCGTGACCAGCGACAAGACCGCGCTGAAGGCGGGGGAGACGGCGACGATTACCTTCACGCTTTCTGAAGCTGCGACAAACTTTGTGGAGAGCGATGTCACTGTCAGCGGTGGCACGCTCAGCAACTTCACCGGCAGCGGCACCAGCTACAGCGCCACGTTTACGCCCGACACCAACAGCACCGCCAACGGCACGATCAGCGTCGCCAGCAGCAAGTTCAGCGATGCGGCGGGGAACCAGAATAACGACGGGGCGGAGGCTGACAACACCGTGACGATGACGGTGGATACCGCCGTCCCGTCCGCCCCGACCTTGGCGCTGGCCAGCGACAGCGGCGCAAGTGACAGCGACGCCATCACCCACAGCGGCGTGGTCAATGTCACCGGTCTCGAATCGGGTGCCACTTGGCAATACAGCACCGACGGCGGGACGAACTGGACCACCGGCAGCGGCGCCAACTTCACCCTCGCGGCCGGTAGCTACGGCGCGGGGGTGATCCGGGTGCGCCAGACCGACATGGCGGGCAACCTGAGCAGCCCGGGGCAGTTTGCCGGCCCGGTTACTGTGGACGCCACCGCGCCGACGCTGGGTACGATCACTCGCCCCGATCTGGCCGATCCCCGCAACACCGACACCTTCACCGTGACTGTGGCCTACCTTGGCACCGTGGATGCGAGCACCCTGGACGCATCCGACCTCACCGTGACCGGTCCGGGCGCCGTGGGCAACCTGAGCCTCTCGGGGGTGAGCTTCGATAGTACGACCCAGACCGCCACCTACACGGTTGCCGCCCCGGGCAGCGGCTGGAGCGCCGCCACCCACGCCGGCGGCTACACCATCACCCTCAACGGCGATGAAGTCCGCGACCTGGCCGGCAACGCCGTCGCCGCTGTCATCGGTGCCCATAGTTTTAACGTGAGCTTCAACGCCTTGCCGGTGATCACCAGCGATGGCGGGGGGGATAGCGCCGAACTCAGCGTTGCCGAGAACAGCACGACGGTCACCACCGTCACCGCCACCGACGCCGACAGCGATCCGGTGACCTTCTCGATCACCGGTGGCGCGGACCAAGCGAAGTTCAGCATCGACGCGACTTCGGGGGCGCTCGCCTTTGCTGCCGCGCCGGACTTCAATTCCCCCGGCGACAGCGATACCGACAACCGCTACGTGGTCGAAGTGACCGCCCAGGATGGCCTGGGTGGAAGCGATGTGCAAACGATCACCGTGAGCGTGCTCTCGGACATCGACCGTGACGGCGCACCGGATGGTACCGACCCCGATATGGACGGTGATGGCCGCCTGAATAGCAGCGAAGATCCGGTGCCGGGTGCGCGCGGCGTCCAGGGGGACGGCAACGGCGACGGCACGCCCGACCGCGAGCAAGTCAACGTCGTCTCGCTACCCACCGTGGGTACCGGGACCACCGACCAGAAATGGGGCACGTTGGCGGTGGCCGAGGGATTGACGCTCAGTAACGTGAGCAACAGTACCGCCAGCGGTCTGCCGCGCAATGCGAAGATGCCGGTCGGGCAGTTCGACTTCACGATCGAGGGGGTTGCCGTCGGCGGTTCGGTCACGGTCGACCTCTATGTCGACAAGGCGCTCAACACCAACGGCTATTACAAGAAAGTTGGGAGCACCTGGACCAACATCGGCACGGTGAGCACGGTGGGGAGCAAGACCCAGATCAGCTTCACCCTTATCGATGGAGGCGTCTACGATGCCGACGGGCTGGCCAACGGTGTCATCGTCGACCCGGGTGGCGCAGTCGTCCTTGCCCCGCTGATCACGAGCGATGGCGGCGATATTGCAGCGAGCGTTTCGGTGGCCGAGAAGAGCACGGTGGTCACCACCGTCACTGCCGCCCAGCCCCCGGCGGCCACCACGGTGAGCTACCAGATCACGGGCGGGGCCGACGCTGCTCGATTCGCCGTCGATACGGCCAGTGGGCTGCTCAGCTTCATCGACGCGCCCGATTTCGAATCTCCAATGGATGCCGATGCCAACAACAGCTACATCGTCGACGTGACCGCCCGCGACGAGTTTGGCAGTAGCGATACCCAGACGCTCACGGTCAATGTTACCGACATCAACGACGTCCCGACGGGCGTGGTCGTCATCACCGGCACGGCCACCCAGGGCGAGATGCTCACCACGGACACCGGCGGCCTGGCCGATGCGGACGGGTTGGGTGCCTTCAGCTACATCTGGAAGGCGGACGGCAGCGTCATTGCCGGCGCGACCGGCAGCAGCTACCTCCTGACGCAGGCCGAGGTGGGTAAGGCGATCACGGTGGAGGTGAGCTACACGGATGGTCAAGGCAGCGCCGAAGGGCCGGTCGCCAGCGCGGCCACCGCGGCGGTGACCAATGCCAACGACGCCCCCACGGGTGCGGTGGTCATCACCGGCAGCGCCACTCAGGGCGAGACCCTCACCGCCGACACCGGCGGCCTGGCCGATGCGGACGGGTTGGGTGCCTTCAGCTACATCTGGAAGGCGGACGGCAGCGTCATTGCCGGCGCGACCGGCAGCAGCTACACCTTGACGCAGGCCGAGGTGGGCAAGGCGATCACGGTGGCGGTGAGCTACACGGATGGCCAAGGCAGCGCCGAAGGGCCGATCGCCAGCACGGCCACCGCGGCGGTGACCAACGCCAACGACCATCCGGCCATCACCAGCAACGGAGGTGGAGCCGCCGCCGAACTCAGCGTTGCCGAGAACAGCAGGACGGTCACCACCGTCACCGCTACCGACGCCGACAGCGATCCGGTGACCTTCTCGATCACCGGTGGCGCCGATCAGGCGAAGTTCAGTATCGACGCGACTTCGGGTGCACTGGTCTTTGTCACCGCGCCCAACTTCGAAACGCCCACCGACGCAGACAGCAACAACAGCTACATTGTCGAAGTGAGCGCCCGTGACGAGTTCGGGGGCAGCGACACCCAGACGCTCCTGGTGAGCGTGACCGATGTGGATGAACCCCCGCCGGATGTGGACGAGCCCCCGGTCATCGATCCGAGCGACCCCCCGCCGCCCGACGAGTGGGGGCAGCTGCCCGACGATGACGGCGACGGTGTCCCCGAGGTGATCGAGGACTTTGTGCCCAGCCTTGCGCCGCGCGATGGTTCTGCGCCGGTCCCCGGTGATGGCAATGGCGACGGGATTGCGGATCGGCTTCAAACCGACGTGGCCTCGATTCCGTTCCGCCACACGGCTGAGATCACCCAGAACCCGCAGGCGCCGGTGACGTTCGTGACCCTGGTGGCCGAATCGGCTGGGGGTGCTCCGGCAGGGGGCAGCAGCATCACGGCGGCGCGCCAGCTCGATGCGCCGGCGGTGGGTGAGGGGCCGGGGGAACGGCCGGCGGATCTGGAGCTGCCGCTGGGGCTGATCAGTTTCAGCGCGACGGTGCCCGAGCCCGAGGTGCCCGTGTCGTTCAGTCTGTACGTATCGGGTGACGTACCGATCAATGGTTACTGGAAGCCCACGGCCGATGGTTGGGTGAATCTGGCCAGCCCGGAATACGGCGGGCAGATGGTGGTCGATGGCGACAAGATCCGCCTCGACTTCGTGATCGAGGACAACGGGCAGTTCGATGACGATCCGACGGCGGGGGTGATCGGCGACCCGGGCGGTCCGGGGTACATGCAGAGCGTGCCCGGGCCGAGCGATTGTCCGTACGATCCGTTCAAGCCCGACGCTGACCGTGACGGGATGCCCGATAGCGTGGAGGCCGCCCTGGGCTTTGACCGCGCGGTCAGGGACAACGACGTGCAGGGCGACGACACGCTGTTCGTGCGCCAGCTGTACCGGGATCTGCTCGGTCGCGAAGGGGAGGCCGAAGAGGTGGCCTACTGGGTGCATTCGCTCGAGCAAGGGCAAAGTCACGCGCAGGTGGTGAGCGGCTTCGTGGCCAGTGCCGAGTGCGATGCGCATGCGGGGGCGATCGTGCGGCTGTATCACGCGGTGCTCGGGCGCACGCCGGATTACTGCGGCTTCAACTACTGGGTGGGGCGCAGCCTCGAGGGGCTCACCGCCGAGGAGATGGGGACGGCCTTCCTGCAGTCAGCCGAATTCGTGGGGAACAACCCGTCGTTGAGCGATGAGGCGTTCGTGGACCTGCTCTACCAGAACGTGCTGGGTCGTGCGGCCGATGCGCCGGGCAAGGCCTACTGGGTGGATCGGATGGCGCAGGGTGAGAGCCGGGGTGAGGTGCTGTACGGGTTTGCGCAATCGGGCGAGTACAAGGCGGCGATGGCCGACGAGGTGGCGATCGATCTGCTCTATCTGGGGCTGCTCGATCGGGCGCCGGACCCGGCAGGCTGGGACTACTGGCACGGGCAATGGGGGCAGTTCGACGATACGGCGCAGTTCTATGGCACGGCGATGAGTGTCGCGGAGTATGCCGAGCGCTTCATGGTCGAGGTCCTGCCGGTGAGCCTGGTGGGGGTGGAGGCGATGGGGCAGGGGTAAGGCACGCGCAGGCTATGGGCGGGCGCGGTGCGAGCCGGTACACTGCGCCGCCTTACTTGTGCGATATCGCCCGGAGCCCGCATGGCCCAACTCATCCTCAAGCCCGGCAAGGAGCGCTCGCTGTTCCGCCGCCATCCCTGGATCTTCGCCGGCTCGGTCGAGCGCCTGGAAGGGCGTGCGCGGCCGGGCGATACGGTGTAACCGGTCACTGAGCGGCGTCCTTCTCGCTGCGTAGCCATCGTTGGACAATTCACGCCATGTTCAACGACGACGGGATTGGCAGTGACGGCATCGGCGGAGAGGCGCA
>NZ_JALLIK010000079.1:0-38349 GCF_023093595.1 Thauera aromatica
ATCGCCGGCACCGCGCGGCAGCGGGTGAGGTCGCGGCTGACGACGACCAGGGTGCCGTCGCGGCCGCCGTGCTTGAGGGTGGCGAGTTTCACTTGAACATCTCCTTGTAGCGGCCGTCCGCATGGTGGATCTTCTGGGCCGGCATGGCCGTCTCTCCCGTTCTCGTCAGGGGCGCTTCAGGCGCCTTCGCGGGCGATCCGCAGCGCCTCGCGCAACACCGAAATGTCGCCGATGTGGTTCGCCAGCAGCAGGATCAGGCGCGCGTTGACCATCGCGCTCTGCTCGTCGCCGAGGTCGCGGTGGGTTTCGATCAGCGCTTCGTAGAAATCGTCGCCGGGGGAAAACGCACGGAAATAGCGCTTGCCGGGTTCGAACAGGTTGGGCTGGGTATTCAGGGCCATCGCGGTCTCCTTTATGCGTTGCAGGTGGCACGGGCGAGGGCGGCGCGCACCTTCGCGGGGTCGAACGCGCGCCAGCGCGCGGCGACGTGCTGGTCGGGGCGGACCAGGTAGGCGGTGCCCGGCTGCAGGTCGTAGCGGTCGCGGATCCGGCCCTTGACATCGGTCAGGGTGCGCAGCCCGGCCGGCGCCGCGCCGCGCGCCGCGACCACGATCGGCTCGATCGGAATCGCGCCTTCGTTCAGGCCGTGCAGCGCGTCGACCGTGGCCGGCTCGAGCGCCGCAGCGTCGGCCACGTAATACAACAGCTGGAAGCGGTTCCCCAGCGCCTGGAGGAGCCACGGCCGGCCGGCCTCTGCACCGTCGACCGGGGCGTCGTCGAGCGGCGCGCCGGGCACCATGTCGCCGGCGAAGGGCTCACCGTCGGGCGTGTTCAGGGGCGACTCGGTGAGGAAGCTGGGCACCGACAGGCGGCCGGAATTGACCAGCGCGCGCGCGAACGGAAAGTGCTCGGCGAGGCCCAGCACGGCGTTGCGGAAGGTCTTGCTGACCGTGCTCTTGGGGGTGATGAAGTCGGTCGAGCGGGTCGAGTTCATGATGTTCTCGTCGGCGGCGAAGACGCGCTCCTCGCTGTAGCTGTCGAGCAGGGTGGCCGGCGCCTTGCCGTCGATCACCAGCTTGAGCTTCCACATCAGGTTGTCGGTGTCCTGGATGCCGGAGTTGGCGCCGCGCGCACCGAAGGGCGAGACCTGGTGCGCGGCGTCGCCGACGAAGAGCACGCGGCCGTGGTTGAAGCGGTTCATGCGGCGGCACTGGAAGGTGTACACGCTGACCCACTCGAGCTCGAACTCGCGGTCCTCATTTCCGTTGCCGCCGAGCATCGCCTTGATCCGCGGAATCACGTTCTCGGGCTTCTTCTCCTCTTCCGGGTCGGCCTGCCAGCCGAGCTGGAAGTCGATCCGCCAGACATTGTCGGCCTGGCGGTGGAGCAGCACCGACTGGTTGGGGTGGAAGGGCGGGTCGAACCAGAACCAGCGCTCCGTCGGGTACTCCGCCTTCATCACCACGTCGGCGATCAGGAAGCGGTCGTAGAAGACCTTGCCTTCGATGTCCAGCCCCAGCATGTGGCGGATCGGGCTGCGCGCACCGTCGGCCACCACCAGCCAGTCGGTGGACAGCGTGTAGGCGCCGTCGGGCGTCTCGACGCGCAGCGTGGCCTGCTCCGCCGCCGGGGTCACGCCGATGACGTTGTTCTTGAAGCGGATTTCCAGGTTGGGCAGCTGGCGGGCGCGCTTCACCAGGTAGTCTTCGAGGTAATACTGCTGCAGGTTGATCATCCCCGGGCGGTGATGATCGGGCTGCGGGCAGAGGTCGAAACTGAACACTTCCTCTTCACGGAAGAAGGTGCGGCCGACGTTCCACGACACCCCCTTGGCCACCATTTCATCGCCGCAGCCGAGGCGGTCGAGCACTTCGAGCGCGCGCTTGGCGTAGCACACCCCGCGCGAGCCGATCGACACGGTGTCGTCGTTGTCGAGCAGCAGCACGCGCTGGCCCTGCTGGGCAAGGTCGATCGCCGCGGCCAGGCCCACCGGGCCGGCGCCGACGATCACCACCGGGTAATGGCCGTCGCGCCCCTCGGCGATCTCGGGGGGGCGGACGTATTCGAATTTCGGGTATTTGAACGTGCTCAGCACGGGGGTCTCCTCCAATCATTGATTCGCTCCGGCCGCTGACCCTGGAGTGCGCCGGGCCGGAGTCCTGCGCCGCGCGCAAGCGCGGCCCGCTGTTACCAGCGCTGCCGGGGCAGGCTGCCCCCGGGCCTTACTGCTGCAGTGCGTGCCACATCTGCTGATCGCGCTCGGCAGTCCAGATGCGCGGGTCGCGGATGCCGCCGGCCTCGTCATGGGCGCGAGTGACGTCGAACGGCAGGCAGTGCTCGTAGATGAAGACCTGGCCGAACTTCGGGTCCATGTTCTTGCGCGTGTGGGCCATCGCCGCCTTCAGGTCATAGCCCATCGCCACCGCTTCCTGTGCGCTGCGGTACAGCGTGGTCACGAAGTCGCGGGTGTAGGCCAGTCCGGCCCGGACCTTGTCCGGCGTCACCAGCGCCGGGCCGCGGCCGGGGACGAGCTTGGCGAAGTTCATCGCCGCCAGGCGGTCCAGCGTCTGCGGCCAGTCGGCAAGGTAGGCATCGCCGGTGTAGCAGGCGGCGTCGGCCTCGACCAGGTCGCCGGAGAAGCAGATGTCCTGGGCGGGAAGATAGACGATGGTGTCGCCCTTGGTGTGGCCACGCCCGAGCTGCTTGATCTTCACTTCCAGCTTGCCCAGCCACAGCGTCATCTCGCCCTGGAAGGTCATCGTCGGCCAGGTCAGGCCGGGCACGCTCTCGACCGCCTGGAACAAACGCGGGAAGCGGCCGATCTCCGAATCCATGTCCTGCTGGCCGCGCTCGACGATCAGGTCCCGGGTGTCCTGGCTGGCGATGATCTGCTCGAGGCCTTCGTCCTTGTAGCCCGAGGCGCCGAGCACGCGCACCGCATGGTAGTGGGTGAGGACGACGTACTTGATCGGCAGGTCGGTGAGTTCGCGCACCTTGGCGATCACGCCCTGCGCCGCCACCGGGGTGGCGGTGGCGTCGATGATCATCACGCCGTCGTCGCCGATGATGACGCCGGTGTTGGGGTCGCCCTCGGCAGTGTAGGCGTAGGCGTTGTCCGAGAGTTTTTCCCAGCTGATCTGCTTTTCCTCGAGGTCGGCCTGGGAGGCGAATTGCTTAGTGCTCATGTCGGTTTCTCCGTTGTGGGTCGGGCGATGGGCAGATCATAAGCACGAGTTCGCTTATGGTCAATACGTTCGATATTGTTAAATTCGTCCGAACAAGCCATCATTGCCCCGGGCCGCCGCGCAGTGCGGGCGGCTTCACGTTAATATCCGCGCGATTGGGAGAAGACGATGGCGGAAAGCAAGCGCACCGGACCACAGGCAGACGACATGGCGGAGGCACCGGGCACGGATGCGCCCGCGAGCGAACGCGCCGACCGTCGCGGCATCCAGTCGATCGAAGTGGGCGGCGCACTGCTCCAGGCGCTGGTACGCAACCCCAGGCCGATGATGCTGAAGGATCTCGCCCGCGAAGCCGGGATGCCGCCGGCGAAGGCCCACCCCTACCTGGTCAGCTTCGGCAAGCTCGGCTTGATCGAACAGGATGCCCACAGCGGACGCTACGCGCTGGGTCCGTTCGCGCTCCAGATCGGCCTCACCGCGCTGCATGCGCTCGATCCGCTGAAGGCGGCGATGCCCGAAGTGGCGAAGCTCGCCGACGACATCGAGCTCAACGTGGCGATCGCGGTGTGGGGCAACCTCGGCCCCACCATCGTGCACATCGAGGAGTGCCGCAAGCAGATCCACGTCAACATGCGCCCCGGCACGGTGATGACGCCGCTGCTGCTGTCGGCCACCGGGCGCGTGTTCGCCGCCTTCCTCCCCGAGCGCATCATCCGCCCGCTGGTGCAGGACGAACTCAGCCGCTTCGCCGCCGCCGACCAGCCCGCCCTGCGCCTGTCCCAGCGCCATGCCGACGAAGTGCTCGGCGAAGTCCGCCGCCAGCGCCTGGCACGCGCGCTGGGCAATCCGATTCCCGGCATCAACGCCTTCTGCGCTCCGGTGTTCAATGCAACCGGCGGTCTCGCCCTGGCGATCACCGCGATGGGGCCGGCGGGCAGCTTCGACCCCGAGTGGGACGGCGACACGGCGACCCGGGTCAAGGCCTGCGCCGAGGAAATCGGCCGCCGGCTGGGAAACTGCGGTCCCCCGGCCGGCACCCCCTGACGCCCCGGGCGCGCTCAGCCCTGCTTCACATAGGCGCCGCGGACCAGCTCGCAGGCGGCCGCGGCCGGCACCGGGCGGCTGAGGTAGTAGCCCTGCACGACGTCGCACCGTGCAGTCTTCAGATGGACGATCTGCTCGAGCGTCTCGACCCCTTCGGCGACCACGCACAGGCCCAGCTTGTGCGCCAGAGCGACGATCGACTCGACGATCACCGCGTCGCTGGGGCGGTTGCGGATGTCACACACGAAGGCGCGGTCGATCTTGATCGTCCCGATCGGCATCGAGCGGATGTAGTTCAGGTTGGAGAAGCCGCTGCCGAAGTCGTCGAGGGCGATCGACAGGCCGAGGCCTTCGAGTGCGGCCAGCACCCGGCCGGCCTGCTCGACCGATTCCACCAGCCCGGTTTCGGTGATCTCCGCTTCGAGCAGCCGGCCTTCGAGCGCGTGCGCCTCGAGCTCGTCCCGGATGAAGGCGCATAGGTGATCGTCCTTCAGCTGGCGGGCGGAAACGTTGAACGCGACCGGCACCAGCGCCAGCCCCTCGGCGCGCCAGGCGGCCTGTTGCCGGATGCAGGCACGCACGACCCACTTGCCCAGTTCGACGATCTGGCCGGTCTCCTCGGCAAGCGCGACGAAGTCCTTCGGGAAGATCAGCCCGTGCTCGGGGTGTTGCCAGCGCACCAGCGCCTCCAGGCCGACGATGCGAAAATCCGACAGCCGCACCTTGGGCTGGAAGTGCAGCACCAGCTCTCCTTCGGCGATCGCCCGCGGCAGGCGCTGCTCGAGGCTGAACAGCCAGTCGCCGGCGCGGTTGAGGGAGTTGTCGTAAAAAGTGAAGCGGGCGCCGCCCGCGCGCTTGGATTCGTACATCGCCGCGTCGGCGTTGCGGCACAGGGTGCCGACATCGACGCCGTCGCGCGGAAAGACGGCGATCCCGATGCTGGTGCCCACTTGCAGGTCGTGACCGTCGAGGTCGGTGCAGGGCTGGCCGATCGCATCCACGAGCTTGGCGGCAAGCCGTTCGGCATCGGCGACATCCGAAAGCTCGGTCAGCAAGATGGCGAATTCATCTCCGCCCATGCGCGCGATCACGTCCGAAGCGCGCAGCGCCTTCCTCAGCCGCGCCGCGACCGCCTGCAGCAGCAGATCCCCGACGTGATGCCCGAGCGAGTCGTTGACGCCCTTGAAACGGTCGAGGTCGAGATACAGCAGCGCATAGTGGCGCGCGTTCCAGCGCGCCTGCCGCAGGTGCTTCTGCCCCAGTTCATTGAACACCCTGCGGTTGACCAGCCCGGTGAGGTGGTCGCAGGCCGCCGCCTCGACGGCACGTTTTTTCTCGCCCTCGAGCAGCACCATCTGCTCGCGCCCGCGCCGCGCCCCTTCGTTGAGCGCGTGCAAGCGCGCTTCCTCGCGGCGCAGGACGAGCGCCAGCCACAGCACCGCCACCAGCAGCGCCATGCTCAGCGCCGCGAGCAGCGGCGGCCCCGAAAGCGCCAGCGCCGCCGGAGCGGGCGGAACCGTTGCCCCGGCTTCGCCGAGAAGTCCGGCGACATGCCCCGTCATCGCCAACGCGATTTCCCGCGAAGGGAGGGCCGTCGCAGCCTGCGCGGAGTCGACGCGTGCCAGCCGCTGTTCGCCGACCAACCACCCCGCCACTGCCACGATCGACAGCGCGATACCCAGCGTCAGCGCCAGCGGCAGCCGCCAAGTGCCATTGCCCACCCCGCCCAGGGCGCGTGCGACGAAACCGCGACCAACGCGAACCGATGCCATCGAGACCATCCCCGCAAAAAAAAGAAGCCCGGGGATGGTGGGCTCCGCATGTTGCAGGGACGTGTCGACCGCCGGAGCAGGGGCTGCGGGCGGCACCGCCCTCGCCGCCCGCCCCTTCCCGCACGCCCGTCAGGCCGTCCGGACGGGCAGCGCCTCGACCGCCGCGAGCAGGCGGTCGCGCAGATGATGCAGCTGTTCCAGCCCGGCACGCGCCTCGTCGGCGCGACCGCCGGCATGCAGTGCCACGAGGGTATCGCCCAGGGTGTGGATGTCGCCATGCAGCGCACCGATCTCTTCAAGCGCCCGCGGCCAATCGCCGCTGCCGGGCTGCGCATCCAGCCATTTTCCGAAACGGCACTGGTGCGCGGCCAGGACCGGCGGCGTGTCATCGGCACCGGCCAGATAAGCCTCGATGCGCGCCACCCAGGCGCGATGCTCGACGCACGCGTACAGCCCCGGCAACGCCTCCGGAGGCAGGCGCAGCGTCCGCACCCAGGTCGGCGCCGGCCGCCAGCGGGACACCCAGGGCAGAACGTCCTCGGCCGGCATCGGGCGGGCGATGGCATAGCCCTGTGCCAGCTCGCACCCCAGCTGCAGCAGCATCCGCCCGTGCGCTTCCGTTTCCACCCCCTCGGCCACGGCCTCGCGGTGGAACGCGCCGGCCAGCCCCATCACCCCCTCCAGGATGGCGAGATCGTCCGGATCGTCGAGCATGTCGCGGACGAAACTCTGGTCGATCTTCAGTGTCCCGGCGGAGAGCTGCTTGAGGTAGGTGAGCGAGGAATAACCGGTGCCGAAATCGTCGATCGCGAAGCGCACGCCGAGCCGGGCGCATTCGTCGATGACCCGGGAGACGTGCTCGATGTCTTCGAGCGCCGAGCTCTCGAGCACTTCGAGCTCCAGCGCGCCGGCCGGCACCCCGGAGTGGGCCGCCAGCAGCGCGGTCAGTTCGTCGATGAAATCCACCTGCTGCAGATGATGGCCGGCAACATTGACGCTGACCGCGAGCAGCCGGCCCTGGGCCTGCCAGCGCTCGATCTGGGTCAGCGCGGCTTTGATCACCCAGCGCCCGAGCTCGACTTCGAGCGGATGCTGGACAAGGTGCGGCAGGAACGCTGCTGGCGGCAACAGGCCGTGCTCAGGGTGCTGCCAGCGGATCAGGGCTTCGGCGCCGAGTACCACACCGCTGCGCATATTGACCTTGGGCTGGTAATAGAGCACGAATTCACCGCGCTGCAGTCCCTCGCCGATCCGGTCGAGATGCCCATGGCGGATGCGCTGGCGGTCGTCCGCATCCACGTCGAAGGCGTGGTAGCGGTTCTTGCCGGCAAGCTTGGCCTGGTACATGGCCTGATCGGCCTGGCGCAGGAGCTGGTCGGGATCGACTTCCTCGCGCTGGGGGTAAGAGGTGGTGCCGATGCTGCCCGACACCCTCAGCATCCGGTGGTCGATCTCGACCGGCTCGGCAATGGCGCCGAGCAGGCGCTGGAGCACGGCGTGACCGCTCTCTCCCGGAAGCTGTTCGGTCAGCACCGCGGCGAACTCGTCGCCACCGAGGCGGGCGACCGTGTCCTGCTCGCGCACGCAGGCCTTCAGCCGGGTCGCGATCTCGCTCAGCACGCGGTCGCCGGTCTCGTGCCCGTAGGCGTCGTTGACCGCCTTGAAGCCGTCCAGGTCGATATAGGCGAGCACCACTCGCGCGCTCGTCCGCCGCGCATGCGCCATCGCCTGATCGAGGCGGTCCGCGAGCAGGCTGCGGTTGGGGAGGCCGGTCAGCTCGTCGAAATACGCCAGGTGCTCCAGCCGGGCCTCGCTTTCCTTCTGCCGCGAGATGTCGGAAAACACCGCAACGTAGTGCTGGAGCTGCCCATCGGCCCGGGTCACGGCCGAGATGGTCAGCAATTCGGGAAACACCTCCCCCGATTTGCGTCGGTTCCAGACCTCGCCCTCCCAGAACCTGTTCTCGTTCAGGTCGCGCCACATCCCCGCGTAGAACGCCGGTTCATGCAGCCCGGACTGGAGGATGCGCGGGTTCTTGCCGAGGACTTCGTCACGCTCGTAGCCGGTGATGCGGGTGAAGGCGTCATTGACGTCGAGAATGCCGCCTTCGGCGTCGGTGATGGTGATGCCTTCGCGGGCATGGCTGAACACGCTCGCCGCCAGTTCGAGGCGGGCTTCGGCCTGCTTGCGCTCGGTGACGTCCTGCAGCCTCGCCTGCACCAGGAGGCGGCCGTCGAGTTCGGTGCGGCTGAGGCGGATGTCGGTGATGAACAGCCGGCCGTCGTCGACCCTTCGGTGCGTCCACTCGAACGACGGCTTGCCACCTTCGAAGGCCTGCACGATGTACCGGTTCGCCGCGGTCAGGGAACTCTCGCCGTTCGCCTGCAGCTCGGGCGACAGCTGCCCCGGATGCACCCCGACGAGCTCGTCCCGGTCATGCGCGCCGAACATGCGGACCGCCGCCGGGTTGCAATCGACGATGGTGCCGCTGTCGATGACGAGGATGGCTTCCCCGGTCGACTCGAACAGGGTCCGGTAGCGGGCTTCCGAGTCGCGCAGCGCCACCGCCCGCTGGCGGACGCGCTGCTCGAGCAGCAGGTTGGCTTCGCTGAGCGCCTGCTCGGCCTGCTGCCAGCCCCGGCCGAAACGCAACGCCATGGCCAGTCCGAGCAGGCCGGTCAGCACCACCACCGCGGCGAACAGCCCGGCCGTGCTCCATACGTGCGCCGCGATCTGGTCATAAACTTGCTGGTCGTGCTGGAACAGGAACAGCCGCCAGCCGCTCGCCAGCTCGGCGTCGAACGCCCCCCAGGCGGTCCGTTCGGCATCGACCAGGCGCATGAAGCGGACCGGCGCATGCCGTTCCAGATCCGCCGCATGCGCCACCCCGCCACCGAACGGCAGGAAGAGATCCGTCGCATCCCACCCCGCCGCGACATTGAAGCGGGGATGGGCGGTCAGCGCCGGCAGCCGCCCCTGCGCCAGGCGCACCGGATCGCTATGGGCGATCGGCGTTCCCCGCCGATCGACCAGCACCGCCATTCCGAACGGATCGATCCGGTCGCGGGCGAGGAACCGGGACAAGCGCTCCAGGTGCATCACTCCGCCCAGGTGCAGGATGATCGTCCCCCGTGCATCACGTACGGGAAGATCGAACGCCACCGCCGGCACGCCGTCGGCGCCGACGAAACTGTCCGAGATGACCAGTTCGCCGGTGTTGCGGGCCTGCTGGAAATACGGCCGGTCGGCCAGGCTGTGCTGCTTCAGCCCGCGCTGCACGGAAAAAGGGTGGGCGAGGTAATGCTCCCCTTCGGGGGTGAGCACGAACAGCACCGAGAACGCGCCCTGGGCCCGCAACTGTTCGAGAATACGACGCTTGCCCTCGTCGAGCGGCTCGGGCAGGCCGTTGATCGCCGGGTCGATGCGGGCACGTTCGGCCAGATGGCCGAACTCCGGCGCGCTGGCGGCGAGGCGCAGCTGATCGACCGCGAAACCGATGTCCCGGTCCACGCCCGCGGCCAGCGCCGCGGCCAGGCTGCCGTGGTCCTCGCTCCAGCGCGCATAGGCCCAGTCATCGAGCAGGCCGCGCAAAACGACCAGCACCAACACCAGCGAAAGCAGGACTGGAACACTGACAATCGCAATGATGTGCCATCGTCTCAGCGGCATTCAGACCTCTTTCCGGTCGTTGACTGGAACCAGTCTACTGGATATCCCGGGGCCGCATGCACGCATCTCCTTCATGTCGTGACAAATTTCCCGTGCCCCCGAGCGGGCCAGGCACCCCGCTCCACCGAGCCGACGAAGCGGGCATCGACCGCCGCCATCTGCGGGCAGCCGATCAGCCCCAGGGTGCGCGCCATTTCGCTGCGCAGGATCTCCAGCGCGCGTGCCGCCCCGGCCCCGCCGGCGGCGGCCAGGCCGTACAGCGTCGCCCGCCCCGACATCGCCGCATCCGCCCCCAGTGCGCGCGCCTTGACGAAGTCGCTGCCGCGGCGCAGGCCGCTATCGACGATCACCGTCATTTCCGCCCCCACCGCCGCGCGCACCCCCGCCAGCTGCGCGATTGGCGCCGGCGCAGTGTCGAGCTGGCGCCCGCCGTGGTTGCTGACGATCACGCCGTCGGCACCCGCCGCCTGGGCGCACAGCGCATCCTCGGCCAGCAGCACCCCCTTCACCAGCAGCTTGCGCGGCCACTGCTGGCGCAGCCGGCGCACCTCGTCCCAGGTGAGCGAAGGGTCCATCTGCGCGGCGAGGAAGGTCGCAGCATTGCGCGCGCTGTCCTGGCCCGGCGGCAACGCATCGCCCAGGTTGCGAAAGCGCGGCACGCCGTGCGGCACCAGCACGTCGGCCACCCAGCGCGGATGGAAGGCGACGTCGATCAGGTTGCGCACGGACAGCCTCATCGGCGCGCGGTAGTTGCGGCGGTCCCATTCGCGGTTGCCGAACACCGCGGCGTCGGTGGTCAGCACGATCGCCTCCACCCCGGCACGCTCGGCGCGCCGGAGCAGCGCGTCGAGATTGGCGCGGTCGTTGAACGGGTAGATCTGCATCCAGTGGCGCACCCCGGTGGCGGCGATCTCCTCCAGCGCCAGCGTTGACACCATGCTCTGGCAGAACGGGATCCCCGCCGCGCGCGCCGCCTCGGCAAGCAGGCGGTCGCCTTCGTGGGTGAGCAGGCCATTGAAGCCGGTGGGCGCGATCACCGCCGGCATCGCGATGGGCTCGCCGAACAGCGGCACCGCCAGCTCGCAGCCCGAAACATCGACCAGGGTGCGCGGCAGCAGCAGCAGTTCGTCGAAGGCGCGGCGGTTGTGTGCGAGGGTGAGCTCGTCGTCGGCGCCGCCCTCGAGGTATTCGAAGCAGAAGTTCGGCAACCGGCGCGCCGCCATCGCCCGCAGCTCGGCGATGCTGTGCGCGCGGGCAGGGTCGCGGCCACGGTAGAGGCGACGTTTCGGAGTCACGGGAGGACTTCTTCCACGGAGGAGAAGCGCCCGATTGTACCCGCGCCAGCACCCCGATCGACGGCCCGCCGGCGCAAGGCGGCGGCGCCTCCCGCCCCGGCAGCGGACGTGCTTGAAGCGGGTCGAAGCGCCCCTATATGAGCAACACCTGATTTTCCCGGAAGCGCACCATGTCCGACTCCCTGCATCTGGTCTGCCCGCACTGCGATGCCGTCAACCGCATCCCCGCCGCCCGCCTCACCGACGCCCCCGCCTGCGGCCAGTGCAAGCGCCCGCTGTTCACCGCCAGTCCGGTCGAGCTCGACAGTGCACGCTTCGAGCGCCACCTCACGCGCAGCGACATTCCCCTCCTGGTCGACTTCTGGGCGCCCTGGTGCGGCCCCTGCCGCACGATGGCCCCCGCCTTCGCCCAGGCCGCCGGCCAGCTCGAACCCCGGGTCCGGCTGGCCAAGGTCGACACCGACGCAGAGCAGACCCTCGCCGCCCGCTTCGCTATCCGCAGCATCCCGACCCTCGCGCTGTTCCGGGGCGGGCGCGAAATCGCGCGCCAGGCCGGGGCGATGGGCGCGAGAGAGATCGTGCGCTGGGTGCGCAGCCAGGGCGGGTGAGGGTCGGGGTCGGGGTCGGGGTCGGCCAGGGGATCGAGGAAATCACTGCCGCATAGGCAGCTCAGGACTCTCCTGAATACACCAACTGCCGCTGATGCTTGATTGCCAAAAGCACCACATCGGTTTCGGAGTGTGCATAAAGCACGATGTGCTGGCCGACAACGTACTCCCGCAGGTGTGGCAAGCCGGCCTGCGCTGCCAGTTGCTGAACGGCATCGACCTTCAGCTTCGCTTGTGCAGACCTTGCCGACAGAAATCGCGCGGGCCGACCGCTCGCGGGAGACCATGCCAGCGCCGCGATCATCTCGCGGAGGTCGGCCTTCAGCCTGGCGGATCGAGCGCCGGCACTGTCGGCATCTTGAACCTGGAAAAACCGGAGAGCGGCTTCCAGGCTGATCTGGAAGTTCGGTGCAGCCTCGACAAGGGCGTTAGCAGGTAACGCCATGACTTCAGGACACCCCCTTCAGGAGGTCGGCATTCGATACGCGATGCCCTGCCAGAATCTCACGCAGCCCCGCTTCGGCCTCGGTCAACAGCACTAGGCTGGCGTGTTCCTCTTCCAGCGCATGGTAGTAATCGAGCCTCCTGGCATCGACGATGGCAACGTAGGCTGCGCCGTTCTTGGTCAGTAGTTTCTCCGCGCCGGCCACCACTTCATCGGATAGCTCGGTCAGGCGAGCGCGGGCCTCGCTGATCGGTACAACGTCTCGGGAAGCAAAGCTCATGACGGCGCTCTTTAAAAAAAACGTTAACGCTTAATGTAGCAGATCCCTGGGCATTGCGCTTGTTGCAGCCCTTGCCGGGTTTGCGCCTCATGAGTGCATCAGGTGGAATCTCACCCTTCGAGCACCAGCCGTTGACGTGCCCCGCCGAGCACCGCCCGATAGGCATCGACGGCGCGCTCGCGCGGATAGACGGCATCCGGCGGCGTCGCGAAGGGCTGGAGCGTTCCGGCGGCGAAGCCGGGGGCCAGTTCGTCGAGGATGCGCGCGCAGGCGATGCTGTCGAGGGCGAGCGAGTCGATGCCGACGTAGGTGTGCCGCCCGCGGTAAAACTGGAAGATGTCGAAGGGTACGGCGCGGTCGAGGGTCGAGATCAGGATCTGGCGCGCGCCGATTGCCATCGCCTGATTGGCGGCGGCGAAATAGGGGCTGCCCACGGTGTTGAAGACGATGTCGGCGCCCCGCCCGGCGGTGCGTTCGCGCATCTGCCCGGCGATGTCGCCGCGGTCGGCATCGATCAACTCGACCGGTGCGCAGGCATGGCCGGCATACGCTTCGCCGCGGCGGTTGACCGCGAACACGCGGGCGCCGCGCTGGGCGGCGAGCTGGATGGCGGCCTGGCCGACCTTGCCGTTGCCGCCCATCACCAGCACGACTTCTCCTGCAGCCGGCAGCCCGGCCCGCCGCAAGCCTTCGTAGGCGGTGACGAACGGCACGCCGACGGCGCCGGCTTCGCGCATACTCAGCGCGGCCGGCTTGATGCTGACCGCGTCGGCGTCGATCACCAGGTAACGGGCGTGGCTGCCGTCGCGCACGATGCCGAGATCGCCGCCGCTACCCCACACTTCCATGCCGACCAGGTGGGAAGGGCCGCCGACGATGACGCCCGCGTAGTCCCGACCCGGCGTCCGCGGCCACACCGCATGAGGCATCAGCCCGAGCGCGGCCTTCGCGTCGCTCGGATTGACCCCGGCGCTCCTGACCTCGACGATGCAGTGCCCGTGACTGAGGCGGGGATAGGGCTGGGGCACGATTACCGGCTGCAGCGACGCGGCATCGGCGGCTTTTTCGATCAGCCGCACCGCGACCACGGCGACCTCCTCACTGTTTTTCCGCTCATCGCCGATCATCCTCAAAGATGCGTCTGTCTTGACAGGAACATAACAGACGGCATCGCCGCATTCAGCGCCGATCGACACAAGCGATCAATCCAACCCGAGATCGAATTGCCCGCGGCGACGCGCGCGGCCCTGCCTCAGCCCGACTGGCGGGTCAGGATATCGGTGGCGGCGGTCCGCAGCTCGTGGAGGAAGGCGAGGCACACCGGCGACAGTTCGTGCTCCGCGCGATAAAACACCGCGATGTTCCATGCCGGCATCGGCGACTCCATGACGAGGGGCACGATCCCCCAGCGCGCAGCGGCCTTGTCGGCGAACAACCGCTTCGGCACCAGGGTGATGTAGTCGCCGCGCTCGACCAGGGTCAGAGTGGCGGCGAACGAGGCGCAGTCGATCGTACTCGAAGGCGGCTTGAGGCCCGAGGCGAGGAAGGTCTGCTCGAAGACGTCGCGGCCGCTGCGGCCGAGGCGGTAGATCACCCAGTCGGCGTTGACCAGGTCCATCAGCTTCTTCCGCGACGACGCCAGCGGGTGGCTCGCGCGCACCGCCGGAGTCACCCGGTCGGGCAGCAGCAGCTCGCACGACAGCCCCTCGTCGCGTGGCCGCTCGGGCATCAGGCAGATCGCGAAATCGACATCGCCGGTGCGCACCGACTGCAGCACGTCGGGATAGACGCCCTCCTGGATCTGGACCGAGACCCGCGGCCGCGAGCGTTTGAATTCGATCACCGCCTGCGGCGCCAGGCCGACGGAGACGGTCGGCGAAATGCTGATCCTGAGCTCGCCGGTCCCCGCCCCCACGATCGAATCGATGTCGTTGCGGGCCTCGCGCAACTCGGCCTCGACGACCTTGGCGCGGGCGATCAGGGCACGCCCGGCGGCGGTGGGGGTGACCCCGTGGGAGCCGCGGTGGAACAGCTCGACGCCCAACGACTCCTCGAGCTGGTGGATGCTCTTCGTCACCGACGACTGCGACAGGAACAGCACCTTCGCGGCCTGGCGGACGGTGCCCGCTTCGGCGACCGCGATCAAATGTTGCAGCTGGCTCAGCTTCATCCTGGCAAATTCCCTGATTCCCTTGTCGGCATGCGCGGGCGTCCCCGGCACCGCGCGCCGGCACGCCGCCGGGCGCGGTGGGCGACCCCCGCTACACCAGGATCGCGAGCGGATTTTCGATCAGGCGGCGGAATTCCGCCAGGAATTCCGCCGCCTGGGCGCCATCGACCACGCGATGATCGACCGACAGGGTGCAGCTCATCAGGGTCGCCACCGCGAGGCGGCCGTCGCGCACCACCGGGCGCGGCTCGCAGGCGCCCACCGCAAGGATGCAGGCCTGCGGTGGATTGACGATCGCGGCGAACTCGCGGATGCCGTGCATGCCCAGGTTGGAGACGGTGAACCCGCCGCCCTGGTACTCCTCGGGCTTGAGCCGCCCTTCCCGGGCGCGCCCGGCGAGCGCCTTGAGTTCGGCGGAAAGGCCGCCCAGGCCCTTGTCGTCGGCATGGCGCACGATGGGGGTGATCAGCCCGCCCGGCGTAGCCACCGCCACCGCGACGTCGACCGCGGCGAAGCGGCGGATCGCCGTTTCCGTCCATGCCGCATTGCACCCGGGGACGCGCCGCAGGGCGAGCGCCACCGCCTTGACGACGAAATCGTTGACCGACAGCTTGTTGCCGTCGAACTGGGCGTTGAGCTGCGCGCGCAATGCGAGCAGCGCATCGACCGCGCAATCGATGCTCAGATAGAAGTGCGGGACGGTGCGCTTGGCTTCTCCCAGGCGCTGAGCGATCACCCGCCGCATCGCCGAATGCGGAATGTCCTCGAAGACGGCACCGGCCGACGGCGGCACAGCCGTTCCCGCCACGGCCACCGTGGATGCCGGCAGCGGTGCGGTCCCGCCTGGCGCCAATGCGGCAAGCGGCGCCGGGGCCTCGGCAGCCTGCCGCGCAGCGTTTTCGACGTCGGCGCGCAACACCCGGCCATGCGGCCCACGGCCGCGCACGGCAGCCAGGTCGACGCCCGTTTCGCGGGCCAGGCGCCGCGCCAGCGGGCTAGCCGGAATCCGCTCGTGCGCAGCGGCCGGTGACACACCACCCGCCGCGGTGACGGCCGGCACAGGCGCGGCGGGCGCCGGGCTGGGTGCCGGACCGGGCGTCACCGCAGCGGTCCGCGCAGCCGTGGCCAGGGCCGCCGGGTCCTCGCCGTCGACGGCGATCAGCCCAACCACGCTCTCCACCTGGACGCCTTCACTGCCTCCAGCCGCGAGGATCCTGCCGAGAATGCCGCGCGCCGGGGCAACCGCCTCGACCACCGCCTTGTCGGTCTCGATCTCGAGCAGCGCTTCGCCGCGCTCGACCGCTTCGCCTTCCTGCTTGAGCCAGCGCAAGATGTTGCCTTCGCTCATCGACGCTCCGGTCGATGGCATGAGAATTTCAACGGGCACGATGATTGCCTCTCTGATCGGTGTTCAAGATTCACTGCGCCGGCCGGGCCGGATGCCACAGCCGCCGCTCGGTGCCGCGCTCATAGCCCTTGCCGTCCGGGAAGCTCACCAGTTCGAGCTGCATCCCCCACGGCGCGAGGAAGTAGACCCAGGTCTGGCCGGCATTCGGCCCGCTCGTGCGTACCGTCGGTTCGCCGAGGATGCGCACGCCGTGGGCGCGCAGGTGGGCGAGCGCGGCATCGATGTCGTCCACATAAAAGGCAAGGTGGTGGCCGCCGACGTCGCTGTTCCTCGGTTGCCGGCGGTTCTGGCCGGGAGCGTCGTATTCGAACAGCTCGAAATTGGACCCGTGGCGGCAGCGCAGGAACTTCAGCCGTCTCATCACCGCGCGCGGATGCACATCGAGGTGGGCGGCCATCCAGTCGTCGGCGGCGGCGAATGGTCCCAGCTCGTAGAACGGCTCGCAGCCGATCACCCCGACGAAGAAATCGACCGCCTCGTCCAGATTCGGCACGGTGAAGCCGATGTGGTCGGTGCCGCGCAGCCCGGGCAGCCCTGCGGTTTTCAGACTCGAAGACATCGCCGCGCCTCCTTAGCCCAGTGCCTGTGCGGTTTGCGCCAGCGGACGACCGGCGTCGGCCATCATCGCGATGAAGCCGGCACGCACCTCATCGGCACCGACGAAGGCGGCGCGCTCGAGCACCTTGGAGACGTTCGGCGCCGCCTCGCCGCCATGGATGCGCTTGACCGGCTGGTCAAGGTGGTCGAACAGCCGGCGCTGCACCTCGTCGGCGAGCAGCGCGCCGTAGGACGCGGTCAGCGAGCCTTGTTCGAGGATGACCACGTTGTTGGTCTTACGCACGCTGTCACCGATCGTCTCCCAGTCGATGCCGGCGCGATCGAGCGAGCGCAGGTCGATCACTTCGGCGTCGACGCCGAGCTCGTCGGCGACCTTCACCGCAAGCGGGGTCATCGCCAGGTAGGTCAGCACGGTAAAGGCCGTGCCGGGACGCACCACCTTCGCCTTGCCGAGCGGGATGTAGTAGTCGAAATCCTCCAGCGGGCCGGGGGCGGTGGTGTTGTACAGGCCGACGTGCTCGATCACCAGCACCGGGTCATCGCACTGGAGAGCGCTGTTCATCAGACCGACGTAGTCGAACGGGGTCGACGGGGCGACGATCCGCCACCCGGGCCACATCGCATAGAGGCCGGCGGGGTCCATCGAATGCTGGGAGCCGTAGCCGGTGCCGATCGCGCACTTGCTGCGCAGCACCAGCGGCACCGCCATGTCGCCGCCGAACATATGGCGCGCCTTGCCGATCTGGTTGAACAGCGGGTCGGCGGCGACGAGGGCGAAATCGGCATACATCAGCTCGACCACCGGGCGGTAATGGCCTTCCATCGCCACCCCGCCGGCCAGCCCGACGAAGCCCTGCTCGGCGATCGGGGTCGGCACGATGCGGTCCGGAAAGCGCGCCGCCAGCCCGCGGGTCGCGCCGTTGGTGCCGCCGTTGAGCTTGTGGATGTCCTCGCCGAGGCAGAAGATGCGCTCGTCGCATTCCATCCGCCGCGCCATCACCCCGGCCACCGCGCCGATGAACTTGACCTCGCCCACCTTGCCGCTCGCGGTTTCCAGTTCTTCGCAGCGGACGCCGGCGAGTTCGGCCAGGTCGCCGCGCACGCCCTCGTCGCGGAACGTGGCCTGGGGCCACAGTACAGGGACGATGCGGCGCTTGCTGCCGTCCTTTTCGGTGAGCCGGGCGGCGATTTCAGCCATGCAGGCGCGCGCCCCTGCGCGCAGCGCGGCATCCTCGTCGGCGCTCAGCCAGTCGCGCTCGATCATGCCTCTGGCCAGGCAGGCGAGGGGGTCGCGGGCGCGCCAGGCGGCCTCTTCGTCCTTGCTCCGGTAGCCGAAGGCGCTGCCCGGCAGGCCGCCGCCATGGTGGAAGTAGCGATACACCTCGGCCTCGATGATGTACGGCCCCTGCCCGGCACGCATCGCATCCAGCGCCATCTGCGTGGCCACGCGCACTGCCACCGGGTCCATCCCGTCCACGCGCAGCGCCGGAATGCCGTAGGCGCCGCCGCGCGAGGACAGCCGCGTCTCGCGTGTTTCTTCGCTCAGCTTGGTCGACACCGCGTAGCCGTTGTTCTCGATGAAGAAGCACACCGGCAGCGACCACAGCGCGGCCAGGTTCATCGATTCGGGCACGGCGCCGATATTGACCGCCCCGTCGCCGAGGAAGGTGAACGCGACATCGCCCGCGCCGCGGCGCTTGCACGCCCAGGCGGCGCCGGTGGCGAGCGGCACGCCGCCGCCGACGATGGCGTTGGTGCCGAGCGCGCCGGCCTCGGCCCAGCGCAGGTGCATCGAACCGCCCCGCCCGCGGCAGTAACCGTCGGCAAGGCCGAGGATTTCGGCGAGCGCGCGGTAGAGCATGGTCCTGACTCCCTCGGACAGCGGCGTGCGCCGCGGGTCGGCCTCGCCGCGGTCGAGATGGGCGAGGCACTTGGCGAGGAACTGGTGGTGGCCGCGGTGCGAGCCGGTGATCAGGTCCGAGGAGCGCAGCAGCGACACCGCGCCCACCGCGCCGCCGTCCTGGCCGATGCTGGAGTGGGCGGGGCCATGGACCAGCCCTTCGCCGTCGAGTTCGAGCACGGTTTCCTCGAAGGCGCGCACCAGGTGCAGGTGGTGCAGCATCCGCAACACGGTGGCCGAACCCAGGTGGTCCCAGTCGTCGGCGGTGGCGACCACTTCCTGCCAGGGGGCGTGGTAGTGGAGATCGATTGTTTTTGGCATTTCCGTTCCTTTCAATCACCGGTGCCGGGCACTGCGCAGCGGCGCACGACGGCATCGGTTCGATTCGAAATTCAGGCCGCGGCCTGCGCCGGCCCGCCACTGGCGCGCGCCCGGGCAAGGAGGGCGCGGGCCTGCATGCGCTCCATCAGGCCGAGCATGTCCTCGATCTCGTCCTGCTCGATGTCGAGGGTGATGAAGACGAGCCGGGTACGCCGGTCCGGCCCTGGCCAGCGCTCCAGCCAGGCCGGCTCGTGCAGCAGGGCCTGCGCTCCCTGGACGACGGCGGGGCGATCCGGGCGCTGGGCGACGTGGACGATGCCCTTCAGGCGCAGCAGCCGGGGCCCCAGATGTTTGCCCAGCCCGGACAGGAAGAGCGCGAGCGCGCCTTCGTCGATCGCCTCGTCGCGCACGACACAGAACGAGCGCACCCGCCCGCTGTGCCGCCCATGGCGGCATGCCTGCCGCCCCCGGTAGGCGGTATCGCGCAACCAGCGCCCGATCTCCCCGCCCTGTTCCGGATCGAAGGGTGCGGCACGGACGAGCTCGTCGATCGCCGCCGCGGCGGTGCCGAGCGTCGCCCCCGGATTGACCTGGCGCAACATCCGGGTCAGCTCGGCCACGGTGGCTTCGGCAGCAGCGTCGGGCAGCATGTCCTGCTTGGTCAGCACGATGCGGTCGGCGACGGCGAGCTGCCTGGCCGCCTCCAGGTGGGTGTCGAGGGTGGTCATGCCATTGACCACATCGACCGTCGCCGTCACCGTATCGAAGCGGTAGCGCGCACGCAGCGAGGGTTCGGCGAGCAGGGCCTGGATGAGGGGGCCGGGGTCGGCCAGGCCGGAGGTCTCCACCACGACCCGCGCAAAGCGCGTGACCGCCCCCCGCGCACGGCGCTGATGCAGATCATCCAGGGCCTGGACGAAGCTGCCCCGCACCGCGCAGCACACGCAGCCGTTGGGCAGAAGCACCACCGAACCGTCGCCGGCCTCGACCAGCTCGTGATCGAGCCCGATCTCGCCGAACTCGTTGACGATCACCGCCGTGTCGGACATCCCGGGCTGGCGCAGCAGGCGGTTGAGCAGCGTGGTCTTGCCGCTGCCGAGAAAACCACTGAGGATGGAAACTGGAATCCGGCTCATGACACCTCCCCCGGCCACTGGCGGTGCAGCGCGCTGGCGCCGCGTTTGACGTTTTTTGCTTCCCCGGATCAGGCCGTACGGCCCTCGCCTCATGCCGGAATCGCGTTGCAAGCGCCGACCCCCCCCATCGCCAGGTACTTGATCTCGGTGTACTCGTCGATGCCGTAGCGCGACCCCTCGCGCCCGATCCCCGACGCCTTGATGCCGCCGAACGGCGCCACCTCGGTAGAGATGTGTCCGGTATTGATGCCGACCATGCCGTACTCGAGCGCCTCGGCCACGCGCCAGGCGCGCCCCAGGTCGCGGGTGTAGAAATAGGCGGCGAGCCCGTACTCGGTGTCGTTGGCGAGGCGGATCGCCTCGTCCTCGTCCTCGAACGCGAACAGCGGCGCCAGCGGGCCGAAGGTTTCCTCGCTCGCCACCTTCATCGCGCACGTCACCCCGGTGAGCACGGTGGGCGAAAAGAACAGCCCTTCATCGGAGAGGCGGCGCCCGCCGGTGAGCACCTTCGCGCCCTTGGCGACGGCATCCGCGATGTGTTCTTCGACCTTGCGCACCGCACCGGCGTCGATCAGCGGCCCTTGGGTGACGCCGGCCTCGAAACCGTTGCCGACCTTCAGCGTTTCCACCCTTTCCTTGAGGCGGGCGGCGAAGTCGTCATAGACCGTGCGCTGGACGAGCAGCCGGTTGGTGCACACGCAGGTCTGTCCGCTGTTGCGGTACTTCGACAGCATCGCCCCGTCGACCGCCGCATCGAGATCGGCATCCTCGAACACGATGAAGGGGGCGTTGCCGCCCAGCTCCAGCGACACTTTCTTGACCGTGTCCGCGCACTGGCGCATCAGCACCTTGCCGACCTCGGTGGAGCCGGTGAAGGTGAGCTTGCGCACCACCGGGCTCGCCGTCAGCTCGCCGACGATCCGGGCCGGCGAGCCGGTGAGGACGTTGAACACCCCTTTCGGCACCCCCGCGCGCGCGGCCAGCTCGGCCAGTGCGAGCGCCGAGTAGGGCGTCGCGGTCGCCGGCTTGACGATCATCGTGCACCCGGCGGCGAGCGCGGGCCCGGCCTTGCGCGTGATCATCGCCGCGGGGAAGTTCCACGGCGTGACCGCGGCGCACACGCCGACCGGCTGCTTGATGGTGACGAGGCGCTTGTCGGCCTGGTAGGTCGGGATGGTGTCGCCGTAGGTGCGCCTGGCCTCCTCGGCGAACCATTCGATGAACGATGCGGCATAGGCGATCTCGCCGCGCGCCTCGGCCAGCGGCTTGCCCTGCTCGGCGGTCATGATCCGCGCCAGGTCTTCCTGGTGCGCCAGGATCAGCTCGTACCAGCGCCGCAGGATCGCGCTGCGCTCCTTCGCCAGCTTCGCCTGCCACTGCGGAAAGGCGGCAGCGGCGGCCTCGATCGCGCGCCGGGTCTCGGCCACCCCCAGATCGGGAACGCTGCCCAGACAGGCGCCGGTCGCGGGGTCGAATACGGCCAGCGTCGCCCCGCCATCGGCCGCCACCCACGCGCCATCGACATAGCAGCGCTGGCGCAGCAGGCCGGGATCGGTCAGCTCAAGGCCGGAGAAAACCAGGTCGTTCATGAATCGCCCTCGAAGATTTTCGGAAATGGACTGCGTGTCGCCGCGCTCGTGCCGCGCTCGCCTGCATCGGCAAGGGCATTCTAGGCAGGCAGGCGATCGCCAAGTGATTCAATCTTCGAGCAGCAAGATTCAGTATGGCGATCACCATTCACGCCAGTCGGCGCGCGGCGACCCGCTTGCCGGCGCGCAGCAATCAGACGTGAATCGCCCGCCCGTAGGCGGCGAGCACCGCCTCGTGCATCGTTTCCGACAGCGTCGGGTGGGGGAACACGGTGGCGATCAGCTCGGCTTCGGTCGCTTCCAGCGTCCTCGCCAGGGTGTAGCCCTGAATCAGCTCGGTAACTTCGACACCGATCATGTGCGCTCCGAGCAACTCGCCGGAGCGGGCGTCGAACACCGTCTTCACCAGCCCTTCAGGCTCGCCGAGAGCGATCGCCTTGCCGTTGCCGACGAAGGGAAAGCGCCCGACCCGGACTTCGTGGCCCTGCTCGCGGGCCTTGCGCTCGGTCAGGCCGACGGAGGCGATCTGGGGGTGGGAATAGGTGCAGCCAGGGATGTTGCGCAGTTCCAGCGGATGAACATCGGCGAGACCGGCGATCGCCTCGACGCAGATCATCGCCTCGTGGCTCGCCTTGTGCGCGAGCCACGGCGGCCGGGTGACGTCGCCGATCGCGTAGAGGCCGGGTTCGTCGGTGCGGCACCGCGGGTCGGTGACGATGTGGCCGCGCTCGAGCCTCACCCGGGTGTGCTCGAGGCCGAGATTTTCGGTGTTCGGGGTGATGCCGACAGCGACGATGACGCGGTCCACGGTGAGTTCCTCGGCCGCTCCGCCCGCCTCGATGCGGACGGTGACGCGCTCGGCCGACTTGCGCGCGATGCTCGCCTTCGCCCCGGTGAGGATGCGCATGCCCTGGTCCTCGAAGGACTTGCGCGCCAGCGCCGAGATGTCCTCGTCCTCCACCGGGAGGATGCGGTCCATGACTTCGACCACGGTCACCTGGCTGCCGAGGGCGTGGTAGAAACTGGCGAACTCGATGCCGATCGCCCCCGAGCCGACGATCAGCAGCGACTTCGGCAGCACGTCGGGGGTCATCGCCTTGCGGTAGGTCCACACCAGCCTGCCGTCGTCTTCCAGCCCGGGCAGCTGGCGGGCGCGTGCACCGGTGGCGAGGATGAGGTGAGGCGCCGCGTAGGTGCCCGCGTCCGCCCCGCCCCGGGTCACCGCCACCCGACCCACGCCCGCCAGCCGGGCTTCGCCCTCGATGACGCTGACTTTGTGCTTGTTCAGCAGGTGGCGGATGCCGCCATTGAGCTGGGCGGCGATCGCACGCGAGCGCTGCACGATGCGCTCGAGATCGAACTTCGGCTCCGGCACCGACACGCCGTACTCGGCGGCGTGCCGCGCCAGGCGCCCGACCTCGGCCGAGCGCAGCAGCGCCTTGGTCGGGATGCACCCCCAGTTCAGGCAGATCCCGCCCAGGTGCTCGCGCTCGACCACCGCGGTCTTCATCCCGAGCTGGGCGGCGCGGATCGCCGCCACATAGCCGCCCGGCCCCGCCCCCACCACGATGAGGTCATAGCTGTTGTTGTCGGTCATGAATCGAATCGGAAAAGTAAGCGGCGCTGCACCCTCCCTCGGAGGGCGGCAGCACGAGGGTTGATCAGTCGGCCTTGCCGACCCGGCACAGCAGCGCACGCAACTGGTAGGTCCCCATCGCCGGGTCGTAGGGCGGCTGGTTGTCGGTGAGCAGGTTGACGTTCGACTTCCATACGCCGTACTCCGGGCCGTCTTCCTCGGGGAACCACCACGCATGCTCGGCATTGATCACCCGCGGATCGATCCCGGTGGTCAGCTTCGCGCGCTGCTTCATGCGCCCGCGCCGGGTCTCGACCCACATCCAGTCGCCGTCCGCGATCCCCAACGCAGCCGCGGTATCGGGGTGGATCTCGGCTCGCGGCTCGCGGCGCGCCTTGCGCACCCGTTCGATCTGGCGGTGCTCGGAGTTGAAGAAGAACGGAATCCGCCCACCGGTGGTCAGCACCAGCGGATACTCGCCGGCGACCTCAGGGGCGCTGAGCGGGCTCTCCGGCGGCTCCTCGTAATAGGGCAGCGGCGCATAGCCCATCTGCTCCATACGGGTGGAATACAGCTCGATCTTCCCGGTGGGCGTGCGAAAGCCTTTTTCCTCGTACTTCCTGTACTTGATCGGGATATTCACGAAGCCGCGCTCGGTGAGTTCCTGGAACGTGAGGCCGAGGCCTTTGAGCTGGGCGTCGAGCACGTCGCGCACCGGCTCGGTGCAACTGTCGAGCTTCATCCGCCGCGCCAGCTCGACGAAGATCTCTTCGTCGGCCTTGCACTCATGCACGCGCACCGCGCGCTGCTGGCCGAGGACGACATTGGCGGCGATGGTCGGCAAGCCGGCGATCTGGTCGAGCTCGGGCCACGACGCCGCGGGCAGCACGATGTCGGCCAGCTCGGCGGTCGGCGTCATGAACAGGTCGGCATTGACCATGAAGTCGAGCTTCATCAGCGACTCGTACACCAGCGAGCTGTTGGCATAGGTGGTCAGGGTATTGTTGCCGAACACGAGGAAGGCCTTGACCGGATACGGCTTGCCTTCGCGCATGGCCTGGAGCAGGGTCGGGATGTGCGCCGCCGGCAGGTCGGCGCCTTCGCCCGCGAGCATCTTGAAGCGGTCCGCACCCAGGCGCCTGGCGTTGGCCTCGGGGCTGAGCTTCTCGATCAGGCTGGGGAAGCGGCCGATGCCGTGCATGCCGAACACCCAGCCGCCGGGCACCTCGATGTTGTTGGTCAGCACCGGGATCATCGACAGCGCACGGATGGTCTGGATGCACTTCGGCGTATGCTCGATCGCACAGCCCCACTCCAGCAGCGCCGGCTTGGTGCGCGCAAAGAGGCGCGCTGCGGCACGGATCTTGTCGGCCGCCACCCAGGTGATCGGTTCGGCCCATTCCGGCGTGTATTGCGCGACGTGGCGGGCGAGTTCGTCGAAGCCGTGGGTCCATTCACGCACGAACGGCTCGTCGTAGAGCTTCTCGCCGATGATGACGTTGAGCATCGCCAGGCCGAGGGCGTCGTCGGTGCCGGGGCGCAGCTGCAGCCACAGGTCGGCGCGCTTCGCCAGCTCGGTCTCGCGCGGGTCGACGACGATGACGTGCTTGGCCGCCGCCAGCGAATCGCGCACGTTGAAGCGGGTCTCGCCGTCGGGGCCGGAGTTCACCGGGTTGTGCCCCCAGTACATGACACACTGTGCCGGAGTGTCGCCGGTGAAGTCGCACACCGGGTAGTCGCCCATGGTCAGGATGCAGGTGTTGACCCGGGGGTGGAAGCACTGGGCGAAGCCGGGCTCGCACCAGTTGGGCGTGCCCAGCGCATTGCCGAAGCGCGACACCCAGCGGATGTGGTGGCGCCCGGTGCCGGTGCCGAGCGCGATCGACTCCGCGCCGTACTGCGCGCGGATCGCCAGCAGGCGCTCGGAGATTTCGTCCAGCGCCTCGTCCCAGCTGATCCGGTCCCACTCCCCCGAGCCGCGCTTGCCGCGGCGGCGCAGCGGGTATTTGAGGCGGTCGGGGTGGTAGACGAGGTCGCGGGTCACGGTGCCGATCGGGCACAACCGGCCGCGGTTGAGCGGGGAGTCGGGGTCGCCCTCGACCTTGATCAGCTCGCCGTCCCTGACGTGGAGCAGCGTCCCGCAGCCACCATGACAGGAACGGCAGACGCTTTTCAGGACCCGGGTGCCGGCACCGGCCTGCGCCGCGCGGGCGCCCTCCAAAACAGCTTGATTCATCGCAACCCATCCTCCAGTCGTGCGGGCCACGGTCGAACCGCGGCACTCCGTTGTCCGCCATCGGGCGATGGCACCGTTTTTTCCAAGCTTACGCCGTGGGTCGCTACCGCCCCGATACCGAATCTTCCAAACTTGATCGATTCCGCCAAACGCCTGCCGGGGAACGCACCGCCTCGCCGGCCCCGCGCCTTCCGCTGCCCGCCCCCATGACGCGCGTCCGGCCCGGCGCGCACTGGCGCTGGTCCGCCGCAAGGTGTTCACTGAACGCGATCAAGACGGGAAGATTTGGCATCGGAATTGCTCCGGGCGCGCGCCTACAGTGCCCGCATTGCCGCCTCCGGCATGACCGCGCGGGATCGTGTCCCGGGACACCGCCCCGCGCGCAAGGCGATCCCACAAGGGGGAGGAGTCCGCTCCATGTCCACGCTGATTTTGCTGCCCGGCCTGTTGTGCGACGACGCGGTCTGGTCCGCGCAGTGCGCCGCTCTCGACACCACCGTGCGCTGCATCGTGCCCACCTACGGCGACTGCGACTCCCTTGCCGGCATGGCGCGGGCGGTGCTGGCTCAGGCCCCCGACGGCCCGCTCGCGCTCGCCGGCCATTCGATGGGCGGCCGTGTCGCACTCGAAGTGGCACGCCAGGCGCCGGAGCGCATCGCCCGCGTTGCCCTCCTCGACAGCGGGCTCGAAGCGCTCGCCGCGGGCGCGGCCGGCGCGCACGAACGCAACCAGCGCCTGCGCCTGCTGCAACTCGCCCGCGACACCGGGATGCGCACGATGGGGCGGGCGTGGGCGCGCGCCATGGTCCATCCGGCGCGGCTCGGCACCCCGCTCTTCGAGGCCATCCTTGACATGATCGCACGCAGCACACCAGAGCGCTTCCAGGCCCAGATCACCGCCCTGCTCGGGCGCCCCGACGCCCGCCCGCTGTTCGCGTCGCTGGCCTGCCCGGTGATGCTGATCTGCGGCCGCCAGGACGCCTGGAGCCCCTTGTCCCGCCACGAGGCGATGCAGGCCCTGCGCCCGCGGGCGCGGCTGGTGCCGATCGAAGACAGCGGCCACATGGCGCCGATGGAGCAGCCCACCGCCGTCACCTCCGCCCTGCGCGCCTGGCTGCGACAAGCGGACTGAAAACGGCACGCCCGCCCTGCGCCCGGTGCGGCAGCCCCCGTCGCGGAGCGGACTACGCACCGCCTCATCCGATATCGATCCGCGTTCCCATGCCCATCCAGCTTTCACCGGCAACACCACGACAACGGAGGAGAAAAGCATGTCCCTGCACCAACGCTTCGCCCTGCTCAGCCTGCTGGCCTGTGGTGCATTACCCGCCACCGCCCAGGAGGTGACCTTGAAGGTCCACCACATGTGGACGCCAAACGCCAACGCCCCGCAGAAAATCATCAAACCCTGGTGCGAGCGCATCGCGGCCGAATCGAACAACCGCATGAAGTGCCAGATCTACCCCTCGATGCAGCTCGGCGGCACCCCTGCCCAGCTCTACGACCAGGCCCGCGACGGCGTCGCCGACATTGTCTATACCCTGCCCGGCTACACCCCCGGCCGTTTCCCGATCATGGAGGTGTTCGAGCTGCCGTTCATGACCACCGGCGCCGAAGCCGGCTCGCGCGCGGCATGGACCTTCTACACCAGGCACGCGACAAAGGAGTTCGGCGCGGTCAAGCCGCTGTTGTTCAACGTCCATGAGGAAGGCTACCTCCACACCCGCGACACTCCGCTGCACAAGATGGAAGACCTGCGCGGCCTCAAGGTGCGTGCCCCGACGCGATTCGCGACCAAGCTGCTGACGCGGCTCGGCGCCACTCCGGTCGGAATGCCCCTGCCTTCGCTGCCGGAGGCGGTCAGCAAGGGCGTGGTCGACGGCTTCCTGCTGGCTTGGGAAGTGATCCCTTCGGTGAAGCTGCAGGAGATGGTCAAGCACCACATCGAAACGCCCGCCGAACGCCCCTCGCTGTACACCAACGTGTTCGTGATGGCGATGAACCCGGCGCGCTACGCCGGTCTGCCCGACGACCTCAAGGCGATCATCGACCGCAACAGCGGCATGGAACTCTCCGCCCACGCCGGCCGGGTATGGGACGAAGCCAAGGAACCCAGCCGCAATACCGCGATCGCGCGCGGCAATACCTTCCACACCCTGCCGACGGCCGAGATCGACCGCTGGATCGCGGCCACCGCCGACCTGCAGAACGAATACGTGGACAACATGGACAAGGCCGGCCTGCCCGGCCAGGCCATGCTCCAGGACGCACGTGCGCTGATCGCGCAGCACGGAGCGGCGCGGTAGATTTCCCGCCCCGCAGCCGTCACGGCGCGGGCGGTGCGCAACCCGCACCGCCCGCTTTTTCCAGCCCGTCCGTGCGGATCGCTTCGACGCTCCCCGGCAGGCGCACGCCGCGCCGCCGGCCTACAGCGCCAGCCAGGCCGGCAGCGCCACCGACAGTTCGGGCAGTAGCACGATCGCCAGCAGCGCGACCAGGAAGCTGAGCATGAAGGGCAGCGTCGCCGTGAACAGCGGCAGCATCTTCAGCCCGGTCGCATCCATCGCGATGTACAGCCCGGGGCCGACCGGAGGCGAGACCAGCCCGGTCAGGGTCGCGACCGCCAGCACCACGCCGAAATGAATGGGGTCCACGCCGAACGACTGCGCCACCGGCAGCAGGATCGGCACGATGAAGATCAGCACGCCGATGCCGTCGAGGAACATCCCCAGGATGAACACCACCAGACAGACCAGCAGCAGGAAGCTCACCGGGCCGACCGACAGCGACGCCAGCCCGTCGGCCATCATCGCCGGAATGCCCTTGTAGGACAGCACCCAGCCCAGCAGCGTGGCGAAGCCGATTAGCGCGATGATCGAAGCCGAGGACAGGACGACCTCGCGCAGCAGCGGCACGACATCGCCGAAACCCAGGCTGCGATAGACGGTCACCGCAAGCGCCACGGAAACCACCGTCGCCACCGCACCCGACTCCGTTGGCGTCATCACCCCGGACACGATGCCGGCGATGATCGTCACCGGAATCAGCAGGGGCAATGCATCGAGCCCGACCTCGCGCCAGCTCGATGCCGGCAGCGGCGCCGCGGACGCCACCGGCAGGTGCTTGCCCGACATGGCGACGGCGACGAAGAAAAACAGCGTGATCAGCAGTCCCGGGACGATGCCGGCGATGAACAGGGTCGCCACCGACTGATAGGCCAGCACGCCGTAGATGATCATCAGCATCGACGGCGGGATGATCGGTCCGAGCAGCCCCGTCGCCACGGTGAGCCCCGCGGCGAAGCGGCGGTCGTAGCCGTGGCGCTCCATCTCGGGCACGATCACCCGGCTCATCACCGCGATCTGCGCGGTGGCGGAACCGAGGATCGCCGCGGCCAGCGCATTGACCACGACATTGACGTAGGCCAGGCCACCGCGCATGCCACCGACCAGGCGCACCGCGGTGCGCATCAGGCGCTCGGTGATCTGGCCGCGGGTCATGATCTCGCCGACCAGCATGAACAGCGGAATGGCGAGGAACCCGTTGGCTTCGATGCCCTTGACCGACTGCACCAGGAAGCTGTTCAGCATCATGTCCGCTTCGGCCTCGAAGACGAACAGGATCGCCGTGCCGAGCAACAGGAAGATGATCGGCAGGCCCAGGAACAGCAATACGAAAAACGCACTCATCGTCAGCATCGCTTCAGCCCTCCCCGGCCATCGGCGGAAAATCCGCAATCGACTGCACGGCCTGGTGGAAACACAGCAGGATCAGCTCGATGGTGACGAGCAGGTAGAGCGCCGCCCGCGGCATCGGCACGGTGGCCGAACGCTCGAGCCAGATCCAGGGCACCGTCAGGTAGCTCACCGCGTACCCGGCCAGCACCCCAGCGATGAGCAGCACCGCGACCCCGGCCGCCCAGCGGATCCAGCGCTGCAGGCGCGGCGCGACGAAGGCGCCGACCATGTCGACGGCGACGAGCTTGCGCTCGGCGACCAGCAGGCTGAGGCCGGTGAAGCTCGCCACGATCAGCAGCAGCAGCGCGACCTCTTCGGCGAAGAACAGCGGCGCCATGAGGACGTAGCGGAAAAAGACCTGCGCGATCAGCAGCACCACCAGGCTCGCCAGTGCGGCGACCGCGACCCCGAGTTCGAGGCGGGCGAACAGGCGGTCGACCCAGAACAGAGCACCCATGAAAGGTTTCCCTCCTTGAGCAAACCCGGCCGCAAGAGGCGGACGCGCCTCCCTGCCGCCGGGCTCGGGTTTCAGTTCGCCTGGTCGAATGCCCGGATCAGCGGATCGCGGTCGATGAACTGCTTGCGCACCGTCTCGACCTGGGTCGAGAACTGCGCACCGTCGAACTGCGCCACCTTGGCTCCCGCCTTGGCCAAGCGCTCGACCAGCGCCGTCTCGCCGGCGACCACGTCGTCGAGCGCCCACCGCTGCGCCTCGGCGATGACGGCGCGGACCTTTTCCTGGCGTGCGGGGTCGAGCCGCTCCCACCAGGTCCGCGACGCCAGGATCACCCCGGGGAACACCATGTGCCGGGTGAGGGTGACGTGGGGCGCCTGCTCGTACATGCGCAGCGCATTGACGATCTCGAGATCCACGTCCACCGCGTCGATCACCCCGGTGATCAGCGAAGGCATGATCTCGGGCAGCGGCAGCGCGGTCGGCGCCGCACCGAGCGCGCTCCACCAGGCGCGGAAGATGTCGCTCTGGAAGGCGCGGACCTTGAGGTTGCGGAAATCCTCGACCGAAGCGATCGGCTTGCGGGAGAGGACGTGGCGCTGGCCGTTGAGGACGTAGGCCAGGCCAACCAGGCCCTGTGTCCCGAGGCGGTCGAGCATTTCCAGCGCTTCCTTCGAATGGGCCGCCTTCGCCGCGCCTTCGAGCGAATCGAACTTGCGCGGCAGGAACCAGCCGAAGAACGCCGGGTCGCGGTTGGTCAGGTCGCCGACCGGCACCACTGCGAACTGGAGCGCACCGCCCTGCAGCAGGGAGAGCACGGTCGGCACATCGCCGAGCTGGTTGGCGGGGGCGACCGTGACCCGGTCCTTGCCTTCGGCGCCGATCGCCTGGGCGATGCGCTCGGCCGTCCTCGTATAGATGTGCGCGGCGGGGGTGGGCGTGCTGAAGCGCCACTCCTCGGCCTGCACTGGCGTGGCCAGGCTCGCGGCGATCAGCGCCATCGCGGCGCTCAGTCTGGCAATGCGGCTGAAAATGCTCATGTCTTCCTCCTCCTGAACAAACGGGGCCACATGACGCGGCCTTCGAGCGGCTGCCGGGGATGTAAAAGAATGGTTTCCCGGCGCCGCGGCTTGGAACCTCAGAACACGTCGCAGCCCGGCAGGCCGCAGGAAATCAGGCGGTCCGACGGGAAGTTGGTGATCACCTCGCAGCCGTCCTTCGTCACCACCACTTCTTCCTCGATGCGCGCCGCGCCCGAGCCGTCGGCGGCGCCCTTCCAGGTCTCGACGGCAAACACCATCCCTTCCTTGAGCACCGTGCTCTGCCCGCTGAAGCGCCGGCTGATGATCGGCCGCTCCCACAGGCTCAAGCCGATGCCGTGGCCGTACTGCAGCAGGAAGGCCTCGTCCTCGTCCTCGTAGCCGAACTCCTCGGCCGCCGGCCACACGCTGGCGACCTCTTCCACCGTCGCCCCCGGACGGATCGCATCGATCGAGGCACTGATCCACTTCGAGGCGGTCTCGTAGGCTTCGATCTGGTGCTTGTTCGGCTCCCCACACACAAAGGTGCGGTAGTAGCAGGTCCGGTAGCCGTTGAACGAATGCATGATGTCCAGATAGACCATGTCGCCCGGCTGGATGATGCGGTCGGAGAAGGTGTGCGAATGCGGCGTGCCGCGCGGCCCGGCGACCGAGTTGACGCACTCGACGCGCTCCGAGCCGAGGCGGAACAGGCGGTCGTTGGCGATCGCCACCAGCTCGTTCTCGCGCACGCCCGGCCGGATCGCCTTGCAGATGTCGTAGTAGGTGGCATCGACCATGGCCGCGGCCACCTTCAGGCACTGGATCTCCTGCGCAGTCTTGATCTCGCGCGCGTCGAGCATGGCCTGCTGGCCATCGACCACCTCGATCCCTTCCTTTTCCAGCGCGCGCAGCATCGGCAGCTCGAGCAGGTCGATGCCGAGCGGCTCGCGTTCGATGCCGTAATGCACCAGCATTTTCTTGATCTGGCGGGCGAACGCCTGCTCGGCGCCGACGCCGGGCGGCAGCGCCCCCTGCAGGGTGCTGATCGGTGCGGCCAGGTGCTCGGCGATCCACGGCGAGCTGATCCGCTTCGCCGGCGGCGCCGGGTCCCACAGGTAGGGCTGGCCGTCGCGCGGGCACAGGCAGTAGCGGTCGAACTTGTCGCGTACCCATTCGCCGATGTGGGTGCCGGTGACATAGCGCACGTTATCGACGTTGAAGCACAGCACGGCCCCGAGCCCGGCCGCCTTGACCGCATTCTGGGCGCGCTGGAAACGCTCGCGCACCATGCGTGGATAGTCGATGCCGAGTTCCCAGTCCTTGGCCATGGTGCCCCAGGGCGCGGTTGCATGCGGGCGGTTGTATTTCATCGTGAATTCCTTTCCAGATCGGTCGGCAAGGGGGTGCCCGCACCGGCTCCGGTGCAGGCGTCGCGGGGAGGGTTCAACTACAGGAAAGCGCGGCAGCGGCCATCACTCGAGCCCGCTCGCACGGGCCTGCTCGCGGGCCATCACCGACCAGTCCTTGTCGCCGTCGCCGTGGGCGATGGCGCTCAGCAGGCGATCCCGAAGCGTGTTCGCGCTCGGCAGCGGCACGCGCGCCGCCTCCCCGGCGGCGAGCACCAGGGTGGCGTCCTTGAAGCCGAGATGCGCGGCGAAGCCGGCCGGCTCATAGGTCTCGTCGGCGATCAGGCGACCGTAGACCTTGTACGCCGGGGCGGCGAACAAGCCTTCGGTGAGCACGTCGTAGAGCACTTCGGGCGCGACTTCGTACTTGCGGGCGAGGGCGAACGCCTCGCCCATCGCCTCGATGCAGCAGCCGAGGAGGAAATTGTTCGAGAGCTTGATCACCGCGGCGCCGGCAGGACGCTCCCCGGCGGCGAACACGCGCCGGCCGATGACCTCGAACAGGGGGCGGCAGCGCGCCACCGCTTCGGCCGCCCCCGCCGCGACGATGCCGAGCTGGCCGGCGCCGGCGGCGTCCGGGCGGCCCAGCACCGGCGCCGCCACCAGTTGCTGCCCGGCCTGGCGGTGGGCCTCTTCCAGCGCGCCGAGGGCGGCGACACCGTGCGTGCCCATCGCCAGATGGACGGCGCCCGCCGGCAGCGACGCGCACAGCCCGCCGGCGCCGTGGGCGACCGCCCCGAGCGCAGCGTCGTCGGCCACCATGGTGATGACGACGTCACGACCGGCGCAGGCTTCGGCCACCGAGCCGGCCACCCGCGCGCCGGCCTCGGCGAGCCCGGCGGCCTTCTCCGCGCTGCGGTTATGGATGACCAGATCGAAACCGCCCCCCAGAATACGCCCGGCGATCGCCGAGCCCATCCGTCCCAGGCCGACCAGACCTACCTTCATCGCTCGCCTCCTCGCTGATGAAAAGTGCGCTCAGTCCCTGACTTCGGGAACGCTCAGATGAAAGAGCTTGAGCGCACCGTCCGCGGGGCGGATCGAAGCGGCCTCGTTCGGCCCCAGGTAGACGCCGGCGCCGCGCTTGACGTCGTAGTCCTTGCCGTTGAGGGAAATCACCCCGTCGCCTTCCATCAGATACACCAGCTCGTGGCCGGCCGCCGGCGCCTGCGCATGGAGGCGGTCGCCGCCGGACAGCCAGTGCAGCTTGCCGCGCACGTTCTTCGCGCCGCACAGCGCCTCGTTGAGCACTTCGGCGGCTTCGCCCGCCCCCGGAACCGCCACCCGCGCGCATTCGCCGGTCTTGATGAATGTAGTCGTCATGTCCATTGTCCTCGTTCGTGTCAGCTCTGCACCCAGATCTTGCCGTCGACCTTTTCCCACAGCAGGTCGTCGGGCGTGCCGTCCAGGATCGTGGTCTGGAAACGGTTCGGAGCCTGGAATTCGAAGTAGAACAGCGGATCGACGGCGCGCAGGCGGTGCTTTTCCTCGGCCGGAATGAACACCATGTCGCCGGGGGCGACGTCGCGCACGCCTTCGGGCGTCTCCACCGTGCCGCGCCCTTCCATGATGAAATAGAAGTGTTCGCAGTTCTTGTGGAAGTGGTAGGGCGACTTCGCCCCCTGCTTGTAGCGCATGATCCCGGCGAGCATGTGGTCGACGTCGCTGAGTTCCTTGCTGACGAAGAACACCCGCTCGCGCCCGGGCACGGTCGAGACGAGCTTGGGCAGTTCGTCCTGGTGGAAAATGTAGGCCACTGTTTCCTCCTTGCTTTAGTTGGTTACCGGCGCCGGCTTGCGCGCCGGTGCCAGATCGATCGCGCCCAGATAGACGCTGTCCTGCTTCACTTCCACTTCCATGGCAAACTTCGCCTCGGCCACGCGCAAGGTGTAGGTTCCGCTGTCGCGCTTGAGGCGGCGGAAACGGAACTCCCCGAACGTGTCGCTTTCCTGCTCCTCGACCAGCTGGTTGTGCTTGAGCAGGGCGACCTTCACTCCGGCCGCGCATTCGCTCACTCCGGCCACCTCCCGGGTCAGCGCCCCACCGATGAAAACAGAATAAAAATTGGCCAGGTTCTGGTAATACACCCGCGGCTTGGCGCCGGTCTCGGGCGACAGCACTTCGAGCCCCTCGCGCGCGGCGATGGCGCGCATTTCCTCATCGCTCACCTTCAGTGTGCGCATCGCCTGGGTCGGGCACACCTGCGCACCGCGGGTGCGCGTCCACCCCTGGTCGAGCAGGTGGGCATCGAACGGCCAGGCCTGCGGCAGCTGCTTCTCTTCGTTCCAGAACACCGCGTTGTAGGGGCAGGCATCGACGATCTGGCGCTGGCCGCGGGCCTTCTCCGGAACGATAAGGACGATGCCGTCGTCGCGCTTGACCACCGCGCCGTCCTTCGCCGCCTTCAGGCAGGGCGGGTTGTCGCAGTGGTTGCACATCACCGGCAGATAGCTCACTTCCACCATCGGCACCTGCCCGGTCTCGCGCTGCAGGATGTCGATCCAGCGCTGGCCGAGCTTGGCCATTTCGTCGGCATAGCCGGGGAAGCGGTTGCCGTGATACTCGTCATGACAGGCCAGGGCGCAGCAGTTGCAGTTGAAGCACTTGGCCACGTCGATCACCAGATTCCACTTTTTCACTGCTGTGCCTCCATTTCTTCGCTCTGCCCCGGCGCACGCTTGAGCTCCGCGCTGCCGTCCCACAGCTCGATTTCGACCAGGCAGGAGTTGGCCGCGGTGCCGGTCACCTTCTTCGCGATCGAGCGTTTCGGCGTGAGCTGATTGACGCAGCCGCCGCGATCGACCGAATAGCCGGGCTCGCCGAGGGGGTCGTAGACCGCCGAAGACTCGTACGAATGCACCACGCCCCGCGGCAGGCGCGGTGTCACATGGGCGGCGCAGATCACCGCGCCGCGGTCGTTGTAGACCCGCATCAGGTCGTGCATCCGGATTCCGCGCGCAGCGGCGTCCTCGCTGTTGATCCGCATCACCCAGTAGTAGTAGCCGTCGATGAGGACGCGGTGCTCCTTGATGTCATTGACCGCGCTCTCCTTGCCGTCGCTCATGGTGTGGTAGCTGAAGCGCGAGTGCGGCGAGATCATCTGCAGCGGGTAGCGCTTGTACTGCGCGCTGCGCGGTCCTTCCCAGGACGGGACGTACTTGACGATCGGCGGGCGCTCGGGGTCGTCCGGGTCGAAGCGCTTCAGGCTCGAGCACTCGAACTCGAACTTGCCCGACTGGGTCTGCAGGCCTTCCTGGAACTTCTCCGTATAGTCGCCGGGCAGCGGGTGCGGCTCGGGCACGTCCTTCTTCCGGCCTTCGTAGAACCAACGCAACGAAGGCGGGTCGCGCCGCTCTTCAGGCAGCGGCGGAACGACGAAATAGCCTTTCTTGAGGAATTCCTTCCAGCTGATGTGCTTGGGCAGGTCGGAGGCGTCGAACATCTTCTTCACCCAGTCGAGCTCGGTCATGCCTTCGCAGAAGTAGGTGCCCAGCCCGAGGCGCGAGGCCAGCTCGGTGAAGATCTGGAAGTCGGACTTCGACTCGCCCAGCGGCTCGATGCACTTGTGCTGCATCAGGATGACGCGGTGGTTCATCTGGGTCTGGCCGTGGAGCGCGTAGCCGCCGGTGCCGCCGAATTCGCTGATGTCCCAGCGCTCGAAGGACGAGCAGGCCGGGAGCAGGATGTCGGCGAACTTGGCCTCGCCCTCGAGCCAGATCGACTGGTTCACGACGAAGGGCAGCTTGTCGGTGCGGTAGGCTTTGACGTAGCGGTTGGAGTCGTTCATGGTGCCGATCGACGCCCCACCATACTTGTAGAGCATCTGCACGGGGGCGTGCCCGGCCTTCGGGTAGCTGAACTTCTGGAACTGCCCTTCGATCGTCTTGCCGTCCCACGGATAGCCTTCGGCCTTGCCTTCGAGGATCGCTTCGGGAATGCGCAGGCGCGGCACCTTCTGCGTCACCGGGTTGAACGAGGGCAGCTGCGGCATGCGCAGGTAGAGGCTGATCGCGAGGCCGGTGCCTTCGAGATCGCCCGACATGCCGCCGTCGGCATAGCCGGGGAAGGAGAAGGACAGGTCGATCGGCGTGCCCCACTGCAGCAGGCCGTAGTTGACTCCGGGCTTGCCCATTCCCTGCATCGCCAGCAGGCAGGCCAGGGTGCGCGCCCACTGGATGCCGGTCGCCGAGCGGCAGGCGCCGCCATGGCCGTTGCCCCAGCCGCCCGCGCCCAGGTAGGTCTTCCTGCTCCCCCAGCGCCGCGCCAGGGCACGCACTTCGCGCGCCGGCACGCCGGTTTCCGCCTCCTGCCACTCGGGCGTCTTGGGGATGCCGTCTTCCTTGCCGAGGAGGTAGTCGCGCCACTTGTCGAAGCCGACGCAGCGCTCAGCGACGTATTGTTTGTCGTACAAGTCCTCGGCGATCCACACCTGCGCGATCGCCATCGCCATCGCGGTGTCGGTGCCGGGCCTGGGAGCGATCCATTTGCCGCCGAGCAGCGCCGCGGAGTGGTTGTAATAGGGATCGACATGCACCAGCTCGATGCCCAGATCATGGAGCCACTGGCGCCGCGAAGTGCCCTCGAAAGCCGAATACGAGCCGCTGGTCGCCTCCGGGTCGGCCGACCAGAAGACCACCATCTCGGCCTCCTTCATCAGATCTTCGACCAGGCTGTAGGTCTCGGTCTGGCCCAGCCGCATGCTGTGGCCGAAGTGGTGCATCGCGCCCCAGTACCAGCCTTCCCAGCTGTCCGGGTTGTGCATCACCTTGGTCGTGCCGATGGCGTTGAAGAACTTGTAGGCGGCGCTGATGTAGTAGCCGACGTTGCCCCAGGTGTGGTGGGAGCCGTGGTTGGCCATGATCGCGCCGGGGCCGAAATCGCGCTTCACGCGCTGGATTTCCTTGGCGACGATGTCGTAGGCCTCGTCCCAGCTGATGCGTTCATAGCCCGAAATGCCGCGGTTGTGGCAGTTGCGCTCGCCGTCGGGATTGAAATCGACCCGTTTCATCGGGTACAGCAGGCGGCTGGGCGAATAGATCGTCGACTTCGAACACATCGTGTGCGGCGCCACCGTGGTCTGGCGTGGCGGCGTGTAGCGCTTGCCGCGGGCCTCGATCGACCAGGTCGGGGCGTCGCTGTCGTCGAACTCGATCGGCGTCATGCGCACGATCTTGTCGTCCTTGACATGGACGAACAGCGGGCCGCCGTTGGTGTTGGTCACATAGCGCTTGACGCCGTTGCCGAGCTCGGTGCCGTACTCCCAGCCGAGTGTCGGGATCATGTTCATCGTCTGGGTAAACCAGACCACCAGCTCATCGGGGCCGTCAGCCTTGAGCTGGAAGTTCTTGATCGCCTCGACCCGCTCGACCTGGTCGACGTTCAGGGCGAACAGCTTCAGGCCGACTTCGGCGTTGGCAACCGTGATCGTGATCGCGGACGAAGGGTGGCGCCCCGCCGCCGAGCCGACCTTGCCGTTGAGGAAGGTGAAATGGCGCTCGACCGTGTTGTCGTCGGTCCGCATCTGCACGGTGAAATTGCGCTCGCCGAGACGGCGCCGGAAATGCGGATGGCGGCGCGCCATCAGTTGCAGCACATGCTTGAGCCCGTACAGCAGTGCCGAGAATTTGACTTCAGCTAAGGCCATAGTCCCCTCTTTATTGAAATCCAGGTCTGTCGAGCCGATCGGTGCCGACCTTGTCGATGCCTGGCAGTCTATCCAGCCCCCCAATCTCCAAGTGATTCAATCTGACTCCCTGTCGATCGCTTTTACGCATCGCATCCGCCCGTCACGAGCCTGCCCCGGACGCCCTCCGGAGCGGATCGAAAACGAGGACCGACACCCCGCCGCCCGCCCCTTGCCGGGCCGGGAAAACGGGGTGCTCGTCCCCTGCGAGCGGCCCGCGCAACACCTCCCGCGGAGCGGAAAGACCCTGTGCCGGCGGGAGTGGGCCTGGAGCAGCTAGACCGGCAGCGGGTCTGCGGCCCGGGCGGCGGGCGGCGGCGGTTCGGGCGAGCGGAGGCGGTCGCCCGGCGAGCGGGCTTCCCCGAGGAGGAATTCGTGCTCGAGCGCGGCGACGGAATCGACGCAGGCCTTCCGCGCCGGCTGGAAGGGTTTACGGCTGCCGCGATACAGCACACCGAGGTTGAGGCCGTCGTCGGTCATCAGGCGGCGGGCGGCACGCGCCGGATCGTCGGTCGGATCGACCGCGGCCGGGTGTACGGCGTCCTTCCAGTCGCGCTGCTCGGGGCGGAAGGTGACGCAGGGGCTGAGCAGCTGGACGAAGGAGAAGCCCGGATGGCGGATCGCCTCGGTGATCAGCTGGGCGGCGCCGTTGGGGTCGCCGGAGAAGCCGCGGGCGATGAAGTTGGCGCCGGCGGCGAGCGCGATCACCAGCGGATGGAAGGGGTTGATGCCGGTGCCCTGGGGGGTGAGCTTGCTCTTTTCCCAGTCCGGCGCGGTGGTCGGCGAGGCCTGGCCCTTGGTCATGCCGTAGACTTCGTTGTCCATGACGATGTAGGTCATGTCGACGTTGCGCCGG
>NZ_JALLIK010000078.1:0-34900 GCF_023093595.1 Thauera aromatica
CACCAAGAGCGGCAAGATCGTCGAACTGGCGGTGCGCAACGTGGTGCACGGCCGTCCGGTGAAGAACCAGGAAGCGCTCGCCAACCCCGAGGCGCTGGCGCACTTCCGCAACCGTGCCGAGCTGCAATCCTGAATGATCGGGGTGGATTGCCAACGCTTCGGGATGGTTTGTTTCCTATAACTGAACCTGTCAGGAAGAGACGTCGTGACGATCGAGAACTCAACTCAACCGCAGCCGGCGCAGGGCGCATGCCCTGTCCGTCATTCCGAGGGCGCTTGTCCGGTGTCCGCGCTGGCCGCCGCCTTCGACCCCTTCGAGGGGCCGTACCAGGTCGATCCGGCCGAGGCGCTGCGCTGGTCGCGCGATCAGCTGCCGGTTTTCTACAGCCCCAAACTCGGCTACTGGATCGTCAGCCGCTATGACGACATAAAGTCCGTGTTCCGTGACAACGTGCTGTATTCACCGCGCAATGCGCTGGAAAAGATCACTCCGGCGACGCCGGAGGCGATGAAGGTGCTCGCAAGCTACGGCTATGCGATGAACCGGACGCTGGTCAACGAGGACGAGCCCGCCCACATGGAGCGCCGCCGCGTCTTGCTCGACCACTTCATGCCCGAGAACCTCGAGGCCAAGCAGGAGATGGTCCGGCGCCTGACACGGGAGAAGATCGACGGCTTCATCGACCGTGGCCGCGTCGACCTGGTCGAAGAAATGCTGTACGAGGTTCCGCTGACGATCGCGCTGCACTTTCTCGGCGTCCCCGAGGACGAGATCGAGCGCATGCGCAGCTTCGCGGTCGCACATGCGGTCAACACCTGGGGGCGGCCGACGCCGGAGCAGCAGATCGAGGTCGCCCATGCGGTGGGCCGTTTCTGGCAATACGCCGGCGAAGTGATCGAAAAGATGCGGGCCGATCCGGACGGTGAGGGCTGGATGCACTACACCATCCGCAAGAACGCCGAAATTCCCGAGATCGTCACCGACAGCTATGTCCATTCGATGATGATGGCGATCATCGTCGCGGCGCACGAGACCACCTCGCTGGCCTCGACCAACATGTTCAAGACGCTGCTGACCCATCGCGACGCCTGGGAGGACGTGTGCGCCGATCCGTCGCTGATCCCCAACGCGGTCGAGGAGTGCCTGCGCTATGCCGGCTCGATGGTGGCCTGGCGGCGCGAGACCACCGCTCCCGCGCAGCTGGGTGGCGTGGAGCTGCCCGCAGGCGCCAAGCTGCTGATCGTTCAGGCCTCGGGCAACCAGGACGAGCGCCACTTCGAAGACGGTGACAAGTTCGATATCTACCGCGACAACGCAGTCGAGCATCTGACCTTCGGCTATGGCAGCCACCAGTGCCTGGGCAAGAACATCGGCCGCCTGGAGATGCGCATCTTCCTCGAAGAGATGAGCCGCCGCCTGCCCCACCTCCGCCTCGCCGAGCAGGAATTCACCTACCTGCCGAATACCTCGTTCCGCGGCCCCAACAACCTGTGGGTGGAATGGGACCCCGAGCAGAATCCCGAGCGTGCCAATCCGGCGCTACGGCGCGGGGGCGTCCATTTTCCCGTTGGCGCGCCACTGCGCAAGGAAATCGCGCGCAAGGTCCGCGTGACACAGGTCCGGCGGGAGGCCGACGGTGTTCTCGGGCTGACCCTGGAAGATGTCAGGGGGCGGCCGCTGCCGCGCTGGAGTGCCGGAGCGCATGGCGAACTCTGCCTGGGCGAATATGAGCGCAAGTATTCGCTGTGCGGGCGGCCCGATGCGCCCGGCTACGATGTCGCGATCCTCCTCGAAGAGCAGGGACGCGGCGGATCCCGTTATCTCCATGAAGTCGTGCGCCCGGGTACGGAATTGAAGTTGCGGGGGCCGAACAACCTGTTCCGCCTCGATGAAAGCGCCCGCGGCTACGTGCTGGTTGCGGGCGGAATCGGGATCACGCCGATCCTGGCGATGGCGGATCGGCTGAAAATGCTCGGCCGCGATTACGTGATCCATTACGCGGGCCGATCGCGCGCCTCGATGGCGTTCCTCGCCCGACTCGAATCCGATCACGGTGGCCATGTCCGGATCTATTCAAAAGAAGAGGGCGAGCGCGCCGATCTGCCGGCCATCGTCGGTTCTTTGGCGGAAGGCGCGCAGATCTACGCTTGCGGACCGGCGCGGATGATTCGCGCGCTGGAAGACCTTAGCGCTGAATTGCCGGGCAATACGCTTCATTTCGAACATTTCTCGGCGCAGGGCTCCGGCCTCGATCCGGAAAAGGAGAGTGCGTTCGAGGTGGAGTTGATGGATTCCGGCCTGACCGTAGCGGTTGCCGCCGATACGACGCTGCTCGAAGCGATCCGGGCGGTCGGCATCGACCTCGCCAGCGATTGCAGCGAGGGGCTGTGCGGAAGCTGCGAGGTGACCGTGCTGGAGGGCGAGATCGATCACCGCGATCTGGTCCTGACCCGCTCAGAACGGGCTGAAAACCGGCGCATGATGGCGTGCTGTTCCCGCGCCAGAAGTGGAGGGCGGATCAAGCTGGCGCTGTGATCCCGCGAGTCGTAGCCAAGAAGTTCACACAGGAGAGACAAAATGAAATCCAAGCGTAATGCACTCATCGGTGCCGCACTGTCGGCGGTGATGGCGCTGGGCATCGCGAACGACGCCGAAGCCCGGACCAAATTGAAGCTCAGCCACTATCTGCCTTCGGTGCACGGCATCCATACCGATTTCATCATGCCGTGGACCAAGCAGGTCGCGGAGTGCTCCGGTGGCGAAGTCGAGTTCGAGGTGTTCCCGGCCGGTACCCAGCTGGGCAACGTCGCGCGCCAGCAGGAGCAGGTTGTCGCCGGCGTGGTCGATATCGCCCACGGCCTGCACGGCATCCCGCGCGGCCGCTTTCCGCGGACCTCGCTGATCGACATGCCCTTCCTGACCGATGATGCGGGCGCCGCGACGCATGCGCTGTGGCAGCTGCTGCCCGGGGTACTGGCTGAAGAGTACAAAGGCCTGAAGGTCCTGGCGCTCCATGCGCATAACGGCGGCTTGCTGCACACCCGCGGGAAGAAGGTCGAGACCATGGAGGACATGAAAGGGCTGCGCATCCGCACCCCGAGCCCGGCGGTTTCGGACATGCTGTCCTTCCTCGGTGCGACGCCGCAGGGTCTGCCGCCCGGCGAAGTCTACGAGAACCTCCAGCGCGGCGTCCTGGACGGCACCGTCTTCCCCTGGGATCCGGTCAAGTCCTTCGGCCTCAACGAGGTGTTGAGCAACCACCTCGATCTCGGCGCCTACACCGTGTCGTTCTTCTTCGTCATGAACGAGCGCTCGTATGCGCGGCTCAGCCCCAAGGCGCGCGCCTGCATCGATCAGCACTCGGGGGACGCGCTGGTTGCCAAGTTCGACGCCTGGTGGGACGCCTGGGACAAGCCGGGGCGCGACGAAGCAGTTGCCGCCGGCCATGTGGTCACCGAGCTGTCGGATGCCGAGCGTGAGCGCTGGCGCAAGGCGCTGCAGCCGATGATCGAGGCCTACGTCCAGAAAGTGAAGAACGAAGGTGTGGACAATGCCGAGGAGATCTACCGCCTGATGCAGGAAAAGGTCGCCGCATACCAGGCGGCGAAACAGCAAGGACGTTGAAGTCCTGGCCCGGACCGGTCCGTGTGGCAGCCGTGCCCGGGCCGGTCGCTCACCTCTGATAGGAGACAACCCGGTGACTCGAGTGCATAGCCTCGCACGTTCCCTCGTGACGGCCCTGGCCGCCTTGGGCGTCGCCGCATATGGCGGTGCCGCGCTGGTGACGGTGGCCGACGTGATTGGGCGGAACTTCGACCTCCCCGTGCAAGGAGTGGTCGATCTGGTGCAGTTGCTGGTCGTCACCGGCGCCTGGCTGGTGATGCCGTTCGCGTTCATGACCGGCGCCCATGTCGGCGTGGACTTCGTGGTCAAGTCCCTGCCGGGCGCGCTGAGGGTTCCGTTGCAGCTTTTCGCTGCGGCGGTCGCGCTGGCGCTGGTGGGCTTGATGCTCTGGTACGGCTTCGAGACCTTCGACGTCCGCTCGGCCTACGGCGATCGCTCGCAGCAACTCGGCATTCCGGTGGCGTGGTACTGGTACCCGCTGCTCGCCGGGCTCACCCTGTCGCTGCTTGGCGTTGTGCTGGAGGTGCTTGCCACCTCGCAGAAGGGGACCCGCAATGAGTGATGGATTTCTCGGCCTCGCAGGTTTCGTCGCCGCGCTCGGGTTGATCGCGCTCGGCATGCCGGTTGCCATCGCCATGGGAATCATCGGCGTGCTCGGCTACTGGTGGCTGAACGGCTGGGCGGGCACCGCCTATATCCTCGGCTCGAGCCCTTTCGAGTCGATCTTTCCTTATTCCTTCAGCGTCATTCCGCTGTTCGTGATGATGGGCGTCTTTGCCTCCCATGCGGGCTTGTCGCGCTCGCTGTTCAACGCGATCAACAGCTTCGTCGGCCATCGACGGGGCGGGCTCGCGGTGACCACGGTCGGTGCCTGTGCCTTTTTCGGGGCGATCTGCGGCAGCTCCCTCGCCACGGTCGCGACCATCGGCCGGGTCGCATTGCCCGAGATGAAACGCGCCGGTTACGACGACTCGCTGGCCACGGCCACGGTTGCCGCCGGCGGCACCCTCGGCGTGCTCATCCCGCCTTCGGTACTGCTGGTGATTTACGGCCTGCTGACCCAGAGTTCGATCGGGCAGCTGTTCATTGCCGCGCTGATTCCGGGAATCCTCGGTGCGGTTCTGTATGCGCTCGCGATCGTGGTCCGGGTGAGGCAGCGTCCCGATCTCGCCCCGTCCTCGCCGCGCACGGGGTGGGCCGACCGCATCCGTTATCTCGGGCAGATCTGGCCGGTGGTGGTGCTGTTCGTGACGGTGATCGGTGGCATCTATGTGGGGCTGTTCACGCCGACCGAAGCGGCTGCCGTGGGGGCGGTCGGCGCGTTCCTGCTGGCCCTGAGCTCGGGCAAGCTGAGCGCTCGCGCGCTGCGTGAGTCGGTCGCCGAGACCGCTGCCTTGACCGGGATGATCTTCTTCATCCTGATCGGCGCGGCGCTGTTCAATTTCTTTCTCGAGAACACCGGGCTGCCCCAGTTCCTGATCGGCCGGATCGAGGCCTCCGGCCTCAGCCCGCTGGCCGTGATGGTGCTGATCCTGGTCTTTTACCTGATCCTGGGCTGCTTCATGGACTCCATGTCGATGATCCTGCTGACCGTGCCGCTGCTGGCGCCGGTCGCGCTGCAACTCGATTACAGCCTGATCTGGTTCGGCATCGTCGTCGTCACGGTGGCCGAAATCGGTCTGATCACCCCGCCGATCGGCATGAACCTTTTCGTCGTCCAGGCGGCGACGCGCGGCGTATCGTCCGGGACGGTGGTGCGTGGGATCCTGCCCTTCATCGTCGCCGACCTGTTGCGGCTGGTGCTGCTGCTTGCTTTTCCGGTCCTGGTCCTGTGGCTGCCGGGGGCAATGTCGTGAGCGCGCGATTGCGGCCGGATGCGTACCCCAAAGCGGTCAAAAATTGAAAGGATGCCAACCGTGAGCGAAAAGAGTTCTGCCGGAGGGGGCGAGACCCCGATCTCCGATTTCTCCAAGTGCCATGTGGGGATTCTCAAAGAGCTGGAGGCCTTCTCGGAACTGCCGGCGCTTTTATCGGCGGCCGAGCGTGCCAGGCGGGTCGCGCAGCGGGTGGTGGAGATGTTCGGTCAGGCCGTGATCGAGCACCATGCCGAGGAGGAGGAAGAGCTCTTCCCCGCGGTGCTGGCGAGTGCCTTGCCCGGCGAGGAGCTCGAACTCGTCAAACAGCTCGTCGGCCGGCTGGTACGGGAGCATCGCGAAGCGGAAGCCATCTGGAAGCGTCTCGCCCCCGCGGTAAAGAAAGCGGCCAAGGGCCAGAGCGTCCAGATCGATTTCGCCGAAGTCGAGCGCCTGCTGCGCAAATATGCCGAGCATGCCTCCTTCGAGGAGGCGGAATTCCTCCCCCTGTCGGAACGGATCCTCCGGCGCAATGCGAATCACATGGCTGCGCTGGGCCTCTCGCTGCACATGCGTCACCTGCCCTTCCACACCCGCAGCATCTGAGCGGCGCGCTCCGGGGCGCGCACGCCTACACCCAGCCCAGTGCGCCTGCCAGTGCGCCGACGGCGATCATCCACATCGGTGCGAGGCGGGTTTTGAGCGTGACCAGGGCGGTGGCGCCGATCAGGGCGAGGGCGCCGAGGCGGTGCTCCGGCGCGCCGACGAAGGGCAGGGCGAGCAGCCAGCCGGTGGCGAACACCAGGCCGACCGTCACCGGCGCCAGCCCGGCAGTGAAGGCGCGCACGCCGGGGGTGTTGCGGCGGCTGGCGCCCCAGCGGCTGACACCGAGCGAGAGCAGGGTCGACGGCAGCAGGATGCCGACCAGCGCGGCGGCGGCGCCGATCACGCCGGCGACCTGGAAGCCCAGCACCGGCACGAACAGCACGTTCGGCCCCGGTGCGGCCTGGGCGAGGGCGATCGCGGTGGTGAATTCGGCATCGGCCAGCCAGCCGCGCTCGGCGACGAAGTAGCGGTGCATCTCCGGCGCGGTCGACATCGCGCCGCCGATCGACAGCAGCGACAGCATCAGGAAATGCAGGAACAGGTCGGCGAGATCGGCCGCGGGGAGTGCGCTCATTGCTCGGCCTCGGGCGGGGAACGGGTAGCGGTGGTGCCTGCGGGGGGGGCCGTCGGGCGCTGCGGTTCTGCTCCAGGCGAGGCGGCAGCGGTACCCGATTGCGCTGGCGGGCCTCCGCTTTGGCGCACGATGCAGACGCGCGCCAGGCTCCAGCCGGCGAGGCCGAGGCCGATCACGATCCATGCCAGCGGCACGCGGAACACGACCACTGCGATCAGCGCGGTGAGCCCGAGCAGCGCGCATAGCCACGGCCCCATCAGGTTCTTGCGCAGGGTCAGCAGCATCTTGAACGCCATTGCCAGGATCAGCCCCGCAGCCACCGCACCCATGCCGCGCAGCGCGCCCGCCACCGCCGGATAGCCCGCCAGCTGCTGGTAGCTGGCGGCGGCGGCGAGCACCAGCACGAGCGGCGCGAGGAGCATGCCGGAGATGGCGGCGAGTGCGCCGCGCCAGCCGAAGAAGCGGTCGCCGACCATCAGCGACAGGTTGACGACGTTGGGTCCGGGCAGCAGCTGGGCCAGCGAGTAGGCCTCGATGAACTCGTCGCGGCCGAGCCAGCCGCGGCGGTCGACGAGCTCGCGCTGCGCCACCGCGAGCACGCCGCCGAAGCCCTGCAGGGCGAGGAGGGTGAAGGCGACGAAAAGCGCTCCTGGCGAACGTGGATGGCTGCGGGCGGCGCTGGCGGGCGGTGGCGTGACGCGGGGGGCGGAAGTCAAGGCGGGCTCGGACGGGCTGGCGGAAAGAACGGCGGCGGAAAAGGATGAGGTCGCGGATGCGCTCGTGCGCGCCGGTGGCCGGGCGCAGGCGCGAGGCGGGCGGCCCTTCGGACCGCGGCAAAGGCGCCGATTATAAGCGCTGCCCCGGCACAGGCCAGGTGCCGGCCGCCGCGCGGAGGCTAGAATGAAGGCAGGATCCTTACTGCTGCCTTCCGTTTTCGTATGCGCCACACCATCTCCACCACCGAACAACTCGATATCCGCGGCCTGCAGTACACCGTCCGGCGCTGGGGCGCGGCCGATGCGCCGCGACTGTTCCTGCTCCATGGCTGGATGGATTCGTCGGCGACCTTCCAGTTCGTGGTCGAGGCCCTGCGCCACGACTGGCAGGTGATCGCACCTGACTGGCGCGGCTTCGGCGGCAGCACCTGGCTCGGGCGGCCGTACTGGTTTCCCGACTACTATGCCGACCTCGACGCGCTGCTCGCGCACTACGCGCCCGGCGAGCCGGTGCGCCTGGCCGGCCACAGCATGGGCGGCAACGTCGCCGGCATCTACGCCGGCCTGTACCCGGAACGGGTGAGCCAGGTGGCGATGCTCGATTTCCTCGGCCTCAGGCGCCCGCCCGACGCCGAAGCGCCGCTGTTGCTGCAGAAGTGGATCGCGGCCCAGGCCGAGCCGCCGCGGCTGCGGGTCTATCCCGACCATGGCGCACTCGCCCGCCGGCTGTGCGCGGCCAACCCGCGGCTGACGCCGGAGCGGGCGGATTTCCTCGCCCGCCACGTCGGCCGCGTGCGCGGCGACGGCCAGGTCGAGATGGGCTGCGATCCGTGGCACAAGCTGCCTTCGCCCTTTCCCTACCGGGTCGAGGACGCGATGGCGTGCTGGCGCCGGGTGCGTGCGCCGGTGCTGCTGCTGATCGGCGACGAGGGCTTCGTGCTGGAGCGCTTCGGCGATGATCCGGCCGAACTGCAGCGGCGCGCGGCGTGTTTTGCCGACGTGCGCCAGGTCACGATCTCCGGCGCCGGGCACAACGTCCAGCACGACCAGCCCGAGCAGGTCGCGGCCGCGCTGGAGTCCTTCTTCCTCCGGGAGCCGACATGATCCGCGCCCGCTTCGCTTCCGCCCACGCCGCGAACCCCGACTGGCACGTCGCCCTGGCCGAGGCGTTCGATGCGTTGATGCACGATGTCCATGGCGCCATCGCCCATGCCAGCGACATCGAATACACCTTCGGTCTGTGCTACTTTACCGACCACTTCGCCGCCGCTGCCGAGGAACTGCTCGCCGAACTGCAGCGCCGCCTGCCCGGCGTCCATTGGGTGGGCACGGTCGGAGTCGGCGTCGCCGCCACCGGCGCCGAGCATTTCGATGAGCCGGCGCTGGTGCTGATGCTGGCGCCGCTGGCGCGCAACAGCTTCCGGGTGTTTTCCGGGCGCCAGCCGCTGCGCATGGACAGCGAAGGCTTCCATGCCCACACCGCGCTGGTCCACGCCGACGGGCGCACGCCCGACCTCCAGGAGCTGCTCCCCGAACTGGCCGCGCGCACCGCTTCCGGCTATCTGTTCGGCGGCCTGTCGGCTTCGCGCCGGCGTGCGGTGCAGATCGCCGACGCGGTGTTCGACGGCGGCGGCCTGTCGGGAGCGGCGTTCGCCGAAGAGGTCGCGGTGATCTCGCGCGTCACCCAGGGCTGCCAGCCGATCGGCCCGCGCCGGCGGGTGTCGCGCGCGCAGGACAACCTCGTCGTCACCCTCGACGGCCGCCCTGCGCTCGCCTGTGCCCTGGAAGACCTGGACCTGCCGCAGGACATGGCCGCCGAGCCGATCGCGCGCGCCCTGGCGGGCACCTTGGTCGGCCTCCACCGCCGCGCCGACGACGACATCGTCGCGCCGGCGGCGTTCGGCGCCGACATGCTGGTGCGCAATATCATCGGCATGGACCCGCGCGCCCGCGTGTTGGCGATCGCCGACGAGCTCGAGACCGGCACCTGGCTCGCCTTCTGCCGCCGCGATCCGCAGGCGGCGATGGCCGACCTGCGCCGTGCCGCGCGCGAGATCCGCGACGAACTGCTGGATCGCGAGCAGCTCGCCGCCGGCGCCGTGTATGTCAGCTGCTCGGGGCGCGGTGGCCCGCACTTCGGCGCCCCGGCGGCCGAGCTGCTGGCGATCCGCGACGTGCTCGGCAACGTGCCGCTGGCGGGATTCTTCGCCGCCGGCGAAATCGCCCACAGCCGGCTCTACGGCTACACCGGGGTGCTGACGGTGTTCGCAATGGCGCGCCCGCCCGGCCAGTTCCCGCGCTGAGCGCGAGGGGGCGGTCGCGGGCTCGCAGCGGCGATGGCAGAATGCGACGCTCGACCACGGAACGGACTGCCTCCATGCCCGGAACCCTCTTCATCGTCACCGCGCCTTCGGGCGCGGGCAAGACCACCCTGGTGCACGGACTGCTGCAGCGCGATCCGCGCGTGCAGTTGTCGATCTCCTTCACCACCCGCGCGCCGCGCCCCGGCGAACAGGATGGGCGCGAGTACCGCTTCGTCGATGTGCCCACCTTCCGCGCGTTGCGCGACCGCGGCGAATTCCTCGAATGGGCGGAAGTGCATGGCAACTACTACGGCACCTCGAAGGCCTGGCTAAGGGAACAGATCGCCGCCGGCCGCGACACCTTGCTCGAAATCGACTGGCAGGGCGCGCAGCAGGTGCGCAAAGCCTTTCCCGGTTCGATCGGGGTGTTCGTGCTGCCGCCGTCGGTGGAGGCGCTCGAGGCGCGCCTGCGCGGACGCGGCACCGACAGCGACGAAGTGATCAGCCGCCGCCTGCTCGGCGCGCGCGGGGAAATGCGCCATGTGGGCGAATTCGACTACGTTATAATCAATAATGAAATCGATGCCGCGCTCGACGACCTCATCGCCGTGGTGCGTGCCGCGCGTCTGCGCTACGAGTGCCAGCACCAGCGGCATCCGCAATATTTCAATTTTCTCGAACAGGACTGAACATGGCCCGCATCACCGTCGAAGACTGCCTCAAACGCATCCCGAACCGCTTCCAGCTCACCCTGGCGGCCACCTACCGTGCCCGCCAGCTGACCATCGGCAGCACGCCGCAGATCGAACTCGACCCCAACGACAAGGACAAACCCACCGTGATCGCGTTGCGCGAAGTGGCGGCAGGCAAGGTCGGCCTCGAGATGCTCAACCGCGGGCAGGCCTGACCCGCAGGGCGGGGGCGAGCATGGCGAGCAGCGACGTCGGCGTCCCCCCGCCCCCTTTCCGGCCGCCGGCCTCGAGCGTCCTCGCGCTCGATTTCCAGCAGCTCAAGACCAAGCTGCTCGGCTACCTCAAGGCCGAAGACGTCGGCCGCATCGAAGCGGCTTACCATTTCGCCGCCAACGCCCATGCCGGGCAGTTCCGCATCAGCGGCGAGCCCTACGTCACCCACCCGGTGGCGGTCGCCTCGCTGGTCGCCGACTGGCGCCTCGACCCCCAGGCGCTGATCGCGGCGCTCCTCCACGACGTGATGGAGGACACCCACATCACCAAGGCGGAGATCGCCGAGCGCTTCGGCAAGGTCGCCGCCGAACTGGTCGACGGCCTGTCCAAGCTCGACAAGATCGAATTCCGCTCGCAGGAAGAGGCCCAGGCCGAGAACTTCCGCAAGATGCTGCTGGCGATGGCGAGCGATCTGCGCGTGATCCTGATCAAGCTCGCCGACCGCCTGCACAACATGCGCACGCTGGACCACATCCGTGCCGCCAAGCGCCGCCGCATCGCCAGCGAGACGCTGGAAATCTACGCTCCGATCGCCAACCGCCTCGGCCTCAACGACCTCTACCGCGAGTTGCAGGAGCTGGCGTTCCGCAACAAGTATCCGCTGCGCTACGCGGTGCTGGCGAAAGCGATCCGCGCCGCGCGCGGCAACCGCCGCGAGGTCGTCGGCCGCATCCGCCACAGCATCGAGGAGCGCCTGCCGCAGTGGGGCATCTCGGCCGAGGTCCAGGGGCGCGAAAAGCACCTCTACGGCATTTACCGCAAGATGGTCGAGAAGCACCTGAGCTTCTCGCAGGTGCTGGACATCTACGGCTTTCGCGTCATCGTCCGCGACGTGCCCAGCTGTTACCTCGCCCTCGGCGCGCTGCACTCGATGTACAAGCCGGTGCCGGGCAAGTTCAAGGACTACCTTTCGATTCCCAAGGCCAACGGCTACCAGAGCCTGCACACCACCCTGATCGGCCCCTTCGGCATGCCGGTGGAAGTGCAGGTGCGCACGCGCGAGATGCACCACATCGCCGAGAGCGGCGTCGCCTCGCACTGGCTCTACAAGGAAGACGAGAAGACCCTCACCGAGCTGCAGCAGCGCACCCACTCCTGGCTCCAGTCACTGCTCGAGCTGCAGTCCACCTCGGGCGAGGCCACCGAGTTCCTCGAGCACGTCAAGATCGACCTGTTCCCGGGCGAGGTCTACGTGTTCTCGCCCAAGGGCACGATCTTCTCGATGCCGAAGGGGTCGACACCGGTCGATTTCGCCTATGCGGTGCATACCGACATCGGCAACCGCTGCGTTGCCTGCCGCATCAACGGCGACCTGATGCCGCTGCGCAGCGAACTGCGCAATGGCGACCAGATCGAGATCATCACCGCCGCCCACGCCAATCCCAACCCGGCCTGGCTGTCGTACGCGCGCACCGGCAAGGCGCGCTCGCAGATCCGCCATTTCATGAAGAACGCCCAGCAGGACGAGTCGATCGCGCTCGGCGAGCGCCTTCTGAACCAGGCCCTGCGCCCGCACGGGCTTACCCTCGGCCAGGTGTCGACCTTCGCCTGGGACCGTTTCCTGCGCGACCGCGGCGTGCGCTACAAGAAGGAAATCTTCGCCGATCTCGGGCTCGGCAAGCGCCTGCCGGCGATCGTCGCCCGCCGCCTTGCCGAAGTGCAGGATCTGGAATCCGGCCGCCCCGACGTGATCAAGCCCAAGCCTGCGGGGGCGATCACCATCCGCGGCTCGGAGGGCATCGCGGTGCAGCTGGCGCGCTGCTGCCGGCCGATCCCGGGCGACCCGATCATCGGCACCCTGCGCAAGGGCCAGGGCCTCGAAGTCCACACCCACGACTGCCCCAACGTCGCCAAGCTGCGCGGCGACCGCGGGCGCTGGGTGGATGTGGACTGGGAGCACGGCAGCGACGAGCGTCTGTTCGATGTCGCCATCCGCGTCCTCAGCCGTAATTCGCGCGGCGTGCTCGCCCGCGTCGCGAGCGCGATCGCGGAAGAGGACTGCAACATCCAGAGCGTCAGCATGGACAGCGAGCAGGGCACCTACACTGCGCTCCACTTCATCCTCCAGGTGCGTGACCGCATGCACCTGGCGAAGGTGATGCGGGCGGTGCGCCGCCAGCCCGAGGTGGTGCGCATCGGCCGCGTCAAGGGCGATGGCCGCGTGGGCTGAACGCCGGCAGCGCTGGTAGAATGCCGCCCCTGTACCGATGACCCGTGGAGCGAGCCGAAATGGCGATGTACGAATCCGAACACACCCGATTCATGCGCGAATGGATGGAAAAGCACCCCGAGCAGCGCGAGGAGCAGCAGAAAGGGCGCGCGTTGTGGTGGGACAAACCGCAGGACCTCACCGAGCAGCAGCGCCTGGCGCAGGCGCGGGTTCCGGTCAAGCCCTACTACTACGACGTCGGCCATTGAGCGCTGACCGGCGGCGGTCCCCCCGCGGCGCGGGCGGCCGCCCGGGGCGGGGCGGTGCCCCTGCGCTGACGGGCGTGCGCCGATGAGCCTGCCGCGCCGCCTCGCCTTCATCGACGTCGAGAGCACCGGCGCCCACCCGGTGCGCGATCGCATCACCGAGATTGCCATCCTCCGCGTCGAGGACGGCGAGGTCGTTGCGCGCTGGGACAGCCTGGTCGACCCCGGGCGGCCGATCCCCGCCCTGATCCAGGGCGTGACCGGCATCAGCGACGAGATGGTCGCTGGCGCGCCCGCGTTCGAGGCCGTCGCCGACACGGTCGCCGGGCTCCTCGAGGGCTGCGTCTTCGTCGCCCACAACGCCCGTTTCGACTACGGCTTCATCAAGAACGCCTTCGCCCGCAGCGGGCGCGAATTCGACGCCCCGGTGCTGTGCACGGTCAAGCTCTCGCGCGCGCTCTATCCCGAGCATCACCGCCACGGCCTCGATGCCTTGATCGAGCGCCACGGCCTGGTGTGTGCCGCACGCCACCGGGCGATGGGCGACGCCGAAGTGCTGTGGCAGTTCGTCCAGCTCGCCCGTGCGGGCTTTGCCGCCGAAGTGCTCGAGCAGGCGGTGGCGCGGGCGATGAAGGCGCCGCAGACCCCGCCCGGCCTGCCCGAGGGCCTGCTCGAAGCGCTCCCCGACGTACCCGGCGTGTACCTGTTGCACGCCGAGGCCGAGGCGCCGCCGCCCGGGCGCAGCGACCGCCCGCTCTACATCGGCCGCGCGGCGAGCCTGCGCGCGCGGGTCAAGGAGCATTTTTCCGGGGCCGTGCGCAAGGGCCGCGACGCCGGCCTGGCGGCGCGGGTGCAGCGCGTGGAGTGGCGCGAGACGGCCGGCGAGTTGGGCGCGCAGCTGCTCGAGCACGCGCTGTTGCGCGCCCTGCGCCCGAGCGCGAACCGCCCACCCGAGAGCGGCGCGGAGGCTTTCGCCCTGCGTCTGCTGGAAAACCGCCGGCGCCCGCCGATCTGGCAGCGGGTGAAGATCGCCGGTACCGACCCCGGCAGCTGGGATGGGCTGTACGGCGCGTTCCGCACGCCGCGCGAAGCCGACAACCTGCTGCGCGAGCTGGCCCTGCTGTACCGCCTGTGCCCGCGCCGCCTCGGCCTCGAGGCGGGCGCTACCGGTGCCTGCAGCGCCCATGCCGCCCGGCGCTGCGCCGGAGTGTGCGCCGGCCGGGAAACACCGGCCGCGCACGACGCGCGCCTGGCCGCCGCGCTCGAGGCGGTGCGTGTCAAACCCTGGCCATGGCCAGGCGCCGTGATCGTCGGCGAGCGCCACGCCGACAGCGGGCGCGAGGCTTTCCACCTGTTCGCGCACTGGTGCCACCTCGCCAGCGCGGACTCCGCCGATGCGTTACTGGCGGCGGCCGCCGGCCGGACGCCGGCGTTCGATCTCGACACCTGGCGCATCTTCAGCCGCTGGCTCGCGGTGCCGGGCAATCTCGCCCGCGTGCGGCCGCTGTGAACCCCGCCGTCGCCCGGCGTGGCGCGTTCATCTCCTGGCGCGGGCGTGGATGCGCTAATGCGCGGCGCAGGTACGCAGCTGCGACAGCTTGTTGAGTACCATGCCGCGCCGGCCGCGGGGCCGGATCAGGCCTTCGCGGACGAAGTGCGCCAGCACCCGCGACAGCGTCTCCGGAGTCAGGTTGAGCTGGGCGGCGATGGTCTGCTTGTCGGTTTCGAGGTGGATTTCCCAATGCTCGGCATCTTCCGGCGCGAGCCGGGTCAGATAGTGGGCGACCCGCTGCGTGCTGCTCAGCTGCAGCTGCAGCTGCAGCGTCGACATCAGGTCGTGGCTGGCGGCGGCCAGGCGCAGGCCCATCGCCGTACAGAAGCGGTGGGACGCGTCCATCGCGCCACGCAGCGCCGCGGTCGGCACCAGCAGTAGCTCGCAGGCGCGCATGGCCTGCGCATTGACGACGTGGGGACGATCGAGGAGGGCGGCGTCTTCGCCGAAGAAGGCGCCGCTGGTGGCGATGCGGATGATCTTCTCGCTGCCCGAAGGGGACAGCACGAAACACTTCACGTCGCCGTCGACGACGAGGTGGACGCCGCGCGGGCGGTCGTCGCGCTGCACCAGCAGCTCACCGCGCGCGGCGTGGATCGGGCGGACGCTGGCGCTGACGCGTTCGAGCGTGCGGGGATCGAGGAGGTCGAAGGGGGCGAAGTCGGAAAGAGGGGGGGGCGGGCATTGTCGTTTGGTTTTCATGTCGTACTCCATGGCCAGCCGCAGCAGGCTGTGGCGGGTTTGTACACTAGCCTTCCCGGCCGGGCCACCGATCTCCGCGGATGGCGGATGCGTGGGCGGGATTCCTGCCATGTACCTCCAAGGAGGTATGGAATCATTTCCGTGATCCGATGGAGGATGCTGAATCTATGGAGTTTTCACCGACCAACGGCGCGCTTGCGGGGAAAAACGGATATGTCCACGTTGTTGCCGGCAGCGCCGGCATGACGGGGGCGTGCGGATGAACATGCAGCTCCCGCCGCCGGTGCTGCGGCGCTCGATCATGCTGCTGGTGACGGTGGCGATGCTGACGCTGGCGCTGATCGGTCTCGCCGGAATGAGCGCCTCGGTGCTGGTCGTCGAGCGCGCGCGCAGCAGCGCCGAAGCGATCAAGGTCGCCGGCAGCCTCCGCCGCTATGCGCAACGCATTCCGAGCCTGGCCGCGGTCGACAGCCTGGGCGGGCGCGGCTTGTCCGCGCGCGGGATGGCGGTGAGCGGCGACTTCGAGCGCCAGCTCGAACACCCGGCCCTGGCACAGGCGATCGCGCGCGCGCCGCAGGCGCCGTTCGCCGTGGCCTACCGCGGGGTGCACGCGGCATGGCGCGCGAGCCTGCGGCCGCGGCTCGAAGCGCTGTCCCGCGGAGGGGCGCTGTCGGCGGCCGAAATCGAACGGCTGCTGGCCGAGGTCGATGCCTTCGTCGAACAGATCGATGCGCTGGTAGCGGGGCTCGAGCACGACAACGAGGTCCGTGTCCACGGCCTGCACCGGACGCTGGCGTTGGCGATGGGGCTGACCCTGATTGTCGCCGTGATCGCGCTCGGCCTTCTCTACCGCGCCTTGCTGCGCCCGCTCGGCGGCCTCCTCGAGGCGGCGCGGCGTATCGCCGGGGGCGATTTCAGCGCGCGTGTGGGCAACACCGGCGAAGACGAAATCGGCCGTGTCGGCACCTCGTTCAACCTGATGGCGGGCGAACTGGAGAAGCTGTATGGCAACCTCGAGCGCCATGTTGCCGAGAAGACCACCGAGCTGCAGCGCAGCAACCGCGCGCTGGAGCTGCTCTATCACGCGATCACCCGCCTCTATCACAGCCCGACCGCGCCTGAAGCCTACGAGGCCACGCTGCGCGATATCGACCGGGTCGCCGGGCTGAGCGGCAGCTTCGTGTGCATCGAGCCCCAGGCCGAGGCCGCGGCGGCGGTGATCGCGTCGACGTTCGGTGCCTGCCCCGAACGCATCGCCCGCGGCGAGGACGCGTGCGCCGACTGCCGCATCAGCATGGTTCCGGGCAACGGCGACCTGTTGCGCTTTCCGCTGCGCGACCGCGAGCATCACTACGGCATGCTGCGCCTGGCGCTGCCGCCGGGGGCGGGCCTGGAGGACTGGCAGCGCCAGCTCGTCGAGGCCTTGTCGCGCCACATCGGCATGGCGCTGGGCGCGGCGCGGCGCGGCGAGCAGGAGCGCCTGCTCGCGCTGCAGGAGGAACGTTCGGTGATCGCGCGCGAACTGCACGACTCGCTCGCGCAGGCGCTGTCCTACATGAAGATCCAGGCCAGCCTGCTGCAGCGTGTGGCCGGCGATCCGGCGCGTGCGGCCGAAGCCGGGCCGATTCTGGTCGACCTGCGCACGGGGATCAATGCCGCCTACCGCCAGTTGCGCGAGTTGCTGGTGTCGTTCCGCCTCGGTCTGTCCGGCGACCTCGACCGCCTGCTCGGCGACGCGGTGCGGGAGTACGGCGCGCGTGGCAAGCTCGAGGTGGCGCTCGAGTTGCGTCTGGGCGACTGTGTCCTCAGTCCGAACCAGGAAGTGCATGTCCTGCAGATCGTGCGCGAAGCCTTGTCGAACATGGTGCGCCACGCCGGTGCGCGCCGGGCCCGGGTGGCCGTGCTCGGCAATGCCGGCGGCGAAGTCGGGATCGAAGTCGAGGATGACGGCGTCGGCCTCGGCGCCCCGCCCGAGGATGCGCGCAACCACCACGGACTGTCGATCATGCGCGAGCGCGCCCACAGCCTCGGCGGCGAGATCGAAATCGGCAACCGTGCGGAAGGCGGCACCCGCGTCGGGGTGCGCTTCGCGGCGGCGCGGGTGCTGGCTGGCGGCGCCTTCGGCGGCAAGGTCACGCGGCGCACCGCGACCGACTGACGGCGGGCAGCGAGCGCCCGCCCGCACCGAACCCGACCGCCCCTGGGCGGAATTTGAAGCCGGAGCTGCCTTGACGATGAACGAAACGCAATCGGTCCTGATCGTGGACGACCATCCGCTTTTCCGCAAAGGGCTGGCGCAGCTGCTGCGGACGATCGACGGCTTCCGGCTGGTCGGCGAGGCCGCCAGCGGCGAGGAAGGGCTCGCCATGGCGCGTGCGCTGCAGCCCGATCTGGTCCTGCTCGACCTGAACATGCGCGACATGAGCGGGCTGGACGTGTTGCGCAGCCTGCGCGGTACGCGCATCGGCGCACGCGTGGTAATGGTTACGGTGTCGGACCAGGGTGAGGACGTGGTCGCGGCGCTGCGCGGCGGCGCCGATGCCTACCTGCTCAAGGACATGGAGCCGGAAGAGATGCTCGGCGCCCTCGCCGAAGTCGCTGCCGGCCGGGTCGTGATTCCGCCGCAGCTCAACCACCTGCTCGCCGCCGCGCTGCGCAGCGAGGCCCGGCCGCAGTCGGTCGCCGCCGCCGGGCTCACCGAGCAGGAAGTCCGCATCCTCGAAAGGATCGCCGCCGGACTGTCGAACAAGCATATCGGACGCGAGCTCGACATCGCCGAAGGCACGGTGAAGGTCCACGTCAAGCACATCCTGCGCAAGCTCGACCTGCGCTCGCGGGTCGAAGCCGCGGTGTGGGCGGTCGAGCACATGCGCGGTTGATGGATCTCATGGTGGGTCGGAGATGCCTTGCCCATCATCGTGATATTTCATCATATTGATTTGAGTCAACAATCATACGGCATGGCTGGAGTGTAATGGCGCCTGCGCACATCGCAGGACCGTCCTTGACTTTCCTCTCCTCCACGCGCGTAGCGAGTTCCCGCCGGAGCTTCCTGTTCGGACGCACGCGCGCAACCGACCCCGCACTCCGCCCGCCCTGGGCGGCGGAGGATGACTTCGTCGCCCGCTGCACGCGCTGCGAGCGCTGCATCGAAGCCTGCCCCACCGCCATCCTGGTGCGCATGGACGGCGGTTTCCCCGGTGTCGATTTCACCCGCGGTGAGTGCACTTTCTGCGCCCGGTGCGTGGCGGTGTGTGAGCCGCAGGCCTTGCACCGCGCCGACGCAGGCACGTTGCCCTGGGTGCGCGTCGCGGCGATCGGAGCGGACTGCCTGGCCGCGCGCGGTGTGGAATGCCGCGTGTGTGGTGAGTCCTGTCCCGAAGCTGCGATCCGTTTCCGCCCCCGTCTCGGGGGCGTCGCATTTCCGGAGCTCGATGCCGCGGCCTGTACCGCCTGCGGTGCCTGCATCGGCCCGTGCCCGATGCGTGCGATCGACACGCGCAATCCCCTGCCTACGGAGAGCGAACCATGAATATTGCAAGTCTGGTCGTGCGGGCCTTTCCCGCGGATTTTCCCGCGATCGTCGAGGGCCTGAAGAAGGTCCCCGGGGTCGAGTTGCACGGGTCGTCCGCCGAGAAAGGCAGCATCGTCATCACCATCGAGGACGGCGCGGGCTGGTCGGTGACCGACTCGATTCTGGCGGTGAACCTGCTGCCCAAGGTGCAGGGATTGGCACTCGCCTACGAATACACCGATGAAGGTCTGGAATTGACGGAGGTCTGACATGAGCATGAATCGACGCGAATTCATCAAGAACAACGCGATCGCCGCGGCGGCGGCGACTGCCGGCATCGGCATCCCGGTCGTCGCCGAGGCGCAGCCGCCCGGCGCGGGCAGCACCAAGGTGCGCTGGGACAAGGCTGCCTGCCGTTTCTGCGGCACCGGCTGTTCGGTGCTGGTGGGCGTGCAGGACGGGCGCGTGGTCGCCACCCAGGGCGACCCCGACTCGCCGGTCAACCGCGGCCTGAACTGCATCAAGGGCTACTTCCTGTCCAAGATCATGTACGGCGAGGACCGCCTCACCAAGCCGCTGCTGCGCATGAAGAACGGCCAGTACGACAAGAATGGCGAGTTCGCGCCGATCTCGTGGGGCCAGGCCTTTGACATCATGGAGCAGAAGTGGAAGAAGGCGATCAGGGAGCACGGCCCCGACTCGGTCGCCATGTTCGGCTCGGGCCAGTGGACGATCTGGGAAGGTTATGCCGCCGCCAAGCTGATGAAGGCGGGCTTTCGCACCAACAACATCGACCCCAACGCGCGCCACTGCATGGCCTCGGCGGTGGCCGGCTTCATGCGCACCTTCGGCATCGACGAACCGATGGGCTGCTACGACGACATCGAGAACGCCGACACCTTCGTGCTGTGGGGCTCGAACATGGCGGAGATGCACCCCATCCTGTGGAGCCGCATCAGCGACCGCCGCCTGTCCAAGGAAGGCTGCGAAGTGCATGTGCTGTCGACCTTCGAGCACCGTTCCTACGAGCTCGCCGACAACCCGATGATCTTCGTGCCGCAGACCGACCTGGCCATCCTCAACTTCATCTGCAACTACATCATCCAGAACGGCAAGGTCAACAAGGCCTTCGTCGAGCGCAACGTCAAGTTCAAGATCGGCGAGGGCGACATTGGCTACGGCCTGCGTCCGAATCACCCGCTCGAGGCCAAGGCCACCAGCAACGGCTATCCGGGCGCGGACGGCAAGCCGAAGGGCAATACCGGCGCGGCGAAGGACTGCAGCTTTGACGACTTCGCCAAGTTCGTCTCCGAGTACACCGTCGAGAAGGTGGCGAAGCTGTCCGGCGTGCCCGCGGACCGCCTGATCAAGATGGCTCAGCAGTATGCCGACCCGAAACGCAAGGTGGTGTCGTTCTGGACCATGGGCTTCAACCAGCACACCCGCGGCACCTGGGTGAACAACATGATCTACAACGTCCACCTGCTGGTGGGCAAGATCTCCGAGCCGGGCAACAGCCCATTCTCGCTCACCGGCCAGCCCTCGGCTTGCGGCACCGCGCGCGAGGTCGGCACTTTCGCCCACCGCCTGCCGGCGGACATGGTGGTGATGAATCCGATGCACCGCGCGCTCAGCGAGGAGATCTGGAGGCTGCCCGAAGGCACCATCTCGCCCAAGATCGGCTACCACGCGGTGGCGCAGAGCCGCGCGCTCAAGGACGGCAAGCTCAAGTGCTACTGGACCACGACCACCAACAACATGCAGGCGGGTCCCAACGTCAATGACGAGATCTATCCGGGCTGGCGCAACCCGGAGGCCTTCGTGGTGGTCTCGGACGTGTACCCGACGGTCTCCGCGCTCTCGGCCGACCTGATCCTGCCGTGCGCGATGTGGGCCGAAAAGGAAGGCGCCTTTGGCAACGCCGAGCGTCGCACCCAGTTCTGGCGCCAGCAGGTGGCGGCGCCGGGCGAATCCAAGTCCGACCTGTGGCAGTACATCGAGTTCTCTAGGCGCTTCAAGGTCGAGGACGTGTGGCCGGAGGAGCTCATCGCGAAGAAGCCTGAGTACCGCGGCAAGACCCTGTACGACGTGCTCTACGCCAACGGCCAGGTGAACAAATTCCCGCTCGAGGACGTCGAGAAGGCCAACGGCCACGCCTGGGCCGGCTACATGAACGACGAGTCGAAGGAGCTCGGCTACTACCTGCAGAAGGGCCTGTTCGAGGAGTACGCCAGCTTCGGCCGCGGCCACGCCCACGACCTCGCCGACTTCGACGTCTATCACAAGGCGCGCGGCCTGCGCTGGCCGGTGGTCGACAACAAGGAAACCCTGTGGCGCTTCCGCGAGGGCTACGACCCGTACGTCCAGGCCGGCGAGGGCGTGAAGTTCTACGGCCACAAGGACAACAAGGCCGTCATCTTCGCGTTGCCCTACCAGGATCCGCCCGAGATGCCCGATGCCGAGTTCGACATGTGGCTGTGCACCGGCCGCGTGCTGGAGCACTGGCACACCGGCTCGATGACCCGGCGCGTGCCCGAGCTGCACCGCTCGGTGCCCGAGGCGCAGGTCTTCATGCACCCCGAGGACGCGCAGAAGCGCGGCCTGCAGCGCGGCATGGCGATCAAGGTGGTGTCGCGGCGCGGCGAGATCGTCGCCCGCTTGGAGACCCGCGGCCGCAACAAGCCGCCGGTCGGGTTGATCTTCGTGCCCTTCTTCGACGAAGGCCGGCTGGTGAACAAGCTCACGCTCGACGCCACCTGCCCGATCTCGAAGGAGACCGACTTCAAGAAGTGCGCGGTGAAGGTTCTCAAGGCTTGATGAGAGGAGGCGCGAGCCCTGCCCCCCCGCCGACCGGGGGGACGTGCGGGGGCGGGACTCGCGATGGTGATGAACGACAAGGTGCAATCGAGCGGACGCGATGCAGCCGCCCCGCGGTCGTCGCGCCGCCGCTTCCTGAAGGATGCGGCGGGCGTCGTTGGCGGGGCGGGTCTGCTCGCGCTCGGTGCCGGGATGTATGCGAAGCAGGCATCGGCGCTGCCGGTGACTGCCATTCGTCCGCCCGGCGCGCTCTCCGAAGACGATTTCCTTGCGGCCTGTGTGCGCTGCGGTCTGTGCGTGCGCGACTGTCCCTACAAGACCCTCAAGCTGGCCGAGCTCGGCGACGGGGTGGCGACGGGCACGCCGTATTTCGAGGCGCGCGACATCCCCTGCGAGATGTGCGAGGACATCCCCTGCGTGGCCGCCTGTCCGACCGGCGCGCTCGACCGTGCGCTGGTCGACATCACCAAGGCGAAGATGGGGCTGGCGGTGCTCATCGACCAGGAGAACTGCCTCAACTTCCTCGGCCTGCGTTGCGACGTGTGCTACCGGGTGTGCCCGGCCATCGACCAGGCAATCACCCTCGAGCGCATCCACAACCCGCGCTCCGACCGCCACGCGATGCTGCTGCCGACCGTGCATTCCGAGTACTGCACCGGCTGCGGCAAGTGCGAGAAGGCCTGCGTGCTGCCCGGCGAGTCGGCGATCAAGGTGTTGCCGATCAGGCTGGCGCAGGGCTCGAAGGCGGAGCATTACTTTCGCGGCTGGGAAGAGAAGGAAGCCGCCGGCGGGTCGCTGATCGGCGACCAGATCGAGCTGCCGGTGCGCGGCCTCGAAGGCAGGGCCTACGGCGACACCCGGGTCGAACCCGGGCAGGGGCCGGCTCAGGTGCACGAATACGCGCCCGCGAGACCTGCGGGCAGTGGTCTCGATTCGGGGTGGAAGCCATGAGCGCACACGTGAGCTCCGGCGCTGCGCCGGAACGCAAGGTCCCGCCCACCAGTGTGCGCGGCGCGGTCGCGCGCCCGGGGCGCGAGGCGGTGGAGGCCAAGGGCTGGTTGCGGGCGCACAAATGGCTGCTGTTGCGGCGTACGTTGCAGCTCGGCATCCTCGCGCTGTTCCTCGCCGGACCCTGGCTGGGGTGGTGGATCGTCAAGGGCAACCTGTCGTCCAGCCTCACCCTCGGCGTGCTGCCGCTCACCGACCCCTTCCTGGTCGCGCAGCAGCTCGCCGCCGGGCACTGGCCCTACCAGGAGGCGCTGCTTGGGGCCGGGATCGTGCTCGTCTTCTACCTGCTGTTCGGCGGGCGGCTGTTCTGCTCGTGGGTGTGCCCGGTCAACCTCGTCACCGACGCCGCCGCCTGGCTGCGCCGGTGGCTGGGCCTCAAGGGCGGCAAGGCGCCGGCCGGCAGCACGCGCTACTGGCTGCTCGGCTTCGTGCCGGTGATCGCCGCGACGACCGGTGCGCTGGCGTGGGAGTGGGTGAATCCGGTGTCGATGTTCCACCGCAGCCTGATCTTCGGCTTCGGCCTGGCCTGGGGCATCGTCGGCGGCATCTTCTTCTACGACCTGCTGATCGCGCCGCGCGGCTGGTGCGGCCACCTGTGCCCGCAGGGCGCCTTCTATGCGCTGCTCGGGCGGGCCTCCGTCGTCAAGGTCGCGGCCGCCAAGCGCAGCGCGTGCAATGACTGCATGGACTGCTTCGCGGTGTGCCCCGAGCCGCAGGTCATCCGGCCGGCGCTCAAGGGGGCCGGCCAGGACCATCCCCTCATTCTGGATGCCGGCTGCACCATCTGCGGACGCTGCGTGGATGTGTGCGGCAAGGACGTTTTCCGCATTACGACCCGATTCAACAGGAGCGAGTGATGAAAAAACAAACCCGAAATCTGGTGCTCGCACTCGTCGCCGCTGTCGGCTTCGGTGCAATGGTGCCGCCCGCAGCGCTGGCGCAGGCGGTCAAGAGCATCCGCGGCGCGGATGTGGCAGACCAGGAACTGCAGGTCGGCAACTACAAGCCGATCCCCGATCAGGCGCCGATCGACCGCGACTACGTGCAGCAGCCGCCGCTGATCCCGCACAAGGTCGAGGGCTACGAGGTCTCGATCAACTTCAACAAGTGCATGGACTGTCACGCCTGGAGCCGCTACAAGGAGTCCGGCGCCACCAAGGTCAGCCTGACCCACTTCAAGGATCGTGACGGTGGCGAACTCTCCAACATCTCGCCGCGGCGCTACTTCTGCATGCAGTGCCATGTGCCCCAGACCGACGCCAAGCCGCTGGTCGGCAACAGTTTCCAGCGCGCTGAAGGCCTGCGCTGAAGCATCGATAGACGGGGATCGATATGACCGACAACAACGAGAGCCTGATGCAGCGCATCCGCGGTGCGGGCTGGGGCGCCATCGTCCTGCTCGTCGCCGCGGGGGTGGTGTTCTGGGGGGGCTTCAACTGGGCCCTGGAGATGACCAACACCGAGAGGTTCTGCATTTCCTGCCATGAGATGGAGGAAAACGTCTTCAAGGAGTACCGCAACACCATACACTACCAGAACCGCACCGGCGTGCGCGCGACCTGCCCGGACTGCCACGTGCCCAAGGAGTGGGGGGCGAAAATGATCCGCAAGATCAAGGCCTCGCGCGAGCTCTACGGCAAGGTGATGGGCACCATCGACACGCCGGAGAAGTTCGCCGCGGAACGCCTGCGCCTGGCGCAGAACGAGTGGACCCGCATGAAGGCGAACAACTCGCAGGAGTGCCGCAACTGCCACAACTACGAGTACTTCGACTACTCGGTGCAGGGCCGCCGCTCCAATCAGATGCACCAGGCCGGCTTCGCCGAGGGCAAGACCTGCATCGACTGCCACAAGGGCATCGCCCACTCGCTGCCGCCGGTCGACCAGCATATCGGCGCACCGCGTGAGGGGGTCGCGCCCGAGGTGATGCATCCGCCGGTGAAGAAGGACTGAGCCGCACGCCGCGGGGTTCCGTGGTGGTGCCGCGCCTACGGGAAAGCTGCGTTCCCGAGGGGCTCTGCGGCGGGAGGACGTTGTGCGCCACCGAAATTCTCCCGCCGTGCCGGTTCCGATCCCGCACCGGCTGTGGTTCAATCCTCCCCCATGCTTGAAACCCGAGATCTCGCCTGCCTGAAGGGCGATCGCCTGCTGTTCCGCGACCTCGCCTTCCGCCTCCAGGCGGGCGGGCTGCTGCGCGTGGCCGGTCCCAACGGCGTGGGCAAGACCAGCCTGCTGCGCCTGGCTACCGGGCTGGCCCTGCCCGAGGCCGGCGAGATCCGCTGGCGCGGCGAATCGATCCGGCGCGCGCGCGAGGCTTTCCACGGCGAGCTGCTCTACCTCGGTCACGCCGCTGCGCTCAACGACCTGCTGAGCCCGCTGGAAAACCTGCGCTTCGCCTGCGCCGCCGCCGGCGACGTGGTCGACGAGAAGGCCTGCGTCCACGCCCTGGAGCGGATCGGCCTCGCGCGCCAGCTCGACCTGCCGGCGCGGGTGCTGTCCCAGGGCCAGCGCCGGCGCGTCGGCCTGGCGCGCCTGTTCCTGTCCGCCGCACGGCCGCTGTGGGTGCTCGACGAGCCGTTTACCGCGCTCGACGTCCATGCCGTGGCCGATCTTGCCGCGACCTTGTCGGCGCACTGTGCCGGCGGCGGCATGGTGATGCTGACCACCCACCAGGATGCGCCGTTCGCGACGCCGCCGGCGGTGCTCGACGTCGGGGCCTTCGCGTGCTGAGCACTTTCCTCGCCGTGCTGCGCCGCGATCTGCTGCTCGCCTGGCGCGGCCGCGCCGACGTGCTGGTCACGCTCGCCTTCTTCATCATCGTGGTCTGCCTGTTCCCGTTCGGGGTCGGCGCCGAACCCAACCAGCTGCGCGCGATCGCCCCCGGCGTGCTGTGGGTGGCGGCGCTGCTCGCCTGCCTGCTGTCGCTGCACCGCCTGTTCGCCCAGGACTACGTCGACGGAACCTTGGAGCAGCTTCTCCTGTCTAGGGAACCGGCCGCGCTGTGGGTGACGGCGAAAGTGCTCGCGTTCTGGCTCAGCACCGGCCTGCCGGTGGTCGCGGTGGCGCCGGCGATGGCCTTGCTGCTTGACCTGGAGCAAGGTGGTCTGGCGGTGCTGGTACTAAGTTTGACGCTCGGCACGCCGATCCTGGCCCTGCTCGGAGCGGTGGGCGCGGCGCTGACCCTGGGCCTGCGCGGGGGCGGCATGTTGCTGGCGCTGCTGGTGCTGCCGCTGTTCGTGCCGGTGCTGATCTTCGGCGCCGGCGCGGTGGAGGCGGAGCTGTCCGGCTCCGGCGCGGCGGCCCATCTGCTGCTGCTGGGGGGCGGGCTGGCCGGCGCGCTCGCGCTCGCTCCGATGGCGTGTGCGGCGGCGCTGAGAATTTCGACCGATTGACGACACCTGCGGAGACCTTCCCGAAAAGGGCTCCGCCAACCTGTAAAGCGACTTTTCAGCGCATGAACAAACCCGAACGCGCTCGCAGCCTGTTCCGCTTCGCCGCCCCGCAGCACTTCTATCCTCTTGCCGGCCGGCTCGCGCCCTGGTTCGCGGCGGTGGCCGCGGTGCTCGGTGTGGCCGGCCTGTGGCTGGGCTTTTTCGTCGCCCCCACCGACGCCACCCAGGGCGAGGTCTACCGGGTGATCTTCATCCACGTGCCGGCAGCCTGGATGTCGATGTTCATCTACCTGGTGATGGCGTTCTGGTCGGCGGTCGGCCTGGTCATGAACACCCGCCTGTCCTTCCTCATGAGCCAGGCGCTGGCCCCGACCGGGGCGCTGTTCTGCGTCGTCGCGTTGTGGACCGGCGCGCTGTGGGGCAAGCCGACCTGGGGGGCGTACTGGGTGTGGGACGCGCGCCTGACCTCGCAGCTGCTGTTGCTGTTCCTGTACTTCGGTTTCATCGCCCTCACCCGCGCGATCGAGGACCCGCGCCGTGCCGACCGCGCCGGGGCGATCATCGCCCTGGTCGGCGCGGTGAACGTGCCGATCATCTATTTCTCGGTGCAGTGGTGGAACACCTTGCACCAGGGCGCCTCGGTGAGTCTGACCAAGGCGCCGTCGATGGCCGCGACCATGCTCGCCGGGATGCTGGTGATGGCGCTGGCGTCCTGGGCCTACACCCTGGCGGTGGTCCTGTGGCGGGTGCGGCCGATGATCCTCGAGCGCGAGCGTCATACCGAGTGGGTGGGGGCGGTGCTCGAACAAGAGCTGCGAAGCGGCGGAGGGCGTGCCTGATGTCGTGGGAAAGCTGGTCCGCGTTCTGGGACATGGGGGGGGCGGCCTTTTACGTGTGGGGCAGCTACGGCCTCGCCCTCATTCTGGTGGCGCTCGAGCTGATGCTCGTGCTCCAGCGCCGGAAAGACACTACGCGCCGCCTGCTGCGTTGGCGGCGCGCGCTCGGCAAGGATGCCGGCAGGCAAAACGGCGGTGAGCCCGAACCCGCCACGGAGTCCGAAAGATGAAAGCCCGCAACAAACGTCTGATCCTCGTCGGCAGCGGCGTCGCCCTGCTGGTGGCCGCGGTGGCCCTGGTGCTGAGCGCGTTCCAGCAGAACCTGGTGTTCTTCCATACGCCGTCCGAAGTGGCCGCAGGCAAGGCGCCGACCGGCAAGACCTTCCGCATCGGCGGGATGGTCGAGGAAGGTTCGATCGCGCGCGAAGCCGACGGCCTCACCGTGCGCTTCGCGATCACCGACACCGCGAAGATCATTCCCGTGACCTATCGCGGCACGCTGCCCGACCTGTTCAAGGAGGGTAAGGGCGCGGTGGTGCAGGGCCGCCTCGAAGGCGGCGTGTTCCGCGCCACCGAAGTGCTCGCCAAGCACGACGAGAACTACATGCCGCCCGAAGCCGCGCACGCCGTGGAGCAGGCGCAGAAGGCCGCGCAGACGGTGAGCCAGTGACATGATTCCCGAACTCGGACATTTCGCCCTGATCCTTGCCCTGGTGCTGTCCCTGGTGCAGGCGGTGGTGCCGCTCGTGGGCGCCCGCCGCAACAGCTTGGCGCTGATGGCGGTCGGCCGCCCCGCGGCGCAGGGACAGTTCCTCTTCATCCTGGTCAGCTACCTGTGCCTGACCTGGGCCTTCGTCAGCAGCGACTTCTCGGTGCAGCTGGCGGCGTCCAACTCGCACAGCGCGACTCCGATCTTCTACAAGATCACCGGCGTGTGGGGCAACCACGAAGGCTCGCTGTTGCTGTGGGCGATGTCGCTGGCGCTGTGGACGGTGGCGGTGACGGTGTTCTCGCGCCACCTGCCCGAGGCCTTCCTCGCCCGCGTGCTCGGGGTGCTGGGCTGGGTCAGCGCCGGCTTCATCTCGTTCATGCTGGTCACCTCCAACCCCTTCGACCGCCTGCTGCCGGCCGTGGCCGACGGGCGCGACCTGAACCCGCTGCTGCAGGATCCGGGGATGATCATTCACCCGCCGCTGCTCTACATGGGCTACGTCGGCTTCTCGGTGGCCTTCGCCTTCGCCATCGCCGCGCTGCTGTCAGGCCGCATGGACGCGGCCTGGGCGCGCTGGTCGCGGCCGTGGACGACGGTGGCGTGGGTGTTCCTCACCGCCGGCATCGCGGTCGGTTCGGGCTGGGCCTACTACGAGCTGGGCTGGGGCGGCTGGTGGTTCTGGGATCCGGTGGAAAACGCCTCCTTCATGCCCTGGCTGCTGGGTACCGCGCTGATGCATTCGCTCGCCGTCACCGAGAAGCGCGGCGCCTTCCGCAGCTGGACGGTGCTGCTGGCGATCGGCGCGTTCTCGCTGTCGCTGCTGGGCACCTTCCTGGTGCGTTCGGGGGTCATCACCAGCGTCCATGCCTTTGCCACCGATCCCAAGCGCGGCCTCTACATCCTCGCCCTGCTGGTGGTGGTGATCGGCTTCTCGCTGCTGCTGTACGCGGTGCGTGCACCGAAGCTCGCCGGTGGCGGCAGCTTCGGCTTCGTCTCGCGCGAGACCACGCTGCTCGGCAACAACGTGCTGCTCACCGTGGCGTCGGCTTCGGTGCTGCTCGGTACGCTGTACCCGCTGTTTCTCGACGCCCTCGGCCTGGGCAAGATCTCGGTCGGCCCGCCTTACTTCGAAGCGGTGTTCGTGCCGCTGATGACGCCGGTGGTGGTGCTGATGATGTTCGGCCCCTTCCTGCGCTGGAAGGACGACGACCTTGCCGCGGCGCTGCGCAAGGTGGCGCCGGCCTTCATCGTCAGCGTCGCGATCGGGGTCGGAGTGGCCTTCGCCGTCGATCATCCGACCTGGCGCACCGCGCTCGGCCTGGCGCTCGCCGCCTGGGTCGGGCTGGCCAGCCTGCAACTGCTCCATGGCCGGCTGCGGGAGCGCGCCGGGGCGTCCATCGCCTCGCGCCTGCGCTCGATCACGGCGTCGTGGTGGGGCATGTGGTTCGCCCACCTCGGTGTCGGCGTGTTCATCACCGGCGTGACTCTGGTTGGCAGCCTGGACCAGCATCTCGACGTCCGGATGCAGCCCGGCCAGCACGCCGAGCTCGCCGGCTACAGCTTCACCTTCCGCGCTGCAGTCGAGGCCGACGGCCCCAACTACGACGCCGAGCGCGGCATCATCGACGTCGCCCGCGACGGCCGCGCGATCGCCACCCTGACTCCGGAAAAGCGCCTGTACTGGGCGCAGGGCATGCCGATGACCGAAGCGTCGATCGACATCGGCCCGTTCCGCGACGTCTATGTGTCGCTCGGCGAGCAGCTCGAGGACGGCGCCTGGATCGTCAGCCTGTACTACAAGCCCTTCATCAGCTGGGTCTGGCTCGGCTGCCTGCTGATGGGGCTGGGCGGGCTGTTCGCCGCTGCCGATCGCCGCTACCGCCGCCTGGCCGCGCGCGACGCGGCGGCCGGTGCCGGCCAGCGCATCCCCGCCTCGGTTTGAGCGGAGCATCAAGGACTCTCATGAAAGCCAAGTTCCTCGTTCCCCTCGCGTTGTTCTTCGGCCTGGCGGGTTTTCTCGCCTTCGGCCTGACCCTCAACCCGCGCGAAGTGCCTTCGCCGCTGATCGACAAGCCGGCGCCCGGCTTCAGCCTCGCCCGACTCGACCAGCCGGAACAGCGCTTCGCCCTCGAGGAGATGCGCGGCGAAGTGTGGCTGCTCAACGTCTGGGCGTCGTGGTGCGTGGCCTGCCGCCAGGAGCACCCGGTGCTGGTGCGGATGGCGCAGCAAAAGCTGGTGCCGATCGTCGGCCTCAACTACAAGGAAGTGCGCGGCGACGGCGCGATCAACGCCCGCGGGATGGCGCTCGAAGCCGAGACCGGGCTGGCGATCGAGCGTGCGCGGCGCTGGCTTGCCGATCACGGTGACCCCTACGCCTTGTCGGTGCTCGACATCGACGGCCGGGTCGGGATCGACTTCGGCGTCTATGGCGTGCCCGAAACTTTCCTCATCGACCGCGAAGGCCGGATCCGCTACAAGCACATCGGCCCGATCACCCCGGACAGCCTGCAGAGCGAGTTGCTGCCCCGGATCGAGGAGGTCCGCCGTGCCGGTTGAATGCTTGTCCGCCGCGCCCGGGCGGCGCTTGTCCGGCACTTTCGGCATGATCGCCCTCGCCTGTGTGCTGGGGCTGGCGCCTGCCGTGCAGGCGGCCGGCACGCCGCCCGCGGCGGTCGATTCCGGAGTGGCGCCGGCGGTGGTTGCCGACCCCGCGCTCGAGGCCGATGTCATGGCCCTGGCGCACAAGCTGCGCTGCCTCGTGTGCCAGAACCAGTCGATCGCCGAATCCAACGCTCCGCTCGCGGTGGACTTGCGCAATCAGGTGCGCGAGCAACTCGCCGCCGGCAACAGCAAGGGCGAAGTGATCGATTATCTGGTCGCCCGTTATGGCGACTTCGTCCTCTACGAGCCGCCGTTCAAGGCCACCACCGCCCTGTTGTGGGGCGGGCCGCTGCTGCTGCTGCTCGGCGGCGCCGGCTGGCTGGCGTACCGCCTGCGCCGGCGCCAGGCCGAAACCGCCGCCGAAGGCGCGTTGAGCACGGCCGAACGTGCCCGCGCCCGCGCCCTGCTGGCCGGCGGCGAAGCGCCCGCCGCCCCCCCTGAATCCCCGGAGTCCCGCTCGTGACCGTTTTCGTCTTGTTTGTCTGCCTGCTGCTGGCGGCCGCACTGCTGTTGATCCTGCCGCCGCTGTTGGGGGCGGGAGCGCGGCAGCGGCGGGCGCAGGCCCGGCAGGAGGCGCTGGCGCTGGCCGTCCTGCGCGAGCAACTGGTCGAGCTCGATACGGAGCTGGCCGTCGGCCACATCGACTCCGCCAGCCACGCCCAAAGCCGCGAGGAACTCGAGCGCCGCGCCCTGGAAGAAGGCGAGGCCGCAGTGGAAGCGACTGGAGCGGCCGACCCCCGTCCCCGTCGCGCCTGGGCGCTGGGGCTCGCGCTGGGTGTGCCGGCGCTGGCGGTGGCCGGCTATCTGGCGCTCGGTGAGCCCGAGGCCCTCAATCCGCGGAACATCGCCGGCCAGCAGGGCTTCACCCAGGCTCAGGTGGCGGAGATGGTCGGTGCCCTCGAAGCGCGCCTGGCGCAGGAGCCCGACAGTGTCGAAGGCTGGAGGATGCTTTCCCGCACCTATCTGGTGCTGCAGGACTACGCCAAGGCCGAGGCGGCCTACGCGCGCCTGGGGAAACTGGTGCCGAACGACCCCGACGTGCTTTCCGACTGGGCCGACGTCGTCGCCATCCAGCGCGGCACGGTCATCGGCGACGCCGAAGCGCTGGCGCAGCAGGCGCTGGACGTGGCGCCGACGCACCCGAAGGCGCTCGCGCTGGCCGGCACGGCGGCCTATCAGCGCGCGGACTACGCTGCCGCCGCAGGCTACTGGGAGCGCATCCTGGCGCAGATTCCTCCCGGTGAGGAGGTCGCCAAGGGCGTGCGCGCCAGCGTCGATGAGGCTCGCGCCAAAGCCGGCCTCGCTCCGCTCGCCGCCGATGCGGGCAGCCCTGCGCCGGGGGCGACGCTGGCGCTGAGCGGCCGTCTGGAAGTCGATGGCGCGCTCGGCGCGCAGGTCGCGCCCGAGGACGCGGTGTTCGTCTTCGTGCGCGGCGATGACGGCGGTCCGCCGCTGGCGGCGCTGCGCTTCAAGGGCAGCGAGCTGCCGGTGGATTTCCGTTTCGACGGGGCACCGATGATGGGGGCGGAGGTTCCGGTGCCCGCGCGCGTGGTGGTGGCGGCGCGCGTTGCCAAAGGCGGCGACGCCACGCCGCGCAGCGGCGATCTCGAAGGCGCGAGCGCGCCGGTGGCCGCCGACGCGCGTGGAGTGAAGGTGGTGATCGACCGCGTGCGCGACTGAGCCGCCGAGGCGGGGCCCGCCGCCGCGGTTCAGCCGCAGTACTCGAAGCGCACCCGCTTGACGTTGCACAGCAGCTCGTAGGCGATCGTTCCGGCGGCCTGGGCGACCCGGTTCACCGCGACTTCCTTCCCCCATAGCTCGACCCGGCTGCCGATCCCGGCACCAGGCAGCGCGCTCAGGTCCACGGTCAGCATGTCCATCGACACCCGGCCGATCAAGCGCGCGGGGGCGCCGTCGATGCTGACCGGGGTGCCGTCGGGCGCCGTTCGCGGATAGCCGTCGGCATAGCCCAGGGCGACCAGGCCGACCCGGGTCGGGCGCTCGGCGACGAAGCGCCCGCCGTAGCCGAGCGCCTCGCCTGGCGCGATTTCGCGCACCGCCATCACCGCGCTTTCCAGCGTCATCACCGGCTGGAGGCCGCCGTCGCCGTCGGCGAGGGGGGAGGCGCCGTAGAGCAGGATGCCGGGGCGGGCCCATTCTCGGCGGGCCTGCGGCCAGCCGAGAATGGCGCCGGAGTTGGCCAGGCTGCGGGTGCCGGGCAGGCGCGCGGTGGCGGCGTCGAAGCGGGCGATCTGCTCGGCGGTGGTGATGACCTGGGGCTCGTCGGCACGGGCGAAATGGGTCATCAGGGCGATCTCGCCGACCTTGCCGCAGGCGCGCAGGCGCCGCCACGCGGCTTCGACCGCGTCGGGCAGGAAGCCGGCGCGGTTCATGCCGGTGTTGATCTTCAGCCAGACGTCGAGCGGCGCGGCGAGCGGCGTCGTCTCCAGCATGCGCAGCTGGGCCTCGTGGTGCACGACCAGCCACAGGCCGTGGGTGGCGGCCGCGTCCAGCTCGGGAGCTTCGAACACGCCCTCGAGCAGCAGGATTGGGCGGACGATGCCGGCCGCGCGCAGCTCCAGCGCTTCTTCCAGGAACGCGACGGCGAAGCCGTCGGCTTCGTCGGCGAGCGCCCGAGCGCAGCGCACGGCGCCGTGGCCGTAGGCGTTCGCCTTGACCACCGCGAGCGCCCGGCTGCCGTGGCGCCGGCGGGCGAGGCGGTAGTTGTGACAGAGGGCGTCGAGGTCGATCAGGGCGCGGGCGGGGCGCATGGCGGGATACGAGAGCGGCAAACAGGCATGGTGGAGTGAAACCGGGAGGATCGCAATATGCGCGAGCCGTGCCGGGCCACGACTGGCCCCGCCTCCTGCTGCGGGCTAAGCTGTAAGCGGAAGCGTAGCGCCCACCGGAGAGGCGAGCGGACACCCGCACTGTGAGTTCTGCCGGGGAGATATGCATGAGCACTGAATCGGAGCACGGGCAAAAAAATGCCTCCACGCTGAGTCTGCGGGAGGCGGCGCAGTTGCTGAGTGCCGAGGGGCTTGGGGTGTACGAAGGGGAGACGCTGCTGGCAAGCGCCATCCAGCGCGGTGAACTGCACGCCGACGTGATGCGCTGGGCAACCGAGCAGTGGGACGGCCGGCATCTTCCGGGCAACATCAACGCTCGCCAGACCCGAATCGAACGTGCCGATTTCGACGTCTGGCGGAGCCGCCGGGCGGCGAGTTGAAGAGGCGGTATACCCCCGGAAAGCAAAAGGCTGCAGTAGATCAGGCGTTGCGCTACTTTTCCTACTCGTTCTTGCGATAGCTGCCAGGGCTGATTGGATTCCGTGATATTTTTAAAGTATGGATATAAATTCACGGCATCAGGTAATCAAGCGACTGCAGGCGGGACTCCCCCGCGGGGCGCCGTTCGACCTTGCCACCCTGAGCCAGTTCGGGGTGTCGCCCCAGCTGGCCGCCCACTATGCCGACGGCGGGTGGCTCGTGCGCCTGGCCCACGGCGTCTATGCCTTCCCGAACGATGAGTTCAGGGTCTACGGTGCGCTGAAGTTCCTGCAACAGCGCGTGCCCGGCCTCCACGTCGGCGGCAAGAGCGCCCTGGCCCTGCAGGGGGTGCGGCACAACCTGGGCAGCCGGGAGGCGCTGGTGCTGTGGGGCGACGGTCGCTTCGCGTTGCCGGCCTGGTTCACTTCGCGCTTTCCGGCCCGCTATGTCCACGCCCGCCTGTTCGACTGGCCGGACACGGCGCTGGCCGGTAAGACCCTGACCACGCCGCCTGGCCTGCCCGAGGATCTGCGGGTGGCAGCCTCCGAGCGTGCCGTTCTGGAGCTGCTGTACGAAGCCGGCGTCAAGCAGAGCCTCGAAGAGGCCCGCAACATCTTCGATGGACTGCGTTCCCCCCGCAAAGACTTGCTCGGACAACTGCTGTCCTGCTGCACCAGCGTGAAGGCCGTGCGCCTGTTCCTCACCTGGGCGCGCGAGACCAGCCTCGTGGATGTCGATGCCCTGCTGGAGCAGTACCCGGTTCGCACCGGCAGCAACACGCGCTGGATGAGCCGGCTCGATGACGGCACCCTGCTGAGCCTGAGACCTCATGGATAAGACCTACGCGGACACCGTTCGCCTGCTGCTGGCCGTCGCGCCCGACGTGTTCGCCAATGACATCTTCGCCATGAAGGGCGGCACGGCCATCAACCTCTTCGTGCGGGACATGCCGCGCCTGTCGGTGGACATCGACGTGGTGTACCTTCCGTGGCAGACGCCGCGCGACGAAGCGCTGCAAGCCATCAACCAGGAGCTGGCCGCCATCGCCACGCGCGTTGCACCACTGGGCGTGCAGACACGCCTGGTTCGCGCCAAGGACTTGGGGGACACCAAGCTGATCGTCGAGAACGACGCCGGCCAGGTGAAGATCGAGGTCAACGTCGTGTTCCGCGGCAGCGTGCTGCCCGTCGAGCGGCGGCGGCTGAGCGCCAAGACCAGCGATCTGTTCGGCGTCGAGTTCGAGCTGCCGGTTCTGGCACCGGACGAGCTGTACGCCAGCAAGCTGGTGGCCGCGCTGGATCGGCAGCACCCCCGCGACCTGTTCGACGTGTGGCAGCTCTTTGAGTCGGGCGACATCAGCGACGGCATGGTCGAGTGCTT
>NZ_JALLIK010000077.1:0-32003 GCF_023093595.1 Thauera aromatica
CGATAACGCGAGCACCTTCATGCTCAATAGATCATCTGGCCCCCACGGCGGTCACAAACCCACTCGCGCCCCCTTCGGCGGGCGTGACCGAAAAGTTCACAAGCTCTGAGCTCGGCGGGCTGCGCTCGAGCGGGCGCGCACAGGCGGGCACGAGCCGATAGAATGATGTTTTTGCGCCAATGCGCCGCGCGAAGCCTGGCCGCAAGCAATGGCCGGCCTGCACCGCGCCCCCATCACGTCCATTTTTTCTGGAGGTTTCCATGCCCGGACTGCTGCCCGATGTCGATCCCGATGGCCTGCTCGAATATTCCGTCGTCTATACCGACCGTTCGCTGAACCACATGTCGAAGACCTTCCAGGGCGTCATGCGCGGCCTGTCGGCGCTGCTGAAGAAGGTCTACCACGCCCAGGCGGTGGCGATCGTGCCCGGCAGCGGCACCTTCGGCATGGAAGCGGTGGCACGCCAGTTCGCCACCGGCAAGAACACCCTGGTGATCCGCAACGGCTGGTTCAGCTACCGCTGGACCCAGATCTTCGAGGCCGGCAGCATCCCCGCCGCCTCGGTCGTGTTGAAGGCCCGTCCGCTCGCCGCCGGCCCGCAGGCGCCGTTCGCCCCGGCGCCGATCGACGAAGTCGTCGCCGCGATCCGCGAGCACAAGCCCGACCTCGTGTTCGCCCCCCATGTCGAGACTTCCTCCGGCATGATCCTGCCCGACGCCTACCTGCGCGCGGTGGCCGACGCGGTGCATGAAGTGGGCGGTCTGTTCGTGCTCGACTGCATCGCCTCCGGCACGATCTGGGTCGACATGGAAGCGGCCGGCGTCGACATCCTCGTCAGTGCCCCGCAGAAAGGCTGGACCGCCTCGCCGTGCTGCGCGATGGTGATGCTGGGCGCGGCCGCGCGCGCGCGCATCGACGCCACCACCAGCACCAGCTTCGCCTGCGACCTGAAGAAGTGGCTGCAGATCATGGAAGCCTACGAAGGCGGCGGCCACGCCTACCACGCCACCATGCCCACCGACGGCCTGGTCAAGCTGTACGAGGTGATGCGCGAGACCGAAGCCTACGGCTTCGACAAGGTCAAGGCCGAGCAGCTCGAACTCGGCGCCCGCGTGCGAGCCGCCCTCGAAGCGCGCGGCATCCGCAGCGTCGCCGCCGACGGTTTCCAGGCCCCCGGAGTGGTGGTCAGCTACACCGACGACGACGCCATCAAGAGCGGCGCCAAGTTCGCCGCCGCCGGCCTGCAGATCGCCGCCGGCGTACCGCTGCAGTGCGACGAGCCGGCCGATTTCAAGACGTTCCGCCTCGGCCTGTTCGGCCTCGACAAGCTGCACAACGTCGACCGCTGCGTGGCGACGCTGGAAAAGGCGCTCGACCAGGTACTGTAAGCCGCCCTCCGGCGGGCGGGCGCAGCACCCCGCCCGGGGCCGCGCCCCCCCCGCCCCCTCTTCCGGACTTGCGCCCTCCAGGCCCCACACCATGGATTCGCTACAACTTCTGCCCGGCTTCGCTGCAGCGGCCTTCGCCGTGATCCTGATTCCCGGCCCGACCGTGCTCCTGGTCACCGGCCATGCCCTGTCGGCAGGGCTGCGCAACGCCCTGTTCAGCATCCTTGGCGTCTGCCTCGGCGACATCGTGGCGATGTCCCTCACTTTCCTCGGCCTCGGTGCAGTGCTGGCGACGTCGGCCGAATGGTTCCTGGTGCTGAAATGGCTCGGGGCGGCGTATCTGATTTATCTCGGCATTACCCTGTGGCGTGCGCCGGTGCAGGCCGAGGCGGGCACCGGCAGGCAGGAGACGCGCCCGGCCCGGATCATCCTCCGGGCCTTCACGGTGAATGTGCTGCACCCGAAGGGACTGGCCTTTTACGCGGCCTTCCTGCCCCAGTTCATCCGCCCGGCCGACCCCGCCCTGCCGCAGATGCTGCTGCTCGGCACGACGTTCACGGCCATCGCCTTCTGCGTCCTGCTTGGCTACGCCATCACCGCGGCCCGCTTCCGCAGCCGCCTGGCCCGAGCGGACGTACGCCGGCTGTGCAACCGCAGCGGCGCCGGCTGCCTGGTCGGGGCTGGAATGTACACGCTATCCATGCAACGATCGGGTTGATGCCGTGCCGCAACAGCCCTGCGCTGCGGCCACCCGCGCGCGCAGAGGCGAACGGCCCGCATCCGGTTTTCCAGGAGAAATGCACCATGCCCCCCCCACTCATCCGCCCGCGCCGCCTGCTCGCCGGCGCCCTGCTCGCCCTCGCCGGCATCGTTCCGGCCTTCGCTGCCGGCACCGAAGTCACCATGTACAAGGATCCGAACTGCGGCTGCTGCGGCAAGTGGGCCGAGCACATGCGCACCCACGGCTTCAGCGTGAAGGAGATCGCCACCCCGCAGATGAGCGAGGTCAAGCGCACCGCCGGCGTGCCGCAGGCGCTCGGTTCCTGTCACACGGCGAAGGTCGGCGGCTACGTCATCGAAGGCCACGTCCCGGCCGCCGACGTCAGGCGCATGCTCACCGAGAAGCCCGCAATCGCCGGCCTCTCCGCACCCGGCATGCCGCAGGGCTCGCCCGGCATGGAAGGCCCCTACCCGGCCGACCGCTACGATGTCGTCAGCTTCGACGCCCGCGGCAAGACCGCGGTTTTCGCCAGCCACTGACCGGATCCGGCCTGCCCGGCAGCGGCCCTCCGCGGCCCGCCCGGCGGCGCTCAGGCGAGCGCCGCCAGCGTCCACAGGTGGGCGGCGACCAGCGCCCGCCACGGGCTGAAAGGCGCAAGCCAGCGCCGGGTCTGATCCGCGTTCGGGCGCTCCGCCGTGCCGAGCAGCGCCTGCAGACCACGGCGCACCGCGGCATCGCCGTGCAGCGAGCCGTCGACCCAGCCGAAACCGCGCAGCAGCGCGTAATCGACCGTCCATGGTCCGATGCCGCGCAGGCGCAGCAACTCGGCACGGATCTCGTCCGCCGGCGGGTCTTCCACCCAGCGCTCGAGCGGCAGCCGCCCCTGCATCACGGCGTCGGCCAGCGCACGCAGCGCCTGCCCCTTGGCCCGCGAAAAACCGGCGGCGCGTAGCGCCTCCTCGCCCAGCCGCAGCAGGCTGCGGGCGTCGGGATAGCAGGCGAGTCCACCCGAATGGCGCAGGCCCGCAGCCGCGATCAGGCGGCGACGCAGCGACACCGCCGCACCGAGGCTGATCTGCTGGCCGGTGATCGCCCAGCTCAAGGCCTCGAACGGCGTCGGCGCAAGCGGCACGCGCAGGCCGCGGTTGCGCGCGATCAAGGGGCCGAGCTGCGGATGGCGGGCATGGGTACGTTCGAACTCGGCGACCGGCTGCATCAGCCCGAGCATGCGCCGGGCAAGCCGCTCCAGCACCGCTGTCGCAAGCGTCGGCGTCGGCAGGCCATCAATGGCGAGCACGAGCTCTGCCCGCTGCGCCTCGAAACGAATCGTCAGGCAGGCGGGCCGCCCTTCCCAGGCGATGCCCTTGTGCAGCAGGCCGGCTTCGACGCGCTCGGCCAGTTGCTGCGGGTCGCGGCGGTGGAAGGCGAGCACATCGGCGGGACGAAAGTCCCGCGGCAGCGCGATCTCGCAGCGCAAAGCCATGCTCAGCCCTTCGCTTCGCGCTCGAGCAGGGCGCGCTTGCGCTCGATGCCCCAGCGGTAACCGGCAAGGCCGCCGTCGCTGCGCACGACCCGGTGGCAGGGGATCGCGACCGCGATCGCGTTCGCTGCACAGGCCGCGGCTACCGCGCGCACCGCCGTCGGCGCGCCGATACGCGCGGCCAGCTCGCGGTAGCTCAAGCTCGTGCCAGGAGGGATCTGCCGCAGCGCCTGCCACACGCGCTGCTGGAAAGCGGTACCGCGGACGTCGAGCGGCAGCTCGAGGCCGAGTCGCGGCGTCTCGACGAAACCGGCCACCTTCGTCACCAACTGCGCGAACTCCACGTCACCGCCGATCAGGGTCGCGCGCGGGAAGCGGTCCTGCAACTCGCGCATCAGCATGTCGGAGTCGTCGCCGAGGAGGATCGCGCACACGCCCTGCGCGCTGGCGGCGACCAGGATGGCACCGAGCGCACACTGGCCGACGGCGAAGCGGATTTCGCTCCTGGCGCCGCCGCTGCGGTAGCGGCTCGCACGCGCCCCCGGCGTGGCGGCGGCGCGATGTTCGATGTCAGCGGCCATGGTTGGCGGATCTCCTTGCTGCAATCGGTGCGGTGACGGCAGTCCGTGCCTTGCGGCCAGAGCGGCGCTCCGCGGCGTGTTCCGGAATTACCCCGGCCGCCTTCGCCTCGGCGAAACCGCTCAAATGCCGGCAGGGCGCGCGCACGCGCGTTCGGGCCGGGCGAAACCGGCCTGGATCGCACGCGCACGCAGCTGTCCGCAACCGGCATCGACGTCCTGCCCGGCGGAGCGGCGCAACTTGGTGAGGATGCGATGCTGGTGCAGCCAGCGCGCGATCTCGGCCGCACGCTCCCAGTTCGGGCGGCGGAAATCCAGGCCATCGACGCGGTTGAACGGGATCATGTTCATCACCGCATACTTGCCCGCAAGCAGGCGGACGATGCCTTCGAGTTCATCCTCGCCGTCGTTCACGCCCTCGATCAGCGTCCACTGGTACTGGATCGGGTAGCCGGTAGCGCGTGCATAGGCCTCGCCACGCTCGACCAGCTCGGCCGGATCGATGCGCGGCGCGCGCGGCAGCAGCCGGACACGACGCTCGGCCCGGGTGGAGTGCAGCGACAAGGCCAGCGCCGGCCTGACCCGCATCTGCGGCAGGCGTTCGAACACCCGCGCATCGCCCACGGTGGAGAACACCAGGTTCTTATGCGGAATCGCGCCCTCGGTGCCGAGCAGTTCGATCGCGTCGACGACGTTGTCGAGGTTGTGCGCCGGCTCGCCCATGCCCATGAAGACGACCTTGTGCACCCGCCGCTGGCGGCGCGCGAGCGCAACCTGGGCGACGATCTCGGCACTGCCGAGCTGGCGCAGCAGACCGTCACGCCCGGTCATGCAGAAAATGCAGCCCACCGCGCAGCCGACCTGGGTCGACACGCACAGGCCGTCGCGCGGCAGCAGCACGCTCTCGACCGCCTGGCCGTCGCCGAGGCCGAGCAGCAGGCGGATGGAGCCGTCCTCACCGGGATGGGACGAGCGCAGGCGGGCCAGGGCGTCGAGTTCCTGGGTCAGCCCGGGCAAGGCTTCGAGCACCCCTTTGGGCAGGCGGGTGGCGTCGGCGCGCGGGCCGCCATCGAGCGCCGTACCCTGCAGCCAGGCGCGCAGCAGCCGGGCTTCGTGGGCAGGTTTGGCGCCAAGCGCACGCAGCCGGTGGCGGATGTGTTCGATTTTCATGGCGGGGCGCATGCTAGCACCCCCGCAGCCTCAGCGCTTGACGTACAGCCCCTGCTGGGCGGCGAACCAGGCGGCGAGGTCGCCGAGATCCTGCTTCGACAGGTTCTCGAGCTGCGCGGCCATGATCGGATTCTTGCGCCGGCCGGCCTTGTAGTCGAGCAGGGCCTGCAGCAGGTAATCCTCGTGCTGGCCGGCGATGCGCGGAAACGCAGGCGTCGGGCTGTTGCCGTTGGCTCCGTGGCAGGCGGCGCAGACCTGGGATTTGTCCTTGCCGCGGGCGGCATCGCCGGCCTGGGCAGGGAGCGAGCTGCCCAGCGCCAGCAGCACCAGGATGGCGGTGCGCCAAATGGAAGAACGTCCGGATTCCATGCCCACCTCCGTTCAGCGCGCAGTGCCGTAATAGGCCGCCAAAGCCGCCATGTCCTCTTCGGACAGGCCTGCGGCAATACTTTGCATGGTCGGATGGCTGCGCTCCCCCGCCTTGTAGGCTTTCAGCGCACTGACGATGTATTCGGGATACTGGCCGCCGAGCTTGGGCACCGAATAGACTTCGGGGAACGCGGTGCGATAGCCCTCGATGCCGTGGCAGCCGACGCACATCGACAGCTTCGCCTGCCACGCGCCGGGCTCCCCTCCCGCGCCCAGTACCGGCGACAGCAGCGCCGCCAGCGCAATGCCGCAAACCAGATCACGTCCCCGCATGGTGAGACCTCCGTTGGGTAGGTTGCCGCACGCTTGAGCTCGAGCGGCATCCGGTCTGCGTGCGGAATCCGGCACGAACACCTCCGACTCCGCCATTTTGCCGGCTTTTTCATAACGCTAGCTCTATAATCGCGGGGAAATAATCAGAGGATTCCCGGATGTCTGCACTTCGCTTCGATGGTTCCAAGGACTATGTCGCCACCCCCGACCTGATGCTCGCCGTCAATGCGGCAATCCGCCTGCAGCGCCCGCTGCTGATCAAGGGCGAGCCCGGCACCGGCAAGACCATGCTCGCCGAAGAGGTCGCCAGCGCCCTCGGCCTGCCGCTGCTGCAGTGGCACATCAAGTCCACCACCAAGGCCCAGCAGGGCCTGTACGAATACGACGCGGTGTCGCGCCTGCGCGACTCGCAGCTCGGTGACGATCGCGTCAAGGACATCGCCAACTACATCGTCAAGGGGGTGCTGTGGCAGGCCTTCGAGGCCGACCAGCCGACCGTGGTGCTGATCGACGAGATCGACAAGGCCGACATCGAATTCCCCAACGACCTGCTGCGCGAACTCGACCGCATGGAATTCCATGTGTACGAAACGCGCCAGACGGTGCAGGCACGCCACCGGCCGATCGTCTTCATCACTTCCAACAACGAGAAGGAGCTGCCCGACGCCTTCCTGCGCCGCTGCTTCTTCCACTACATAAAGTTTCCCGACCGCGAGACGATGCAGCGCATCGTCGATGTGCATTTCCCCGACATCCGCAAGACGCTGCTCACCGAAGCGCTCGAAGTATTCTTCGGCCTGCGCGACGTCGCCGGGCTGAAGAAGAAACCGTCTACTTCCGAGCTGATCGACTGGCTCAAGCTGCTGGTGGCCGAGGACATTCCGCCCGAAGCCCTGCGCAGCACCGACAACAAGGCGTCCATTCCGCCGCTGCACGGCGCCCTGCTGAAGAACGAGCAGGACATGCACCTGTTCGAGCGCCTGGTCCACATGGCCCGCCTCAACCGCTGAGACCGGACCGTGTTCGCAGCCCGAAGGACGCCACGGCAATGCTGATCGACTTTTTCCTGCACCTCAAGGCACGCAAGCTGCCGGTGTCGACGCGCGAGTTTCTGACCGTGCTCGAAGGCCTGCGCGACCGCGTCTGCGGCCATTCGATCGACGATTTCTATTTCTACGCGCGCACCTGCCTGGTCAAGGACGAGTCGCTCTATGACCGCTTCGACCAGGCCTTCGGCGAGTACTTCAAGGGCGTCACCGAGATTCCCGGCCTGGACGCCGAACTGCCCGAAGACTGGCTGCGGGCGATGATGAAGAAGCATCTCTCGGCTGAAGAACGCGCGAAGCTGGAAAAGCTCGGCTGGGACAAGCTGATGGAGGAGTTCCGTAAGCGCCTGAAGGAACAGAAGGGGCGCCACCAGGGCGGCAGCAAGTGGATCGGAACCGGCGGCAGCTCACCCTTCGGCAACAACGGCACCCACCCCGAAGGCATCCGCGTGGGCGGCGAATCGGCAGGCAGCCGCACGGCGGTCAAGGTGTGGGACAAGCGCGAATTCCGCAACCTCGACGATTCGGTCGAGTTGGGCACACGCAACATCAAGGTCGCGCTGCGTCGTCTGCGCCGCTTCGCCCGCGACGGCGCGGCCGAAGAACTCGACCTCGACGGCACCATCGCCGCCACCGCGCGCAACGCCGGCTGGCTCGACCTGATGATGCGGCCCGAGCGCCACAACGCGGTCAAGGTGCTGCTCTTTCTCGATGTCGGCGGCTCGATGGACGACCACGTCAAGGTGTGCGAGGAGCTCTTTTCCGCCTGCCGGCTCGAATTCAAGCATCTCGAGTATTTCTATTTCCACAACTGCGTCTACGAGGGCGTGTGGCGCGACAACCGCCGTCGCTACAACGAACGTACCCCCGTGCTCGACGTGATCCACAAGTACGGCCCGGACTACAAGCTGATCTTCGTCGGTGACGCCACCATGAGCCCCTACGAGATCCTGCACCCGCACGGTTCGGTGGAGCACATGAACCCCGAACCCGGTGCCGCCTGGCTGCGGCGGCTCCTCGATGCCTACCCCGCTGCGGCCTGGCTCAATCCGGAGCCGGAACGGTTGTGGCCCTACCGCCAGTCGATCGAGCTGATCCACCAGATCATGGGCACGCGCATGTTCCCGCTGAGCCTCGACGGCATCGCCCGGGCGATGCAATCGCTGTCGAAGAAACACTAAAAAAAGAGGCGGCCTGACGGCCGCCCCAACTGCTGTCCACACAAGTACAAAACTTTGCGTGAAACACGGTGTTCCGGCCGGCCTGCAGCGGGCCTGCCGTGAATCACTCGGTGAACGGTAGCGGCTGCATGCCGAAACCTTCGTCCAGGTTCTTGATCTGGTGCAACAGGTTGTCAAGCTCGCTTTGCAGACTCGACAGACCGTCCTCGTCCATCAGGCGCAACGCCTCGGGCAGCACACCGCGCGCCGGCGATGGCGCCCGCCCCATCAGAGCCACCCCCTCGTCGGTGAGGTACAGCCTGACCACACGCTGGTCGGCGCTGGTGCGCTCCTTGCGCAGCAGGCCGGCGGTCTCGAGCCGGTCGACCATGTTGGATGCGGTGGATTGATGCAGCGCCATCCGGTTGGCCAACTCGCCCACGCGCAACCCCGCCGCCTCCTTGAGTTCCTGTAGTGCCCACAGCTGAGCGCCGGTCACCCCGCTCTTGCGCTCAATCCACTGGGAGTGGCGCTGTGCAGTACGGATGAGGATCCTGAAGCGCTGCAGCACGGAAAGCGGTGTTGCCGGTTTCTTCGGTTTGTGTTGCGTTTCCGCCATTTAAAAATCTCGCTCGAACTATATTTTCTCAAATCATTATTGTCAAAAAAACATCACACCCTGCCACAAGCCATATGGTAGCGGTATCGTTGACCCTGCGCATGCGAGGCGCAGCAAAAAGGCTCGGCCACCGTTCCGCTTTCACCCGCGCCATCCCACTCACACCGTTCGCTTCGGTGATCGCAGGATTGCGTATCGCCCCAGAGACCCCGATGAACGCCGAATCCCATCCGGCCCGGCCCAAACCCTCCCCCTCCCGATGGGCGCTCCACCGCGTAGTACGGGGAGGCCGGCGCTACGCACTACCCTGGCTTTCGCTGCGGCGCTGGCGGGTGCGACTCCTGCTGGTCGGCGCAGCCCTGCTCGCCGGGCTGATCGCCATCCTGTTCGCGATCGGTGCCGAACTCGCCATCGAAACCCATGCCGGACTGATGCACGAGCGCCCCTGGCTGAGCCTGGTCGTCGCCCCCGCAGGCTTTGCCATCCTCGCCTGGTTGCCCCGGCGGCTGTTCCCCGGCACCGAAGGCAGCGGCATTCCGCAGGCGATCGCAGCCGCGATGTCGGATGACAATCACGTGCGCCGCCAGCTGCTGTCGCTGCGCATCGCCATCGCCAAGGTGTTCCTGACCCTGGGCGGGCTGCTCTCGGGCGCCTCGATCGGGCGTGAAGGACCGTCGGTGCAGGTCGGCGCATCGATCATGCACCTGCTGGCCGGGCGCAAGCGCCGGCGCATCGCATCGAGCCGCGACCTGATCGTCGCCGGCAGCGGCGCCGGTATCGCCGCGGCGTTCAACACCCCGCTCGGCGGCATCATGTTCGCAATCGAGGAGATGTGCCGCCACCGCGCCTTCCGCGCCAACAGCACCACCCTCGCCGCAGTCATCTTCGCCGGCCTGATGTCGCTCGCGGTACTGGGCAACTACACCTACTTCGGCCGCACTCCGGCCGCCATCGGCTGGCCCGACGGGATCTGGCCGGTGCTTTCCTGCGGCGTCGCCGGCGGCCTGCTCGGAGGAGGCTTCGCACGCTTGCTGATCGCCTCCTCGCGCGGGCTGCCGGGGCGGATCGGGGTGTTCGCGCTGAGCCGGCCGATCGCCTTCGCCGCCGCCTGCGGCCTGGCGACCGGGGTCATCGGCCTCGCCAGCGGTGGCCTCACCTACGGCACCGGCTACGCCGAATCCAAGGCCGCGCTCGAAGGCAGCGCGGCCTTGCCGATGGCCTTCATGGCGATGAAGATGGCGGTGATCTGGCTCGCCTTCGTTGCGCGCATTCCGGGCGGCATTTTCGCACCGGCACTGGCGGTCGGCGCGGGCCTGGGGTCGGACATCGCGCTGCTGCTGCCGGGCGAGTCCGATCCCGCCATCCTGGTGCTGGGCATGGTCGCCTTCCTCGCCGCGATGACCCAGGCGCCGATCACTTCATTCGTGATCGTCATGGAAATGACCGCCAATCACCAGATGCTGCTGCCCCTGATGGCCACCGCGGTGGTCGCCCACGGCATCTCGCGCTCGGTAGCGCCGGTCCCCCTCTACGATGCCCTGTCCCACCCCTGGCTGCGCCGCGCGGAAATGCGCCTGCATCGCGCGATCCCCGCAAGCAAGGAAAAACTTCCGCCCATCCAGCCTTGAGCACGCCGGGTCGCCCTCGATGGGTAGCTCCGCCGAAGACGGCGGGCGTGGGAAGCTTGCGTTAATGTATACATCAAGCAATAAAAACATCTTGAAATGGTCTAATATTTAACTATGAAGCAATTAATGTATACATATGATCACAAAAGCCCTTTCTCCTGCCCCTGAGGACAATCCTTCCCAGACGGTACGCGCGCTGCTGCGCCTGCGCGAGATGATTCTGGACGGTGAATTACCCGCCGGCGAGCGCATTTCCGAGCCGGTCGTCGCCGAACTGACCGGAATATCACGCACCCCCATCCGCACCGCCCTCGTTCGCCTGCAGGAAGAAGGGCTGCTCGACCCGATCCGTTCCGGCGGGTTCAGGGTGAAGTCGTTTTCGCTCGATGAAATCTGCGACGCGATCGAAGTCCGCGGCACGCTCGAAGGCCTTGCCGCACGGCTGGCGGCAGAGCGTGGGGTGACGGCGGAATCGATCGAAGCTTTGCGCGCCAGCGTCCGGGACATCGACATCGCACTCGAGGCCAGCGCCGAACTCGACGATGAAGGCTTCACCGCCTACGTCGAAGCCAACGCCCGCTTTCACAAGCGGCTCGAACAGGCCTGCGCCAGCGAAGTCGTGCAGCGCCAGCTCGAACGCTGCAAGGCGCTGCCCTTTGCCTCGCCCAATGCCTTTTTGCGCGTGCAGGCGGTCTCTCCCGATGCGCGGCTGACGCTGCAGATCGCCAACGCCCAGCATCGTGCCGTAATCGAAGCGCTGGCTGCACGCGAAGGCAGCCGCGCCGAAGCGCTCATGCGCGAGCACACCCGCATCGCCCGGCGCAATCTCGAAACCACGCTCGCCAACCCCCAAATCAAGGCGCTGGTGCCAGGCGCCAGCCTGATCGTGGCGCGCTGAAACGGCGCTGTTCGCCCCCCGCGCTTCCCCCACCGCCCAATAAAAGCGACACGAATCCCCCACCCGCCCCCAGCAAGGAGACCTCCAAGATGTTCCCCAGAAACGCCTGGTATGTTGCCTGCACACCCGACGAGATCGAAGGCAAACCCCTCGGCCGCACGATCTGTGGCGAGCCGGTCGCGCTCTACCGAGCCGAGGGCGGCATCGCCGCCGCAGTGGAAGATTTCTGTCCGCACCGCGGCGCACCGCTGTCACTCGGCCGCGTTGTCGACGGCAAGCTGGTGTGCGGCTACCACGGCCTCGAAATGGGCTGCGACGGCAAGGCCGTGGCCATGCCCGGCCAGCGCGTGCGCGGCTTCCCCTGCATCCGCAGCTACCCGGTGGTCGAGCGCGGCGGTTTCGTGTGGATCTGGCCGGGCGACCCGACCCAGGCCGACCCCGCCCGCCTGCCGCACATGGAATGGGCCGACAATCCGGACTGGGCCTTCGGCGGCGGCCGCTACTACATCCGTTGCGATTACCGGCTGATGATCGACAACCTGATGGATCTGACCCACGAAAAATACGTGCACACCGACAGCATCGGCCAGAAGGAGCTCGACGAAGCCCCCCCCACGACGCGGGTCGAAGGCGACACCGTGATCACCCGCCGGTACATGGAAAACATCCTGCCGCCCCCCTTCTGGCAGGCGGCATTGCGCGGTAACCGGCTGGCCGACGACATCCCCTGCGACCGCTGGCAGATCTGCCGATTCACGCCGCCGGGTCAGGTCCTGATCGACGTCGGCGTGGCCCATGCCGGCCAGGGCGGTTTCGACGCCGACCCGGCAGTCAAGGCCGGCGGTACCGTGGTCGATTTCATCACGCCCGAAACCGAGACCACGATGTGGTATTTCTGGGGCATGGCGCGCAACTTCCAGCCGCAGGACGCGGCACTCACCGCACGCATCCGCGAAGCTCAGGGCAAGGTCTTCAGCGAAGACCTGGAAATGCTCGAATCGCAGCAGCGCAACCTGCTGCGCTGGCCCGAACGCAAGCTGCTGAGCCTGAACACCGACATGGGCGGAATCCAGGCACGGCGCATGCTGGAACGCCTGGTCGAGCTGGAACGCGGCACCGCCGTGCACATCGGCGCCTGATCCTGCACCTTCCCTTTTTCCAGCCGCTGCCGCAACAACTTCTTTCCCGCGGGCCTGCCCACGGCCCGCCCAGCGAGGACGAGCATCATGACCACCCCGACCCTGGACGTCCGCGTCGTGCGCAAGGCCGCCGAAGCGGTCGACATTGCAACATTCGAACTGGTCGCCATCGATGGTGGCCCCCTGCCCCCGTTTTCCGCCGGCGCCCATATCGACGTCCATCTGCCCAACGGCCTCATCCGCCAGTACTCGCTGTGCAACGACCCCGCCGAGAGCCACCGCTACCTGATCGGGGTGTTGCGCGACCCCGCCTCGCGCGGCGGCTCGCAGGCGATGCACGAGCAGGTCCGGGAAGGGGATCGGTTGCGCATCAGCTCCCCGAAAAACCACTTCCCGCTCGCCCACGAGGCCGGCCACAGCGTGCTGCTGGCCGGCGGCATCGGGATCACGCCGATCCTGTGCATGGCCGAACGCCTGGCCGTGATCGGGGCCGATTTCACTCTCCACTACTGCACCCGCTCGCGCGAGCGCACCGCCTTCCTCGCGCGTATCGGCGGCTCGGCTTTCGCCCCCCGGGTGGCGTTCCATTTCGATGATGGGGAGCCGGCGCAAAAGCTCGATCTCGAGGCCGCGCTCCCCCCGCCCGCAGCCGGCCATCACCTCTACGTCTGCGGCCCGCGGGGTTTCATGGACGCGGTGCTTAGCCACGCCCGTGCCGGGGGCTGGCCGGAGGCGCAACTGCACTACGAATTCTTCGCCGCCGCGGCGGCACCTTCCGGCGCCGATGGCGGCTTCGAGGTCCAGCTCGCCAGCTCGGGGCGCACCATTCACGTCGAAAAGGATCAGACCGTGCTCGCCGCGCTCATTGCCGCCGGCGTTGACATGCCCTACGCCTGCGAGCAAGGCGTTTGCGGCACCTGCCTGACGCGCGTGCTCGAGGGCGAACCCGAGCATCGCGACAGCTACCTGAGCCCGGAAGAGCGCGCCGCCAACGACCAGTTCCTGCCCTGCTGCTCGCGCGCGAAATCAGCCCGCCTGGTGCTCGATCTCTGATCGCCGCGCCCCGGAAGGGGGGCGGTGACGACCGCGAGCGGGCGAAAGAGGCGCCTGCGGACCGCTCCGCAATGTCCCGCCCTTCGCGCCGAAGCCCATGCATGCGATGGCATCGAAGAGCGGGATGGCGCCGGATCAGCTTGCGCTCATCGCCATCATCAGCTGGTTGATGCGTTTGACGAAGGTCGCCGGATCATCGAGCGTGCCGCCTTCGGCCAGCAGCGCCTGGTCGAACAGCACCGCAGCCCAGTCGTCGAAGTGCTTGTCCTCGTATTTCAGCCGCAGCACCGCCGGGTGATTCGGGTTGATCTCGAGGATGGGCCTCGATTCCGGCGCATTCTGGCCCGCCGCCTTGAGGATGCGCGCCAGGTTCATGCCCAGATCGTGCTCGTCGGCGACCAGGCAGGCGGGCGAATCGGTCAGGCGCAGCGTGACCTTGACGTCCTTGACGCGCTCGCCCAGGCTCGCCCTCATCTTGTCGAGCAGCTCCTTGTATTCGTCGGCGGCCTTCTCCGCTTCCTTCTTCTCGGCCTCATCCTCGAGCGCGCCGAGGTCCAGCCCGCCCTTCGCCACCGACACCAGCGGCTTGCCGTCGAACTCGGTGAGGTTGCCGGTGACCCACTCGTCGACGCGGTCGGTGAGCAGCAGGACCTCGATCCCCTTCTTGCGGAAGATCTCGAGATGCGGGCTGTTCTTCGCGGCGTTGAAGGTCTCGGCGGTCACGAAGTAGATCTTGTCCTGGCCTTCCTTCATGCGGCCGATGTAGTCGGCGAGCGACACCACCTCGTCGGGGGTGTCGGCCTTGGTCGAGGCGAAGCGCAGCAGGCCGGCGATCTTGTCCTTGTTGGCGAAGTCCTCGCCGACGCCTTCCTTCAGCACCTTGCCGAATTCCTTCCAGAAGGTGGCGTACTTCTCCTTGTCGGCAGTCTCGTCGCTGGTGGCGAGGCCTTCGAGCAGACCGAGCACCTTCTTCGTGCACCCCGAGCGGATGGCGTCGATGTCCTTGCTTTCCTGCAGGATTTCGCGCGAGACGTTGAGCGGCAGATCGGCCGAATCGACCACCCCGCGCACGAAGCGCAGGTAGGTCGGCATCAGCTTCTCGGCGTCGTCCATGATGAAGACGCGCTTCACGTAGAGCTTGATGCCGTGCTTGGCGTTGCGGTCCCACAGGTCGAAGGGCGCGTGCGCGGGGACGTAGAGCAGGTTGGTGTATTCGTGGCGGCCTTCGACGCGCGAGTGGGTCCACGCCAGCGGCTCGTCGTAATCGTGGCCGACGTGCTTGTAGAAGGCCTTGTACTCGTCGTCGGCGATGTCGTTCCTGGCCCGCGTCCACAGCGCGTTGGCCTGGTTGACGGTCTCGTCCTCGTCGGTCTGCACCTGGGCCTTCTTGTCCTCGTCCCACTCCTCCTTCTTCATCACGATCGGCTGGACGATGTGGTCGGAGTACTTGCGGATCAGGCTCTTCAGCTTCCAGCCCGACAGCAGGTCTTCCTGGCCCTCGCGCAGGTGCAGCGTGATCTCGGTGCCGCGGCCGGCCTTCTCCACCGCCGCCACGGTGTAGGCACCGGCCTCGTCGCCGCTCATCGAGCATTCCCACTTCACCCCTTCGGCGGCGGCCAGGCCGGCACGGCGGGTGACCACCGTGACCTTGTCGGCGACGATGAAGGCGGAGTAGAAGCCGACGCCGAACTGGCCGATCAGGTGGGCGTCCTTCTTCTGGTCGCCGGTGAGCTTGCCGAAGAATTCCTTGGTGCCCGACTTGGCGATGGTGCCGAGGTGGGCGACGGCTTCGTCGCGACTCATGCCGATGCCGTTGTCGGCAACGGTGATCGTCTTCGCCTCGGCGTCGAAGCCGATGCGGATCTTCAGTTCGCTGTCGTCCTCGTAGAGGGCGCCATTGTCGAGCGCCTCGAAGCGCAGCTTGTCGCAGGCGTCGGACGCGTTGGAGACGAGCTCGCGCAGGAAGATCTCGCGGTTGGAATACAGCGAGTGGATCATCAGGTGAAGCAGCTGCTTCACTTCGGCCTGAAAATTCAGCGTCTGGGAGGCGGTGGCGGTTTCGGACATGGATACGGCTCCAGCGTGGTTACGGATCAGAGGAAGCGGAGATGGGGACGCCGGGCGGAGTTTCAAGTCCCCGCGCCCTGCCGTTCCTGCGCCGGCCGCCGGTTCAGACGTAAGCGATGTCGATGATTTCGATCTCGCGCAGCCCTGCCGGGCTCTGAAAGCGCACCACATCGCCGACCCGCGCCTTCAGCACCGCCCGTGCCAGCGGTGAAATCCAGCTGATGCGCCCCTGCGAGGCGTCGGCTTCATCCACGCCGACAATCTGCCAACGCTGCTCCTCCTCCGTTTCAAGATCGCAGAAGCTGACCGTAGCGCCGAAAAAAACCTGCTCCAGGCCCTGCTGGCGCTCGGGGTCGACGACTTCGGCATTCTCGATGCGCTTGATCAGGAAGCGGATGCGGCGATCGATCTCGCGCAGCCGCTTCTTGCCGTAAATGTAATCGCCGTTCTCCGAACGGTCGCCGTTGCCCGCCGCCCAGGCCACGGTTTCCACCAGTTTCGGGCGCTCGATGCGCACCAGCCGGTCGAGCTCGACCCGCAGCGCATCGTAGCCGCGCCGGGTCATGTAGTTCTTGCTGCCGGCCGGCAGGCGCAGGGCGGGAGCGAGCTCCTCGTCCTCGTCGGCGCCTTCGCCTTCCCTCACGAATGCCTTGTTCACGGGTGATGTCCTCGTTCTCGTGCTGCACGGAATGCGCATGGTAAGGAAGAATCCGGCGCAGTGGTGGATGCGGCGGGGGGCGCACGGGGCACGAAGTTGTCATTCCACACCGCCACGCATACCATTGGTCATCGGCCGCCAGCGGTCCGCGGGCCGGGCGGGCGCCGGCCCGCATCCTCTCCACACAGGGCAGCCCCATCATGAGCGATGAAACCTTCGACGAAGTGACCAGCCTGCGCACACGCCTCGAAGAGCTGCGCAGCGAACACCGCGACCTCGACGAGGCGATCGCCCGCCTGTCGCAGGCTCCCGGCGACGACGAGCTGATGCTGCGCCGGCTGAAGAAGCGCAAGCTGGCGCTCAAGGACCGGATCGCCGCCATCGAGCACCTGCTCACCCCCGACGAGCGCGCCTGAGCGCCAGCGGCGGCGCCCTTTCGTCCGCTACCGCTCATCGGACAAGGCTGCCCGCCGTGCCGATCTCCGCCACCGTGCCTTTTCCCATGACCGCCATCGAAGTCGACGGCCGCCGTGCCGCCCTCGCGGACGACGGCCTCCACACCGACCCCCGCCCCTTGCTCCTGATCCACGGCGCCGGGCACGACCACGGAGTCTGGCGGGCGGTGGCCGGCGGCCTCGTCGCCTCCGGCCGGCGCGTGATCGCCCCCGATCTGCCCGGACACGGCGCCAGCGCCGGCCCCGCACTGGCCGGCATCCCATCGATGGCGGCCTGGGTGCTGGCGCTGGCCGATGCGCTCGGCCTCGAACGCTTCGCGCTAGGTGGCCACAGCATGGGCGCGCTGGTCGCGCTCGCCACCGCCGCTGCCGCCCCGGAGCGGGTCAGCGCACTGTTCTTGCTCGGCTGCCGGGCGCCGATGCCGGTCGCCTCCTTCCTGCTCGACGCCGCGCGTACCGAACCGGCACAGGCCCATGCCCTGATCAACAAGTTCTCCTTCGCCCCTGCCGAACGCATCGGCGAAACCCGCCGCCAGGCACTGGAAGCGGCCAACCTGGAACGCTTGCAGGCCCAGCCGGCCACCGTCCTCGCCATCGATCTCGCCGCCTGCGACCGCTGGCCGGACGGCCTGGCCGCAGCTGCGCACGTGCGCTGCCCCACCCTGCTGCTGTGCGCCGCGTACGACCGGATGACCCCGACGGAGACCTCGCGCCCGCTGCTCCAGGCCCTGCAAGCGGGCTGCGATGCCCGTCTGCTCGAACTTCCCGACTGCGGCCACGGCATGATCGACGAAGCGCCGGCCGCGATCATCGAAGCCCTGTGCCCCCCCGGATGAAGACCGCGCAGCCGCCGGAATGAACACCGACAGAGTCAGCGCAACCCCGCCCCCAAGGAGAGAGAGATGTCGCGACAGAACGACGAGACCCCGCAATCCCCCCTTTCCGGCCGTGCGCACGGCGACGCACCGGGCAGCACCGCCCCCCCTTCCCCCACTCCATTCCCGCGCGTGCGCACGGTCGGCCTCGGCGCCCCGCTGCACTGGATCGCGCTCGGCGCGGCCGACCTCAAGGCCTGCCTGCGCCCCAGCCTGTTCTACGGCTTCTGCTTTGCCGCGATGGGCCTGCTCGTCACCATGGTGTTCCGCCGCGCCTACGAATACACCTTCGCCCTCACCACCGGCTTCCTGCTGCTCGGCCCCTTCCTCGCCATGGGCCTGTACGAGATCAGCCGCCGCCGCGAACTGGGGGCCCCCGCGGCGCTGGCCCCCACCCTCACCGTCTGGCGGCGCAATGCCGGCAACATCGGCGTGTTCGTGGTCGTGCTCGGCGTCGTATTCCTGGTGTGGGCGCGCGCATCGATGATCGTGTTCGCCCTTTTCTACACCAGCGAGCTACCTTCGCTATCGGATTTCATCGGCCAGGTACTCAGCCTGCGCAACCTCGAATTCCTCGCGGTGTACTTCGGCGTCGGCCTGGTTTTCGCCGCCATCGTCTTCGCCGCGAGCGTGGTCTCCATTCCGCTGATGCTCGACCGCAACCAGGATGCCGTCAGCGCGGTGATCGCCAGTTTCAACGCGCTGCGGAGCAACCCGGGACCGATGCTGGTATGGGCCTTCCTGATCGTGAGCCTCACCGCGATCGGCTTTCTGAGCTTCCACGTCGGCCTGGTAGTGACGATGCCGATCATCGGCCATGCCAGCTGGCACGCTTACAGGGAACTCGTCGAACCGCCGCATTCGCCGTGACCACCGCCGCCATTTCCCACCGGCCGGCCGGGTGCGACAAGCTTCAGCCCAGCTCGAGCACGACCGGCTGGTGATCGGACGCCGAAGTGCCCTCCAGCACCCGGACGGCACGCACGCGGGGAGCCAGTTCCGGGCTGACGAAGAAAAAGTCGCAGCAATAGGCGCGGCCGGGCCACTCCGCGCCGTGCACTCCGACACTGGGCGCATGCGCTGCACCCGGATGGGCGATCCTCCAGGCATCCAGCCACACCGGAACGCCATCGACCGCTGCCGCAGCCTGCATGCGCTGGTGTTCGGGCGAGCCCGGCTCGCAGTTGAAATCCCCGCACACCAGCGCCGCCGCCGGTCGCGGCCAGGCTGCAAAAGTTGCATTGGCGTCACGTCCGGAGCGTTCTTCCGGCAGCCGCACCTGCGCCGCCAGTCCGGCCTGCAACGCCCATAGTGCCTGGATCTGGGCTTGCCGCTGGAGCACCGAGTAGTATTCCAGATGGGTCGTCATCACCCTCAGCGCACCCCACGGTGCCTGCACCACCACCTCCACACAGGTTCGCTGCATGCTTGGCAGGCCAGGGTCGGCCGGCGCCGGCAACAAGTGACGGAACACCTGCCCCACCGGCACGCTCGACAGCACCAGGTTGCCGAAAAAGGCCCGCCCGCCTTCCCCATCGGGAACATCGACCCCGGCGCCGAACACCGCCGTATGACCAGGAAACGCACGGGCGAAGAAGTCCGGCTCGTCCTCGCGCGCGCCGCCCGGCAGGCCGGGAAAATTCGCGGCCACCTCCTGCAGACAGATCACATCGAACGCACCCGCGGCACGGATCGCCGCCGCCGTGCGCTCCAGATCGACCCGCCCGTCGGCCCCGCGGCCCCACTGGATGTTCCAGCTCAGTATGTTCATGCAGCCCTCAATCCCAGTAACGGCAAGACCTTCATAGGAACAGATCCTTCGTGGGCGCACTAGTGGGTGCACATTTTTGGAAGGTGCCCCGGCACCACTGCCCACCGAACGCATTGTTAACCAATTCCGGCAATTCATCTTCCTGGCCTCCGCCCTGTAGAGCCGATCGGCCGGACCATAGCCCGCAGCCGGGGGGCGCTGCTCCGCGAACTTGCCAATGAAGTAAGCCTCTGGGATAATCGCAAACTGCTTAAATTAGACACACAAAAAAACGAAGCGGCAGACCGGGCAGTTCCGCATGCCACGCTTCCGGCAATCCAATCACAGCAGTGCGATGGTTGCCGAAATACATACTGCAGTGCCTCCACAGAGAAATCCACAGCGCGGGCGCCCTCATCGAGGGTGTCCCATTTGAACGTGCGTGAGCGGTTTTTCCGAAAAGGAAGCAAACGGCAATGAAAGTGAATCTCCCGGTCACCGACACCGAAGTACTGCTCGGAGAAGGTGAAAACATCGTTTCACGCACCGACCTGCGCGGCGTGATCACCTACGTAAACGACATTTTCGTGCGTGTCAGCGGGTACTCCGAGGACGAACTCGTCGGCAGCGCGCACAACATCGTGCGCCACCCCGACATGCCGCCCGAGGCTTTCGAGAACCTGTGGCAGACCCTGAAGGCCGGCAAACCCTGGTCGGGCGTGGTCAAGAACCGCTGCAAGAGCGGCGACTACTACTGGGTGGTGGCCAACGTCACCCCGATACGCGAAGGCGGCCACGTCACCGGCTACCTGTCGGTGCGCTCCCGCCCCACCCGCCAGCAGATCGAAGCGGCCGCCGCCCTCTACCGCGACATCCGGGCCGGCAAGGCCGACCTGGCCCCGAAACCGTCCCGCATCCGGCGCCTCACCGGGCGCCTGATGGCGCTGCCGCTGGGCACCCGCCTGTACGGTCTGGTCGGGTTCCTGCTGGCCGGCCTCGTGCTCGGTGCCATCGTCGGCCTGGGGCTCGACGCCTACCTGCAGCGCGGGCTCGAGCGGGTCTATCAGGATCACGCCACGTCGGCGCACGACGTCGAGCAGATCCTGCGCCTGTCGGGCGACAGCCGCGCCCAGCTGCTGCTGGCCACCCAGCACAACCCGCAATCGACCCTGGCCAAGCTGCACGACCACCCGGTCTCGGCCCACACCGACGCCATCCTGCACAATGCGGAACGGATCACCGAACTGTGGGAGGGCTACACCGCCCGCAGCACCCCGGAGATGACCGCACTCAACCAGGCCTATATCGATGCGCGCAAGAAGCTCCTCAACGAAGGCGTGATGCCGGCGCGCGAACGCATCCTGGGCGGGGCCTATGCCGAAGCCGGCGAACTGATCCTGACGAAGGTCAATCCGCTGTACGGCGACGTTCGCCAGCACACCGAGGCGCTGATCAAAGCCCATCGCACCGCCGCCGAGCAGATCTTCGCCGAAACCGAGACGGTCAGCGCCTGGATCCGCAACGGCGCAATCGCCTCGCTCGCGCTGGCCCTCGCCCTCGCCGTGCTGTTGAGCCGGCTGATCGTGCGCTCGGTGGTACACCCGCTGCGCCAGGCCAACGAAATCTTCGAGCGCATCGCCGAAGGCAGGTACGACAACCCGATCCACGTCGAGGCCGAAGACGAGGTCGGCAAGGTCCTGCACGGGCTGCAATCGATGCAGATCAAGCTCGGTTTCGACGTCAACGAAGCGCGCCGCGTCGCCGCCGAAGCGCTGCGGATCAAGGTCGCCCTCGACTGCGTGGACACCAATGTGCGCATCGCCAGCCTCGACGGCAAGGTGCTGTACGCCAACCATGCCATGCACAAAACCGTGCAGCGGCTCGAGCAGGCGATCGCGGAAACGGTGCCGGGCTTCACCGCCGCCGGCTTCATCGGCAGCGACATCACCCGTTTCTACCCTGACGCGGAAAGCGCGCGCCAGCGACTCCTCACCCTGTCGCAGCCGACTCGCGGCATGCTCGACATCGGTGGTCGCGAATTCGAAATCGTGACCAGCCCGATCGTCGATGGGCGCGGCGAGCGCATCGGTTCGGTCGGCGAATGGCGCGACCGCACCGACGAACTCGCTGCCCAGCGCGCGATCCAGAAGGTCGTCGGCGCCGCCGCCCAGGGCGATTTCGGCACCCGCCTGGAAGAGACCGGAACGAACGAATTCCTGCACGAGCTCACGGCCAACATCAACCGCCTGCTCGAAGCCGCCGACAACGGCCTGCGTGAAGCCAATGCGGTGCTCGGCGCGATGGCCGACGGCGACCTCACCCGTCGCATCGAGGGCGATTACCAGGGCGCCTTCGGCGAATTGAAGAGCTACACCAACCAGACCGTCGATGCGCTCACCAGCATGATCGGCCAGATCGCCGACGCCGCCTCCGCCGTCAGCATCGCCGCCCAGCAGATCGCCAAGGGCAATCAGGATCTGTCCGCGCGCACCGAGCAGCAGGCCTCCAGCCTCGAACAGACCGCCGCCAGCACCGAAGAGCTCACCTCCACCGTGCGCCAGAACGCCGACAATGCCCATCAAGCCCAGCAGATGGCCGTTTCCGCGTCGGACATCGCCGGCAAGGGCGCCGATGCCATGCAGCTGATGGTCGGCACCATGGGCGGCATCCACCAGGCCGCGCAGAAAATCGTCGACATCATCAGCGTGATCGACGGCATCGCCTTCCAGACCAACATCCTGGCGCTCAACGCTGCGGTCGAGGCCGCCCGCGCCGGCGAACAGGGGCGCGGCTTCGCCGTGGTCGCCGGCGAAGTCCGCAGCCTGGCCCAGCGCTCGGCCGCCGCCGCCAAGGAAATCAAGACCCTGATCTCGGAGTCGGTCGCGCGCATCGAACAGGGCACCAGCCTGGCCGACGAAACCGGGCGGGTGATCGCCGATGTCGTCAAATCGGTCCGCCACGTCACCGACGTCGTCGCCGAAATCTCCGCCGCCTCGGCCGAACAGAGCACCGGCATCGAGCAGGTCAACGTCGCCATCGCCCACATGGACGACGTCACCCAGCAGAACGCCGCACTCGTCGAACAGGCCAGCGCCGCCGCCGAATCGCTGAAGGAACAGTCGATGTCGCTCGCCCACTCGGTCAGCGTGTTCCGCATCGAGGAGGGCGTGCAGCGTCTGCCCGCGCCGACCTCGCTGTCCGCCCCCCGGCTGAGCGCCAGCGTCGGTGCGGCCTCATCCGCACGTCCGATCGATGCCGCACCGCAGCGCGTCCGCCCGGCCCGCGCCGCCCTGGCCGCAGCCCCCCAGGGGGAAGACGAATGGCGGGATTTCTGAGCGCCCCCGGACTTGCCCACCGTCTCCGCCACGCGGAGCCGGTGGGCCCCCTCTCCGGTACGGCAGCCGCCGAGGCGCGACAGGATGCGCTCTCCGCCAGTGCCCAGGCCAGGCGCGAATTCATCTTCACCCGGCACGACTTCGAGCGTGTGCGCCAACTCATCTACAAGGTCTCCGGCATCGCACTGTCCGAATGCAAGCGCAACCTCGTCTACGGGCGCCTCGCCCGCCGCCTGCGCGCAACCGGCCTGCAAAGCTTCGACGAATACCTCGACCGGATCGAAGCGGGCCACGACCCCGAAGTGGAAGCATTCATCAACGCCCTGACGACCAACCTGACCGCCTTCTTCCGCGAGGCCCATCACTTCCCCGTCCTCGCCGAACACGCCGCACGCCACCGCGAATCGCGCCCCTACCGGGTCTGGTCCTCAGCCTGCTCCACCGGCGAGGAGCCCTATTCGATCGCCATCACGCTTGCCGAGCGCCCCGACGGGCTTCCATCCAGCGTGCAGATCCTCGCTTCCGACCTCGACACCCAGGTGCTGGGCATCGCACGCCAGGGGGTGTACCCGGTCGATCGTGTGCGCAACATCAGTCCGGAGCGCCTGCGACGCTTCTTTCAGGAAGGCTACGGGCGCAACGCCGGTCATGTGCGCGTTCGCCGCGAGGTGGCCGAGAAGGTCCGCTTCATGCAGGTCAATCTGCTCGAATCGAGCTGGCCGATCGAGCCCGGGCTCGATGTGATCTTCTGCCGCAACGTGATGATCTATTTCGACAAACCAACCCAGCGCGAATTGCTCAAGCGCTTTCAGCGCATGCTCAGAGCCGACGGTCTGCTGATCTGCGGCCACTCGGAGAGCCTGATGCACAGCACCGATCTGTTCCGCAACCTCGGCAAGACCGTCTATGCGCCGGTCGGCGGAGCGACCCCTCCGCGCTGAGCGCCCCGATGACCGCCACCCACTGTTATTTCGACCGCCTTTTCCAGCATGCAGCCATCAAGATCCTGCCCGGTGAATACCATGTCACGCGCTCGCAGTTGCTGGTCACCGTGCTCGGCTCCTGTGTCGCCGCATGTCTGCGCGATCCAGGCACCGGCATCGCCGGCATGAACCACTTCCTGCTTCCCGGCGCTGATGACGACCCCGCCAATCCGGCCTCGGCCTCGGCCCGCTACGGCGCCTTCGCCATGGAAACCCTGATCCAGCAGATGGTCTGTGCCGGCGCACGGCGCGAACGCCTGGTGGCCAAGGTATTCGGCGGCGGCGCCGTACTCCCGCACGTCGGCTCGGCCAACGTGGGGGAGCGCAATGCCGCCTTCGTGCTCGATTTCCTCGCGCGTGAGCGCATTCCCCTGCACGCTCGGGATCTGCTCGGCCCCTATCCACGTAAGATCTACTTTTTCCCCGACAGCGGCCATGCCCGCATCCGGGTCATGCGGGGCGGAAGCAGCCTGCCCCTGCTGCACCGCGAAACCCGCTACGCACAGCGCCTCGACACCCCGGCCGACGATCCCGCCGCCGATTTCTTCTGAACCCGCCCGGCCACCGCCAGCGGCCCTGCAACCGACGTCCGACCGCCTCCCTTTCAACCGCCCCCCCCTTTCGGCCCCATCCTTCTGAGAAGAAACCTCAATGAAGATCAACCTTCCCGTCACCGACAACGAGTTGCAGCTCCACGATGGTGAAGACATCGTTTCACGCACCGACCTGCGCGGCGTGATCACCTATATCAACGACGCCTTCGTGCGCATCAGCGGCTTCACCGAAACCGAGCTCATCGGCAGCGCGCAGAACATCGTGCGCCACCCCGACATGCCGCCCGAAGCCTTCGAAGACCTGTGGCGCACGCTGAAAGCGGGCAAACCCTGGTCGGGCGTAGTCAAGAACCGCTGCAGAAACGGCGACTTTTACTGGGTAATGGCCAAGGTCACCCCGATACGCGAGGGCGGCCACATCACCGGCTACCTGTCGGTGCGCACCCGCCCCAGCCGCCAGCAGATCGAAGCGGCCGCCGCCCTCTACCGCGACATCCGGGCCGGCAAGGCCAGCCTCGCACCGAAGCAGTCGCGCATCCGGCGCTTCGCCGGGCGCCTGATGGCGCTGCCGCTGGGTGCCCGCCTGTACGGCCTGGTCGGCTTCCTGCTGACCGGCCTCGTGCTCGGTGCCATCGTGGGCCTGGGGCTCGGCGCCTACCTGCAGCGCGGGCTCGAGCGGGTCTATCAGGATCACGCCACGTCGGCACACGACGTCGAACACATCCTGATGCTATCGGGCGACACCCGTGCCCAGCTGCTGCTGGCCACCCAGCACAACCCGCAATCGACCCTGGCCAAGCTGCACGACCACCCGGTCTCGGCCCACACCGACACCATCCTGCGCAACGCGGAGCGGATCACCGAAATCTGGAACGGCTACAGTGCCCGCAGCACCCCGGAGATGGCCGCGCTCAACCAGGCTTACATCGACACTCGCAAGAAACTCCTCAGCGAAGGGGTGACGCCGGCACGCGAACGCATCCAGGCCGGAGCCTATGCCGAGGCCAGCGAGCTGATCCTGACGAAGGTCAATCCGCTGTACGGCGAAATCCGCGAACACACCGAAGCGCTGATCAAAGCCCATCGTGCGGCAGCCGAGCAGATCTTCTCCGAAACCGAGACGGTCAGCGCCTGGATCCGCAACGGCGTGATCGCCTCGCTCGCCCTGGCCCTCGCCCTCGCCGTGCTGTTGAGCCGGCTGATCGTGCGCTCGGTGGTGCACCCGCTGCGCCAGGCCAACGAAGCGTTCGAGCGCATCGCCGAAGGCAGGTACGACAACCCGATCCAGGTCGAGGCCGATGACGAGGTCGGCAAGGTCCTGCACGGGCTGCAGTCGATGCAGATCAGGCTCGGTTTCGACGTCAACGAAGCACGCCGCATCGCCGCCGAAGCACTGCGGATCAAGGTCGCCCTCGACTGCGTGGCAACCAACGTGCGCATCGCCAACCTCGACGGCAAGGTGCTGTACGCCAACCATGCGATGCAGAAAACCGTGCAGCAGCTCGAGCAGGCGATCGCGGCGACGGTACCGGGCTTCACCGCCGCCGGCTTCGTCGGCAGCGACATCACCCTGCTGCACGCCGACCCGGCCACGGCCCGCCGGCAACTCACCAGCCTGAACCAGCCCACCTCCACGACCCAGATGATCGGCGGGCGCGAGTTCGAGCTGAGCACCAGCCCGATCGTCGATGAACGGGGCGAGCGCATCGGTTCGGTCGGCGAATGGCGCGACCGCACCGACGAACTCGCCGCCCAGCGCGCGATCCAGCAGGTGGTCGGCGCCGCCGCACAGGGCGATTTCAGCGCCCGCCTGGAAATCGCGGCCGCAAACCAGTTCCTGCGTGAGCTCAACACCAACATCAACTGCCTGCTCGAAGCCGCCGACAACGGCCTGCGCGAAGCCAATGCGGTGCTCGGCGCGATGGCCGACGGCGATCTCACCCGGCGCATCGAGGGCGATTACCAGGGCGCCTTCGGCGAATTGAAGAGCTACACCAACCAGACCGTCGATGCGCTCACCAGCATGATCGGCCAGATCGCCGACGCCGCCTCCGCCGTCAGCATCGCCGCCCAGCAGATCGCCAAGGGCAATCAGGATCTGTCCGCGCGCACCGAGCAGCAGGCCTCCAGCCTCGAACAGACCGCCGCCAGCACCGAAGAGCTCACCTCCACCGTGCGCCAGAACGCCGACAATGCCCGCCAGGCCCGGCAGATGGCCGTCTCCGCGTCGGACATCGCGGGCAAGGGCGCCGATGCCATGCAGCTGATGGTCGGCACCATGGGCGACATCCACCGGGCCGCGCAGAAGATCGTCGACATCATCAGCGTGATCGACGGCATCGCCTTCCAGACCAACATCCTGGCGCTCAACGCCGCGGTCGAGGCCGCCCGCGCCGGCGAACAGGGGCGCGGCTTCGCCGTGGTCGCCAGCGAAGTGCGCAGCCTGGCCCAGCGCTCGGCCGCCGCCGCCAAGGAAATCAAGACCCTGATCTCGGAGTCGGTCGCGCGCATCGAACAGGGCACCAACCTGGCCGACGAAACCGGGCGGGTGATCGCCGACGTCGTCAAATCGGTCCGCCACGTCACCGACGTCGTCGCCGAGATTTCCGCCGCCTCGGCCGAACAGAGCACCGGCATCGAACAGGTCAACATCGCCATCACCCACATGGACAGCGTCACCCAGCAGAACGCCGCGCTCGTCGAACAGGCCAGCGCCGCGGCCGAATCGCTCGAGGAGCAATCGATGTCGCTCGCCCACTCGGTCAGCGTGTTCCGCATCGAGGAGAGCGTGCAGCGCCTTCCCGCGCCAGCCTCGCTGTCCGCCCCGCGGCTGAGCGCCAGCGTCGGCGCGCCAGCGAGCGCACGCCCGGCCGATGCTGCACCGCACCGCGTCCGCCCGGCCCGCGCCGCCCTGGCCGCGGCCCCCCAGGGGGAAGACGAATGGAGGGATTTCTGAGCACGCCAGCCGACGCAGGCAGCGGGAGGCGTTACCAAATAAAACAAGTGATTGCAGAACGTTTTCGTGAGGAGACGGTTTGACCTATTGCGCCGCGCGCGCCTGCCGCTTCCGCCGGCGCGCGAGCGGCCTGGCGCATCGGCGCGCCAGGCCGCTCCGTCCGCAGCACGCCGCATAATCGAGCCATCGACCACAGGCCCCCCTCCATGGCAGACGCGCATCGCTCCCGGCACCATCACGGCCACCGCCACGAACATGACGGCGACCGCCATGGGAGCGGCCCCCACGGCGCACAGGGCCGCCACCATGACGACCACACTGCCAGCCGCTACCTGCCGCTGGCCTTGGTGCTGACCCTCGGCTTCGCCGCCGTCGAGGCGGTGGCGGGCTGGTGGTCGGGCTCACTGGCCCTGCTCGGCGACGCCGGCCACATGGTCACCGATGCCTTGTCGCTCGGACTCGCGGCCCTTGCCGCGCGTGTCGCGCTGCGTCCGGTCAGCCCGCGCCATTCCTACGGACTGCGCCGTGTCGAAGCGCTGGCGGCCCTGGTCAACAGCCTTTTCATGCTGGCCGTCGTCGCCCTGCTGCTGTGGCAGGCGGTGCTTCGCCTGCTCGAGCCGCGCGAAATCGCGGGCCAGACCGTGACGCTGGTGGCGCTCGGTGGCCTCGTCCTGAATCTGCTCGTCGCCTGGCTGCTGACGCGCGGCGAGGGCGACCTCAACACCCGCGGCGCGCTGCTGCACGTGCTCGGCGACCTGCTCGGCTCGGTCGCGGCACTGGCCTCCGGTCTCGTCATCCAGTTCAGCGGCTGGACGCCGATCGACCCGCTGCTGACCATGCTGATCTGCGGCCTGATCCTGTTCTCCACCTTGTCGCTGCTGCGCAACGTGCTCCACACCCTGCTCGAAGGCGTGCCCGACGGCCTGTCGCTGCCCGAAGTGGGACGCGCGATGGCCAGCGTGCCAGGCGTGCGCTCGGTACACGATCTCCACATCTGGAGCCTGGACTCGCGCCGCACCGCGCTCTCGGCCCACATCCTGCTGACCGATGCGCGGCGCTGGCCCGACGTGCTGGAGGCCGAGCGTGCGCTTCTGCGTGGGCGTTTCGGTGTGGAACACGCCACGCTGCAACCCGAGATCCCCCTTGCCGAACCGATCATGTTCGCGCCACGGCGCTCCGGCACCGCCGACGATCGCGACTGACCGGGGCCCGCTCCGCCGCGGCAGGCCAAAACCCGCGTAAACAGCGGCTTCGAGCGCTCCGCGCACCCCTCAAAACCATACTACATGTAGTACATCACGAAAAACAAATACACAAATAAAACGCTTAATTATCTGTTTTTAAACGTTTTTTATTTTTTTGCGAAATCGGATTTTCCGCGCTATTCTTCAGTCCATCCCATGAACCACCACGGATGAAGAAAAAGGCCATGAGCGAGACCAACAGCGCGTCCACAAGCACCCCCATCCAAGGCAGCGCCAAGCCCACTGCCGCCAACCTGCCGATGCAGGAAATCTCCGGCGAAGTCCTCGTCGAAAAATACGCCAAGGGCGACGAGCAGAGCGTCGCCGAAGTGCGCCGCCGCGTCGCCCGCGCGCTGGCCGCCATCGAATCCGAAGACAGGCGCGCGCACTGGGAAGCGAAGTTCCTCGAAGCGCAGGAAAAGGGCTTCGTCCCCGCCGGCCGGATCAACAGCGCCGCCGGCACCCCGCTCGCCGCCACCCTGATCAACTGCTTCGTGCAGCCGGTGGGCGATTCGGTCACCGAGGCGGTCGATGGCCGCCCCGGCATCTATACCGCGCTCGCCCAGGCGGCCGAGACCATGCGCCGCGGCGGCGGCGTCGGCTACGACTTCTCCTCGATCCGCCCCAAGGGCGCGCTGGTCAAGGGCACGGCCTCGAACGCCTCCGGTCCGGTGTCCTACATGCGCGTGTTCGACCGTTCCTGCGAAACGGTGGAATCGGCCGGCGCCCGCCGCGGCGCGCAGATGGGCGTGCTGCGCTGCGATCACCCAGACATCGAGGAATTCATCCACGCCAAGGATCACGGCGACCTCACCAACTTCAACATCTCGGTCGGCGTCACCGACCCCTTCATGCAGGCGGTCGAGGGCGACGGTTTCGTCGAACTCGCGCACAAGGCCGAGCCGACCGCCGAACTGAGGGAAGCCGGCGCCTACCAGCGCGACGACGGCCTGTGGGTCTATCGCAAAGTGCGCGCGCGCGAGTTGTGGGACCAGATCATGCGGTCCACCTATGACCACGCCGAGCCGGGCATCCTGTTCCTCGACCGCATGAACCAGGACAACAACCTGTACTACTGCGAGACCATCGAGGCCACCAACCCCTGCGCCGAACAGCCGCTGCCGCCCTACGGCTGCTGCTGCCTGGGTTCGATCAACCTGACGCCCTTCGTCAAGCACCCGTTCACCGGCAAGGCCGAGTTCGACTACGCCGCTTTCGGCAAGATCGTCGACATCTCGATCCGGATGCTCGACAACGTCCTCGACAGCACCCACTGGCCGCTCGAGCAGCAGCGCGCCGAAGCCGACTCCAAGCGCCGCGTGGGGCTGGGCTTCACCGGCCTAGGCGACGCCCTGATCATGCTCGGCAAGCGCTACGACACGCCCGAAGCGCGCGACGAGGCACGCAAGATTTCCGAGTACATGCGCAACCGCGCCTACCTCGCCTCGTCCGATCTGGCCAAGGAGCGCGGCGCCTTCCCGCTGTTCAACGCCGACCTCTACCTGTCGGGCGGCAATTTCGCCTCGCGCCTGCCGGCCGAGGTCAAGGACCGGATCCGCAAGCACGGCATCCGCAACTCGCACCTGCTGTCGATCGCGCCCACCGGCACCATCAGCCTGGCCTTCGCCGACAACGCCAGCAACGGCATCGAGCCGCCGTTCTCCTACACCTACACCCGCCGCAAACGCATGGCCGACGGCACCTTCAAGGAGTACGCGGTCGAGGACTACGCCTGGCGCCTGTACAAACACCTCGGCGGCAACGTCGACAAGTTGCCCGCCCCCTTCGTCACCGCACTGGAAATTTCCGCCCAGGCGCACAAGGACATGGTCGCCGCGGTCGCGCCCTACATCGACACTTCGATCTCGAAGACGGTGAACGTACCCGAGGACTATCCCTACGCCGAGTTCGAGGATCTCTACCTCAGCGCGTGGAAGGCCGGCCTCAAGGGGCTGGCCACCTACCGGCCGAACAGCGTCCTCGGTTCGGTGCTGTCGGTCACCCCGAGCACCGAGCAGAAGCAGCCCCACGACGTCGAGCTCTCCGACGCCAACCGCCGCCTGTCGATCAAGAGCCTGCCCGCGCCGGTGCTCGCCAGCCTGCGCTGGCCGGGCCGCCCCGAGCTGCCCGACGGCAACCTGGCGTGGACCTACATGCTCAACACCCCGACCGGCGGCTTCGCCCTCTTCGTCGGCCAGGTCGGCAACAACGGCGGCTCGTTCCCGTTCGAGGTCTGGGTCAACGGCGCCGACCAGCCGCGCGGCCTCGGCGCGGTTGCGAAGACGCTGTCGATGGACATGCGCGCCAACGACCGCGGCTGGCTCAAGCTGAAGCTCGACACCCTCGCCCGCACCGTGGGCGAGAAGTCCTTCGAGATGCCCTTCCCGCCGCACGGCGAGAAGAAGCTCGTGCCCGGCGTGGTGTCCGCCTTCGCCCAGGCAGTGAATTACCGCTGCGAAAAACTCGGCGCCTTCGACCACGAGGACGACACCAACCCGGTGCTCGACACCTTGTTCAGCCTCGACGAACCGAAGACCGGCACCGACGGCACGCTGTCGTGGACGGTGGACATCTACAACCCGGCGACCGGCGAAGACTTTGTCCTCGGCCTGAAGGAGATCACCCTGCCGGCGCAGGACGGCTTCAGCGCCGGCGTCACCCGCCCCTATTCGATGTGGCTGTCGGGCAACTACCCGCGTGCGCTCGACGGGCTGTCGCGCATCCTCTCGCTCGACATGCGCGTCATGGACCCGGCGTGGATCGGGATGAAGCTCAGAAAGCTGCTCGACTACCCCGAGCCGCTGGGCGACTTCATGGCCTTCGTCCCCGGCACCCGCCGCCAGCAGAACTATCCCAGCACCGTGGCCTACCTCGCGCAGCTGATCATCCACCGCTATGCGATGCTCGGCGTGCTCGATGAGCGCGGCTATCCGACGCGCGAGATGGGCATCCTCGAGTCGCCGCGCGACGACAGCGAACCCAAGCTGATGCAGGGTACGCTGTGCGCCGAGTGCGGCAACCACACCGTGATCCGCAAGGACGGCTGCGACTTCTGCACCGCCTGCGGTGCGGTCGGCACCTGCGGCTGAGCGCGGGCGGCGCCTCGCGCCGAGGCGCTTCCACTATAATCCGGACCTCGACTGCAACGACCGGGGAGCACGAGGCGGCAATGCCGCTTCCTGCCCCCGCCCCGCTCCCATGCCTACCTGCCCCCGCTGCGACGGCACCGACTGTCGCCAATCGCCCTGGCGCTCGGAAGACGAACAGCGCACCCACCCGGGCGAACTCGCCTGGCGCTGCATGTCCTGCGTGCATCGCTTCTACAGCCCGGCACCGAAGGGAGTGCTGCGGAACAATCCGCTGTTCGCTGCGATCGGCGGTAGCACTTTCCTGGTCGTGGTCGCCGTCGTGGTCATCCTCTGGGTCTGGAAGAGCTGAGAGTCTGTGAAAATATGATCATCATGCCTTTGGTATAATTGGCGCTCCAGCCGCCGCCTGATCCCGACATGAATACTCGCGCCCGCGTGGTTCTACCCAACCGCAC
>NZ_JALLIK010000076.1:0-30740 GCF_023093595.1 Thauera aromatica
TTGCGCCTCTCCGCCGATGCCGTCACTGCCAATCCCGTCGTCGTTGAACATGGCGTGAATTGTCCAACGATGGCTACGCAGCGAGAAGGACGCCGCTCAGTGACCGGTTACGCCGGGCCTGCAGTTCGGCCAGCTCGAACGGCTTGACGACGTAGTCGTCGGCGCCGGCATCGAGGCCGGCGACGCGGTCGGCGAGGGCGTCGCGCGCGGTCAGGATCAGGATCGGCAGCTGCAGCCCCGTGGCGCGGGCGCGGCGCAGCACGTCCATCCCGGACAGGCGCGGCAGGCCGAGGTCGAGCACCGCCGCCTGGTAGGCGCCGGTGTCCAGGGCATGGGCCGCGGCGCTGCCGTCGCGCGCCCAGTCGACGGTGAAGCCGGCCTGTTCGAGGCCGGCCTGGATGCCATCGCCGAGCAGTTCATCGTCTTCGACGAGCAGGATCTTCAATTTGGCCTGTACTCCTGTCAGGGTTCGGTGCCCGAGTTGTACCGCACGCGCGCGGGCCGGTCAGGCGGGAGACTGCCCGGCCCCTCTGCGCCGCCCCGCCGCTTGGGCGGCGGGGGGGCGGCTTCAGCGCAGCTCGAACGCTTCCTGGTGGAAGCGCAGCCGCCGCCCCCAGGCACGGGCCAGCCCCGTGCGCAGCTGCTCGGCGAATCCGCGTGGCCCGCAGAACCAGACTTCGGCGCGCTGGCGCGCGTCGTGCAGCGTGGACAGGCGCTCGGCGGTGAGCAGGCCGTCCGTGTTGCTGTCGTGGATGTGCAACGTCACCGAAGGCAGCCCGGCGCACAGGGTTTCGAGGCGGGCGACGAAGGGGTCGCGGACCCGATCGCGGGTACTGTAATGCAGGTCGGCGGCCGGCGCCTCGTCCGGGTGGGTGTGGAGGGTCTCGAGCCAGGCGAGGAAGGGAGTGATGCCGATCCCGCCGGCGACCCAGATCTGGCGTGCCTGGCGGTCGTGGCGGCCGAGGACGAAGCGGCCGTAGGGGCCTTCGACGGTGACCGCCTGTCCGACCGCAACCCGGCTCGAGAGCCGGCGGGTGTAGTCGCCCAGGGCCTTGATCTGGAAGCGCAGCGTGCGGTCGCCGCGGTCGGCGCTGGCGATGGTGAAGGGGTGGGCGCCTTCGAAGCGCTCGAAGCCGACGAAGGCGAACTGCCCGGCACGGTGCCCGCGCCAGTCGCCGTCGAGGCGGCATTCCACTTCGGTGACGTCGGGCGCGGGCGAAGACACGGCGGTAACCACGCCGTGCACGCGGCGCTCGCGGCCGATCCGCCCGCCCAGCGACAGCGCCGCAGCGACCGTGCCGGCAGCCAGCAGCAGGGCGAGCAGCGCACCCGCGGGCTGGGTCCAGTATTCGACCGGGGCGAGCACCGCGGCATGGAAGGCGAGCATCAGGTAGAGCACCGGCATGGCGCGGTGGAGATGGCGCCAGAATTTGTACGGGAAGCGCTTCAGCAGGCTGAGCACGACCATCGCCAGCATCAGGTAGATGGCGAACTCGCCGAGCTCCTCGCCGGCTTCGCGCAGGTTGTCGAGCAGGCCGCCGGATTCTTCCCCGTGCGGGCGCTCGCCGCGGCCGAAGAGCGACTTGATCAGGTCGTCGGACAGCTCGATCAGCCAGTGCAGCGCGGCGAACACGCCGGCCAGGATGCCGGCCCACTTGTGCACGCGGAAGATGCGGTCCAGCCCGCCGAGCGGGCGTTCCAGCCAGGCCGGGCGGGTGGCGAGCACCATCGCCAGCGACATCAGCCCGATCGCGAGCAGGCCGCTCAGGTAAAGCGCCTGCTCGCGCACCGCCCAGGGCAGGGCGCCGGCGGCGGAGTCGAGGGCGGGGACACCCACTCCCCAGGCAAGGACGATGAGGCCGATGAAGGCCGACAGGGCGGGAATCATGGCAGTGGCTCCAGAAAAAGGCGGGGCGCCGGCGTTGCGCGGCGCCCCGCGGGGGCGGGCTTACTTGGTGGCAGGGGCGGCGGGGTTGGTGGCGCGCTCGGCGGCAGTGCCTTCGATGACGTCGCCGGTGTAAGGATCGACGCTCAGCCGGGTCCGGGGTTCGTCCGCACTACGGTCGTCGTCGCGCCGGCTGCGCTTGATACCGGTGTCGAGGACGTCGCCGCTGTGGGGGTCGATCGCCAGCTTCACCCGCTGCCCTCGGGCATCGGTGGCCTTCGCCTGGTAGTGGTCGCGTTCGCGCTCGATCTCTTCGATGTCGCGGTAGCCGGTGGCTTCGAGCTTGACCTGGACCTGGTGCACCGTCAGCCATGAGGCCTGGTCGGTGTCGCTGCGGTCGCCCTTGCTGCGCTTGACTTCGGTGTCGAGGACGGCGCCGGTGACTGGATCGACCTTGATTTCCACCCGCTGTCCTTGCGCATCGGTGGCCTTGACTTCGTACTTGTCGTCTTCGCGTTCGATCTTCGTCAGTTCGCGATAGCCGAGGGCTTCGAGCTTGAGCTGGACCTCGTGCAGCGTCAGCCAGTCGCCCTGGCCGGTGGCGGCGGCAGTGCCGACGGCGTTGCCGGTGCCGTTCTGGGCGAGGGCGGGGATGAGTACGGCGCCGCCGGCGAGGATGCCGGCGCCGAGGAGGAGGGTGGCGATGAGAGAGGTGGCACGCATGATGGCTTCTCCTGTTGCGGTGGGTCGCGGTCTTTCTTTCGACCGTGGCGCCATCCTGCGCTGGCGGGGCTGAACCGGTGCTGAAGCGCGCGTTCATTTCCGGTTCATGTTTCGGGTCATACTTTCGCCTCCGGCCGGCGCCGGTGACGACGCTGCGCAGAGCGCTGGAGCGCCTGTACGCACCGCCCACCCGGCGGCCGATTGACGACCGATCGAAGAGGAGAAGCCCCCATGAATCCCCACCAAGCCCGTTCCATCGTCGCCGTGTGCCTGATCGCCGCCTTCGCCGACGGTGCCCAGGACGGCAGCGAGCGCGAACACGTGCGCAAGGTCGCCGAATCGCTCGGCCGCGACGTCGAGATCGACTTCATCGCGCTGTACCAGGACGTGCTGCTCGGCCGTCTCGGCCTCGAGGCCGTGGTCGCCGAGCTCGACAGCGCGGCGCTGCGCCAGCTCGCCTTCGAGCTCGCGGTCGGCGTGTGCGAAGCCGACGGTAGCCGCAATCCTCAGGAAGCCGCCTTCCTCGAGCGCCTCGCCGCCCTGCTTGGACTCGAGCGCGGCGAGGCCGGGCGTTTCGTCGATGAGGCCGAAGCGCTGGCGCAGGCGCCGGTGACCGCGGCGCCGGAGGCCGAGGCCGAGGGCGTGGCGCCTGCGCCGGCGTCCGCCGCCATCGACCGCGGCGAGCTCGAACGCATGATCCTCAACGCCTCGATCCTCAACGGCGCCCTCGAGCTGCTGCCGCAGTCGATGGCCTCGATGGCGATCATTCCGCTGCAGATCCGCCTCGTCTATCGCATCGGCAAGGCCCACGGCTACGAGCTCGATCGCGGCCACATCAAGGACTTCCTCGCCACCACCGGGGTGGGGATGACCGGGCAGTACGTCGAACAGCTCGGGCGCAAGCTGGTCGGCGGCCTGTTCGGCAAGGCCTTCGGCAAGCTCGGCCGCGCGATCGGCAGCCAGGCCACCGGCTCGGCGTTCTCCTTCGCCACCACCTACGCCATCGGCCAGGTCGCGCTGCGCTACTACGGCGAAGGCCGCCGCCTCGACGCCGCCGGCCTGAAGGCGATGTTCGCCCGCCTGTTCGAGCAGGCGCGCGGCCTGCAGGCGAACTATGCGGGGGAGATCGAGCAGCGCGCGCGCACGCTGGACCTGGGCAAGCTCACCGCCGAACTGCGCGCCTGACACGGCGGCGGCAGGCGAGGGCGGCACCCCGTTCGTTCAGCTGCGGTTCAGCCGGCGGTGCGCAGACTCGATGGCGATCATCCACCGGGAGTCCGTCGCCCTGCCTCGATCGGGGCATGTCCGGCGGAAAGGGTGGAGGATCTGGCGCTGTACGGCGCTTCGTTCGATCATCCGGGCGGGCAGGCGCTGCCGGCGCCGCACTGAGTGCGTCCGCCGGGCACGGCCGACCCGGGGCAAGGAGGTTTCCGATGACAAAGCGTTCGTTACCGGCCGTCGCCCGGTTCCTTGCCGGGCTCGCGCTCGCCGCCTCCTTCGCGGCCGTGGCCGGCGGAGGCGATCACGAGCGTGCGCGCCGTGCGCTGGAGGCGGGTGAGGTGCTGCCGCTGCGCACCGTGCTCGAACGGGTCGAGCGCGACTATCCGGGGCAGGTCGTCGAAGTCGAGCTCGAACGCGAGGACGGCACCTGGCTCTACGAGATCAAGCTGATCCGCCCCGGCGGTGCCGTGGTCAAGCTCAGGCTCGATGCGCACGACGGGACCTTGTACGCTGCCGAGGGACGCGAGCTGCATCCGGGCGGCCGGCGCGCAGACTGAGGACGCCGGCGGCGGGAACGGAAAGGCCGGGAAGGAAAGGACGAAGCGATGCGGATTCTGGTGGTGGAAGACGAACCCACGCTGGCGGCGCAGCTGCGCCAGGCGCTGGCGGCGGCGGGCTATGCGGTCGATCTCGCCCATGACGGGCGCGAGGCCTGCTTCCTCGGTGAGGAAGAGGCCTTCGATGCGGTCGTGCTCGACCTCGGCCTGCCGCTGATGGACGGCCTCAGCGTGCTCAAGCGCTGGCGCGGCGGCGGGCGGGCGATGCCGGTGCTGATCCTGACCGCGCGCGGCGACTGGCATGAGAAGGTGGCCGGCATCGACGCCGGCGCCGACGACTATCTGACCAAGCCTTTCCACATGGAAGAGCTGCTCGCCCGCGTGCGCGCGCTGATCCGCCGTGCAGCCGGGCAGGCGAGCGCGGAGCTCGTCTGCGGTGCGGTCGTGCTCGACACCCGTGGCGGGCGGGTCACCGTCGACGGCCAGGCGCTGGCGCTGACCAGCCACGAATTCCGCGTGCTGTCCTACCTGATGCACCACGCCGGCGAGGTGGTGTCGCGCACCGACCTCACCGAGCACATCTATGCCCAGGACTACGACCGCGACTCGAACACGATCGAGGTCTTCGTCGCCCGCCTGCGCAAGAAGCTGCCGCCCGGGCTGATCGAGACCGTGCGCGGCCTCGGCTACCGCCTCGCATGTCCGCGCTGAAGCCGGTCGCCGTGCTTGCCGGCGGGCGCGGTTCGCTGCGCCTGCGCCTGCTCGTCGGCACCCTGGTGTGGATCGTGCTTGCGATTGCTGCTACCGGCTGGGGGCTGGGCGCGCTGTTCAGCCGCCACGTGGCGCAGCAGTTCCACGTCGAACTGCGCACCCATCTCGACCAGCTCGCCGCCAACCTCGTGTTCGATGCCGACGGGCAGGCCGTGCTCACGGCGCCGCTCAGCGATCCCCGCTTCGCCCGGCCGTATTCCGGGCTGTACTGGCAGGTGGACCGGATCGACGGGGCGGTGCCGGCGATCGGCGTGCTGCGCGCGCGTTCGCTGTGGGATGTGGCGCTGGCGGTGCCGGCCGATACGCTCGCCGACGGCGAGCAGCACGCCCACCGTGTCGATGGCCCGGACGGCGCACCGCTGCGCATGATCGAGCAGGTGCTGCGCCCGGCCGAACAGCCGCAGGCGGCGCTGCGCCTGATCGTCGCCGCCGACGAAGGCCTGATCGGCGAGCCGGTGGCGCGCTTCACCCGCCTGCTGGCGCTCGGCCTCGGCCTCCTTGGCGCCGGCCTGGTGGCGGCGGCGCTGGTCCAGGTGCGGATCGGCCTGCGCCCGCTGGCGCGCCTGCGCAGCGGGCTGGCCGCGGTGCACGAAGGCCGCAGCCGGGCGATCGAAGGCGCCTTCCCGTCCGAGATCCAGCCCCTGGTCGATGAATTCAACGCCGTGCTCGTGCGCAACGCCGAGATCGTCGAGCGCGCCCGCACCCAGGCCGGCAACCTCGCGCACGCGCTGAAGACGCCGCTCACCGTGCTCGCCAATGCCGCCGCGCAGGCGGAAGGAGAGCAGGCGGACGGCGCGCTCGCCCGCCTCGTCGCTGAGCAGGTCGGCCTCGCCCGCACCCGGATCGACTACCACCTGGCGCGGGCGCGGGCCGCTGCCGCGGCCGGCATTCCGGGCCAGCGCACGCCGCTGCGTCCGGCGCTCGACGGCCTGTTGCGGCTGATGGCCAAGGTCCATGCGGGGCGGGGGCTGGACATCGGGCCGGCCGGCTGCGCGGACGCGCTCGTGTTCCGCGGCGAGGCTCAGGATCTGCAGGAGATGCTCGGCAACCTGCTCGACAACGCCTGCAAGTGGGCCGCGCACCGCGTCCGCGTCGAGGCGCGGGCGGCGGAGGGCGGGCGGCTCGAAGTGGCGATCGACGACGACGGCCCCGGCCTGCCGCCGGCGGTGCGTGAAGCGGTGTTCGGGCGCGGCGTGCGCGCCGACGAGAACACCCCTGGTTCCGGCCTCGGGCTGGCGATCGTGCGCGACCTCGCCCGCCTGTACGGCGGCGACATCGCCCTCGGGACGTCGACGCTGGGCGGTCTGCGCGCGGTGCTGACGCTGCCCGCGGCCTGAGCCGGGTGAGGCGTGTCTGCGCCCGCCGGCGGCAGGAGCGGGAGGCTCCGTGCGGCGCCGGTGTCAGGTGCCGCGTGCGGGGGCGAGCCGGCTCCGGGCGAAGGCGGCCCCGGTCTGCAGCACTTCGAGTACGCCGTAGCGCCGGCGCATATTGCAGCCGTCGCACAGGGCGGGGATCGGCGCCATGCGCTCGCGCTGGGCGAGGACGGTGTCGATGCTGTGCGTCGCCACGTTGCCGAGGATGTGGCGGTGGCCGATGTCGTTGTAGCAGTAGAGGTATTCCCCCGCGGACGAGATGAACACATCGACGTTGCGCGCGAGGCAGCGGAAGCGGTTGCTGCGCCACTGCCGGTAGAGGTCGCGGATGCCCGGAATGAAGTCGAATTCCTGCGAGTGCAGGCGATGGCGGCGGATCGTGGCGCGCAGCGTTTCCGTCTTTGCGGCCGGCGCTTCGGCGTGCAGGCCGCCGCCGCGGTTGTACAGCGTCGGCGACATCGTCAGCGTGGCGACGCCCTGGGCGCGCAGCCAGTCGATGGTGGCCGGCAGCGAGGGCAGGCATTCGGCCAGCGGGGTGAGGCTGATCGCGAGCCGGGTGTGGCGCAGCAGCTTCTGCGCGGCCTGGATGTTGGCCATCACGCGGGCGTGGTCGAGGTTGACGTGAACGCGGCGATAGACGGCGGGGTCGATGCTGGAAAAGGACACCATCAGCAGATCGATGGCGCCGTCGAGGTGGCGCAGCTTGTCGGCGTCGAGCAGATGGCCGTTGCTGACCAGGTCGAAGCGCACCGGGTGGCCACGGAGGTCGTCGACGAAGTCGAAGAAGTGCTTGTGCGTGGTCGCCTCGCCGTAGCCGGCGATGACGGTGCGGAACACCTGCTCCGGCGTCAGGCGCGCGAGCGTCTGCTGCCAGGTCTGCCGGCTCATCCGCTGCGGGTGCTCGATCAACTCGCGCGGGCACATCGGGCACAGCGCGTTGCACTTGCTCGTCCATTCGGCGTTGACGGCGATACGGTAGCGCGCGTTCGAGGGCGGTTGCTGGAGGGGGGACGGTTTCATGACGCGGGTACCAGGTGGGGAATGTGCTTGGGGCAGTTGGGCACGACCTGCTCGACGCTCACCTCCACCACCCGGGTGTGGCCCGGGAAGAGGGCGAGCATTTCGCCGGCGTCGACGATGCGGGCCTTGCCGTTGACGCGCAGGCGAGCGCCGTCGGTGAAGTCGATGAACAGGCAGCCGACATGGGGATTGGCGAGAAGGTTGCCGAGACTCATGAAGGCGCCGTTGCCGTCGAAATCGGCGAAGGCGAAGCGTTTGGCATCGAGGATGCGCACCACGCCCGGCCCGCCGCCCTTGAACGAGCAGTCGCAGCGCCCGTCGGCGGCGCTGGTGGCGAGGAAGAAGAACGGCGCGCTTTCCAGGCGGGCGTGGAATTCGCCCGGGATGTGGTCCCACAGCAGGCGCATGCGGCGGGCCTCGTCCCACCAGGACGCGGTGTTCCAACGCTGCTGGGCAGCCTGCTCGCCGGGATGGAAGGGGGGCATGTTCATCGGCAGTGACGGGCTCCGGGGAGGTCGGACGTGGCGACAAGCGGTGTGTGCGGGGTCGGTCGCCGGGCGGTATTCATGACGGCGCAGTGTTCGCCGGCAACATTAAGTTCGCCTTAAGCGGTTCCGCCGGCCTCCGTGGCAGGTGGGGCGCGGCCCGGGAAAGGGTGCGCGCGGGGCTGTGGGGCGCGCGCGGGGCTGTGGGCCGATGTGGGGCGGGCACTCCAGCCCGCAGCGCTTAAGCTCGGCTTAATCCTCGGCGCTCAGGATCGGCCCCGGTTCCCTCATCGAGATCGCTCATGGAATGGCCGCACGCCTATCCCGCACTGCCTCCGCTGCCGGCGCCGCTGGCGCACCACGGCGCCGCCCTGCCGCGCCGCCTGGCCCTGGTTCCGGTGCGCACCGACGCGCAGCGCAGCGCGGTCGAAGCCTTCATCCGCGCCCGTTTCGCTGCGCACTATGACGCCCGGGTGCGCCACTTCATGCCCTGCCTGTACGGGCTCGAGAGTGACGACGGCCGCCTGTACGGTGCGCTCGGCACGCGCGCCGCGGATGCCGAAGCGCTGTTCCTCGAGCGCTACCTCGAGCGGCCGATCGAGCAGGTCCTCCTCGATCGATGCGGCGTCGCCGCGGCCCGCCGCGACATCGTCGAAGTCGGCAACCTCGCGGCCCGCGGGGCGGGCGCAGCCCGGCTGCTGATCCTCGCCCTGAGCGGGATGCTGGCGGCGCAGGGTTTTCGCTGGGTGGTATTCACCGCGACGCCGGCGCTGCGCAACAGCTTTCAGCGCCTCGGCCTGGCACTGCGGACGCTGGGTCCGGCCGATCCTGTCTGCATGGGAGAGGAGGCGCGGGAATGGGGCAGCTACTACGAGCGCTGCCCGCAGGTGATGGCTGGCGAGATCGCGCACGGGGCGGCGCACCCGCTGCGCGCCGGCGCCGCCCTGGCGCCGGGCCGCCGGTTCCTGCCCTGCGGGGGGGAGGGGGCGCATGTCGCCGGCCGTTGACGCCTTGCGGCGGGCGATCGCCGCTTACGGGGAACGCCCGGCGCTGCAGTGCGGGGCGCTCACGCTGCGCTACGCCGACCTCGACCAAGTCGTCGCCCAGCGCAGCGCCGAGCTCGCCGGGCTGGGCGCCGCACGGGTCGCCCTGAGCCTGGACAACGGCATCGATTGGGTGCTGTGGGAGCTGGCGCTGCTGTTCGGCGGGCGGATCTGCGTGCCCGTGCCGGGCTTCTTTTCTCCCGCCCAGCAGCGCCACGTCATCGACAGCGCGGGCATCGACACCTGGATCGGCCCGCTGCCGGCGTGGCTCGCCGACGCCGGCTTCGGCGAACGGCAGCCGGGGATCTTCCAGCGCCGCCCGCCCGCGGCGGTGGAGGTGCCGCGCGGTACGGTGAAGATCACCTACACCTCCGGTACCACCGGCCAGCCCAAGGGGGTGTGCCTGGACGGTGAGGCCCAACTCGGGGTGGCGCGCAGCCTGAGCGTGCTCGCCCAGGCGGACGGCGTGCAGCGCCATCTGTGCGTGCTGCCGCTGGCGACCCTGCTGGAGAACATCGCCGGCGTCTACGCGCCGCTCCTGGCCGGTGCCTGCGTGGTGCTCGCTCCCCTTGCCGAGATCGGCCTCCACGGCGCCAGCGGGCTGGATCCGGCGCGCCTGCTCGACAGCCTCGCTGCGGCCCGCCCGCACAGCCTGATCCTGCTCCCCCAGCTGCTGCAGGTCCTGGTGGGCGCGGCCGAGCACGGCCGGGCGCTGCCCGACAGCCTGCGCTTCATCGCCGTCGGCGGCGGCCGGGTGGCAGCGCAGCTGCTGCGCCGCGCCGAGGCCCTGGGGCTGCCGGTGTTTGAGGGCTACGGCCTGTCCGAATGCGCTTCGGTGGTGTGCCTGAACACGCCCCGGGCGCGGCGTATCGGCTCCGTCGGCCAGCCGCTGGCGCATGTCCGGCTGCGGCTCGGCGAAGACGGCGAAATCCAGGTGCGCGGGGCGCGCATGCTCGGCTACCTGGGCGAAGCGGCAGGCGCCGGCGGGTGGCAGGCTGGCGACGAGTGGCAGGCGACCGGTGATCTGGGTCACTTCGAGGACGGTTTCCTGGTGGTGCACGGGCGCAAGAAGCATCAGTTCATCACCGCCTTCGGACGCAACGTCAACCCGGAGTGGGTCGAGGCCGAACTCGCCCAGCAGCCTGCGATCGCCCAGGCCTGGGTCCATGGCGAGGCCCTCGCGCACAACGTCGCCGTCCTCGTGCCCCGCGCCGCCGACTGCACCGACGCCGCGCTCGAGGCGGCCGTCGGTGCGGCCAATGCCGCCCTCCCCGATTACGCCCGCGCCCACCGCTGGCTGCGCGCCACCGCGCCGTTCGGCGCCGCCAACGGGCTCGCCACCGCCAACGGCCGCCTGCGCCGCGATGCGCTGCGGCAACACTACCGGGCGGCGATCGCCGCCCTCCTGTCCGTCCCCGCCGATGAGGTCCGTGCATGAACTTCTTTGACCAGCTGCAACGACAGACCGCCGCCGAGCGCGAATACCTGTTCGATGCGCCGATCATCCGCCAGGCGCTCGCCGGCACGGTCGGTCGTGACCGCTATGTCGCCTTCCTGACCGAGGCCTACCACCACGTCAAGCACACCGTGCCCCTGCTGATGGCCTGCGGCGCGCGCCTGCCCGAGCGCCTGGAATGGCTGCGCGAAGCGGTCGCCGAGTACATCGGCGAGGAGTCCGGCCACCAGGAATGGATCCTCGCCGACATCGCCGCCTGCGGCGCCGACGCCGACGCCGTGCGCCATGGCCAGCCGGCGCTGGCCACCGAGCTGATGGTCGCCTACGTCTACGACCGCATCGCGCGCCACAACCCGGTGAGCTTCTTCGGCATGGTCAACGTCCTCGAAGGCACCAGCATCGCGCTCGCGACCCGGGCCGCGGGCACGCTGCAGCGCAGCCTGCAGCTGCCCGTGCAGGCGTTCACCTACCTGAACTCCCACGGCAGTCTGGACCAGGAACACATCCGCTTCTTCGAGCGGCTGATGAACCGCCTCGACTGCGCCGACGACCAGGCCGCGGTGGTCCATACCGCGAAGGTCGTCTACCGCCTGTACGCGGACCTGTTCCGCACCCTGGCGCAGTCCGCCTGAGGAGGCCGTCATGCAACTTTCCGAATGTCGTGCCCTGCTCACCGGTGCGAGCGGGGGCATCGGCCAGGCGCTGGCCGAACGGCTGTGCGCCGGCGGCGCCCGGGTGCTGCTGGTCGGGCGCGAGACCGAGGCCTTCGCCGCGCTCGCGCAGCGCTACCCCGGCCAGGTCGATTGTGTCCGCGCCGATCTGTGCGAGCGCGCCGGGCGCGACGCGGTGCTGGCCGCCGCGCGCCGCGGTGATGGCCTGAACTGCCTGATCAATGCGGCCGGGATCAACCGCTTCGGCTTGCTCGAAAGCCAGGACGAAGAGGCGATCGCCCACCTGATCGGACTCAACGTCACCGCCACCGTGCAGCTCACCCAGCGTCTGCTGCCGGTGTTGCGCCAGGCGCCGCGTGCCGTGCTGGTCAACCTCGGCTCCACCTTCGGCTCGATCGGCTATCCGGGGTTCGCCGCCTACTGCGCGAGCAAGTTCGCCGTGCGCGGCTTCTCCGAAGCGCTGCGCCGCGAACTGGCCGACAGCCGGGTGAAGGTGCTCTACGTCGCCCCGCGCGCGACCCGCACGGCGATGAACGCCGCGCCCGTGGTGGCGATGAACGCGCAGCTCGGGGTCGCGATGGACGATCCGGACGCGGTCGCCGCACGCATCGTCGAGGCGATCCGCCGCGAGCGCGAGGAGCTCTATCTGGGCTGGCCGGAAAAATTCTTCGTCCGTCTCAACACCGTGCTGCCGCGCATCGTCGATCGCGCGCTGCGTCGCCAGCTGGCGGTGGTCAAGCAATTCGCCCGTCCCGCCGGTGCGCGCTCCCGTTCCACTCCGCCTCCGCTCTGAAGGAAAAAACCGATGAAACCCCTCTACCGCCTGTTTCCGCTCCTGTTCGCCTGCGCCAGCCTGCCCGCCTTCGCCCTCGGCGAAGCCGGCCACGCCCGGCTCCACCAGTTGCAGGAACGCTGGGCCGAAATCCACTACCAGCTGCCGGAAAAGCAGCGCGAGACTGCCTTCGCCGCACTCGCCGGGGAGGCCGGGAAGGCGCTCGCCGATGAACCGCAGGCCGCCGAGCTGCACATCTGGCGCGGCATCATCCTCAGCACCTGGGCCGGCGCCAAGGGCGGGCTCGGCGCGCTCGATCTGGTCAAGCAGGCCAAAGCCGAGCTCGAGCAGGCGCTCGCGCTCGACCCCGCGGCGCTCGACGGCTCCGCCTACACCAGCCTGGGCAGCCTCTACTACCAGGTTCCGGGCTGGCCGCTGGGCTTCGGCGACGATGCGCAGGCCGAGCTCCTGCTGAAGAAGGCGCTCGCCCTCAACCCGGACGGGATCGATCCCAATTATTTCTACGGCGACTTCCTGCGCCGGCAGAAACGCTACCCCGAGGCGCGCGCCGCCCTCGAAAAGGCGCTCGCCGCGCCCGATCGTCCCGACCGCGCCAGTGCCGATGCCGGCCGCCGCGCCGAAATCCGCCGCCTGCTCGCCGAAGTGAAAGAAAAAATGGAGTGAAGGAGGCGCTGTGGGGCCGGCGCTGGCGGGAAGGGTGGGAGCGCCGGATGCGCACGTCCTGCCCGTCGCGGCGTGAACGGGGCTAAAGTGGCCGGATGCGGAAAGCGGACAGGAAGGAAGATGCGGATATTGCTGGTCGAAGATGACGCCGCCCTCGGGCAGGGGATTCGGGTGGCGCTCAAGCCCGAAGCCTACACCGTGGACTGGGTGCAGGACGGCGACAGCGCCCTCCACGCGCTGCGCCACGAAAGTTTCGATCTCGCCATTCTCGACCTCGGCCTGCCCCGCGTGGACGGGCTGGAGGTGCTGCGCCGCCTGCGCGCTGCGGCCAACCCGGTGCCGGTGCTGGTGCTGACCGCGCGCGACGCCACCGCCGACCGCATCGCCGGGCTGGATGCGGGGGCGGACGACTACCTGGTCAAGCCGTTCGATGTCGATGAGCTGAAGGCGCGCCTGCGCGCGCTGCTGCGGCGCAGCTTCAATCGCCCGCAGCCCGTGCTCGAATACCGCGGCATCCACCTCGACCCGGTCAACCAGCAGGTCCGCTACCGCGGCCAGGCGGTGGCGCTGCAGCGCAAGGAGTTCCTGCTGCTGCACGAACTGCTCGCCCAGCCCGGCCGCGTGCTGACCCGCGATCGCCTGCAGCAGGTGCTCTATGGCTGGAATGAAGAAGCGGAAAGCAACGCGCTCGAAGTGCACATCCACCATCTGCGCAGGAAGCTCTTCCCGGAGCTGATCCGTACCGTGCGCGGGGTGGGCTATCTGGTGGACAAGGCCTGATGCGCTCGATCCGCAGCCGTACCCTGCTGCTCGTGCTCGGCCTGCTCAGCCTGACGCTGACGCTGATTTCCTACAAGAGCTACCGCGATGCCCGCCATGAAGTCGAGGAAGTGTTCGACGCCGGGCTGGTGCAGACCGCGCGCCTGCTCGCCGGCATGGTCGGCGGCGAGTTGCCGGCGCCGATGCGGCAGACGATGCAGGCGGCGCTGGACGAAGCGATGGCGCAGAACGGGGCGGCGGACGAGGGCGATGGCGATGCGCCGGCCAGGGCGGTGGGGCATGAATACGAGAGCAAGCTCGGCTTCGTCGTCTACGACGAGTACGGCCAGGCCCTGCTGCAGTCGGCGAGCGCGCCGGCCGCGGCGCTCGACGCGCTCGTGCAGCGCCGGCCGCCGTCTGCGGACGTCGCCGCGACCGCGGACCGGGTTGCTGCCCCCCTTCCCGAAGCGCTTGCCGGCTACCACGAAGTGCGCGTGCAGGGGCACCGCTGGCGGCTGTTCATGCTCCACGATGTACGCGACCGGCAGTGGGTGCTGGTCGGCGAGCGCGAGGACGTGCGCGGCGAGCTGGCGGCCAAGATCGCGCTGCGCAGCCTGCTCCCGGACCTGATCGGCCTGCCGCTGCTCGCGGTGCTGGTGTGGCTGGCGGTGGGCTGGGGGCTGCGCCCGCTGGCGCGGATGGTGCGCCTGCTGAAGGCGCGCGACCCCGGCAACCTGTCGCCGCTGGTGCTCGCCCCCCTGCCGCAGGAACTGGAACCGGTGGTGGCGTCGCTGAACCGCCTGCTCGGCCAGCTCACCGCGCTGCTCGAACGCGAGAAGCGCTTCCTCGCCGATGCCGCGCATGAGCTGCGCACGCCGCTGGCGGTGCTGCGCATCCATGCCCAGAACGCGCTCCAGGCGCCCGACCCCGGCGACCGTGAGGAAGCCTTGAAGCAGCTGGTCGGCGGCGTCGAGCGCGCCACCCGGGTGGTCGCGCAGCTGCTGACCCTCGCCCGCCTCGAACCCGGGGCGGCGAAGGCGGCGATGGCCCCGCTCGATCTCGCCACCTTCGTCCGCGGCGCGCTCGCCGGGCTCATCCCGCTGGCGCTCGAACGTGGCCAGGAGCTGAGCTTCGAGTGCGCCGAGGGCGGCGATTTCAGCGTCCCCGCCGACGCCCCGAGCCTCGAAATCCTGCTCCAGAACCTGGTCGCCAATGCGCTCCAGCACAGCCCGGAAGGGGGACAGGTCCGGGTCGAGCTGCGCCCGTCCGACGGTGCCGTGGCGCTGAGCGTGCACGACAGCGGCCCCGGCGTGCCGCCGGCGCTGCGGGCCCAGGTGTTCGAGCGCTTCTTCCGCCACGGCCCGGGCCAGGGCGCGGGGCTGGGGCTGTCCATCGTCGCCCGCATCGCCGAGCTCCATGGCGGCAGCATCGAACTGGGCGACAGCGTGCTGGGCGGTCTCGAGTTCAGGGTCCGGCTGCCGCGGAAACCCGGAGTAAGGACGCTTCCGGTGACGGCGTAGCGCCGGCGCCCTGCCGGGGGTGTGCCTGCCCGAAGGCGGAGCATCGGGAACCGGGGCTCCTTTGCCGGCCGGATGGCGACGGGCACGTTTGCCGGGCGGCGGCGCTTGCTTTCATCGGACAAAAGTGAGTAAATGCTTACTCTCTGAACCCCGATGGCCGAATCCTCCCATGAGCCCCCGACACCTTCCCGCCGACGAGCGCCGCGCCGTCACCGTCGAAACCGTGGTGGCGCTGGCCGGCGAGCAGAATCCGAGCGAGATCACCACCGCCACCATCGCCGAGCGCATGCAGCTCAGCCACGGCGCGCTGTTCCGCCACTTTCCGACCAAGGAGGCGCTGTGGGGCGCGGTCATGGAGTGGGTCGCCGAGCGCCTGATGGCGCGCATCGAGCGTGCGGTGCAGGCCGAAGCCAGCCCGCTCGCGGCGCTCGAGGCGATGTTCATGACCCATGTCGACTTCGTCGTCGAGCATCCGGGGGTGCCGCGGATGCTGTTCGGCGAGCTGCAGCGCGCCGAGCCCAGCGCGCCCAAGCGCATGGCGCAAACCCTGCTGCGGCGCTACGGCGAGCGCGTGCGGGCCTTGCTCGAAGCCGGCCGGGCGGCAGGCGAGATCGACCCCGCGCTCGACCTCGCCGCCGCCGCCACCTTGTTCGTCGGCACCGTCCAGGGGCTGGTGGTGCAGTCCCTGCTTGCCGGCGATGTCGGCCGTCTCCGCGGCGAGGCGCCGGCGGTGCTCAACATCTACCTGCGCGGCATCCGGAGGCAGGGATGAAGCGATGGCTTTCCGCCAACGGTCGCCGGCTGGCGCTGGGGGCGGTGGTGCTGCTCCTGGCCGGCCTGCTCGTCTTCGTCGCCCTGCGCGCGGGGCCGCTGGCGCGGGTGCAGGTGACGGTGGCGACGGTCGAGGCGCAGGCGCTGACGCCGGCGCTGTACGGCATCGGCACGGTGGAGGCGCGCTATAGCCACCGCATCGGCCCGACCTTCGCCGGGCGGGTGCGGAGCGTGGCGGTGCAGCCGGGCGAGCGGGTCCATGCCGGGCAGGTGATGGGCGAGATGGACCCGGTCGATCTCGACGAGCGTCTGGCCGCGCAGGAGGCGGCGCGGCGGCGTGCCGAGGCGAACGTGCTGAGCGCCGAGGCGCAGATCCGCGAAGCCGAAGCGCGCCAGCGTTTCGCCGCGGCGCAGGCGCAGCGCTACGCACGCCTGCTCGAAACCCACAGCGTCAGCGCCGAGGCCGCGGCCGCGAAGCAGCAGGACGCCCAGGCCACCGCCGCCGCGCTGCAGGCGGCGCGCGCCGGTCTGGACGCGGCGCGTCAGGAGTTCATCCGCCTGCGTGCGGAGCATGACGCGCTCCGCCTGCAGCGCGCCAACCTGCGCCTGGTCGCGCCGGTCGATGGCCTGGTCACGCGCCGCGACGCCGACCCCGGCACCACCGTGGTCGCCGGCCAGGTGGTGGTCGAGATCGTCGAGCCGGCCAGCGTGTGGATCAGCGCGCGCTTCGACCAGCAGCGCGCCACCGGCCTGCAGGCCGCGCTGCCGGCGCAGATTGTGCTCCGTTCGGCGGCCGGCAGCGCGCTCGCCGGGCGGGTGGCGCGGATCGAGCCGCTGGCCGATGCGGTCACCGAGGAAGTGCTGGCCAAGATCGACTTCGCCGCCCTCCCCGCGCGCCTGCCGCCGCTCGGCGAGCTGGCCGAAGTCACCGTCGCCCTGCCGGCCCTGCCGGCGCGGCCGGTGCTGGCCACCGCGAGCGTGCACCGCGTCGGCGGCCGCCTCGGCGCCTGGGTGGTGGAAGACGGCGGCGCGCTGCGCTTTGCGCCGCTGCGCCTGGGGGCGGCCGATCTCGACGGCCGCGTGCAGGTGCTCGATGGCCTGCAGGGCGGCGAGCGGGTGGTGGTGTATAGCCAGAAGGTGCTCGCCGCCGGCAGCCGCATCGAGGTCGTCGACCGCCTGGTCGGTGCGGCGTCATGATCAGTCTGGCTGGGCGCGACATCCTCCACGCCTGGGGCAAGTTCGTGTTCACCGGGCTCGGCCTCGGGCTGCTGATCGGGGTCACCCTGACCATGGCCGGGGTCTATCGCGGCATGGTGGACGATGCCAAGGTGCTGCTCGACAACAGCGGCGCCGATCTGTGGGTGGTGCAGCAGGACACCCTGGGGCCGTACGCGGAGTCGTCCAGCGTGTACGACGACACCTGGCGCAGCATCGCCGGCATCGAAGGGGTGGCGCGCGCGGCCAGCGTCACCTACCTGACCATGCAGGTGCGCCAGGCCGGCGCGGTGGCGCGCGACGTGCGCGCGATGGTGGTCGGCGTCACCCCCGACGGCCCCGGCCATCCCGGGCAGCCGGTGCATCTGCTCGCCGGCCGCCACCTGAGCCGCGGCCACTACGAGGCGGTCGCCGACATCGCCACCGGCTTCGCCCTCGGCGAGCGCATCCGCATCCGCCGCAACGACTACACCGTGGTCGGGCTGACCCGGCGGATGGTGTCCTCGGGCGGCGACCCGATGGTCTTCATTCCGCTCAAGGACGCGCAGGAGGCGCAGTTCCTCAAGGACAGCGACGCCATCGTCCGCCAGCGCGCGCGTACCGCGCACAATCCGGCGTTGAACCGCCCCGGCCAGCCCGGCGTGCTCGATGCGGTGCTCGCCGCGCAGAGCACCAATCCCTATGTGAACGCGGTGCTGGTGCAGCTCACCCCCGGCTACGACGCCGAGCAGGTGGCCGAGCCGATCCGGCGCTGGCTGCGGCTCACCGCCTACACCCGGGCGCAGATGGAGGAGATCCTGGTGTCCCGGCTGATCGCCACCTCGGCGCGCCAGATCGCGATGTTCCTGGTCATCCTCGCCGTGGTCAGCGCGGCGATCGTCGCCTTCATCATCTACACCCTGACCCTGGGCAAGATCCGCGAGATCGCGGTGCTCAAGCTGATCGGCACGCGCAACCGCACGATCGCGGCGATGATCCTGCAGCAGGCGGTCGGCCTCGGCCTGATCGGTTTCGCCGTGGGCAAGGTGGCGGCGACCTTCTGGGCGCCGATCTTCCCCAAGCACGTGCTGCTCGAAACCGGCGACGCGGTGCGCGGCCTGCTCGCGGTGGTGGCGATCTGCGTGCTCGCCAGCGTGCTCGCGATCCGCGCCGCGCTGAAGGTCGATCCGGCGGAGGCAATCGGTGGCTAAGGTCGAGGGCATCCGCATCGAAGGCCTGCGCAAGCGCTACGGCAGCGGCGACACCGCGGTCGACGCGCTCAAGGGCGTGAACATGGCGGTGGCGCCGGGTGAGGTGGTCGGCCTGATCGGCCCTTCCGGCTCGGGCAAGAGCACGCTGCTCAAATGCCTGGGCGCGGTGATCGAACCCAGTGCCGGGCGCATGACCCTGGGCGGGGAGGCGATCTACGACGAGGGCTGGAAGATCCGCGACCTGCGCGCGCTGCGCCGCGACCGGATCGGCTTCGTGTTCCAGGCGCCCTACCTGATTCCGTTCCTCGACGTCACCGACAACGTCGCCCTGCTGCCGATGCTCGCCGGGCGGCCGAACGCGGAGGCGAGAAAGCGCGCCCGCGAACTGCTCGAAGCGCTCGACGTCGGCCACCGCGCGCGGGCGATGCCTTCCCAGCTCTCCGGCGGCGAGCAGCAGCGGGTGGCGATCGCGCGCGCCCTGGTCAGCCGCCCGCCGGTGATCCTCGCCGACGAACCGACCGCGCCGCTCGACAGCGAACGCGCGCTGGGGGTCATCCGCATCCTCAACCGCATGGCGCAGGAGTACGACACCGCGATCATCGTCGTCACCCACGACGAGAAGATCATCCCCACCTTCCGCCGCCTCTACCACATCCGCGACGGCCGCACCTACGAGGAGGCGGGCGAGGGCACCGGAGTGCTGCTTGAGCCGCTTGCGGCGGGCGTATAACATACAAACATGTTATGAGCTGGACCGGGAGGCGGAGATGCACTTCAACGTTTATCTGGATGATGCGACCGGGCAGCGGCTGAACGCTGTTGCCCGGAATGCGGGTGAGAGCCGCAATGCGCTCATCCGCAAGGCGGTCAGCGAATGGCTGGCGCGTCAGGCGCAGCCTCAGTGGCCTGAAGCGGTGATGGCGTTCCAGGGCATGCCCGACATGCCGCCGTTCGAGGCGGGGCGCGCCGCGCTGCGTGCCCCCGTGGACGATCCTCTGGCATGAAATACCTGCTCGACACCTGCACCGTCTCCGATTTCGTCAAAGGCCAGCCTGGCGTGCTTGACCGCATCAAGGCCACCTCGCCGCAGCAGATCGCCGTCTCCTCGATCACGCGCATGGAAATCGACTACGGCCTGGCGCTCAACCGCGCGCATGCGGAAAAACTTGCACCCTTGCTCGAGGCCTTCTTTGCCGTGACGCACACGGTTCCGTTCGAAGCGCCCGATGCGCAGGCCGCAGCAGCCATCCGGGCAGCGCTGAAAAGTCAGGGGCAGCCGATCGGAGCTTACGATGTGCTGATCGCCGGCAGTGGCGTGGCACGAGGCTTGATCGTGGTGACTTCGAATGTCGGCGAGTTCGCCCGTGTCAGCGGATTGCAGGTGGAGAACTGGCGTTGAACGACCGTTCTCCCACGGTCGCGACGCCCAGCCTTCTGGTCGACTGCCAGCCATGTCGGCAGGGCCCCGCCGCGCTGTGCGCTACGGCAGGTCGCCAGCAGGTCAGGCCGTCGCCGGGTGCAGGGGCGACGAATCCTTCCACACGCCCAGCTCGACAAGCTGCCGCGTTGCCGCCTCGGCCCAGCCACGGTTGGCGGCGGGGCTGGCCGGGCTCGGGTGCAGGATGCGGCCGAAGCGCAGGCCGGGCAGGCCGGCGAGCGCCTCGGTGGCGCGCTTTTCCGCCCAGTTGCCGATGCCGATCACCCATTCCGGTCGGAGGGTTGCGACCAGGGTGCGCAGGTGGGCGTCGCAGGCTGCCAGCAGCGGGCGCTGTTCGGCGGTGGCGAGCTTGTCGGGGGTGAGGTTGCGCCCGCCTTCGAAGAACGCGAGCGGGCAGTAGTTGGCGACGAAGTGCGCGGCGAAGAAGGCTTCCGGGGTGCCGAAGCGGGTGCGGAACAGGCCCCACAGGCGCTGGCCGCTGACTTCCGAGCGCGTGCACGCGAAGCCTTCCACCGGGCGCTTGGGGTTGGGCTGCGCGGGCTGGCCGACCGCCCCTTCCAGGCCCAGCCAGTCGCGTGCGCTGGCGATCTCGCCGAACGGCACGCCGATCTGCGCCATGCCGAAGGGACCGGGGTTCATGCCGACGAAGACGACGTGCTTGCGCCCTTCGCCGAAGCGCTCGAGATAGCGGCGGTGGATCGCCCAGGCGTAGTCGAGCGGGTTGTAGACGTGGGTCACCGGAGCGCCGAAGCGCATCGCGTCGACGGCTTCGGACAGGGTGCGGGCGGCGGTGATCAGGGCGGGAGCGGTCATGGTCGGTGCGGTGTCGGGGGCGGGCAGCGGCGAATCGAACTGCGGTTGATCGGGGCGGCGACGACGGGCATGGTGGTGCGGCGGGCGCTCAGGCTCCGGCGGCGGCGGGGGCGGCGGCGCGGTCACCGTTCCACGGCGCCACCTTCAGCAGCAGCACCATGCCGGGGACGGCGAGGAAGAAGCACAGCCAGAAGAAGTGGGGCCACCCCAGCGCTTCGACCAGCCAGCCGGCGGTGGCGTTGATGAAGGTGCGCGGCACCGCCATCAGGCTGGTAAATAACGCGAGCTGGGTTGCGGTGTAGGCCGGGTGGGTGGTGCGCGCCATGAAGGCGACGAAGGCGGTGGTGCCCAGGCCGGCGCCGACCGCTTCGCCGGCGATCACGGTGGCGAGCACCACCAGCCGCGCCGGGGTGGACTCGCCCGGACCCAGCCAGGCCATCCACACGAAGCCGAGGATGGTGACGAACTGCACCACGCCGAAGATCCACAGCGCGCGGTTGATGCCGAGCCTGAGCATCCAGATGCCGCCGAGGATGCCGCCGATCACCATCGGCCACAGCCCGGCGTTCTTGGCGATGACGCCGATCTCGGTCTTGCTGTAGCCCATGTCGAGGTAGAAGGGGGTGGCGAGCGCGGTGCACAGCGAGTCGCCGAGCTTGTAGAAGAACAGGAAGGCGAGCACGAGCAGGGCCGAGCGCACGCCGTGGCGGCCGAAGAATTCGCGGAAGGGTTCGACCACCGCGTCGCGCAGGGTGCGCGGCGTGCCGGTGGCGGCGAGCGGTTCCTTCACCAGCAGGGTCATCGCCAGGCCGGGGAGCATGAAGGCGGCGGTGATCAGGAACACCTGCGTCCACGGCAGGTGGTCGGCGAGGATCAGCGACAGCGAGCCCGGCACCAGCCCGGCGATGCGGTAGGCGTTGACGTGGATCGCGTTGCCGAGGCCGAGCTCCTCGTCGGGCAGGATCTCGCGGCGGAAGGCGTCGAGCGCGATGTCCTGGGTCGCCGATAGCAAGGCCAGCGCGGCGGTGAGGCCGACCACCAGCGCCAGGTGATCGACCGGCGACACCTGGCCGAGCCAGGCAATGGTGCCGAGCAGACCGAGCTGGGAGACGAACATCCAGCTGCGCCGGCGCCCCAGCCAGGGCAGGATGCCGTAGCGGTCGAGCAGCGGCGCCCACAGGAACTTCCAGGTGTAGGGGAACTGGATCAGGGCGAAGGCGCCGATCGCCTTCAGCGACAGGCCCTCGGTCTTCAGCCACGCCGGCACCAGGTTGAGCAGCAGGTAGAGCGGTAGGCCGGAGGCGAAGCCGGTGAAGATGCACACCAGCATCCGGCGGTTGAGCAGGGCGGCGAGCCAGGCCGGGGCACGGGAGGGAGGCGCGGGGGGGAGCAAGGTGCGATTGATCTGTAGCAATGCGGGGCGGGCCATTATCGCAGATCATCGCCGTCCGGCCGCTTGATACAATCCGATACCAAGCTTGCGTCCGGCGCCATCTGCGCCAACAATGCGCGCAAGCGGAAATTCCCCGCTTCGAGGAGGTAGCTTTAGATGCCCTATTCAGTGACCGTGGTCTTCGGTGGTGAGCGCGAATATCGGTTCACGCCGCAGGATGCGGACGTGGCGGCGATGACCAAGGATCAGGCCCGGGTCTGGCTGACGAAGGAGTTCGAAGAACTCGGGTGCACGCCGACGAACCCGATGGGCAAAGTGCTGATGCTCGACATGATCCTCAGCGTCGCCAGGGACGGCGGCGAGTCCCGCTTCGAGCAGCGCAGCGAATGGGCGAAAAAGTACGCCGTCGTGGCCGCCGCGGCGCTCGAGCGCCCGCTCGTGCGCGTCGATGTCTCGTCCTTCGTGGTCGGCTGAGGACGCCGTCCACCGGTTCCGGGAGCGCACCCTGTAGCCGCGCTCTCTCGCCCACGCTCTTTCAGCCCTGCCGGGCGGCGGTTTTCCGCCGCCCGCTTGCTTTCAGGCGCTGCGCCCCAGCCGGTAAACCGCCACGCTGGCGAGGAAGTTGGGTTCGTCGAGGACCAGCTTGCCGTCGTCGAAGGCCAGGCGCTCGCGCACCTCGATGGCGTTGAGTTCGCACAGGGCGTCGAAGTCGGCGATGGTGAAGAAGCGCACGTTGGGAGTGTTGTACCACTGGTGCGGCAGGCTCTCGGACACCGGCATGCGGCCGTTGATGATGCTCTGGCGGTGGTGCCAGTAGCCGAAGTTGGGAAAGCTCACCACCGCCTCGCGGCCCACCCGCAGCATCTCGGCGAGGATGCCCTGGGTGTTGTGCATGGCCTGCAGCGACAGGCTCATGATCACATGATCGAAGAAGCCGTCCTCCAGCCCCACCAGGCCCTTTTCCAGGTCCATCTGGATCACGTTGACGCCGTTCCTCACGCTCGCCAAGAGCTTGTCGGGGTCGTTTTCCACCCCATAGCCCTGGACCTGGCGCACGTCCATCAGGTGGCGCAGCAGCGCGCCGTCGCCGCAGCCCAGGTCGAGCACCTTCTCGCCGGGCTCGATCCATTGCGTGATCACTTCATAGTCGTAACGGTAGGCAGTCATGTCAGTATGCACCGAGCCAATTTGCGCCGAGCCAGTATGCGCCGAGCCGCCTCAAGCGTACTGGCGCCCCCTCGGGGGGGGGAGGCAGGGATTTCGCGGCGCACCGCGCCGTGCCTGCCGAACGGGTCGGCTGTGCAAAGCCGACCCTCCGCGAACGCAGTGAGCGTGGGGGTCGTTTCATCTCAGACCTCGATGCGGTCGAACCAGGCCGACAGCAGCGCGTGGTAGTGCGGCTCGTCGAGCAGGAAGGAGTCGTGGCCGGCCGGGCAGTCGACTTCGGCGTAGCTGACGTTGCGCCGGTTGTGCAGCAGCGCATAGACGATCTCGCGCGAGCGCTCGGGCGAGAAGCGCCAGTCGGTGGTGAACGACACCACCAGGAAGTCCGCACTCGCGCGTGCCAGCGCCGCAGACAGGTTGCCGGCATAGTCGAAGGCGGGGTCGAAGTAGTCGAGCGCCTTGGTCGTCAGCAAATAGGTGTTGGCGTCGAAGTAGCCGGCGAACTTGTCGCCCTGGTAGCGCAGGTAGGACTCGATCTCGAACTCGACGTCGTAGCTGTAGGTGTTGCGGCCGTGGCGCAGGCTGCGGCCGAATTTTTCCGCCATCGAGTCGTCGGACAGGTAGGTGATGTGGCCGACCATGCGTGCCAGCTTCAGTCCGCGCGCCGGGACCATGCCGTGCTCGTAGTAATGGCCGCCGTGGAAGTCGGGGTCGCTGAGGATGGCCTGGCGGGCGACTTCGTTGAAGGCGATGTTCTGCGCGGTGAGCTTGGGTGCGGCGGCGATCACCGCGACGTTGCGCACCCGCTCGGGAAACTGCAGCGCCCACGACAGCGCCTGCATGCCGCCGAGGCTGCCGCCGACGATCGCGGCGAAACGCTCGATGCCGAGCCGGTCGGCGAGCCGCGCCTGCGATTCGACCCAGTCTTCGACGGTGACGAAGGGAAAGTCCGCCCCCCACGGCTTGCCGCTGGCCGGGTTCGGCTGGTTGGGGCCGGACGAGCCGTAGCAGCCGCCGAGGTTGTTCACGCCGATGACGAAGAACTTGCGCGTGTCGAGCGGCTTGCCCGGGCCGACCAGGTTGTCCCACCAGCCGACGTTGTGCGGGGCGTCGGCATAGGTGCCGGCGACGTGGTGCGAGCCCGACAGGGCGTGGCACACCAGCACCGCGTTGTCGCGTGCGGCGTTGAGCGTGCCGTAGGTTTCATAGACGAGATGGTAGCGCTCCAGCGTGCCGCCGCTGCGCAGCGCCAGCGGCTGCGCAAACTCGGCCCGCTGCGGCGCGACCACGCCGACCGATCGGGGTTGGATCATGTTCGTCATGTGCAAAACAAAAAACCCAGTCGGCTGCAAACGCGGACTGGGTGCCCTCGCTTTAGCCGTATTTGTTGAGCGCCCGCAAGCTGGTGATCAAATCGGCGCAAGGTGGCGGGAAGTTAGCGCCCGGTGCGGGAAAAGTCAAACGGCGCGGCATGTTAAGATTTTCCCCCGCACTTCATCGCATGCACCGACATGATCCAGGTTTTCATCAACGGCGAGTCCGAAACCCTGCCGCCCGATCTCACCGTCTCCGCCCTGCTCGAAGCCCGCGGCCTCGCCGGCAAGCGCCTGGCGGTCGAGCGCAACGGTGAGATCGTGCCCAAGGCGCGCCACGGTGCAGTCACCCTCGCCGAGGGTGACCGGCTCGAAGTCGTCGTCGCCGTCGGTGGCGGCTGAGTCCGGCGCGGCCGCCGGCGGCGGCCTGAAAAGGGCGCTTTCCCGGCAGTTTTTCATCCGCCTCCCGGACCGTTTTCAAATTCATCCAGAACCACACAGGCCCACATCATGAACGACTCCCTGGTCATTGCCGGCAAGGCCTACGCCTCGCGCCTGCTGGTCGGCACCGGCAAGTACAAGGACTTCGCCCAGACCCGCGAAGCGATCGATGCCAGCGGCGCCGAGATCGTCACCGTCGCCATCCGCCGCACCAACATCGGCCAGAACCCGGACGAGCCCAACCTGCTCGACGTCCTGCCGCCGGAAAAATTCACCCTCCTGCCCAATACCGCCGGCTGCTACAGCGCCGACGATGCGGTGCGCACGCTGCGCCTGGCGCGCGAGCTGCTCGATGGCCATGCCCTGGTCAAGCTCGAAGTGCTGGGCGACCCGAAGACCCTGTTCCCGAACATGCCGGAGACGCTGAAGGCGGCCGAAACCCTGGTCCGGGACGGCTTCGAGGTCATGGTGTACTGCGCCGACGACCCCATCCAGGCGAAAATGCTCGAAGACATCGGCTGCGTCGCGGTGATGCCGCTGGCGTCGCTGATCGGCTCCGGGATGGGCATCCTCAACCCCTGGAACCTGCGCCTGATCATCGACAACGCCAAGGTGCCGGTGCTGGTCGATGCCGGCGTGGGCACCGCCTCGGACGCCGCGATCGCGATGGAGCTGGGCTGTGACGGCGTGCTGATGAACACCGCGATCGCCGCCGCCGGCGAGCCGGTGCGGATGGCGGGGGCGATGCGGAAGGCGGTCGAAGCCGGGCGCGACGCCTATCTCGCCGGGCGCATGCCGCGCAAGTTCTACTCGGCCGACCCGAGCTCGCCGACGCAGGGGCTGATCGGTTCATGACGGGCATGCAAGACACGCAGCAAGCGGTCGCCGGGGTCGAGATCATCGGCCGCGACAGTCCCGAGCACCGCTTCTCCAGCCGCAGCATCCGCAGCTTCGTGCTGCGCCAGGGGCGCATGTCCGAAGCCCAGCAGCGCTACCTCGACGACATGTTGCCGAAGGTCGGCATCGACTATCGCGCCGCGCCGCTCGACCTCGACGAAGCGTTCGGGCGCAGCGCGCCGAAGATCCTCGAGATCGGCTTCGGCATGGGCGAGACCACGGCGAAGATCGCCGCGGCGATGCCCGGCCACGACTTCCTCGGCATCGAGGTGCACACTCCCGGTGTCGGCGCGCTGTGCAAGCTGATCGCCGAAGGCGGCCTCGCCAACCTGCGCATCATCCAGCACGACGCGGTCGAGGTGATGCGCGACATGATCGCCGACGGCGCCCTCGCTGGCGTGCATGTGTTCTTCCCTGACCCGTGGCGCAAGAAGCGCCACTTCAAGCGCCGCATCATCCAGCCCGACTTCGTCGCCCTGGTCGCGCAGAAGCTTGCCCCCGGCGGCTACCTGCACTGCGCCACCGACTGGGAGGACTACGCCCACTGGATGCTCGAGGTGCTGTCGGCCGAGCCGGCGCTGGCCAATACCGCGGAGGGCTTCGCGCCGCGCCCCGGCCACCGTCCGCTGACCAAGTTCGAAAACCGCGGCCTGCGCCTCGGCCACGGCGTGTGGGACCTCGTGTTCCGCCGCCGCGCCGGCTGAGCGGGCCGCCCGCCCACCCACCCGCCTACCGAGGACCGCCCGCCGTGCTGCGCGCCCTGTTCCGCTTCCTGTTCACCGTGCTGCGCACTTTCGTGCGCATGCTCGACCTGCTGCTGCGGGGCGCTTTCTATGCGCTGCTGATCTTCGCCATCGGCGCCGTGCTCGCCCTCTTCTTCCACCCCGGCCCCGCGCTGGCGCCGGGCTCGGCACTGGTGCTGCGCCCGGTGGGGACGATCGTCGAGCAGGCGGTGCTGGAGCCGCCGCTGGCGCTGCTGCGCGCCGGCGGCGCGCCGGCCGGGCAGGTGGCGCTCGCCGACCTGCTCGAGGCGGTGCGCAGCGCGCGTGACGACGAGCGCATCGCCGCGCTGGTGATCGAGACCGACGAGCTGCTCGGCGGCGGACTGTCCAAGCTCGCCGAACTGCGCGCCGCGATCGCCGACTTCAAGGCCTCGGGCAAGCCGGTGCTGGCACGCGGCGAGCGCTTCACCCAGGCGCAGTACTACCTCGCTTCGGTCGCGGACGAAGTGCACCTGTCGGCCGACGGTTTCGTCCTGCTGCGCGGGCTGGCGCGCTACGGCACCTACTTCAAGGGCGCACTCGATACCCTCGGGATCAAGGTCCATGTGTTCCGCGTCGGCGAGTACAAGTCCTTCTCCGAGCCCTTCACCCGCAGCGACATGTCCGACGAGGACCGCGAATCGACCCGCGACCTGCTCGGCGGCCTGTGGCAGGTGATGCGCGACGACATCGCCGCCGGGCGCAAGCTCGCCCCCGAGGTGGTCGATGCCCACGTGCACGGCCTGCGCGCCGCGCTCGCCGCCAGCGGCGGCGATGCGGCACAGGCGGCGCTCGACGCCGGCCTGGTCGATCGCTTCAGCACCCGCGACGAATGGCGCACGCGCCTGGTCGAAGCGGTGGGCACGGCGCCCGGCGGCAGGGAGGCGCGCAGCATCGACGCCGCCGACTACCTCGCCCTCATCGACCGCAACGCCGCGGGCGCGGATGCCCGGGTCGTGGTGATCGTCGCCCAGGGCACCATCGTCGACGGCATGGAAGCCGGCGGCGTGGTCGCCGGCGACACCTTCGCCCGCCTCATCCGCGACGCGCGCGAGGACGAGCGGGTGAAGGCGGTGGTGCTGCGCATCGACAGCCCCGGCGGCAGCGCCTGGGCCTCCGAACTGATCCGCCGCGAGCTTGAACTCACCCGCCGCGCGGGCAAGCCGGTGGTCGCCTCGATGAGCTCGGTGGCCGCTTCGGGTGGCTACTGGATCGCTACCGGCGCCGACGAGATCTGGGCGGCGCCGGCCACGGTCACCGGCTCGATCGGCATCTTCGGCCTGTTCCCGGAGTTTTCCGAACCCCTGCGCCGGCTCGGCATCGGTGTCGACGGGGTGGCCACCGCGCCGCTCGCCGGCGCGCTCGACCCGCGCCGCCCGCTCGACCCCGACGCGGCGGAGGCGATGCAGCTCGGCATCGAGCACGGCTACCGGCGCTTCCTGGAGACGGTGGCGAAGGCGCGCGACATGCGCGTCGCCGAAGTCGACGAGGTCGCCCGCGGACGGGTGTGGACCGGCGCCGCGGCGGCCGAGCTGGGGCTCGTCGATCACCTCGGCGGGCTCACCGCGGCGGTTGCCGCCGCCGCCCGGCGCGCCGGGCTGGAGGACTACGAGCTGGTCTGGCCCGCTGCCGGTGAATCCATCGAGCAGCGCCTGCTGCGCCGGCTGATGCGCGCGGGCGAGCCGTTCGGCATCGATCTCGGCCGCGGCCTCGGCGGCCACGCCGCGAATCCGGGCGCATTCGCCCTGCTGCTGGGGCAGATGCAGGCGTCGGCCGCCGAGCTGGGGCGCTGGAACGATCCGCAGCACCTGTACCTGCACTGCCTGTGCGAGGCGCCGTAGGCGGCGCGCCGCCCCCTGGATGGTCTGCCGGGGACGGCATCCGCTTGCGCGCGCCGTCACCGCATGAGGCCGCGAAGCTTTCAACCCGTGAGGAGAACGCCATGAAACTGACCAGCCGGAGCTTCACCGACGGCGCCCCGATTCCGGGCGAATTCGCCTTCTGCATTCCGGCCGCAGAAGGCCGGGTATGCCTCGGCGGCAACCGCAACCCGCAATTGTCGTGGTCCGATGTGCCCGCGGGGACGAAGTCCTTCGCCCTGATCTGCCACGACCCCGACGTCCCCAGCCGCGGCGACGACGTCAATCAGGAAGGGCGGACCATTCCCGTCGGCCTGGCGCGGGTGGACTTCCACCACTGGCTCCTCGTCGACCTCCCGGCCGGGCTGCGCGAAATCGCCGCCGGCCAGTTTTCCGACGACGTCACCCCCGGCGGCAAGCCCGGCCCGGCCGCCGCCCTCGGCGCGCGCCAGGGCGTCAACGACTTCACCCCCTGGTTCGCCGCCGACGAGACGATGAAAGGCGACTACCACGGCTACGACGGCCCCTGCCCGCCGTGGAACGACGAACGGCTCCACCACTACGTGTTCACCCTGTACGCCCTCGATGTGCCGCGCTGCCCGGTCGAAGGTCGCTTCACCGGCGCCGGGCTGCGCGCGGCGATCGCCGGCCATGTGCTCGCCGAGGCGAAGCTCACCGGCACCTACTCGCTCAACCCGGCGCTGGGCGGCTGAACGCGGGCGGACTCAAAGCAGCGCGGTCGCTTCCTTCTCGCCGCGCTCATACACCACGTTGGCGCGTCCGACCAGCAGCGGGTCGAGGGGGCCGATGGCTTCGGTGTCCTTGTTGGCGTAGGGCAGCTTGTGCAGCACGTAGCGCATCGCGTTGAGCCGTGCGCGCTTCTTGCAGTCGGACTTGACCACGGTCCACGGCGCGTCGGCGGTGTCGGTGTAGAAGAACATCGCCTCCTTGGCCTTGGTGTAGTCGTCCCACTTGTTGAGCGAGGCGAGGTCGATCGGCGACAGCTTCCACTGCTTGAGCGGGTGCTTCTCGCGTTCCTTGAAACGCCGGCGCTGCTCCTCGCCTGACTTTGACACCACCAAGTAACACGTCCCGCCGCAAGGCGCGCAGCACAAGGCGTCCGGCGAGGCACCGGAAACGGCCGTGTATCTATGCGGGAGTCGGGCTCAGTCGAGCCGGAGGATGGCCGGCGGCGGCTTGATCTTCAATGCTTTCAGTCGATTGGCCGCTTCCGCCGTGGGTTCGGTGACCTGCCAGACGGTGCCGTTGGGGCTGGACAATTGCGCGAGCTGAATGCGCTTGAGGTCGTCGCGCACGTTGCGCCAAGTATCCTGGCAGGCGTGCTCGATCACGCGTTCCAGTAGCAGCGACAGCACGGTGATCGCGATGTGGGCGTGGATGCGGTGGGGCGCCCAGTGGAACACCGGACGCATGCGCAGGCCGCCCTTCATCGTGCGCCAAGCCTCTTCGACGCGCTGCTGCTGCTTGTAGCCGAGCGCCATGTCCTCGGCGGTGAGGGTGTCATCGTTGCTGTGGACGACGAACTTGCCGTCGAAGCGTTCGAGTTCGGCGATGGCCTGCCGGTCGATGGCCAGGCCCCGCTTGGTCTCCTTCAGCAAGCGCCCGTAGCGGGCACTGCTGCGCAGCGCGCACACGCGCTTGCTGTGTCCGCCCTCGTCCTGATCGGCCAGGCATGCAAGCTCGGCTTCGAGTTCGCGGATGCGCTCGTCGCGATGGGCACGCTGACGGCGGGCCTCCTGCGGGTTGAAGCACACCGCGTAGCGGCGGCGGCGCTCGCCGTCGCCGACGACGACCTCCTTGACCTCGAGGTTGTCGGCGATCTTGCGGTACCGACCCGGGCGCGAGAGCACCGCTTCGGTCACCTCGTCGCCACGGCGCATCGGCATCGCCATCAGATACTTGCCGCCGCCCTTGGCGAGCGCCTGGAAGTTGGCCTGCGAGACCATGCCGGCGTCCCCGACGAACAGACAGCGGGTGAGTTGCCAGCCCTTGAGGTCTTCCTTGACCTGGGCCACCGTGGTGACATCGACGGTGTTGCCCGGAAACACCCAGTGGCGCACCGGGAAGCCGTCGCGGGTGACTGCTAGGCCGACCACGATCTGCGGTGCATCGCCCCGGCCGTTCTTGCTGTAGCCGCGCTTTCTGGGCGCCACGTAGCGCTTGGCCCCGGCCGCATCGCTGCCACGCATCTGGCCGGCGTCATCGCCTTTGTCCTCGTCGTCGATCTCGAAGTGCAGCGAGGTGGTGTCGTAGAAGACGATCTCCACGTCCAGACTCAGCAGGTCGGCGACCTGGAAGAAGATCGCCTGCTCGATCGCCGCCTTGTTCGCCTCGAGAAAGTCCATCGCGCGGTAGAGCTGATGCAGCGCCAGGCCTTGCGTGCCTTCGATGTGCACATCCTCCTTGAGCCACTGTTCATGACAGTACAGTTTGGAGGCAGGCGCGCAGGCGCGATTGGCCACCAGTGCGAACAGCGCCCGCTCCATCTCGAAGCCAAAGCGCCGGCCGTGCGCCTGCGCACGCA
>NZ_JALLIK010000075.1:0-29068 GCF_023093595.1 Thauera aromatica
TCGACTTGCATGTGTAAAGCATGCCGCCAGCGTTCAATCTGAGCCAGGATCAAACTCTTAAGTTCAATCCTACAAAGTACTCAAAATACTGACTTACATCAGCATGAGCACCTAATCATTGTGAAACCAAACGGCATTAACCGTCTCAGCCACAACCACCAAGCACCCACACTTATCGGTTGTCCAATTTTTTAAAGAACCGCTGCAATCCGTTGCAGCAGAGAAACGAAATTATGAACAGCTCAAAACACACTGTCAAGCATCTGCAGAACTTTCTTCGAACCGCCGAAACCCTTCCGGCACGCCCGCATCCCGCAAAATCCCCCGCTCCTGCCTTCCAGCCCTGCCACCTGTCCAACCGGTGAAGCGCTGAAAGAGGTGCGCATTATAGACAGCAAAAAACAAAACGCAAGGGAAAAAATTAGTGACAGGGGAAAACAGGTGGTTCCAGCGCAAATTTCCCGGTGCGGCTCTCGGGTCGATGCACTCCCACCACGACTCTTTTCCCAATCCCCGGAACGACCATCCCGGTTGCAGCCGCTCACTTTAAGATGGTATCGTCCGCGCGTCACGCGGGAGAGAACTCCCGATCTGGAGTCGCCGAAGGCGCAACCCCCGGAACCGCTCAGGCAAAAGGACCGCGTGCAAAGTACAAGTCTGGAGAGTGGTACGAGCGTCGAGGCGCCATACGTACCCACCGAAGGGGCACCCGCCCGCTGCATGTCTTCTACCTATCCATGGATAGGGAGGGGCGCACGGCGCGAAATCTCTCAGGTACAAGGGACAGATGGGGCGAAACCGGCAAATGGGTCGGAACGCCCTTTTTGTTTACTTCTTACCGGAGCCCCTCAGCGATGAGCACGCCTGCACAACATACTCCCCTTCACGCAGCTACTCCCCTTCACGCAGCGCATATCGCCGCCGGCGCGCGCATGGTCGATTTTGCCGGCTGGGACATGCCGGTCAATTATGGTTCACAGATCGAGGAGCATCATGCCGTTCGCCGCGACGCCGGCATGTTTGATGTCTCCCACATGCTCGCCCTCGATCTTAGCGGGCCGGACGCCACCGTTTACCTGCGCGCACTTCTCGCCAACGATGTCGACAAGCTGAAGACTCCCGGGAAAGCGCTGTATTCCTGCATGCTCAACGATCAGGGCGGAGTGATCGACGATCTGATCGTTTACCGCTTCGGCACCAGCGATTACCGGATCGTGGTCAATGCCGGTACCGCAGCCAAGGATGTGGACTGGATGAAACGGTGCATTGCCGTCACTGGCGCGGACGTCACCCTCCAGAGCCGCCGGGATCTGGCCATGATCGCCGTCCAGGGGCCGCACGCTATCGAACGCGCAGCGACCGTCCTGCCGGAATTGTCATCACCGCAAGGCGTTCCCGCCCCCTTCAGCGGAATACGGGTGGGGGATCTCATGATTGCCCGCACCGGCTATACCGGCGAAGACGGTCTGGAAATCGCGGTCCCTGCCGAGCGCGCCGAGCGACTGTGGAATGCCCTGCTGAGCGCCGGGGTCAAGCCCTGTGGGCTGGGGGCGCGAGACACTTTGCGCCTGGAAGCCGGTATGAATCTGTACGGCCAGGATATGGACGACGCCGTTTCTCCATTGGACGCCGGCCTGGCGTGGACGGTCGATTTCGCGGACGAAGCCCGTGACTTCATCGGCCGCAGCGCACTGCGGGCGAATCCGGCCACGCACCGCATGCTCGGTCTGATTCTGGAAGACAAAGGCGTGTTGCGCTCGCACATGAAGGTCTTCACCGCCGCCGGTGACGGCGAGACCACCAGTGGCAGTTTCTCGCCGACACTGGAAAAATCCATCGCTCTCGCCCGGCTGCCGCTCCCGGTCCTGGCCGGCGAAGAAGTCGATGTCGAAGTGCGTGGCAAGCGCCTGAAAGCCCGCACCGTGAAGTTGCCCTTCGTCCGCAACGGCCAACCCCTGGTCTGAACTGAAAACTCCGCCCGCTTCACCGGTTCAGGAGCGGGCCAGCAGTCCCCCTTCCAACTTACCCTGTCTGGAGAACGAACATGAGCAAGGTTCCGGCTGATCTGAAATATACGAAATCGCACGAATGGGTCCGCGTCGAAGCGGACGGGACGCTGACCATCGGCGTCACCGACCATGCCCAGGAAGCCCTCGGGGATGTCGTCTTCCTCGAATTGCCCGAAGCGGGCCGCACGCTCGCTGCAGGCGAAGCCTGCGCCGTGATCGAATCGGTCAAAGCAGCTTCCGACATCTACGCACCGGTCGCCGGCGAAGTCGTCGCCAGCAACCAGGACGCAGCCGATGCGCCCGAAAGCGTGAACGCCGACGCCTATGCAGCCTGGTTGTTCAAACTCAAGCCGGCCGCCCCCCAAGAACTCGCCGCCCTCATGGATGCTGCGGGCTATCAGGCTGAAGTCGCCCAGGCCTGAGCGGGTCCGGCAACTCATCGGGCGGCCCTGTCCCCCCGGACGGGTTCCGCCCCCTCCGCCTCCTGCAGAAGGCTTTCCCTTCCAGCAAGCCTCGCCCGTCCGCCGCCCAAGCCGATCCTTCGGCGCGCATTGACCCCTCGCCTCGACCATGACCGACACCCTGCTCTCCGCCCCGCTCGCCTGCCTCGAGCAGCGCGACGCCTTCATCCACCGCCACCTCGGCCCCAATCCCGATGAGATCGCGCGCATGTGCGCAGCAATCGGCGTCGCCGGTATCGACACGTTGATCGATCAGACCGTCCCGGCCGGAATCCGCCTCCAGTCCCCTGTCCCGCTCGCCGCGCCGGTGCCGGAACACGAAGCGCTCGGAGCCCTGAAAGCGATCGCCGCACGCAACGAGACGAAGAAGTCCCTGATCGGCCTCGGCTACTACGGCACCCACACCCCGGCCGTGATCCTGCGCAATGTCATGGAGAACCCGGGCTGGTACACCGCCTACACGCCCTACCAGGCCGAAATTTCGCAAGGCCGGCTGGAAGCCCTGCTGAACTACCAGCAAATGGTGGTCGACCTGACCGGCCTCGAACTGGCCAACGCCTCCCTCCTCGACGAAGCGACCGCCGCCGCCGAAGCCATGACCATGGCGCGCCGCGTGTCGAAGTCCAAATCGAATGTCTTTTTCATCGATGAGGCCTGCTTCCCGCAGACGATCGACGTCGTCCGCACCCGAGCCCATTACTTCGGTTACGAGTTGGTCTACGGCAGGGCCGAGGAGGCCGCCGCGCACGATGTGTTCGGCGCACTGCTGCAGTATCCGAACGCCCACGGCGAAGTCATCGACCTTTCTTCCACGGTCGCGGACCTGAAGGGGAAAGGCGCGATCGTCGCGCTCGCCAGCGACCTGATGGCGCTCGTCCTGCTGAAGAGCCCGGGCGCCATGGGTGCCGACATCGCCCTCGGCTCGGCCCAGCGCTTCGGCGTGCCGATGGGCTTCGGCGGCCCGCACGCCGCCTTCTTCGCCACCCGCGAAGCCTATGTGCGCTCGATGCCCGGTCGCATCATCGGCGTCTCGAAAGATGCCCGCGGCAACACCGCCCTGCGCATGACGCTGCAGACCCGCGAACAGCACATCCGCCGCGAAAAAGCGAATTCGAACATCTGCACCTCGCAGGTGCTGCTCGCCAACATGGCCGGCTTCTACGCCGTTTATCACGGGCCGCAAGGCCTGCGCACGATCGCCGCACGCATCCACCGCCTGGCCGCGGTCCTCGCCGAAGGCCTGCGCAGGGTCGGATTCGACCCCAGCCGCGCGGCTTTCTTCGACACCATCGAAGTGGATGCCGGCGCTCGCGCACCCGCGATCCTGGACGCGGCACAAGAGGCCGGCTACAACCTGCGCAGCGTGTCGAGCACCCAGCTGGGTCTGTCCGTCGACGAAACGACCACGCGCGCCGACATCGCCGCCGTGCTCGCCTGCTTCGGCTGCACTGAAAACCTCGATATGCTCGACGATACCGTCGCCCGTGCCGGCGGTGCCTTGCCCGCCGCGCTGCTGCGCCGCGACGCGATCCTCGCCCACCCCGTGTTCAACAGCCACCATACCGAACACGAGATGCTGCGCTATCTGAAGAAGCTGCAAAACCGCGACCTCGCACTCGACCACTCGATGATCTCGCTCGGTTCGTGCACGATGAAGCTCAATGCCACCAGCGAGATGATCCCGATCACCTGGCCGGAATTCGCCAACCTGCACCCCTTCGCTCCACGCACGCAGGCCGCCGGCTACCTTGAGATGATCGACGGCCTGGCCGGCTACCTGCGCGCACTCACCGGCTTTCCGGCGATCAGCATGCAGCCCAACTCCGGCGCGCAGGGCGAATACGCCGGCCTGATCGCGATCGCGCGCTACCACGCCAGCCGCGGCGAGACCCAGCGCAAGGTCTGCCTGATTCCGAAATCGGCACACGGCACCAATCCGGCGACCGCACAGATGTGCGGCATGCAGGTGGTGGCGGTCGATTGTGACGACAACGGCAACGTCGATGTCGCCGACCTGCGGGCGAAGGCCGAGAAGCACGCGGCCGAACTGGCCGCCCTGATGATCACCTACCCCTCCACCCACGGCGTGTTCGAGGAATCGATCCGCGAGATGTGCGAGATCGTGCACGCGTGTGGCGGACAGGTGTACATGGACGGTGCCAACCTCAACGCCCAGGTCGGCCTGACCTCGCCGGCGGCGATCGGCGCCGACGTCTCCCACATGAACCTGCACAAGACTTTCTGCATTCCGCACGGCGGCGGCGGGCCGGGCATGGGGCCGATCGGTCTGGCCGCCCATCTTGCACCGTTCATGGCCGACCACGTGATCCAGCCCACCGGCGAAGCCGACCGCCCCAATCTGGGTCAAGGCGCGGTATCCGCCGCCCCCTTCGGCTCCGCGAGCATCCTGCCGATTTCGTGGATGTACATCACGATGATGGGCGGTGAAGGCCTCAAGCGCGCCACCGAAGTCGCGATCCTCAACGCCAACTACCTGGCCGGGCGCCTGCGAGCGCACTACCCGGTGCTGTACACCGGCAGCCAGGGGCGGGTTGCCCACGAGTGCATCATCGACATCCGCCCGATCAAGGCCGCGACCGGGATCTCGGAGGTCGACATCGCCAAGCGCCTGATGGACTATGGCTTCCATGCACCGACCATGTCGTTCCCGGTCCCGGGAACGATCATGATCGAGCCGACCGAGTCCGAAGACCTTGCCGAACTAGACCGCTTCGTCGCCGCGATGATCGCAATCCGTGACGAGATCCGCCGGATCGAGGCCGGTGCCTGGCCTGCCGACGACAACCCGCTGAAGAACGCCCCCCACACGCAGGCCGATCTCACCGGCGACTGGACCCGCCCCTACTCGCGCGAGCAGGCGGCGTTCCCGCTGCCCTGGGTAGCGGCGAACAAGTTCTGGCCCAGCGTCAATCGGATCGACGACGTCTATGGCGACCGCAACCTGTTCTGCGCCTGCGTGCCGGTCGACGAATATGGCGACTGAACGGCAACAAGCACTTCCGGGCTGCTAGAATCGCCGCGCCTCGACCAGAAAGCCACGCTCTCGAGCGTGGCTTTTTCAATGCGCTGGCCGGGCCTGTTCCCTGCCACCCCCTCCCGGGCTCATCGACGCCCCCATCCGACGCCCTCACCCGACCCGCTCCCCCACAGCGATGCCTGCCCCACGCTCCGACCGCAAAGCGCTCTGGCTCAGCCTGCTGACCGCCAGCCTCATCCTGCTGACAGCCGTCTTCATGACGCTCGCAGCGCAGATGCGGCCGGTGCCGATGCACGACCTGAACCTGGCCGAAGGCGAAAAGCTCAAATGCGTCTCCTACGCCCCCTACCACCGGCCGGGGCAGACGCCGCTCGATCCCGCCAGCCGCATTCCCCGCGAGCAGATCGCCGCCGACCTCGAAGCCCTGGCGAAAATCACCGCCTGCATACGCCTCTACTCGGTCAGCCAAGGACTCGGCGAGGTTCCCGAACTGGCACGCCCCCTCGGCCTCAAGGTCCTTCTCGGCGCCTGGATCGGCTATGACCAGGCACTGAACGCGGCCGAACTCGCGCATGCGCTGGAAATCGCCAACGCCAACCCCGATGTCGTGCGCGCCCTGATCGTCGGCAACGAAGTCCTGCTCCGGCGCGAACGCAGCGAAGACGAAATGCGCGCCCTGATCCGCCAGGCCAGGACGCAGGCACGGGTTCCCGTCACCTACGCCGACGTGTGGGAATTCTGGGCCCGGCACGACAGCCTCGCCGCCGAAGTCGATTTCGTCACCGTGCATATCCTGCCTTTCTGGGAGGACGAGCCGGTCGACATCGTCGATGCCCTCGCACATGTCGTCGACATCCGCAACCGGGTCGGCGAACTCTTCGCCGGCAAGCCGGTCCTGATCGGCGAAACGGGCTGGCCGAGCGCCGGCCGCCAGCGCGAGGAATCCCGCCCATCGCGGGTCAACCAGGCGCGCTACATCCGCGAGTTCGTCCACCAGGCCCACGCCCGGGGCTGGGACTACAACCTCATCGAAGCCATCGACCAGCCCTGGAAGCGGCGGTTGGAAGGCACGGTCGGCGGCCACTGGGGGCTGCTCGAGGCGAGCAGCCTGGCACCGAAATTCCCCCTTGCCGGCACCGTCGCCGAACGCGAAAGCGCATTCGGTCCGATCGGCGGCGCCCTCCTCGGCGGATTGCTCGCCTTCCTCCTCGCCACCACCGGACGGCGCACCCGCTGCTTGCGCGTCAGCGCCCTGAGCGCGACCGGAGCGCTCGGCGGGGTGGTCGCAGTGCTGCACTGGGAACACGCCCACCTCGCTTACCGCGACGCGCTCGAATGGTCCGTGCTCGGCACGGTCGCCGCCCTCTGCGCCGTGCTGCCGCTGGTCCTCGCGCGCTGGCATGGAGAGCCGCTCCCGGACGCGGCACGCGCCGCCCGGCTCCTGCGCCGGCCGCAGGGCTGGCGCTCGAAGGCTGCGCTCCTCGGCCTGTTGCGCGCCCTGTTGCTGTTCGCCGCGGCAATCGCTGCGCTGCTGTTGTGGGTCGATCCGCGCTACCGCGACTTTCCGACCCTGCTTTACCTGACCCCGGCCGTGGTCTTCGGCATCATCAGCTGGTGGAACCCGCCGCCTGGCCGCGGCGAGCGGGTCTGCGCGATCCTCATCGCTTTCGCGGTAAGCGCCCGCTGGCTGAGCGAACCCGCCAACCCGCAGGCGATCGGCTGGCTACTGTGCGGCCTCGCGTTCGCCCTCCCGCCGCTCCTGCTCCGCCCGCAGCAACACCAGCAGCGATAGCAGGGCGCCCACCGCAGCGGGATCGTAACTGTATAGCACCAGCCCGGCGACCCCGCTCAACCAGCCCACCCAGGCCAGGCTGCGCGCACCCAGCACGAAGCCGAGCAAACCACACCCCAGGCTCAGCCAGCCCACGCGTTGATGCAAGAAGCTTTCCACCAGTACGGTCTTGAACAGACACAAAGCACCAGGCTCAGCACAATCACGCGGCAGCAGACCGGCCTCGAGCACGCCGTGACGCAGCCACAGGGCCATTGCCGCCAGGACCAGCCCGGCAAGCAGCGCAGGTAAAGCGCCATGTTTGTGCAAATTAGTTGGCGTCATCCATCCTTTCCCTTGTGAATCAGTGCTCCACATGGACGCACATGCGCTGTTGCAAATTGGCACCGAGGGCCGCTCGTAACAGACTGAAATCGTGCATAAAATGCCATCCGAACAGCGTCACCCCCGGAGCGTCCGCCGAGCGCCGCGCATTGTGTCACAAGGGCCGGCGTGACGATATTCGCACGCGGCGATGAACGGCTCCTCACCGGATTCTCGCCTCCTCCCGCTGCATTCCCTCTCTCCCCAGCCCCGCTATCCCACCCAAAGCAACACGGAATCCCAATGAAAAACGCCGCTACGTTCGCAACCCGCCTGGCGATCGCCATCGCGATCGCCATCGCGGTGGCGTTCGCGCAGTACTGGATCTGGCAGCAGTTCAATCGCGGCGCCGAGTTCATCGGCACCAACCAGAGCATCAAGGGCTTCGCCTACAACGGTTTCCAGCGCGACCAGAGCCCGCTCACCGGCACCTATCCCAGCCGCGAAAACCTCGCCGCCGACCTCGACCTGCTCGGGCGCATGTCCGACGGGCTGCGCACCTATGGCGTCACCGACATGCCGGAACTGCTCGGCCTCGCCGGCGAACGCGACATGATGGTCACCGCCGGCGCCTGGCTCGACGCCGACAAGACGCGCAACGCCCGCGAAATCGCCGCGCTGCTCGAAGTGGCGCCGAAAATGCGTCACATCGAGCGGGTAATGGTCGGCAACGAAGCCGTGCTCCGCGGCGACCTCACCGTCAGCGAACTGATCGGCTACCTCGATCAGGTGCGCAAGACCCTGCGCAAGCCGGTTTCCACCGCCGAACCCTGGCACGTCTGGCTGCGCTATCCGGAGTTGGCCAAGCACGTCGATTACATCACCGTTCACCTGCTCCCCTATCACGAGGGCGTGCCGGTCGAAGCCGCCGTCGAATACGCCTTCCAGCGCTACGACGAAGTCGCCCGCGCCCATCCGCGCAAGAAGATCGTCGTCGGTGAAATCGGCTGGCCCAGCCGCGGCCCCACGATCGGTGCGGCCCTGCCCTCGCTCGACAACGAGGCCCGCTTCATCCGCGAATTCCTCGCCCACCCCCGCACCGCGCGCATCGACTACTTCCTGATGGAAGCGATCGACCAGCCGTGGAAGGTCGACGTCGAAGGCTGGGCGGGCCCGTACTGGGGCATGTTCAACGCCGACCGCGAGCAGAAGTTCGCCCTCGAAGGCATCATCGAGCGCGACCCGCACTGGTCGACCAAGGCGAGCAATGCCGCCGCACTCGCCTTCCTGCCGATGCTGCTGATCGCCTTTTTGCTGGCCGACTGGAGCATCTTCGGCCGTCTCTTCCTCGCCGCCCTGATCCAGGCCTGCGTCTCGACGCTGATCATCGGCCTCAACGTACCGCTCGACTACTATCTCACCCAGCGCGACCTGGTCGGCCTCGTCCTGCTCATCGGCGCCACCGGGCTTACCGCCGCGGTGCTGCTGTCGCACGGTTTCGAGTTCGGCGAAGTGCTGTTCAAGAAGAAGTGGCAGCGCCGCTTCCTGCCGCTGCCCCCGCACGCGCCCGAGCAGCAGCCCTTCGTGTCGATCCACCTCGCCTGCTACAACGAACCGCCGGAGATGGTAATCGCCACCATCGACAGCCTGGCGCAGATGAACTATCAGCACTTCGAAGTGCTGGTGCTCGACAACAACACCCGCGACGAAGCCTTGTGGAAGCCGCTGGAAAAGCGCTGCGCCGAGCTCGGTCCGCGCTTCCGCTTCTTCCACCTCGCCAACTGGCCCGGTTTCAAGGCCGGCGCGCTCAACTACGGCCTCAAGGTCACCGATCCGCGCGCCGCAGTCGTGGGCGTGGTGGACGCCGACTATGTCGTCGAGCCCGACTGGCTGGCCTGCCTGATCCCGCACTTCGATCAGCCCGAGGTCGCCGTGGTGCAGGCGCCGCAGGCGCACCGCGACTGGGAGACCCAGCCCTTCAAGCGCATGTGCAACTGGGAGTTCGACGGCTTCTTCCGCATCGGCATGCACCACCGTAACGAGCGCAACGCCCTGATCCAGCACGGCACCATGACCCTGGTGCGGCGCCACGCGCTCGAAGAAGTGGGCGGCTGGTCGGAATGGTGCATCTGCGAGGACACCGAGCTCGGCCTGCGCCTGATCGAGAAGGGCTACGACACGCGCTACGTCGACCACATCCTCGGCCGCGGGCTCACGCCTTCGGGGTTTGCCGCGATCAAGAGCCAGCGCTTCCGCTGGGCCTTCGGCGCGATGCAGATCCTCAAGGCCCACCTGCCGCAGATGCTCGGGCGCAGCACCCTGAACCTGGCGCAGCGCTACCACTTCCTCACCGGCTGGTTCGCCTGGCTGGGCGACGCGCTACAGCTCGTGTTCGCCTTCGGCAGCCTGCTGTGGACGCTGGGCATCCTGCTGTTCCCGAAAGCCTTCGGCCTGCCGGTGATCGCGCTCGCCCTGCCCATTCTCGGCTTCATGGCGTTCAAGGCCGCGCTCGGCCCGATCCTCTACCGGCGCACGATGGACTGCCCGTGGAAGGACATCCTCGGCGCCTCGATCCTGTCGGTCGGCCTGGCGCACGCGATCGCGCGCGGCGTGTTCGCCGGCCTGGTGAAGAAGAAGGGCGTGTTCGTCGTCACCCCAAAGGGTTGGCGCGGTGGCGGCGCGCTCGCCTTCTTCAACCCCATCCGCGAGGAAATCGGCATGCTCGTCGCGCTGCTGATGGGCGCCGCCACCCTGGTCGCCCAGCGCGGCGCCGACAACCTGGAGACCCAGTTGTGGGTCGGCATCCTGTGCCTGCAGTGCATTCCCTACGTTGCCGCGATCCTGTGCCAGGTCGCCGCCTACATGCCGGAGCGCAACAGCGGCGACACGCCGCGCGGAACCCTGCTGCCGCAGGCCTGAGCGCCGCGGGTCAGTAAAGCGCCAGCGCCATGGCGGCGAACAGCACGAGCGCGGGATAGACGAGCAGGGTGACGCGCAAGCCGCCACCGATCATCGCCCGCTGCGTGACGTGGCCGCTGCCGAACACGATCGCGTTGGGCGGGGTCGCCACCGGCAGCAGGAAGGCGCAGGAGGTGCCGACCGCCACCAGCACCGCCAACGGCACCCGCTCGACATGGGGCGCGAGCCCCAGAAAGAGCGGGATCAGCAAGGCCGCGCTCGCGGTGTTGCTGGTGACCTCGGTGATGAGCAGCGCGAACAGCACCATCAGCGCAATACACAGCAGGACCGGCATCTGTGCCAGCGGACCACCGAACTGGGCCGCCAGCCAGGCCGCTGCGCCGCTGTCGGCGAGCACCTTACTCAGCGTCAGGCCGCCGCCGAACAGCAGCAACACGCCCCACTCCGTACCGCGCTCGATGTCCGCCCAGCGCGCAAGCCCGAGGGTGTGCAGCATCGCCAGCGCGAGCACGGCCACGGCCGCGTCATAGCCGCGCTCGACCCCTGCCCAGTTCCCCAGCGGCGCACCGAAAACCCATAGCAGCACGGTCAGCCCGAACAAGCCCATCATCCGCTTCTGCGCCGCACTCCACGCCGCCTGCGGTGGCGGCGGAGTAAGCACGGCATCGAGCCGGGGCTTCACCGCCCGGCGCAGGCCGAACTCCATCAGGGGCATCAACACCACCACCAGCGGCAGCCCCCAGCTCAGCCATGCGCCGAACGTCAATCCGGCATGGGCCGCCGCGATGGCGTTCGGCGGGCTGCCCACCACGGTGCCGATTCCGCCGATATTGGCCGAAAAGGCCACCCCCAGCAGCACATAGGTCCACGTCCGGCGGCTCGGTTCGAGCGGCAGCGCGGACAACAGGCCAAGCGCCAGTGGCAGCATCATCGCCGCAGTCGTAGTGTTGCTGATCCACATCGACAGGAAGGCCGTGAGCCAGAACAGCCAGCGGGTCGCGCGCCCAAAGTCCGCACCCGCCCAGCGCATCACACGCCCGGCCATCCACCGGTCCAGCCCCTGGCGCTGGAGGCCGGCAGCGAGCGCGAAGCCGCCGAGAAACAGGAAGATCACCGGATCGGCGAACTGCAACAAGGCCTCGTCGAACGCGAGTACGCCGCTCAGCGCAGCGAGCAGCGGCACCAGCAAGGCGGTGACGCTGACATGGAGGGCCTCGCTCACCCACAGCCAGGCGATGGTGGCGACCAGCGCCAGGCCGGCACCGGGCGGGCCGAGTTCGGCGCCGAGCCAGATATTGAGGCCAACGTACAGACCGGACGCGATCAGCAGATTGACGATACGTGACAAGCGCGTTCCCCTTCCGCCGCGATCGGGGCCGGCGGGCCGCTCACCCCCGCCACGCGGCCAGCCGCCGGCCGAGCCGCGGCAGGTCGAAGGCGCGGTAATCCGGCAGGCCGTGTTGCGTGGGCTGGGTGAATTCACCCGCGATCAGCGGCCGAATGTAGTCGCACGCCGCCGCGGTGACGTGCAGGCCGTCGGCGCGGACGAAGTCAGCCGGCAGCGTGCGCTCGAGGTTGGCGATCGCGTCACAGTCGAGCGGGGCCATGTCCCACTGATAGGGCGCGTCGTGCACGCGCCGGATCGCCGGCATCGTGCCGCCCAGCCCCTGCACCGCGTACGCCACCGCCGCGCGGCCAACGGCCATCGCCTGCGCATGGTCGGTCGCCGACAGCCAGTGTCCGCCGGCGCGCTGCAGGTAATCGGGTATCGCCCAGTGGTGCTTGTAGCCCAGGCGCTGGTGAATCATCCGTGCCACCGCCGAGCCCGCCCCGCCGAGCTGCACGTAGCCGCGGGCATCGTGTGATTTTTCCATCAGCAGGCTGCCATCGGCGCGGCGGATGCCCTCAGCCACGGTGATCGCGCAATAGCCCAGGCGCTCGGTCGTTTCACGCACCCGCGCAAGGAAGGCGTCCTCGTCGAAGGCGGCTTCCGGCACCAGCACGATATGCGGTGGCCGCGCGGGGTCGCCGCCCGCGGCGAGTGCGGTCGCCGCCGCCAGCCAGCCGGTATTGCGCCCCATCACTTCCATGACGAACACGCTGCCCTTGGGACCGGACATCGACGCGATGTCGAGCCCCGCTTCCAGCATCGAAGTCGCCAGGTACTTCGCTGCCGAGCCGAACCCCGGACAGCAGTCGGTGCCGACAATGTCGTTGTCCACGGTCTTCGGCACTCCGATGCAGAGCAGCGGATGCCCGCGCCGCCGGGCTTCGGCCTGCAGGCGGGCGACCGCATCCATCGAGCCGTTGCCGCCGTTGTAGAGCACGAAACCGATGTCATGGGCATCGAACACGGCGAACAGGCGGTCCATCACCTTCCCGTCGTCGTCGTGCGGCAGATCGAAACGGCACGAGCCGAACGCACCGCCCGGCGTCCGCGCCAGGCGCGCCAGCGCCGCGGCATCCAGGCCACCGGTATCGATCAGGTCCTCGTGGAGGACCCCGACGATGCCCCGGTGCGCCGCCAGCACCGTGCCGATACGCCCGGTCTGTTCGCGCGCGGCGGCGATCACCGCCGCCGCGGTGGCGTTGATCACCGCGGTCACTCCGCCCGAGTGGGCGTAAAGCAGGTTGGCATGAGACATCGGGATCGACTCCGATAAGAGCTTCGAGACGGGCATCCGCACAGGGTGCACGGCGGCACAAAAAGCAGCGCGGCCGCTCCGATCTTCCCGGAGCGGCCGCGCACTGACAAGCCCGCTGCAACGGCGGGCCGGATACTGCTCCCGCGCAGGCTTACTTCAGCGCCTCGAAGGCCTGCGCGGTGATCGCATCGACCGCGCCGAGGCCGGAGATCTTGCGCACCTTCGGTGCCTTGGCATCGCCCGAAGCCGCCCACTTGCCGTAGTACTCGACCAGCGGCTTGGTCTGGGCATGGTAGACGTCGAGACGCTTCTTGACCGTCTCTTCCTTGTCGTCGTCGCGCTGCACCAGGTCTTCGCCGGTGACGTCGTCCTTGCCCTCGACCTTCGGCGGGTTGTACTTGACGTGGTAGGTGCGGCCCGACGCCAAGTGGGCGCGGCGCCCGCTCATGCGCTCGACGATCTCGCTGTCGGGGACGTCGATTTCGAGCACGAAGTCGATCGCCACGCCCGCTTCCTTCATCGCGTCGGCCTGCGGAATGGTGCGCGGAAAGCCGTCGAACATGTAGCCGCTCTTGCAGTCATCCTGCTGCAGGCGATCCTTCACCAGACCGATGATGATGTCGTCGGAGACGAGGCCACCGGCATCCATCACCTTCTTCGCCTCGATCCCGAGCGGCGTGCCCGCCTTGACCGCGGCGCGCAGCATGTCACCGGTGGAGATCTGCGGAATGCCGAACTTCTCCTTGATGAAGTTGGCCTGCGTCCCCTTGCCGGCGCCCGGCGGTCCCAACAGAATCAGTCGCATACACCCTCCCGAAAATTGGAAAGCCATTGAGATAACGCTTTCCTTATCAATGAATAAAGAGGCCGAAACTTAACCGACACACGGCAGACGGTCAAACCCCGTCCGCCGCCGCCCCGGCCATGAACGCGGCGCGCACGCGCTCGAGGTCTTCCGCCGTATCCACGCCGGCCGGCGGCGCCTCGGCGAGCTCGATGACGCGGATCGGAAAGCCGTGCCACAGCGCGCGCAGCTGCTCGAGCGCCTCCCACTGCTCCAGCGGAGAAGGCGCAAGTCCGGCATAGCGGCGCAGGAACCCGACCCGATAGGCGTACAGCCCGACATGGCGCAGCAGCGGCAGGCCGGACGGCAAGGCGTTCCGCCCGCCCTCGCCCGCCCAAGCGTCACGCGCCCAGGGAATCGGCGCCCGGGAAAAATACAGGGCACGGCCGGCGGCATCGCACACCACCTTCACCACATTCGGGTTGAAGGCCTCGCCGGCCTCGGCGACGGCATGGGCCGCGGTCGCGATCGCGGCATCGGGATCGGCCGCCAGCGCACGGGCGACCGCGGCGACCACGGCGGGATCGATCAGCGGCTCGTCACCCTGGACGTTAACCACGATCTCATCGTCGCCCCAGCCGCACCGCGCCGCGACCTCAGCCAGGCGGTCGGTCCCGCTCGGGTGGTCGGCACGGGTCATCACCACCGTCCCGCCCGCAGCCTCGACCGCGGCGCGCACCCCCTCGTGATCGGTCGCGACCCAGACCCCGGCCGCACCGGCCGCGTGCACGCGCTCGAGCACGCGCACGATCATCGGCTTGCCGGCGATGTCGGCCAGCGGCTTGGCCGGCAGCCGGGTCGAGGCGTAGCGCGCCGGAATGACGATGCGAAACTGGAAGGGCGTGGGAAGCGGCGGCGCCATCGGACTCACTTGCGCAGGGCGTCGACTTCTTCGGCACTCAGTGTGCGCGCTTCCTCGTCGAGCATCACCGGGATGTCGTCGCGGATCGGGTAGGCGAGGCGGTCGGCCTTGCACACCAGCTCCTGCTTGTCCTTCAGGTAGTCGAGCGGCCCTTTGCACAGCGGGCAGACGAGGATTTCAAGCAGTCGTGCGTCCATCTTCGAGCTTCTCCAGGATGCGTTCGGCGGCTCCCGAACCGATCTGCGCCCGTACCGGGTATTCCCAGCAATCCTCGGGCGCGAAAGGCCGGCATTTTACCGCATCCTTGGCCGTCATCAGGATCGGCAGCGCATCGCCGAAATCGAGATCGGCGGGAGTGAAGCGGTGGTGGTCGGGAAAGGGATGGGGCACGGGCTCGATGCCCTCGCCGGCAAGCTGTTCGAAAAAGCGCTGCGGCCGGCCGATGCCCGCCACCGCATGCACCCGGCAGCCGCGCAGCTCCGCGACCGGACGCGTCCGCCCGGGGGCGGCCACCGCCGCCAACGATCCGCCCTGCAGATGCATGTCGAACACCGGCACCGCGCCGGCAGCGGCGCGCGTGGCCGCCGACAGCGGCCCATGGGCGATCACCAGATCGACCTCGGCCAGCCGTGACAAGGGCTCGCGCAAGGGGCCGGCCGGCAGCAGCCAGCGGTTGCCGAGGGTGGCCTCATCGACCACCGCGATCTCCAGATCGCGCCCGAGGCGGTAGTGCTGCATGCCGTCGTCGGCGACGATGACGTCACACCCGGGGTGGAGGCGCAGCAGCTCGCGCGCGGCCGCCGGACGGTCACGGCCGATCACCAGCGGGCACCCGGTCAGGCGCGCGAGCAACACCGGCTCGTCGCCGTACAGCGCCGGATCACCCTCGGCCGGCACCGCGGCGACGCCCTCGGTCCGTCCGCCATGGCCACGGCTGACGATCCCCGGATGCCAACCCCGGGCGTGCAGCACGCCGACCAGCCAGTCGACCACCGGCGTCTTGCCGCTGCCACCGACGGCGATGTTGCCGACCACGATCACCGGCACCGGCAGCCGCTGCGGGCGCAACGCCCTGCGCCGCCGGCGCGCGAGCGCGCCGAACAGCTGCGCCAGCGGAAACGCCACGCCGGCGAGCACGCCGCGGCGTTGCCAGAATGCGGGAGCTGACATGCTCAGGCGCTCACTCGAGCGGCGTCTGGGTCGCGAAGGTGATATGCGCCAGCCCGGCCTGCTGCGCTGCCTGCATGACATCGATCACGCGCTGGTGCGCGGTACGGGCGTCGGCATTGATCACCACCACCGGCGGGCGCTGCGCGCCTGCGGCTCTAGCCCCGGCCTTGGCGAGCGCGGCCGCAGTCGCGCCGACATCGCGCCCGCTCACGGGCTGGCCGTCGACCAGCACTTCGCCGGCCGCGGTGACGACGACGGCGATCTCGTTCGCCACCGCCTCGGCGCTTTCCGGCTCGGCCGTGGGCAGGCGGATCTCCAGACCAGAGACCCGGGAAAACGTCGTCGTCAACATCAGGAAGATGATGATCACCAGGACCACGTCGATGAGCGGGATCAGGTTGATCTCCGGCTCCCCGTTGCGGCTGCCGCGGCGGAAATTCATCGCGCCCGCCCCTGTCAGACGCGGCGTTCGCCGTGGGCGACTTCGACCAGCTTGACCGCCTGCTGCTCCATGTCGATCACGAAACCATCGATGAGGGCGCGGAAGTGGCGCCAGAAGATCATCGCCGGGATGGCGATGATGAGGCCCAGGCCGGTGGTATACAGGGCAATCGAGATGCCTTGCGCGAGCTGTGCCGGATTGGCGCCGCTCACCCCCTGCGAGGCGAAGATGTCGATCATGCCGATGATGGTGCCGAGCAGCCCCATCAGCGGACTGATCGCGGCGATGGTGCCGAGCGTGGTGAGGAAGCGCTCGAGCTCGTGCGCCACAGCGCGGCCGGTCTCCTCGATCGATTCCTTCATCATCTCGCGCGGGCTATTCACGTTGCGCAGTCCGGCGGCCAGCACCCGGCCCAAGGGCGAATGCCCCCCGACGCGCTCGATCATCGCCGGCGACACGCCATTGCCGCGCAACTCGTCGAGGACGTTGCCGAGCAGGCCGGACGGGACGATGCTTGCCCGGCGCAGGGAGACCGAGCGTTCGATGATCAGCGCCACCGCGATGACCGAAGCCAGAATCAAGGGCCAGATCGGCCAGCCGACGGCCTGGATGATCGCGAACACGCACGCCCCCTCGGAACAAAGGCGGAACTCTAGCGCCGGCAGCCGCCGGCAGCAAGCTCGCCCGCCGACTACCGGCGGGCTTCCGGCCGCGCCCGCAGCCCCCTTGCAGGTACCGAGCGGGATTGACGGAGGAATCCACAGAAGCTGTGGATAAGTTTGTGGGTTGTTTTGGGATGTTGCCCGCAAAGCCGGTCGCCACAAGCCTTCGGACACTCCGATGAAAAATTGTGCAACATATTAAGTTGTTATTTTTCAACAAGTTATAAATCACCCCCTTTCCCATCAAGGACTTGCAGAAAGCCTCTTGACAGCCCGTGGCCGCTGTGGATTCCGCTACAATCCGGCCATGGAATCCGCCGCTGCCGCCCCTCTTCCCGATGCCGACAACCCGGCAAGAACGCTGTCCGCCCCGGTACTTAGCGTTTCCGAACTCAACCGCCTGGCACGCGAAGTGCTGGAGTCCGCGCTGCCCCTGTCGTGGGTCGGCGGCGAGATTTCCAACCTCACCCGGGCGGCCTCCGGCCATGCGTACTTCACCCTCAAGGACGCGAACGCCCAGGTACGCTGCGCGATGTGGCGCAACCGCGCGCAGCTGCTGCCCTTCCGCCCGGAAAACGGCATGCGGGTCGAAGCGCGCGCGCTGGTAACCCTGTACGAGGCGCGCGGCGACTATCAGCTCAACGTCGAGGCGCTGCGCCCGGCCGGCATCGGCGCGCTGTTCGAGGCCTTCAACCGGCTCAAGAACCGGCTCGCCGCCGAAGGCCTGTTCGACCCCGCGGGGCGCCGCCCCCTGCCGCGCTTTCCGCGCGCCGTCGGCGTCGTCAGCTCGCCGCAGGCCGCGGCGCTGCGCGACGTGCTGGTCACCCTGCGCCGGCGGGCACCCCACCTGGCGGTGGTTCTCTATCCCGCCCCGGTGCAGGGTGCGGACGCTGCAGCCCGCCTGCGCGAGGCGGTTGTGACCGCGGGCCGGCGGGCGCGCCAGGACGGCATCGAGCTGCTGCTGCTGGTGCGCGGCGGCGGCAGCATCGAAGACCTGTGGGCGTTCAACGACGAGGCCCTGGCCCGCGCCCTGCGCGCCTGTCCGCTGCCGGTGGTGAGCGGCATCGGCCACGAAACCGATTTCACCATCGCCGATTTCGCCGCCGACCTGCGCGCGCCCACGCCGACCAGCGCGGCCGAACTCGCCAGCGCCGGCTGGCATGCGGTGCACACCGAACTGGCTGCGCTCGAACCCCGCCTCGGGCGCGCCATCGGACGTCGTCTCGAAGCCCTCGCCCAGCGCTTCGACCGCGCCGCCCTGCGCCTGATCCATCCGCGGCAGCGCCTGGAGCGCGAACGGGAACGTCTCGCGCTGGCCGCACGCCAGCTGCGCGCGGCGCTCGAACGCCGGCTCGAGCGCGCTGCGCTGCGTTGCGCCCGCGCCGGCACCCGCCTGGACGCGGCGCGGCCCGAACTCGCCTCGCACCGGCAGCGGGTCGACGCCCTCGGCCTGCGCCTGCGCCAGGCGATGCTCGCCCAGGCGGAACTACGCCGGGTGCGGCTCGCGGCGCTCGCCGCCCACCTCCAGCACCTCGCCCCCGAGGCCGTGCTCGCCCGCGGCTACGCCATCGCGCGCGACTCCCACGGCCGCGTGCTGCGCTCCGCGGCAGAAGTCGAACGCGGCGCCACGGTCTGCGTGCAGCTGGCCCGCGGCCGCCTCGACGCTTCCGTTGTCGGGCACCACGACGACTGACGGCGGTCGAACCCTGTGCGAACGCCCACGAGCGGGGGCTTGCCGATAGCGTTTCACAAACAGCCCGATAGCCTTAACATTCGGGCGCGAGCATTGTCAGCGGGGCAAAATCCCGACTAGAATCCTCGGGCTTTTCCCCCAGCTTCAGACAAAACAAGCCGAATAAAGGAGAACCCGCATGGAACACACCCTGCCCGCCCTGCCTTATGCCAAGGACGCCCTGGCTCCGCACATTTCCGCGGAAACGCTGGAGTTCCACTACGGCAAGCACCACCAGGCCTACGTCACCAACCTGAACAACCTGATCAAGGGCACCGAGTACGAGAACCTCGACCTCGAAGCGATCGTCAAGAAGGCGCCCGCCGGCGGCCTCTACAACAACGCCGCCCAGGTCTGGAACCACACGTTCTTCTGGAGCAGCATGAAGCCCGCCGGCGGCGGCGAGCCCAGCGGCGCGCTGGCCGACGCGATCAAGGCCAAGTGGGGCTCGTTCGACGACTTCAAGAAAGCCTTTCAGGCTTCCGCGGTCGGCAACTTCGGCTCGGGCTGGACCTGGCTGGTGAAGAAGGCCGACGGCAGCGTCGACATCGTCAACATGGGCGCCGCCGGCACTCCGCTGACCACCGGTGACACCGCCCTGCTCTGTATCGATGTGTGGGAACACGCCTACTACATCGACTACCGCAACCGCCGCCCCGACTTCGTCGCCACCTTCCTCGACAAGCTCGCCAACTGGGAGTTCGCGGCGAAGAACTTCGCCTGAACCCGCCCGAACCTGTCCGGCCCTGCGGGGCCGGCTCCATGCTCGACATCCTCTACCAGGACGACTGGCTGGTCGCCATCCACAAGCCTTCCGGCCTGCTCGTTCACCGCAGCCCGATCGCCGCCGGTGAGCAGCGCTTTGCCGTGCAGCTGCTGCGCGACCAGATCGGCCGCCGCGTCTTTCCCGCCCACCGCCTCGACCGCGGCACCTCCGGCGTGCTGCTGTTCGCGCTCGAGCGCGAGACCGCCGCGGCGCTTGGCGCCCAGTTCGAGTCGCGCCAGGTGGACAAGCGCTACCTCGCGGTCGTGCGCGGTCACCCGCCCGCCGCCGGCCTCATCGACCACCCGCTCGCCCGCCGTCTGGATCCAGTCGAGCGCAGCCGCGGGCGCGGCGCTGGCGAGCGCGACCGCCTGCCCGAGGACGAAGAGGACAGCGCAGCGCAAGCCGTCTCCCCCGACACCGACGCCGTCGCTGACGGACCCGGCCAAACTCCGCCACCGCCAACGCCCTTGCCAGCGCGCACCCAGTACCGTGTGCTGGCCCGCGCCGAGCTCCCTTACCGTGTCGACCGCTACCCCAGCAGCCGCTACGCCCTACTCGAACTCGTCCCCGAAACCGGCCGCCGCCACCAGCTGCGCCGCCATCTCAAGCACATCGCCCACCCCATCATCGGCGACGCCACGTATGGCAAGGGCCGCCACAACCGCCTCTTCCAGCAACTGTTCGGCAACACCCGCCTGCTCCTCGCGTGCACCGCGCTGGGCTTGCGCCACCCTGTCTCCGGTGCCGTGCTGCAGATCCAGGCCCCGCCGGCACCGGATTTCGCCGCTGTCATGAGGGATCTGGACTGGAGCGCAGCTTTCCCCGGCACCTGGCCGGCCTGAACCTGCGCCGGCCGCCACCCTCCCCGGCACACCGATTTCAGGGCACAATCGGCCTTCCGGTTTGCGCCGCAGCCGCAGCAGCGTCCCGGCCTGTCCATGCTCACCCAGGTAAATCGATGAATCCGTTGCTCCAGGTACGCCAGCACGGCCAGCAGCTCTGGCTCGACAACCTCTCCCGCACCCTGCTCAACGACGGCCATCTCGCCCGTCTGATCGCCGAGGACGGCATCGCCGGCGTCACCACCAATCCCGCGATCTTTCACAAGGCGATCGCCGACGGCCGTTACTACGAGAGCGATCTCGACGCCCTGCGCGAGCAGCCGCTGGACGCCGAAGGGCGCTATGAAGCGCTGGTGCTCCCCGACGTGCGACGCGCCTGCGACCTGCTCCTGCCGCTGCACGAAGACAGCCACGGCGATGCCGGCTACGTCAGCCTCGAAGTCTCCCCCGTGCTCGCGCACGACGCCGACGCCACCTTCGCCGCCGGCATGCGCCTGAGCGCCACCATCGACCGCCCCAACCTGCTGATCAAGGTGCCCGCCACCGCTGCCGGGGTGGAAGCGGTCGAGCGCCTGATCGGTGCCGGAGTCAGCGTCAACGTCACCCTGATGTTCTCCCTCGCCCACGTCGACGCGGTCGCCGACGCTTATCTCCGCGGTCTCGAACGCCTGCGCCGCGCCGGCGGCGAGCTCGCTCCGGTCAGGTCGGTGGCAAGCCTGTTCCTGTCGCGGGTCGACACCCTGATCGACAAGCAGCTCGAGGAAGCCGGCGGCACGGCGCTGGAGCTGCGCGGCCGCACCGCGGTGGCGATGGCCCGGCTCGCCTACCAACGCTATCGCGAGCGCTTCCACGGCGCCGGCTTCGAAGCGCTGCGCGCCGCCGGCGCCCGCACGCAATCCCTGCTGTGGGCGAGCACCGGCACCAAGAACCCGGCCTACAGCGACCTGCTCTACGTCGAGCCGCTGATCGGCGCAGAAACGGTCAACACCCTGCCCGATGCGACCCTCGCCGCACTGCGCGACCACGGCCGCATCGCCCCCACGCTGGAGAGCGGAACCGAGGCCGCAGCCGCCCACTACGCCGCCCTGCGCGCGCTCGGCATCGACCTCAACACCGCCGGTGAACGCCTGCAGCGCGAAGGCCTCGCCCAGTTCGAGCAGGCGTTCGCCGCGCTGCTCGAACTGACCGCCTGATTCCCGCCCGGGTGGACGCCCCGCGATGAAATTCTGCTCGAACTGCGGCGCCGGAGTCGCCTTTCGCATCCCGCCCGGCGACACCCTGCCGCGCCACGTCTGCGAGCAGTGCGGAACCATTCACTACCAGAACCCGAAGATCATCGTCGGCGCCCTGCCGGTGTGGGAAGAGCGTGTGCTGCTGTGCCGGCGTGCGATCGAACCGCGCTACGGCATGTGGACCCTGCCCGCCGGGTTCATGGAAAACGAGGAGACCACCGCCCAGGCCGCAGCCCGCGAAACGCTCGAGGAAGCCTGCGCTCGCATCGAAGTCGGCGAGCTGTATACCCTGATCGACGTGCCGCACATCAGCCAGGTCCACATCGTCTATCGCGCCCGCCTGCTCGACCTCGACTTCCGTCCCGGCGAAGAGTCGCTCGAGGTCGCGCTGTTCCGCGAAGAGGACATCCCGTGGCAGCAGATCGCCTTCCGCTCGATCCTGATGAGCCTGCGCCACTTCTTCGAGGACCGGCGCAGCGGCCAGTGGGCAGTGCACACCGCCAGCCTCGGCCCGCCGCCGCCCGACTGGCGCTGAGCGCCAGCATCCGCCCCCGGTTTCGCCCTGGCATAAGCATTATAAATGCGCCAGGGTTGAGTACGCCGCCTCCGGCGGGCGATAATCCGCCGATTATCAACTGCTCGCGGATCATGACCAGCTACATCTTCGTTGTCGTCGGCGCCGTCCTGGTGAACAACGTCGTCCTCGTCCGCATCCTCGGGCTGTGCCCCTTCATGGGGGTATCGAAAAAGCTCGAGACCGCGATCGGCATGGGCGCGGCCACCACCTTCGTGCTCACCCTGGGGGCGGGCACCAGCTACCTGATCGACCATTACCTGCTGCAGCCGCTCGATCTCGCCTATCTGCGCACGCTATCCTTCATCGTCGTGATCGCCGCGATCGTGCAGCTCACCGAGCTGGTGATCCAGAAGACCAGTCCGCTACTGCACCAGGTGCTGGGCATCTACCTGCCGTTGATCACCACCAACTGCGCGGTGCTCGGCGTGCCGCTGCTCAACGTCGGCATGAAGCACGACCTGCTCGAATCGCTGCTGTTCGGCTTCGGTTCCTCGCTCGGCTTCACCCTCGCGCTGGTCCTGTTCGCCGGCATCCGCGAGCGCCTCGAAGGCGCCGATATTCCTGTGCCGTTCAAAGGCACGGCGATCGCCATGATCACCGCCGGCTTCATGAGCCTCGCGTTCATGGGTTTTGCCGGACTGGACCGTTTCCAGTGAAGCGCCGCCCCCTGCGCGGGTACGGCGCGGACCTGGACGGCGACGCGCCCGGCAGCGGCATGTCCGCCCTCGCCCACCAACCCGAACACGACAAGACGCCCCCATGTTGACCGCACTGCTCGTGATGTCCGGCATCGCTATCGTACTCGGCGCGACCCTGGGCTATGCCGCGATCCGCTTCAAGGTCGAAGGCGACCCGCTGGTCGAAAAGATCGACGCCATCCTGCCGCAGACCCAGTGTGGCCAGTGCGGCTACCCCGGCTGCAAGCCCTATGCCGAGGCCATCGCCAACGGCGAGGCCGACATCAACCAGTGTCCGCCCGGGGGCGAGGAAGGCGTGCGCAAGCTCGCCGACCTGCTCGGGCGTGAATTCAAGCCCCTGTCCGAAGAGCACGGGGTGGAAAAACCCAAGGCGGTCGCGGTCATCGACGAGCAGGTGTGCATCGGCTGCACGCTGTGCATCCAGGCCTGCCCGGTCGACGCCATCGTCGGCGCCGCCAAGCAGATGCACACCGTGGTCGAACCGCTGTGCACCGGGTGCGAACTCTGCGTCGCCCCCTGCCCGGTCGACTGCATCGCGATGGTGGCGGTGACCGAGACCGTGCAGACCTGGAAATGGAAATACCCGGTGATCGAAATCAGGAAGGCGGCATGATCGGGCGTTTGTTCAAGTTTCGCGGCGGCATCAAGCCCGATGCCCACAAGAACGAATCGGCCGGCGCCCCCATCGGCCGCGCCCCCCTGCCCCCGCGCCTGGTGGTGCCGCTGCGCCAAAGCGCGCGCGCGAGCGCGAGCTGCATCGTCGAAGTGGGCCAGCGCGTGCTCAAGGGCGAGCGCATCGGCGCGCCCGAAGGTTTTCTCGGCACCGCAGTCCATGCTCCCACTTCGGGCACGGTGGTGGACCTGGGCCACTACCCGATGGCCCATGTTTCCGGGCTCGACACCCCTTGCGTGGTCATCGCCCCCGACGGCGAAGAGCGCTGGATCGAGCACGCCCCGTTCGATTACCACTCTGCCAGCCGCGAACAGGCGCTCGCCTGGCTGCGCGACTGCGGCATCGTCGGCCTCGGCGGCGCGACCTTCCCCAGCCACGTCAAGCTCGGCAAGGGCGCCGGCATCGAGACCCTAATCCTCAACGGCGCCGAGTGCGAGCCCTGGATCACCTGCGACGACCGCCTGATGCGCGAGCGTGCCGCCGACATCCTCGCCGGCGCGGCGATCCTGCGCGAGCTGATCGGCGCACGCGAACTGGTCGTCGGCATCGAGGACAACAAGCCCGAAGCGATCGCGGCGATGCGCGAGGCGGCGGCAGCGGCCGGCGATGTGCGCATCGTACCGGTACCGGCGCTCTACCCCGCGGGCGGCGAAAAGCAGCTCATCCGCGTCCTCACCGGCATCGAGATCCCCTACGGCAAGCTCGGCGGCGACTACGGCGTGCAATGCTTCAACGTCGGCACGGCGCACGCGGTGTATCGCGCCATCGCCCACGGCGAGCCGCTGCTGAGCCGCATCGTCACCCTCACCGGCAACGTCGCCCGCACCGGCAACTGGGAAGTGCTGATCGGCACTCCGGTCGCAGACCTGCTCGCGCTGGCACAGCCGAAGGCCGACACCGACCGCACCCTGATGGGCGGACCGATGATGGGCTTCGCCCTGCCGCGCCTGGACGTGCCCATCGTCAAGGGCAGCAACTGCCTCATCGCGGCCTCGCCGACCCTGTTCCCGCCCGCCCCGCCCGAGCAGCCCTGCATCCGCTGCGGCGAATGCGCACGCGCCTGTCCGGCCGAACTGCAGCCGCTCGAACTGTACTGGTTCAGCCGCTCGAAAAACTTCGGCAAAGCGCAGGAGTACCATCTCTTCGACTGCATCGAATGCGGCTGCTGCGCCTACGTATGCCCGGCCCACATCCCGCTGGTGGACTACTTCCGCTTCTCCAAGAGCGAGATCTGGGCGCGCGAGCGCGAAAAGGCCGCTGCCGACCAGGCCCGCGAGCGTTTCGAGTTCCGCAACTTCCGCCATGAGCGCGAAAAAGCCGAAAAAGCCGCCCGGCTCGCGGCCAAGGCCGCCGAGACCCACGCCAAGCTCGGCGCCGAAACCGCGGACGCAGCGCCGGCCGCGGCCGATGCCGCCGCGGAAGACCCGAAGAAAGCCCTGATCGCCGCCGCGCTCGCCCGCGCCCAGGCGCAAAAGGCCGAAACCCGGCCGCGCAACACCGACAACCTCAGCCCCGAGAAACAGGCCGAGATTGCCGACATCGAAGCCCGCCGCAAAGTGCTGGAGGCGGTGCATGCCGCCGACCACCGCCGCGCGCCGGAACTTTCGAGCGCCGACGCGCCGTCACCGGGCACGCCCGACGGCGACTCCGAGCCCCGCAACTGACCCTGCCATGATCCATTCACCCTACGTCCGCAAACCCGTCAGCGTGCAGCGCACGATGGGCCTGGTGCTGATCGCGTTGCTGCCCGGAATCGCCGCCTACGTGTGGCAAGTCGGCGCCGGCGTGCTGATCAACCTCGCCCTCGCCACCGTCGCCGCGCTGCTCGCCGAAGCCCTGGTGCTGCGCCTGCGCCGCCGCCCGGTCCGGATCGCCGTCACCGACCTGTCGGCCGTCATCACCGCCTGGCTGGTGACGCTGTGCTTCCCGCCGATCGTGCCGTGGTGGCTCACCGTCACCGCCGTGCTGATCTCCATCGTCGCCGTCAAGCACCTCTACGGCGGCCTCGGCCAGAATCCGTTCAACCCGGCAATGGTCGCCTACTGCACGATGATCGTCGCCTTTCCGGCGCTGATGTCGCAGTGGCCGCCGGCCGGGCAGTTGCCCTTCGACACCCAGCTCGCGCTGATCCTGGGCGGCGCCCGCGAGCTCGACGGCATCACCGGCGCCACCGCCCTCGATGCCCTGCGCACCGGCCTGCGCACCGGCGTCGGATCGGTCGATGCCGTGCGCGAGGGCTCGGCCTTCGGCCTGCTCGGCGGCCGCGGCTGGGAATGGATCGCGCTCGGCTACATCCTCGGCGGGCTCTTCCTGCTCGCCACGCGGATCATCACCTGGCACATGCCGGCGGCCTTCATCGCCACCCTCGGCGGGGTCTCGGCGCTGTTCTGGCTGCTCGATCCGGCGCAGTTCGCCTCGCCGCTGTTCCATCTCGCCAGCGGCGGCGCGATGCTTGCCGCCTTCTTCATCGTCACCGACCCGGTCTCGGGCGCCACCACCCCGCGCGGCAAGCTCCTGTTCGCTGCCGGCATCGCGCTGATCGCCTGGCTCATCCGCAACTTCGGCGCCTACCCCGAGGGAATCGCCTTCGCCGTGCTGCTGATGAACATGTGCGTGCCGCTGCTCGACATGAAGACCCAGCCCCCTGTCTTCGGCCACCGCAACGGGACCCCCGGAGGCGACGGCCGATGAGCATGCGCTATTCCGCCCCCCGCACCGCGCTGCGCACCGCGGCGATCATGGTGGTCTTCACCCTGGTGTTTACTGCGCTGATGGCGGCGACCTACGGCCTCACCCGGCCGGCGATCGAAACCGCGAAGCAGGATGCGCAGCTGCGCTTGATCAACGAGGTGCTCCCCCCCGACAGCTACGACAACGCCCTGCTCGACGACTTCGTGCGCTTCGGTCCGACGCCCGCGATCGGCATGGACGGCGGCGGCCGCGCCTGGCGCGCGCGCAAGGCCGGCCAGCCGGTCGCGCTGGTGATCGAGGCCGCAGCCAGCGACGGCTACGCTGGGCGCATCGCCCTGGTGGTGGCGGTCGCCGTCGACGGCCGGCTGTCCGGAGTGCGCGTCACCGAGCATAAGGAAACCCCCGGTCTGGGCGACTACATCGATCCGAAGAAGGACCGCAGCAAGGACATGCCGTGGATCGGCCAGTTCGCCGTCGCCACCTGGAAGGATGTGGACACCGCGGCGTGGAAAGTGCGCAAGGACGGCGGCAGCTTCGGCTACCGCAGCGGCGCCACCATCAGCGCACGCGCGGTGGTCGGCGCCGTCGGCCGCAGCACCGCGTTCGCCGTCGAACATCTGGACGCCTTCTTCGCCGCACCTGCCGGCAGCCTGCTCGGAGCCCCGTGATGACCCCGACCGAATTCCGCGACCTCGCCTGGAACGGGCTGTGGAAGCAGAACCCCGGCCTTGCCCAGCTGCTCGGCCTGTGCCCGATCCTCGCGGTGAGCACGACGATGGTCAACGCCGTGAGCCTCGGCCTCGCCACCATCCTCGTCATGACGCTGGCGAACCTCGCCGTATCGGCGCTGCGCAACCTCATTCCCTATGAGATCCGCATCCCGGTGTTCATCCTGATCATCGCCGCGCTGGTCACCGTCGTCGATCTCGCTTTCAACGCCTGGCTGCATGACCTCTATCTGGTGCTCGGCATCTTCATTCCGCTGATCGTCACCAACTGCATCGTGCTCGCCCGCGTCGAAGCCTATGCGGCCAAGAACGATCCGCTTACCTCCACCGTCGACGGCCTGATGATGGGCCTCGGCCTGGTCTGGGTACTGGCGGTGCTGGGCGGGCTGCGCGAACTGCTCGGCGCCGGCACGCTGCTTTCCGGCATCGACATGATCCTGCCCGGGGCCTCGGCGCTATCGGTGTTCGGCGACGACTACCCCGGCTTCCTGATCTCGATCCTGCCGCCCGGCGCCTTCTTCACTCTCGGCGTGCTGATCGCCGTATTCAATGCGCTCAACGTCCGCCTCGCGGCGCGGGCCCGGCGGAGGCCGCCGCCCACCGCCGCGCGCGAAGCCGGAACCGGACCGGCCACCGCCGGCTGAGCCCGATGCCGACGATGAAGCGCGAGGCGATCCGCGAATTCTTCCGCCGCCTCCACGAAGCCGACCCAAACCCGCGGACCGAGCTCGAATACGCTTCGCCCTACCAGTTGCTGGTCGCGGTCGTGCTCTCGGCGCAGGCGACCGACCGCAGCGTCAACCTCGCCACCCGCAAGCTGTTCGCCGCCGCCCCGACCCCCGAAGCGATGGTCTCGCTGGGCGAGGAAGGCATCGCCGGATACATCAAGACCATCGGCCTGTTCCGCAACAAGGCGAAGCACACCCTGGCGCTGTCGCGCCAGCTGCTCGAACGCCACGGCGGCGAAGTGCCGGCCGAGCGTGGCGCACTCGAAGCCCTGCCCGGAGTCGGACGCAAGACCGCCAACGTGGTCCTCAACACCGTGTTCCGCCAGCCGGTGATGGCGGTCGACACCCACATCTTCCGCCTCGCCAACCGCAGCGGACTGGCCCCCGGCAAGGATGTGCTCGAAGTCGAGCAGGCGCTGATGCGGCGCGTGCCCAAGGACTACCTGCTCGATGCCCACCACTGGCTGATCCTGCACGGGCGCTACGTGTGCACCGCGCGCAAGCCCCGCTGCGGCGCCTGTCGCGTGCGCGACCTGTGCCTGTTCCGCGACAAGACCGATTGACCCGGGGCACGCCGCCCCCACGGGGTTGCGGCCCTTATTGGCTTGCGGCCCTCTTGCCACCCTGCCCCCGCCTCCCGCACGGGCGCACAAAAAACGAGGTTTTGCGATGTTCAACCCCAGCCGTGACCAGGTGCGCAGTTTCTTCATCGACACCTGGCGCAAGTACCGCAGCAAGGAAGTGCTGACGCCGATGGAAACGATCGCGGCCGACATCCTCACCCTGCATCCCGAATACCACGCGGTGGTCGAGGACCCGGAGTCGATCGACCGCGACTTTCCGCCCGAGGCCGGCCAGATCAACCCTTTCCTCCACCTGTCGCTGCACCTGGCGATCGAGGAACAGCTGTCGATCGACCAGCCTCCCGGTATCCGCGCCGCCTTCGATGCCGCCTGCAGCCGTCGCGGCGAACGCCACGATGCCGTCCACGACGCCCTCGAGTGCCTCGGCGAGATGCTGTTCACCGCCCAGCGCAACGGCACCCCGCCCGACGGCACCGCCTACGTCCGCTGCCTGCGCAAGAAGGCCGGAGCGCCCGGCTGAACCCACGGCGCCCGCCGCCGCCGCCCCGTCCGGCGGTCGCGTCTGCCGTCCGCCGCGCCCTCCCGGTCGACCTCGGCGGGCTGAGAGTCTGTGAAAATATGATCATCATGCCTTTGGTATAATTGGCGCTCCAGCCGCCGCCTGATCCCGACATGAATACTCGCGCCCGCGTGGTTCTACCCAACCGCAC
>NZ_JALLIK010000074.1:0-28249 GCF_023093595.1 Thauera aromatica
CAAGCTGCTGAACGCCCCCTGCCTGCTGAATCTGGTGCACATCGAGCGCGCCGGCAAGCAGTACGCCAACATCCTGAGCGTGTCACCCGTCCCCAAGGGCATGACCGCGCCTGAGTTGCAGGATGCCCCGGTGCTGTTCGACCTCGCCGCGCCGGACTGGAACGTCTTCGCCGGGCTGTCCTCGCGCATGCAGGAGACCGTCAGCGCCTCGCCCGAGTACCGGGCCGCCAGCGCGCCCAAGTCCGTGAGCCTGTCCGCGCCCGCCGCGAGCCGGCCCGCCCCGGCGGCCCCTGCACCCGCCGCCCCTGCGCCGGCCGCTGCGACCGCCTACGCCCCCGCTGGCGCTGGCTTTGGCGACTTTGACGACGACATCCCCTTCTGACCCCACCCGACAACGCGCCGCCGGCCCCGCGCCGGCTGGCGCACCAGGAGAACACCACCATGCAAATCTTCCTCGACATCGAGACCGCGCCGACCGAGGACGCGGACACCCTCGCCGCCATCCGCGCCGGCATCCGCCCGCCGGCCAGCTACAAGAAGCCCGAGAGCATCGCCGCCTGGCATGCCGCCGAAGGCGAAGCCGCCGCGCTGGAGGCCATCGGCCGTACGGCCCTGGACGGCGGCGCAGGGCAGGTTATCGCCATCGGGCTGGCGCTCGACAACGACCGGCCGCCTGTTGTGCTGCTGCGCAAGGACGGCGAGGCCGAAACCGAGCTGTTGCGCCAGTTCTTCGAGACGGTGGAGGGCTGGACGGCCGGCGGCGCGGTAGCGGATGCACAGGGCCGCACCCTCTGGCCGGACGCCCCGTTCTTCATCGCCCACAACGCCGCCTTCGACCTCGGCTTTCTGTGGCGGCGCTGCATCGTGCACGGCCTGCGCCCGCCCTTTGCGCTGCCCGGCCCGAGCGCCCGCCCCGGCAAGGACTACGGCTGCAGCATGATGGCGTGGGCAGGCTACCGTGAGCGCATCAGCTTGCAGGCGCTGTGCCGCGCCCTGGCACTACCCGACCCGAAGGCCGAAGGCAGCGGGGCGCAGGCGTGGCAGTGGTGGAAGGCGGGCGACCTGGAGCGGGTGGCGACCTACTGCGCCGGAGACGTGCAAGCCGTGCGCGCCATCTGGCACCGCCTCGCGCCGATGATGGGAGCCGCAGCGTGAACGCCCCCCTGACCCGCGAAATCGCCCGCAACCTGGAGCGATGCCCCGAACTGGTCGCCGCCATCGAGATTGTCGGGGGCCCCCGCAAGGGCTACCGCTTCACTGTGGCCGGTATCACCAATCCCGACACCTTCACCACACCGGCCGCCGCCCTGGCTGCCGCCCTCTGGTGCTTCGAACACGACAGGACCCCGACATGAACACCCTGCAAATCGTCCTGACCGGGCAGACCGGCATCGGCTGGAACTTCGCCATCATCCGCGACGGCCGCGCCCTGCCCGCCGCCATGCTGCAACTTCAGGCCGCATCCAGCGCCAGCAAGGAGGGCAGCCAATGACCGCCGCCCGCCTCTTCCTGGGAATCGACCCCGGCCTGTCTGGCGCGCTGGCCGTGCTGACCGACGCCGGCCGGCTGGTCGACGTGGTGAGCATGCCGACCGAGCCGCACGGCAAGAGCCGGCGCGTGTCCGGCCGCGGCGTGCGCGCCTTCCTCGACGGCATCACCGAGGCGACCGAAGGCGCGGCAATCGCGCTGTGCATGCTGGAGCAGGTGGCGAGCCGGCCCGGACAAGGCGCGCCGTCCATCTTCACCTTCGGCCGCGCCTTCGGCGTGGTGGAGGGCGTGCTGTCCGCGCTGGCCGTGCCGACCGACTATGCAACCCCGCAGACCTGGAAGCGCGCCTATGGCCTGAGCAGCGACAAGGGCGAGAGCATCAGGAAGGCATGCGACCTGATACCGGGGCTGGCCGGCTGGCCGCGACCCAAGGGACCGACGCACGACCAGGCCGAAGCCGTGCTGTTGGCCGAGTTCGCCCGCCGCCGCTGGAGCGGGAAGGGCTGACCCGCGAGGACCTGCCACCGGCCTGCATCACCCCGCCGGCCGGTGGCGTGGGTCCTTCCGAGCAGCACCCTACGCGGGTAGTTCGAACCGTGCTCTTGGGCTAGTTGAGGATTATTCCAAAGGGGGTTCTGTTAATGCATGCGCCGGCTGCGCCCCGCGACCTGGGCAGGCAGTGAAGGCCGCCGGGGACCCTGTGGCTTCCGGCTGCACAAGGGGGCGGAGAGCCTCGAAACGCAAGCAAGTAGCGTGCCAGAAAACTACTAAACTCCTCAAAAACTGAAATTCCCGCCACCGTTCCCCGTCACCATGCGCAAGACCCCGCCGCCCCTTGTGGAGCAAGCAATTCACCTTCGCCGGATGGGCCTGTCCTTCCGCGAGATTTCAGCGCGCGTGCCCGGCCTGTCGCGTAGCGCAGCGCACCGTGCCGTCCGCAATGTCCCCATCCTGCTGCGCAAGGGCAGGGGCTGGCCCGACCGGCGCGGCTGGGCCTGGGTAGAGCGCGCCGATGCGCCCGGTATCGACCCGCTGGCATGGGGTGCAATCCTGAATGCCGTAGCCGGCCCGCCGCGCTGACCGGCAGCGCGCAACCAGACCAGACCCGCCCGCGTGGCGGGTTCGTCTTTTCTGGCACGCGCCAAGCGAACCCTTCCGCGCGAGTGGCTGCATTGCCCGGATTTGGCTACATGGTGGCTACACGAAGCCGGAAGGCAAAAAGGGCAGGTCCGAAAACCTGCCCTAAGCCCCTGATTTTATTGGTGGGCCCCCTGGGAGTCGAACCCAGCACCAACGGATTATGAGTCCGCTGCTCTAACCAGGCATGAGCTAGAGGCCCGTAACTGCATTTCCTGGAACGGGGTCTTTAGGCGTCGCTGTCGAGGAAGCTCCGCAGCTTTTCCGAGCGGCTCGGGTGGCGCAGCTTGCGCAGGGCCTTGGCTTCGATCTGGCGGATACGCTCGCGGGTGACGTCGAACTGTTTGCCGACTTCTTCCAGCGTGTGGTCGGTGTTCATCTCGATGCCGAAGCGCATGCGCAGCACTTTCGCTTCGCGCGCGGTGAGCGAGTCGAGCACTTCACCGGTGGCGTCGCGCAGGCTGGAGTACATCGCCGCCTCGGCCGGGGCTAGGGTGGCGGTGTCCTCGATGAAGTCGCCGAGGTGGGAGTCGTCGTCGTCGCCGATCGGCGTTTCCATCGAGATCGGCTCCTTGGAGATCTTCATGATCTTGCGGATCTTCTCCTCGGGCATCTCCATCTTCTCGGCCAGCGTCGCCGGATCCGGTTCCTGGCCGGTCTCCTGCAGGATCTGGCGGCTGATGCGGTTCATCTTGTTGATCGTCTCGATCATGTGCACCGGGATGCGGATGGTGCGCGCCTGGTCGGCGATCGAACGGGTGATCGCCTGGCGGATCCACCACGTGGCATAGGTCGAGAATTTGTAGCCGCGGCGGTATTCGAACTTGTCCACCGCTTTCATCAGGCCGATGTTGCCTTCCTGGATCAGGTCGAGGAACTGCAGGCCGCGGTTGGTGTACTTCTTCGCGATCGAGATCACCAGGCGCAGGTTGGCCTCGGTCATTTCGCGCTTGGCGCGGCGCATCTTGGCTTCGCCGGTGGACATCTGGCGGTTGATGTCCTTGAGTTCCTTGAGCGGAATGCCGATCCGGTCCTGCAGGTCGATGAGCTTTTGCTGCTCTTCGAGCACGGCGGGATGGATGCGCATCAGGCCTTCGGCGTAGTTCTTGCCAGCGGAGATCTCGTCCTTGAGCCAGTCGAGCTTGGTTTCCTGTCCGGGGAAGATCTTGATGAAGTGCTGGCGCGGCATGCCGGCGCGGTCGACGCACAACTGCAGGATCTGGCGCTCGTGGGCGCGCACCTGTTCCACCATGTGGCGCACCGAATCGCACAGGCGCTCGATCGCCTTCGCGGTGAAGCGGATGTTGAGCAGTTCGTCGGAAATCCGCTGCTGCAGGGCGAGGTAGGAGAGGTCCTGGGAGCCTTTCTTCTCCAGGGTCGCCATCTTCTCGACGTACAGCGCACGGATGACTTCGAAGCGGGCCAGGGCGTCGTTCTTGAGCTGCAGCAGGGATGCGGCATTGGCGCTCTCGGCGCTGCTGTCGTCATCGTCGTCGCTGTCGCCGTCGCCGTCGCTGCTGTCGTCGTCGGTGCCGATGGCGGCGCTGCCGGCGTCGTCCTCACTGTCGTCCGCGGCGGCTTCCTCGCCATTGGCGTTCGGGTCGATGAGGCCGTCGATGAGTTCGTCGATCTTCGCTTCGTCGCGGGCGACCCGGTCGACGATCTCGAGCATCTCGGCGATCGTCGTCGGGCATGCGGAGATTGCCTGCACCATGTGCTTGAGGCCGTCTTCGATGCGCTTGGCGATTTCGATCTCGCCTTCGCGGGTGAGCAGCTCGACCGTGCCCATCTCGCGCATGTACATGCGCACCGGGTCGGTGGTGCGGCCGAACTCGGAATCGACCGAGGAGAGCGCCTGCTCGGCTTCCTCTTCGGCGACGTCCTCGTCGACGTTGGCCGCGACGCTGTCGGACATCAGCAGGTCTTCGGCCGCGGGGGCCTCGTCGTAGACCTGGATCCCCATGTTGTTGAAGGTCGCGATGATGCCTTCGATCTGTTCGGCATCGGCGACATCGTCGGGCAGGTGGTCGCTGATCTCGGCATAGGTCAGGTAGCCGCGCTCCTTGCCGAGCGTGATCAGGGTTTTAAGTCGGGTACGTCGCACCTCGGCGTCGAGTGGTGCGACGACGGGGTTTTCGACGACCGGGGCGACCTTGTCTTTCGCTTTCGAGGCGCGGCTCTTGCTGACGCCGTCCTTGCGCGAATCCTTGGCTTTTTCGCGTGCCATGGCACTCCTCGGGTGAGGGTGTAAGAAAATGGAGAAACCCGAAATTGTACTATAGATCGGGGGTGTTTCCGCCGCTCGACAGCTTCCGCTTCTCGATCAGCAGCTCTGCCAGGCGGTGCCGCGCGGCACTGTCGAGGCCGGTTTCGCGGTCTTTTCGCAGCAGGGCGTCGATTTCGGCAGCCAGGCTGTCGGCACCGAGCTTGCGCAGGGTGTCTTCGAAAATCAGCTCGATCACCCCTTCGTCGAATTCCGTTTCGACGAGTTCCGCGGCGACTTTCGACAGTGTGTTGTAGTGTGGGGTGTCGCGGAAGTGCTCGATGAGCGCGCCCAGGCCGCCGGCTGGAACCGGTTCGCCGAGGCTGAGGAGGTCGATGATGGCGATCAGGGCGCCGCCTTCGGCACCCTGATCGGGGATCAGCCCCACCGGCAGGCGGGCAGCCCAGGCCGGGTGCTGGAGGACCAGGCGCAGCAGGGTGCCGATGGTCGAGGGGGGCTTGCGCCGACCGGCCGGGCGCGGCCGGCCCGGCGCCGCTCGGCGCAGTGCGCCGCCGAAACCGCGCGGGGACGGGGGCACGGGCCTGGACTGCGGGGCGTCGGGCGCTATTTCGTCCCGCCTGCGCCGGTGTTCCGTGCGTGTGGCGAAGACCTCGAGCGATTCTTCCACTTCCGCCTGGGTGAGGCCGCTTTTTTCTGCGACCGATTTCACCACCTGCAGGCGCAGCAGCGGTGCCGCGATGCGGCGGACGAGGGGGGCGGCTTCGTGCACGAAGGCGGCGCGCCCTTCGGCGCTGTCCAGCGGGTGGCGTTCCGCCAGCTCCTGGATCAGGAAGGCCGCCAGCGGGGTGGCGGCCGTGGCCGCCTGGCGGAAGGCGTCGGCGCCGTGGGCGCGCACGAAGGAGTCGGGGTCGTGCTCGGCGGGCAGGAACAGGAAGGCCAGGGTGGCATCGTCGCGCAGGGATTCGAGCGCGTTTTCCAGGGCCCGCCAGGCGGCACGGCGCCCGGCAGCGTCGCCGTCGAAGCAGAATACGACGCGGTCGGTCTGGCGCAGCAGGGTGTGGATGTGCTGTGCCGTGGTAGCGGTGCCCAAGGTGGCGACCGCGTTCTCGATGCCGTACTGGGCGAGGGCGACGACATCCATGTAGCCTTCCACCACCACCGCGAAGCTGCTGTCGCGAATCGCCTTTTGTGCCAGGAAGAAACCGTAGAGCTCCCGTCCTTTTTCGAACAGCGGCGTCTCGGGCGAATTCAGATACTTCGGCTCGCCGCTGTCGATCACGCGCCCGCCGAGGGCGATGATGCGCCCGCGGCGGTCGTGGATCGGGAAGATGATGCGGTTGCGGAAACGGTCGTAGCGCCGGCCCTGGTCGTTGTCGATGACCAGTCCGGCCTCGGCGAGCGTCTTCGCCTGGTAGTCGGGGAAGGGGCGCTGCAGCGCCTGCCATTCGTCCGGGGCGTAGCCGAGGCCGAAGCGGGCGGCGATCTCGCCCGACAGGCCGCGGCGCTTCAGGTAGGCGACGGCAGCGGGGGCGTGCTTGAGCTGCTCGCGGTAAAAGCGCGCGGCGCTGGCCATGGCCGCGTACAGGCGCTCGCTGCCGTCGTCATGGACTGCGCTGCTGCTGCGGCCGTCGTCCGGGACCTGCAGGCCGGCCTGGCCGGCGAGCTCCTTGACCGCGTCGATGAAGCCGAGGCCGTTGTATTCCATCAGGAAGCCGATCGCGCTGCCGTGTACGCCGCAGCCGAAGCAGTGATAGAACTGCTTCGAAGGGCTGACCGAGAACGAGGGGGATTTCTCGCCGTGGAAGGGGCAGCAGGCGAAATAGTTCGCCCCGCTTTTTTTCAGCGGCAGATGGCGTTCGATGACATCGACGATGTCGATGCGCGACAGCAGTTCCTGAACGAAGGACTGGGGGATCATCAAGCGCGCGGCCGAAGCTGCGGATGGAGGAGGCGGGGAGCGAAGGCCATGCCGAAGGCGAACACGCAAAAGCATCACGCCGGGCGAGGGTCTGGAAACCTTCGGCCGGCGTGCAAGGCAGCCCGCAGTGCGGGCGCGAGGCGAATCAGTACAGCTTCGGCGGCAGCATCTGGCTGCGCAGGCGCTTGTGGTTGCGCTTGACGGCGGCGGCCAGCTTGCGCTTGCGTTCGGCAGTGGGCTTCTCGTAGAACTCGCGCGAGCGCAGCTCGGTCAGCACACCGGTCTTCTCGATGGTGCGCTTGAAGCGGCGGATCGCAACCTCGAACGGCTCGTTTTCCTTGACGCGGATACCGGGCATTGCGGATTTCCTTGGGTGTCTGGTGGGCAGAAAGACGACGAATATAAACGAGGCCGGACGAGATGGCAAGGGCGCGGTCGTCGCAGCGGAACAGCCTGCGGTTAGAATGCGGCATCGAATCAAGCGGATGCATCCCATGAAAGTTCTCGGCATCGAAACCTCCTGCGACGAAACCGGCGTGGCGATCTACGACACCGGGGCGGGGCTGCTCGCGCACAATCTGCATTCGCAGATCGACCTGCATGCGGTCTATGGCGGCGTGGTGCCCGAGCTTGCTTCGCGGGACCACATCCGCCACCTGCCGCTGCTGCTCAAGCGGACCCTGGCTGAAGCCGGGATCGACGCTGGCCGGATCGATGCCGTCGCCTATACGGCCGGGCCGGGGCTGGCGGGGGCGCTGCTGGTCGGTGCGAGCGTGGCCGAGTCCTTCGCGCTCGCACGCGGCATTCCGGCGCTCCCGATCCATCACCTCGAAGGTCACCTGCTGTCTCCGCTGCTTGCCGCCGACCCGCCCGCCTTTCCCTTTGTCGCCCTGCTGGTCTCGGGCGGCCATACCCAGCTGATGCGGGTGCGCGGGGTGGGGGACTATGCGCTGCTGGGCGAGTCGGTCGACGATGCTGCCGGCGAGGCGTTCGACAAGACGGCCAAGCTGCTCGGTCTCGGCTACCCCGGCGGGCCGCAGCTGGCGAAGCTGGCCGAGCAGGGGCGGCCAGGGCAGTTCCGCCTGCCACGGCCGATGCTGCATTCGGGGGATCTCGATTTCAGCTTCAGCGGACTGAAGACAGCCGTGCTCAACGTGGTCTCGGCGCCGGACTGGCACCCCCGGCAGGCTGCCGACCTAGCGGCCGAATTCCAGCAGGCGGTGGTCGAGGTGCTGTGTGCGAAAGCACTCGCCGCGCTGAAGAAGGTGGGACTGAAGACGCTGGTGGTGGCCGGTGGCGTGGGCGCCAACCGTTGCCTGCGCGAAACCCTGGATGCGGCGCTGGCGCGGCGCGGCGGGCGGGTGCATTACCCCGAGCCGGCCTTATGCACCGACAACGGGGCGATGATTGCGTTTGCCGGGGCCCTGCGCTTTGCCGCCGGCGAGCGCGGAGCGAAGATTGCGACGGTGAGCATCCGCCCCCGCTGGCCGATGACTGAACTGCGCCCGCCGCGCACTCCCGCCGCCTGAAAGGGCGTGCTGCGCGCGCCTGTCGCCCGGGGGCGGGGCGGCGGACCACTCTCCCGGGCGGCTTCTCCCGCCCGTGCGCGGGGCGGATCCTAGCTTTTGCCGCCGCCGATCTTGCCTTCGGTGCCCGCGCGCAGGCGGACGATGTTCGTCTTGTGCCGCCAGATCAGCACGGCTGCCATCACCGCCAGTGCCGCCACGGCGGGTTGCGGGCCGAGAAAAAGCAGGCCGGCGAGGGGGGCCGCCACCGCCGCCGAGAGCGCCGCCACCGAAGAGTAGCGCGAAGTGTAGGCGATCATCAGCCAGATCACCGCACAGAAGATCGCAATCCGGCCATCCACTCCGGCGAGCACGCCCAGTGCAGTAGCGACCCCCTTGCCGCCGTTGAAGCGCAGGAACACGCTGAAGACGTGGCCGAGAAATGCGGCGAGGCCGGCGAGGGCGGCCTGGTCGATGCCGAAACCGAGTTCTCCGGCCGCCCATACCGCCAGCCAGCCTTTCAGACTGTCGCCGAGCAAGGTCAGCGCAGCTGCAACCTTGCTGCCGCTGCGCAGCACATTGGTTGCGCCCGGGTTGCCGGAGCCGTAGCGACGCGGGTCCTGCAGGCCGAACAGCTTGCTGGTGACAATGGCGAAGGGGATCGAGCCGAGCAGGTATGCGGCAAGGAGAAGAAGTAGCAGCGACATCATGGCTCCACCGCCCGGCAGTTCAGGGCGGGTCGAAAAATTGAGAAGTGCGTGTGCGCGGTGCGTGCAGCATTATGGCGGAGCCGGGCAGGCACGTTAGAATCGCAGCGATTCTAAACGGGAAGCAGCATGGATTTCATCTTCATCGAAGAATTGCGCGTCAAGGCCTGGGTCGGCATCTACGAGCGTGAAAAGACCGGGCCGCAGACGGTCGAGCTCAATCTGACCTTCGGCGTGCCCGATTCGGCCGCGGAGCATGACGATATCGGCGACACCATCGATTATGCCGAGGTTGCGGCGCGCATCCGGCGCGAGCTCGGCGAGCGCCATTTCAATCTCATCGAAAGTCTCGGTGAATATGTCGTCCGAATGTTATTCGAAGAGTTCGGCGCTCCCTGGGTCAAGCTCAAGGTGGCCAAGATCGGCGTGATGAAGGACGTGCGCCGGGTCGGCGTGTATATCCAGCGTGGCCGGGCGGGCGTGGTCGTGCCGCCGACGGCATGAAAAGCAACGCTCCGGAGCTTGTCTGCAAGCGTTGCCGAGCATGTCTGTTTGCGGGCGGACTGTCACCGGATGCTGCGGGTCAGGCGGCGAGTTCTTCCAGTGATTTGCCTTGGGCGATCCAGTCCAGCGCCCATTGCGGTTTGCGCCCGCGGCCGCTCCAGCCCTGATCGGGATTGGCCGGGTTGCGATATTTGACCACGCTTGCCGGTTTCGCCTTCTTTCCGGGGGCGCGACGGGCGCGTTTGGCGGCAGGTTTGGCTTCGGCGACCGGTGCCGCGGTTTCGAGCAGGTCGTCCAGCGTCAGCCCTTCGTCGGCCGCCATTTTCTGCATGCGCTTGAGTAGGGTGCGGCGGGTCGTGTCGCTGCGGCGGCGAATTTCATTTTCGATTCGGGCCTGCAGGCGACGCAGTTCGGGCAAGGTGTAGCTGGACAGATCCATGATTTCTCCGTTGAGGGAATTGATCAAACCGCTTATGCCGGAATCAGGGTGCATTCCAGTATTCGATTTGCCGAGATTCTGCCACCGCTTCAATGGAAATGGAAATGCCTGATCACAGAAAAATATGTTTTGCTCCGGTTCCGGATTGGGGAAACGGTATCCGGCGAGTCGTTTTCTGCTCAATTGGCCGCATGAACCAGTTTCGGATGCAGGGCGCGCAGGAGATCGTGGGGGTGAATCCCTACCAGAAAACCGCGGCGTCCGCCGTTGATGTAGATCAGCGGCAGGTCGAGAATGGTGCGCTCCATATATAGAGGCATTTGTTTGCGGGTACCAAAAGGCGACGTGCCGCCGACCAGATAGCCGGTGTGGCGATTGGCAGTTTCCGGCTTGCAAGGCTCGACGTGCTTGCATGGAATCTGGCGTGCGAGCTCTTTCGTCGATACCTTGCAGTCGCCGTGCATCAGCACGATCAGCGGCTGCGCCTTTTCGTCCTCCATGATCAGCGTCTTGATTACGGCATGCTCGCTGACATTGAGTTCGCGCGACGAGACGGCGGTTCCGCCGTGTTCTTCGTAATCGTACAAATGGCTGGAAAAGGCGATTCCCCGCTGGCGCAAAAAGCGTGTAGCCGGTGTTTCGGGAGGGTGGGTTTCGCGTTTGCTCATGATTCCTGCCAGGGTGATGAAATTCCACTGACGCCCGTATCCGGGCAAATGCCCCGGGGCCGGTATGGGTAATCAGCCGCGCGGATGATGTGCGGCATGCAGTTGCTTGAGTCGCTCGCGTGCGACATGGGTATAGACCTGCGTGGTCGAAATGTCCGCGTGCCCCAGCAGTAATTGCACTACGCGCAAATCGGCGCCATGGTTCAATAAATGAGTGGCGAAGGCATGGCGCAGCGTATGAGGGGAAATGCATTCGCGCGCGATGCCTGCGCTCATGGCGTATTGTTTAATGATGCGCCAGAACATCTGCCTTGTCATGCCGCCTCCCAGGCGGGTGACGAACACTTCGTCGCAACTGCGCCCCGCCAGCAGGGCAGGGCGGGCCTGGCCGGTGTAGCGCAACAGCCAGTCGGCGGCGATTTCTCCGAGCGGGACCAGGCGCTCCTTGCTGCCTTTGCCCATTACCCGCAGCACGCCTTCGTTGAGCCCGACTGCGAACACCTTTAGCCCGACCAGTTCGGAAACGCGCAGGCCCGTGGCGTAGAGCACTTCCACCATGCAGCGGTCGCGCAGGCCTTGCGGAGTATCGGTATCGGGCGCGCCCAGCAGGGCTTCGACCTGGGCCTCGCTGAGGGTTTTCGGGAAGCGCGCGGACGCCACCGGCGAATCGAGCAGCAGGGTCGGGTCTTCGCCGATCTCGCGGTTCCCCAGCAGCATGCGGTAATAGCGCCGCCAGGCCGCGAGCAGGCGGCGCTGGCTGGCCGGTTTTGCGCTGCGGCTGAATTCGGCCAGGTAGCCGGCCAGCGCGCCGGCATCGGCCGTGGGCAGGAGCTGGCCGCGTAGCTCCAGCCAGGCGGCGAAGCGGGCCAGGTCGGAGCGATAGCCGGCCAGGGTGTTCGGCGCCAGACCGTGCTCGAGCCACAGCGTGTCGGCGAAGCGGTCGAGTTCGCTGCGGTGCCGTGGCTGCAGCCCCGATTCGCGCGCTGGCGGGCGTGTGCCGGCGGTGGCCGGGCGGCGTTCCGTTGCCGCCGCCTTCCCCGACGCGCGTCTGCGGCCGGGGCGCTGGATCGGCGCGGGGCCGGACGTGTTCACTGCGCGCTTTCGTGCGCCAGCAGCCAGCGCTTGACCTGCAGCAACCAGCCGTCGCGGGCGTTGGCGAAACCGCCAGGGCCGCTTGCCGCGGTGACGCGGTGGCAGGGAACGATCAGCGGAAAGGGGTTTGCCCCGCACGCCTGGCCGACCGCCCGTGCAGCGCTGCCGAGGCGGGTGGCGAGTTCGCCGTAGGTGGCGGTGCGGCCGGGCGCGATCGTGCTGATCTGGGCCCAGACCCGCTGCTGGAACGGAGTGCCGCAGCGGGCAAGGGGAACCGGGAAGGGAAGCTCCGGGGCCTCGATCCAGGCCCGCAGCCCGTGCGCGGCCGCGCCCGCGGTATCGTTGCGCGGCGGCAGCAGCGCCGTGCCGGGCGGCAGGAACACCAGCTCGTTTACCGTGCCCTGGCCGGCACGAATGCCGAAGGGGCCGAACGGCAAGGCGATCACGGCATCGAAGCCGTCATCGCCAGGTGGGTGGGCGTTCGTCATCGGAGCAAGCGCGGGGCGCACTCAGCGGCGGATTTCGCCGTTGCCGAAGACGATCCACTTCTGGCTGGTCAGGCCTTCCAGTCCGACCGGACCGCGGGCGTGGATCTTGTCGGTGGAAATGCCGATCTCGGCGCCGAGACCGTATTCGAAGCCGTCGGCGAAGCGGGTCGAAGCATTGACCATCACCGAGGACGAATCGACTTCGCGCAGAAAGCGCATCGCGTGGGTGTAGTTCTCGGTGACGATCGCCTCGGTGTGGCCGGAACTGTAGGCATTGACGTGCGCGATCGCTTCGTCGATGTCGGCGACGACCTTCACCGCGATGATCGGGGCAAGGTATTCCTCGCGCCAGTCGGCCTCGGTGGCAGCGACCAGCCTGCCGGCCTCCACTCCGGCTTCGCGCAACAGCGCGAGCGATTCGGCGCAGCCGCGCATCTCCACCCCCTTGGCGGCGAGCATGTGACCGATCGCGGGAAGGTAGAGGTCGGCGACGTCGCGCGCGACGAGCAGCGACTCGGCGGTGTTGCAGGTGCCGTAGCGCTGGGTCTTGGCGTTGTCGACGATCGGCACGACCTTGACGGGGTCGGCCTCATCGTCGATATAGACGTGGCAGTTGCCGTCGAGGTGCTTGATCACCGGCACCCGGGCGTCCTTCGCGATGCGCTCGATCAGACCCTTGCCGCCGCGCGGCACGATGACGTCGACGAACTCGGGCATCGTGATCAGCTCGCCGACCGCGGCGCGGTCGGTGGTCTCGACCACCTGCACCGCGTGCTCGGGCAGGCCGGCGGCGACCAGTCCGGCGCGCACGCAGGCGGCGATCGCGCGGTTGGCGTGGATCGCCTCCTTGCCGCCGCGCAGGATCGCAGCGTTGCCCGACTTCAGGCACAGCGCTGCGGCGTCGGCGGTGACGTTGGGGCGGGCTTCGTAGATGATCCCGATCACGCCCAGCGGCACCCGCATCTTGCCGACCTGGATGCCGGAGGGGCGGCGCTTGACGTCGGTGATCTCGCCGACCGGGTCGGGCAGGGCGGCGATCTGCTCGAGCCCCGCGGCCATCGCCTCGATGCCTTTTTCGTTCAGGGTCAGGCGGTCGATGAGCGTCGCTTCCAGGCCGCCGGCGCGGGCCTCGTCGAGGTCACGGGCGTTGGCCGCGAGGAGCGCGTCGCGGCGGGTGCGGATTTCGCCCGCCATGGCGAGGAGGGCGGCGTTCTTGTCCCCGGTGCTCGCGGCGGCGAGCCGGCGCGAGGCGGCGCGGGCCTGGCGGCCCAGGGTGTGCATGTAGTCGTGGATGTCCATCTCGGTGTCTTTCGGCTTCAAGGTGCGCAGGGCAAGCGTCAATTAGAACATCGAACGCCGGTTTCGTGCTGGCGCCGGTGTGCGGTCAGCGGCGTTGGGCCAGCCGCAGGCTGAGCTGGAGAAATTCGTCCCAGATGTCGCCGGGAGCGAGGCCCTTGATGATGCGGTCGATGCGTGCGGCGTGCATCAGCGCGGCGCGCAGGCCACCCTGGGTGAGGCGCGCCAGGGCGCGGCCGACGGCCTGCTGGCGGCGCGGCTCGAAAACCCGCTCGGCCTTGAACAGTGCCGCCAGCGGCTGGCCGGCGTCCTGCCCGGCGCGCAGCGCGGCGAGGGTGCGCGTTTCGCTGGCCAGCGCCCACAGCACCAGCGGCGGCGCCGCGCCTTCGCCGCGCAGGCCGTCGAGCAGGCGGGCGCAGCGCACCGGATCGCCTTCGACCACGGCCTGGCGCAGTTTGTCGATGTCGTAGCGGGCGACGTTGAGCACCGCGTCCTGCACCTGTTCCAGGCTCAGCACGCCTTCCGGGTGGAGCAGGCCGAGCTTGAGGATCTCCTGGTGGGCGGCGAGCAGGTTGCCTTCGACGTGCTCGGCGATGAAGGCCAGCGCCTCGGGCGCGGCGGACTGCTTCTGCGTGGCGAGGCGGGAGCCGATCCACTGGGGCAGACGTTCGCGCTCGGGAGCGTCGAGCTCGATGCAGCTCGCAGCTTCGGCTACGGCCTTGAACCAGCCCGTCTTGCGCGTCTGCCAGTCGATTTCAGGCAAGGTCAGCAGGGTCAGGGTCTGCGCCGGCGGGGCGGCGACGTAGCGCTGCAGGGCTTCGCCGCCGTCGCGCCCGGGCTTGCCGGTGGGAATGCGCAGGTCGATCAGCTTGGCGCTGCCGAACAGCGACAGGTTGCCGGCGGCCAGCGCCAGTGCATCCCACTTGAACCCCTGGCCGACGACCAGGGTCTCGCGCTCCGCATAGCCCTGCCGGCGCGCCGCGGCGCGGATCGCGTCGGCCGCTTCGAGCACGAGCAGCGGCTCGTTGCCATGCACCATCCACAGCGCAGCGAGCGGCCGTTCGAGCTGGGCAGCGAGCTGGTCGGGACGCAGATTCACGTGAAGATCCGGGCGGCGGGGTTCAGCCGGGGCGGCTCGTGGTGGCGAGCCGGCGCATCAACTGCTGCACCAGGTCGTTCTGCATGTCGCGGTAGAGCAGTTCTTCTTCCTGCTCCTTGCCCAGTACCTGGCTGTCGTCGAACGTGTATTCGCGCCGGACCGTCAGGGCGGTGGGCGGGATCAAGGGCTGCCCGCCCTTGTCCAGCAGCTGGAAGCGCAGGGTCTGGGTGAGCTGGTACTCGCGCACCTTGCCGGCGCCGGTGAGGCTGAGGATCTCACGCCCGCGGTCGTTGGCGAGGATCCGCAGGCGGGCTTCGGCGTCCTGTTCGTTCTCGGTGACGGTGGTCGTGCCGGTGGTGGCGATCATGCGTCGCAGCCGGGTGCCGAGCTCGGTCTGCGCCGGGGGGTCGATGTGCACGGAGGCGAAGCCGAGCCGCTGCGGCCCGCGCAGATGGAAGCCGCAGCCGGACAGTGCCAGTGCGGCCAGTCCGCTGCCGGCCAGCAGAAGGCGGCGGCGGGCCGCGTCCGGCATGTCTCCGTGCTCCGGGGCGGGGCCGGCGGCATGGGCGGGGGGGGGCGGGCGGACGGGCATGAGGCGTTCCTCAGGCGACGATGTTGACGAGGCGGCCGGGAACGACCACGACCTTCTTTGCCGCGCGGCCTTCCATGAATTTCCGTGCCGCTTCGCTGGCGAGCGCGAGGGCCTCGATGTCGGCCTTGGTCGCATCGGCGGCGACCTGGATACTGCCGCGCAGCTTGCCGTTGACCTGGAGCATCAGCTCGACTTCGTCCTGCCTGAGCGCCGCCTCGCAGACTTCCGGCCAGCCGGCGGCGAGGATGTCGGCGCCGAAGCCGCAGTCCTGCCACAGCGCGTGGCAGATGTGCGGCGCGATCGGCGACAGCAGGCGGAGCAGGATGGAGAGGCCTTCCTCGGCGACTTCGGCGTGCGCGGCGGCGTCGCTCGGAGCGAGTTCCTTGTGCGCTTTCTCCAGCGCGTTGAGGATCTTCATCGCCGCCGACACCACGGTGTTGAACTGGTGCTTGCCGAAATCGTAGCTCGCCTGCTTGAGATGGGTGTGGATCTCGCGGCGCACGTCGGCGGCCGCGGGAGGCAACGCGCTGGCGGTGATGCGGCGCTCGGTGGGGAGGGCGGCGCGGGTGGCGGTGGCGAAGGCGTGGCCGTAGTTCCACACCCGGCGCAGGAAGCGCGAGGCGCCCTCGACGCCGGAATCCGACCATTCCAGTTGCTGGTCGGGCGGTGCGGCGAACATCATGAACAGGCGCGCGGTGTCGGCGCCGTACTGGTCCACGAGCGATTGCGGGTCGACGCCGTTGTTCTTCGACTTCGACATCTTCTCGGTGCCGCCGATGACCACCGGCAGGCCGTCGGCTTCGAGCTTCGCGGCGACGATGCGGCCGCGCTCGTCGCGCTCGACCACCACGTCGGCGGGGTTGATCCACTGCTTCTTGCCGCCGTCCAGTTCGCGGTAATAGGTCTCGGCCACCACCATGCCCTGGGTGAGCAGGGCGGTGAAGGGTTCGGAGACCTGGGTCAGGCCGCAGTCGCGCATCGCCCGGGTGAAGAAGCGCGAGTACAGCAGGTGCAGGATCGCGTGCTCGATGCCGCCGATGTACTGGTCGACCGGTGCCCAGTAGTTCACCCGCTCATCGAGCATCGCGCCGGCGTTGTCGGCGCAGGCGTAGCGCAGGAAGTACCACGAGGACTCGACGAAAGTGTCCATCGTGTCGGTCTCGCGCTTCGCCGGCTGGCCGCACTTCGGGCAGCTGCATTCGTAGAACGCGGGCATCTTCGCCAGCGGCGAGCCGCGGCCGGTGACGGCGACGTTCTCGGGCAGCACCACCGGCAGCTCTTCGTCGGGCACCGGCACGTCGCCGCAGTCGGCGCAGTGGATCATCGGGATCGGGCAGCCCCAGTAGCGCTGACGCGAGATGCCCCAGTCGCGCAGCCGGTACTGCACGCGCTTGGCGCCCAGGCCGCGGGCGGCGAGGTCGGCGGCGATGGCATCGACTGCGCCCTGGAAGTCCAGCCCGTCGTACTTGCCGGAATTCACCAGGCGGCCGTAGTCGGCGTAGGCGTCCTGCCAGGGGGCGGCGGTGTCGGCGTAGGCCTCCGAGGCGACGACCATGCGGATCGGCAGTTCGTACTTGGTGGCGAAGGCGAAGTCGCGCTCGTCGTGCGCCGGCACCGCCATCACCGCGCCTTCGCCGTAGCCCATCAGCACGTAGTTGGCGACCCACACTTCGAGCCGCTCGCCCGACAGCGGATGCACCACCTTCAGGCCGGTGGGCATGCCTTTCTTTTCCATCGTCGCCAGGTCGGCTTCGGCGACGCCGCCGTGCTTGCACTCGTCGACGAAGGCCGCCAGCGCCGGGTTGGCCGCTGCGGCCTGGGTGGCGAGCGGGTGCTCGGCGGCGACGGCGACGTAGGTGGCGCCCATCAGGGTGTCGGCGCGGGTGGTGAACACCTTCAGCACGCCGTCGTGGCCGATGCTGGCCGGATCGAACGGGAAGTGGATCTCGACCCCCTCGGAGCGCCCGATCCAGTTCTTCTGCATCAGCTTGACCTGCTCCGGCCAGTCGGGCAGATCGTCCAGTGCGGCGAGCAGCTCGTCGGCGTAGGCGGTGATCCTCATGTAGTACATGGGGATCTCGCGCTTCTCGACGAGTGCGCCCGAGCGCCAGCCGCGGCCGTCGATGACCTGCTCGTTGGCGAGTACGGTCTCGTCCACCGGGTCCCAGTTCACCGTGCCGAGTTTCTTGTAGATCAGGCCCTTCTCGAACAGGCGGGTGAACAGCCACTGCTCCCAGCGGTAGTACTCGGGGGTGCAGGTGGCGAGTTCGCGCGACCAGTCGAGGGCGAAGCCGAGGCGTTTCAGCTGCGCCTTCATGTAGTCGATGTTGGCGTAGGTCCACTGCGCCGGGGGCACGTTGTTCTGGATCGCGGCATTCTCGGCGGGCATGCCGAAGGCGTCCCAGCCCATCGGCTGCAGCACGTTGAAGCCCTTCATGCGGTGGAAGCGTGCGAGTACGTCGCCGATCGTGTAATTGCGCACGTGCCCCATGTGCAGCTTGCCCGAAGGGTAGGGGAACATCGACAGGCAGTAGTACTTGGGCTTGCTCGCGTCTTCGCTCACGCGGAAGGCGTCGGTGGAGTCCCAGTGCTGCTGGGCGGCCGTCTCGACGGCGGCGGGCTGGTATTTGTCCTGCATGGGCGTGCTGGCTGACCGGATGGCGTTGAAAACACGCCAGTATACCGCGAAGGTGGGCCACAGCGGGGGCTCCGCCGCAGGGAAGCCCTCCCTCAGGCCGTCTTCTGCGGGGTGCGCAGCCGGCGCAGCCAGGACTCTTGAAAGGCGGCGAACAGGTCTTCCATGGCCAGCAAGGGCAGGCGCCACATGCGGGACTGGCTGCGGACGAAAGGCACGACCTGCGGCGTGCACAAGGTGCTGCGCTCGTTTTCGAGCAGGCGGGCAAAATGGTCCATTGCCGCGCCCCAGTATTCGGCGTTACCGACCCAGCCGGTTTCTTCGGTGGCCTCGCGCACAGCCTTGCGCCAAAGGATCTCGGCACGTTCGATCGAAACGCCCGCCTTATGGGCGTACCACGGTAGAAGTTTGGGCGTCTTCATGGTCTGTTCTCCTGGGCGCAGGGTGTCGCGCCGTAGTCCAAGCCGGTCTTGTGGGCCGGGGTTTGAGGTTGGTTGTTGCACTGCGAAGTCTGTATTTTGATCTGCAGCGTGCTGATTCGACTGGATATAAGTCAAGTTTTTCGGATGTTTGTTCGAATCAAAGCACAAAAATTGGTGCAATGCACAAAAATTTGGTCGACTGTTGATTTTTTGCAAATGGCCGCTCCGCGCAGACCTTCGCCCGTCCGGCCGTTCCGGCACGGCCCGTTTTCGAATGGGCGTAGGCCTGCATTCGCCGGATTACAATGCACGGCCAACGAGGACCCCCGATGTCGAACCTGCTTGCCCATCTCAATACCGAACAGCTCCAGGCCGTGAGCCTGCCGCCCCAGCATGCGCTGATCCTTGCCGGCGCCGGCTCGGGCAAGACCCGCGTACTCACCACCCGCATCGCCTGGCTGATCCAGTCCGGCCAGGTCGATCCGGCCGGCATCCTGGCGGTGACCTTCACCAACAAGGCCGCCAAGGAGATGCTCGCGCGCCTGTCGACGATGCTGCCGGTGAGCCCCCGCGGCATGTGGATCGGCACCTTCCACGGCCTCGCCAACCGCCTGCTGCGCGCCCACCACCGCGACGCCGGCCTGCCGCAGCTGTTCCAGATCCTCGATGCGGCCGACCAACTCGCCGCGATCAAGCGCCTGCTGAAGACGCTCAACGTCGACGACGAGAAGTTCCCGCCGCGCGAGCTGCAGCACTTCATCAACGGCCAGAAGGAAGGCGGCCTGCGCCCGCACGCGGTCGAGGCCTGGGACGACTACACGCGCCAGCGCGTCCAGCTTTACCAGGAGTATGAGGCGCAGTGCCAGCGCGAGTCTGTTGTGGATTTCGCGGAGTTGCTGCTCCGGAGCTACGAGCTGCTCGAGCGCAACGAGCCGCTGCGCCGCCACTATCAGCGCCGCTTCCGCCACATCCTGGTCGACGAGTTCCAGGACACCAACCGGCTGCAGTACCGCTGGCTCAAGCTCTTCGCCGACGAGGGGCGCGAGGGCGGCGCGGCGATGTTCTGCGTCGGCGATGACGACCAGAGCATCTACCGCTTCCGCGGTGCCGAGGTCGGCAACATGCGCGACTTCGAGCGCGAGTTCCGCGTCACCAACGTGATCCGCCTGGAGCAGAACTACCGTTCGCGCAGCAACATCCTCGACGCCGCCAACGCGATCATCCGCCACAACACCAACCGCCTCGGCAAGAACCTGTGGACCGACCAGGGCGCGGGCGAGCCGATCCGCGTGTTCGAGGCCTTCTCCGACGGCGACGAGGCGCGCTGGATCGTCGAGGAGATCCAGCAGCTGGTGCGCGACGGCGCGCTGAGAAGCGAGATTGCGCTGCTCTACCGCTCCAACGCGCAGTCGCGCGTGCTCGAGCACCAGCTGTTCTCGGCCGGCATTGCCTATCGCGTGTATGGCGGGCTGCGCTTCTTCGAGCGCCAGGAGATCAAGCACGCGCTCGCCTACCTGCGCCTGATCGCCAACGCGGACGACGACACCGCCTTTGCCCGGGTGGTGAACTTCCCCACCCGCGGTATCGGTGCGCGCTCGCTCGAAGTGCTGCAGGACGCCGCGCGCACCTGGAACACCAGCCTCTACGCGACCGTGCCGCACCTCACCGGCAAGCCGGGCACGTCGCTGGCGCAGTTCGTCCGCCTGGTCGAGGACCTGCGCCGTGACACCGCCGGCCTGCCCTTGCCCGAGCTGGTCGACCACGTGCTTGACGCCAGCGGGCTGCGCGCCCATTACAAGGCCGAGAAGGAAGGCCGCGAGCGGCTCGAGAACCTCGACGAGCTGATCAACGCCGCCGCCAACTTCCTCGCCGAAGCCCAGGCTCAGCGTGCGCCCGACGAGGCGCTGCCAACGCATGCGCTGCTCGCCGATTTTCTCGCCCACGCTTCGCTCGAGGCCGGCGAGCACCAGGCCGACCAGGGCGCCGACGCGGTGCAGCTGATGACGGTGCATTCGGCCAAGGGCCTGGAGTTCAACGCGGTGTTCCTGTCCGGGCTGGAGGAGGGCCTGTTCCCGCACGAGAACAGCACCCTCGAGAGCGACGGCCTGGAGGAGGAGCGCCGGCTGATGTACGTCGCGGTCACCCGGGCGCGCGAGCGGCTCTACCTGTCCTTCGCCCAGAGCCGCATGCTGCACGGGCAGACGCGCTACAACCTGCGCTCGCGCTTTCTCGAGGAGGTGCCGGCCGGGCTGACCAAGTGGCTCACCCCGCCCAAGCCGCGTAGCGCCGCCGGCGGCGAGTTCGGCGCGATGCGGGGCGGCGCGGGCGGCGGTTATTTGAAGCCGTCATTCGCTGCGCAGACGCCGCGCGCGCCGCGGCCGGCCTTCGCCCAGTTGCCCAACGGCCTGCGCATCGGCCAGTCGGTGAGCCATGCGAAATTCGGCCAGGGCGTCATCGTCGCCGCCGAGGGCAGCGGGAGCGACGCGAAAGTGCAGATCAACTTCGGCCCGGCCGGGGTGAAGTGGCTGTTGCTGTCGGTGGCCAAGCTCGAGGCGGCCTGATCAGGCCCCGTAGGTGCGCGCCAGCGCATCGTGCAGGGCGACGAATTCCTGCGTCAGCTTGTGCCTGGGGTCGAGGTGGATCATCGGCATCGCCTGTGCGTGCGATTCCTTGATCCTCACCGAGGCCGACAGATAGGGCTGGAGCACCGGCAGGCCTTCGTCGACCAGTTCCTGCACCACTTTCTGTGGCAGGCTGGCACGCGGCTGGAACTGGTTGACGACGATGCCTTCGATCTGCAGGCCGCGGTTGTGGTCGGCCTGGATTTCGGCCACGTTTTCCAGCAGTGAATACAGCGCCTTGCGCGAAAATTCATCGCAGTCGAACGGGATCAGGCAGGCATCGGCAGCGATCAGCGCCGATCGGGTGAAGAAGTTCAGCGCCGGCGGCGTGTCGATGAAGACGCAGTCGAAATCGTCGGCCAGCTCGTCGAGCGCGTCGCGCAGCTTGTAGATCTTGTAGCGCGACTCGAGCTTGCCCTGCAGCTCCTCGAGCTGGGGGTGCGAGGGCATCAGGTGCAGGCCCTCGAAGGGCGAGGCGACGACGAAGTCGGCGGTGGCGCGTGGGTTGAGCTTGAAGTTCAGCGTCTGGTCGAAGAAGCCGGCCAGGGTCGTCTCCAGCGCGTCGCCCGCGGCGCCGAGCAGATACTGGGTGGAATTGCCCTGCGGGTCGAGATCGACCACCAGGGTGCGCCTGCCCTGGCGCGCGCTGATTGCAGCGAGGTTGCAGGTGATGGTGGACTTGCCCACCCCGCCCTTTTGATTGAATACCACGCGTCGCATCGGTCCTTCCTCCCTTTGGCTGGCGGCGATTATGCCGAAAATGCGGCCTGTCGGGCGCTGTGCCTGCACACCATCCGGCGTGCAGGGGTTTCCCCGGCGGCGCGCCTGCGCCCCGATTGCAGCCACGTGCTTCGGCATTCGGCGGCGGTCAATCCGGCCCCGTGCAGGCGCTGCCGTCCCATTCGCAATAGGCCACCGCCACGCGCTGGCGCTCGACGTAGCCGGCGCTGGCGACGCGGTTAGGGTCGGTCGCCGGGCAGGTCGTGGCGCTGCAGGCGGTGGCGGTGACGGTGAACACGCGCAGCTCGCGTGCGATGCCGGGTGTGGTCTCGCCGTCCTTGTAGGTGGGCTGTGCGCAGCTCACGGTCACGGTCAGCTCGGCGTCGTCCGGATAAGTCCAGCTCTGAGGCGTTTCATCGCAGGCGGCGGATTTCAGCGCCCGGTGCAGGCCCCATTCGGTGCCGGCGTGGGCGGCCCACAGCGCACGCGTCGCCATCAGATCCTGCGCGCTAGTCAGGTGCTGGGCAGTCGACAGCGTCGTGATCGCCGCCGCCAGCGCAGCTAGGATCACCAGCACGACGATCGCGGCGACCGCGCCGAAGCCGCGTTGCAGGCCTTGCCTCGCCTTCATGGCACGTTGCTCACATGTGCGCCGTAGACCAGCGTGATGCGCTCGCCAGCCTCCAGCAGCTGCAGCCGGATCGACACGAAGCCGGACTGCTCGGTGGCGCCGGGCTGGTAGTCGAAGCTGCACGCCGCCGCCCGGCGCGCCAGCGGCGCTTCGCTGGCGGTCGGGGTGGGGCAGGCGCCTGGGACACTGCCGTCGAAGCCGCGCACCACGCGCACCAGGGTGCCGCTGCCGTTGCCTGCGGCCTCGCCCGTGTTGCGACAGACATAGGCGATGCGCTGCTCGGCCTGGCTGACGACGAAGAAGCGGCCGCCGTCGTAGGCGGGCGGAAACGGGTGGGCGGATTTCAACGTCAGCCGCCCCTTGCCGCGCGAGATGTCGTCTGGTGGCGGCTCCGGGAGCAGCTCCCACTCCTGCACCTCCGCGCGGGTGCTTCCGCTGCCCTCCGCATAGACGTCAGCGGTGTTCTGGTTGCCGATGACGACGAAGTCGCCCGCGACCGGGGCGACGGCGAGCGGCGACAGCACGTCGAAGCTGACGTCGGCGGCGGTGCTGTCGAGTGGGTCGGAATCGGCATTCGAGATGTCCACCTCGCGCCGATAGAGCCCGCCGGATTTGGCGAGGACGAACTCGATGCAGTTCCCGTCGAGGGCGATGAGCGAATTGGGCACTGCCCGGCGCAGCTCGCGGCCCATCCGGCGCAGGGCGGTGTCGGCCATGTCGCCGAGCTCGGCGCGGCGGCGGGTGTCGAAGTAGCCATCCAGCGCGGGCTTGAAGAAGACCGTCAGCGCAGGGGCGAGGATGCCGGTGATGATGACCACCAGCACCAGCTCCACCAGGGTGAAGCCGCTTGCCTGCCTCATTGCGCCCACCCGCTGCGGTAGCTCGTCAGCGTCAGCGTTTCGCCGCCGTGGGTGACGGTGACCTCGATGCGGCGGGCGGGGACGCCGTTCAGCCCGGCCTCGGGGGTGACGGTGACCGCCACCGCGTAGTCCGCCAGTTCGGCGATGGGATTGCCGGCAAGGTCGCAGACGACGGTCGGGGTGTAAGCGCCGTAATCGCCGAGGGTGGTGAAGGCCGTGCGCGCGCAGGCATTCGACGGCGTTGTCGTCGTGTCATAGGGGCGCAGCATCGTCTCTTCCAGCATCTGCTCGGCGATCGCCAGCATCTGCTTGTGCACCAGCGGGTCGGCCGAGGCGCGGGTGGCCTGCTGGAAGGCCGCCAGCACGCCCGCGACGCCGACGCCGATGATGACGATCGCGATTACCAGCTCGATCAGGCTCATGCCGCGGGCGCGGTGGCGCATGCTCACTCCACCTGCCCGGTCGCGCCGTGCACGACGATCGCGCTCTGGCTGCCGACGCCGACGCTGAAGTCCGCCGGCGTATCGCCTGCGGCGTCGCTGCTCACCGTCCCCCCGGGCTGGAAGTGGAGCGTGGCTGCAGGGGCGAAGCCGAAGCCGTGGCCGGCGGGGATCGACAGCGCCGGCGCCTGGCCGTCGGGTCCAGGCAGGCCCGCGCTGCAGCTCGTGCTGTCGAAGCTCGGGGCGATGCGCAGTTCGATGGCGGCGGTGGAGACGCTGGCGCACACCCGCCGCCGGTGCGACACCGCCACCTTCTGCGCGTATCTCAGCACCGCCGCCGCCTGGTCGCGCACCGCCGCTTCGCGGAAAATGTCGGCGTCCAGCTTCGGCAGCGCGACGAAGGCGAGGATGCCGAGCAGCAGCAGCACGATGACCAGCTCGACGAGGGTGAAGCCGCGGCGATGGCGCTGCATCAGTACAGTTCGCGGTTGTAGATGCCCTTGCGGCCTTCCTGGCGGAAGATGCCGAAGGTGGCGGTGGCCCAGGGGTCGTTGTCGTGGCCGGTGCCGGGCGGCCACTTGCCCTGCAGCCAGGGCAGGTTGTTGCCGGCACTGGCGTCGCAGTCGACGCCGCTCGCCGGGTCGGCGCCCAGATCGACGCAGATGCGCGCGCTGCGTGCGGCGTCTGCCGTGCGGGTGAGTTCGATCTTGCCCCGGCCCCCATCCAGCGTCCCCGGCGGCGCGGTCAGGGTCCACCCAGTTTCGTGCGCAGCCGGGTCGCTGGTCTTGAGCGCGGCGAGGTTGTCGTTCTCGATTACGGTGCAGTTGTCGTCCAGGTTGCGCACCCATGAATTGCCGCTCCAGTATTGCGCCTCCACCGCCATCTCCAGCGGCGAATAGTAGCCATAGACGTTCGCCAGGCGTAGGCGGCCGAAGCGCATTTGCGTCTCTGAGCCAATCCGGACCGCATCACAAACAGATGCCATCGTGCAGTCACCAGGTGGCGTGGTCGTCATGTTCGTGTCGGCAAGCGGCGCCTTATCCACGCCGTCAACCACCTTTACGCCGATGGCAAGTTCGTTGAACGGCCCATCTGGCGAAAAGGAGCGCGAGAACATCGCGTTCTCGACGTCGATGGCATACTCGCCCGCCGTCCAGTTCGGCATTCCGAGGCCGCCGATCCGGCTGCCCAGATCGGTTGCCGAATTGACGTCTTCCGCCACGACCGCGACTGTCGCGAGATGTGCATAACCTCCTGTCGGAGCCGCGAAGTAATTGGTCGTGATTTCATTCGCCTTGTTGCGCGCTTCGATGGTGAAGGTAATGCCCAGACTTGGCTGGTCCATATAGGTGAAGCTGCCGTCCATGCAGGCGGGGCGAATGCTGCCGGCAGACAAGGCGAAATGGTGGGGATAGAAGCGACCGACATTGCCTGCAAAGGCGATGCTGTCATTTCGACCTGCGGCGGTGAGATCGCCCGCGCCCAGATAGTTCATCGTTGGCTTGATGCGGATCGTGCCGACATTGGGCCAGACCATCGTCGCGATGGCGTGATTGGAGATCCCTCCGAAGCTACCCGTCGACGACGGAGCAAAATCGTCTACCGGGTCAGCGGGATCCGAGGTTGGATTGATGAGGGCTGCAGGTTCGAAGGTGACGGTCTGCGGAGGGCTTTCGTGGCCGAAGCTCGGGGTCACCCCGCCCAAGTTGTGTGCGGCCGAGGGATCGTACCGAACCGCTTCGACCTTTCCCGTGAACGTTCCACCTGCAACGCAAAAAGCGCCATCGTCGGGGCTGGGGTTATCGCCGTCGGCGCATGCCAAGTCATGAAGCCGGAAAGCATACGGTTTGACGACGAAGGCATTGGTGCTGCCGGTCAGCGTTACAGCCGTCCCGTCCTCGGGAGTGAGGGTCTTGCTGGCATTGACCGTGATCCTGCCCACATCGTCGTAGCGCAGGGTGATGGGGGCCGAGCCGTCGCCATCGAAGTCCAGGTTGACGCTCGCGCCACTCGATGGCATTTCCGTGGAATTGACGACGAGCATGTGGCCTGCCGCGCAAGTCGATGGATCGTTGCAGGCATAGGCGAACGTCACCCCGACGTTTGACTGATTGACGATGGCGGGCGTGCACACGGCAGGATTGTTGGTCGAGGATTCGACTGCGCGCAGGTAGTACGTGTCACTCGTTATGCCGGCAATCTGCGAGGGGATCTCCGTCTCGTTGCCCGTTCGGCTGTGCGAAACGATGAAGCCCGCGCGCGTTGCGCTGAACTGGCACTGCGTATCGGCGTTGGCGTCGAGGCCGTCGCTCGTGTTGTCGCACTTATAGCCAGTCGTGGGGGGAGGGTTAGCGCTGGCAAGGCCCCAGGTGGTCGTCGCCGGCTGCACGTCCTTTGTCGTGTAGCCGGAAGCGCCGATGCTGAAAGCGGCGTTGCCCTCCGTCCAGTACACTCCGCCTTCTGAAGCAGACAGGGTTCCTGTGATGCCGCCGGCCGTATGGAGGCTCGAGCAACTTTCGTTTGCGCATGCCTTGATCGTCAGCGTCGTGACCGCACAAGTCAGGCCGTGGCCGTCGTGCACGATGCGGATGTGGTCGATCGTGGCGCCAGGGGTGTTCGAGTCGCCGATTGTGCCTGGATCGGTGTTGCCGGGGTTGGATAACTCCTCCCACTCACCAGTGCCGTCGGGCAGGCGCGCCACCCCCTTCAGGTTTGAGGATGTGGCCGAAATGGTGGTGTCGAAGTCAAACGGGCAGTTCGGGGTGTTCACATCGAAGTTGTTGACGTTGAGAAAGTCGATCTCCTTTCCGCTGCCGTCGAACAGCGTGGCGCTCATGCTCTTCGATTGATGGACGTCGATGTGCTTCATGTTGACGTGGACCACGATGTAATGGCCGTTTTGCAGCCCGATTCCGGCGAGCGCGTAAGTGCCACATTCGGTCTTATCCCCACTCGCTGCGCAACTGCGCAGCGTCCAGCCACTATAGTCGGTCGAACTGTCAAAGACCTTGACTTCGATCCAGTTGTTCTGACCGATCTGGTGTACCTCGTTGATCGTCGCTTGGCCGAGGAAAGGTGAGCATGAAGCCTCGCCGCAAAAACCCAGGTCGGTCTTGATCGGTGAACATGTGCCGTAAACGAAGCTGCCGGAGGTGACTCTCACGTTCGAGTAATCAGGGGCGGACAGGCTTCCGTAGACTGTCGAGCCGTTCGTGACCGTGATCTGGCCCGTGCCCGCTGTCGCACTGATCGGGGCTTGTATGCCGATGCGGCTGTTGTTGAAAGTGATCGTGCTGGCTCCGCTGATACTGCCACTCGACATCGTCGTGTTGGTGAAGCTCGCAGCGTTGAGCGCGGTGAGGCTGAAATTGCCGGCAATGCTGCCGCCGCTCACGGCCAGACCGCTATGCGCAGTCGCACCACCGAGGAGGTCGCTGCTGTTGGCGTTGATGAAGCAGCAGCCCGAACGGACTTCGCCGCCAACGCTGCCTCCGCTGAGTAAGATGCTTCCCGAGGTTGCAATGAGACTGCCGGTGATCTCAGCGTTAGTGGTCTGTATGCCGTTCTGTGCCCTCACAGTACCGTCGACCGTGCTAGCGACAATGCTGGCCGTCCCATTGGTGGTGATCGAGCCGGTGTGGCTGCTACCGCTGATGCTGATGTCGCCTGAGCTGGATTCTAGATCGCCGTACATGGTGTGGCTGCTACCGCTGATGCTGATGTCGCCTGAGCTGGATTCTAGATCGCCGTACATGGTGTGGCTGCTACCGCTGATGCTGATGGCGCCTGAGCTGGATTCCAGGTCGCCGTACATAGTGTTGCCGCTGCCGCTGATCTGGATGTTTCCCCAGGTCGTGCGTACCGTCAGCGGCCGCAAGTCGCTGCCGAGCTGGCTGTTGCCAGCGAGGGTGATGCCGGCATTGGCTACGAGGACGGAGTTTTCCTTGCTGGGGATGATCGTGTCACCCGCGGCCAGGGCGATGCTGCCGTTGCAGGTGTGGGTGTCGCCGCTTGTTGTCCAGGAGCCGCCGGCGCATGCGGGAAAGCTGGTGCCGCTCAGCTCGTAGCTGGCGCCCAGTGCCGGCGCGGGGGCTGTCGCAGCCAGCACCGCGCCGGCCAGCAATAGACCCAGCGTTGGGCGATGGCGGAAAGTTGGCACGATCGGGCGCAATGGAGGAATGAGGGCGGACGTTGTGCGAGTGTGAGGCAGGCGTTCTGCGGGAGCTTTGTGAAGAAGGGGCAGGCAGCCCCTCTCCTCGTTCATGCGTGTTTATTCGAGCCTGGCCCCTTTAGGCTCCTTTACAAGCAATACGACAAGGGCCTGAAACAGGCCGGCAGGCCGACGATGCATGATTCCGGGCGTTGTCTCTCGATGTGGTGCGGAATGGGATGGCTCGCCGTCGCGTTCGGCGGATGCTCGAACGGGATTGGGTGCAAGTGCCCGGATTGGAGGCGGGGCAGGCCTCGTGCGAGGGCCGCCCTCCATGTTTCGAGCCTGGCGCCTTTAGCCTACTTTGACCGATTAGTTGCCAGCCGCAATGAGCGTGAAGGTGGGCACGGGGTCCAGCGTAACGCCGGTTTTCGTTACCGTGCATTCAGCGGTCTTGCCGTTCGTGTTCACGACAGTAGGTCCGCAGTCAACCGTGTAGGCACTAGCAGGGTGTTGAAAATTGCGTCATCACCTTCGGCTTCCAGCTTGGCTGGAAAAAATCGACTCTGAAGAACCCCGGCGTGGTTTGGCATGAAGCGCTTTCCTGCCGTCT
>NZ_JALLIK010000073.1:0-26910 GCF_023093595.1 Thauera aromatica
GCGCCTCTCCGCCGATGCCGTCACTGCCAATCCCGTCGTCGTTGAACATGGCGTGAATTGTCCAACGATGGCTACGCAGCGAGAAGGACGCCGCTCAGTGACCGGTTACGCGCATCCTCAAGGTGGATCTGGCCGAGGAACTGTTCAGTTACCACATCGACGAGAAGGCGAAGCGCCTTGCCGAGATGATGGACGGCGAGCTGCTGCTGGTCACCAACGCCGAGGGCCTGTCCGCACAGAACGTGATTCAGCGCTACAAGTCGCTTGCCGACATCGAGCGCGGTTTCAAGGTGCTCAAGTCCGAGATCGAGATCGGCCCGGTGTATCACCGCCTGCCCGAGCGGATTCGCGCGCACACGTCGATCTGCTTCATGGCGCTGATCCTGCACCGGGTCATGCGCAGCCGACTCAAGGCCGCCGACGCGGGTTACACGCCCGAGCGGGCGCTCGAGCAACTGCAGCGCATCCAACATCACCGCGTGCGCCTGAACGGCGGCGAGCCGGTGGCGGGGGTCTCGACGCTCAGCACAGAGCAGAACGAGGTGCTTCATGCCTTAGGAATCGAAAAGCCGGCGGCGCCGGAGCAGCTGGCGCTGTTGTAGTGGCATTTTTGGAGTTGCGCTCTAGCAAAAACAAGCACTTGCGCGCGTAACTGTCGAACTCTGGGGGCCAGCGCGAGGGGCTCACGAGCGTCGAGCAGCAACGCATCAGGGAGCTCGAGCGCGAGGTGCGCGAGCTGAAAAAGGCCAACGAGATCCTGCGCCTGGCCAGCGCGTATTTCGCGCAGGCGGAGCTCGACCGCCGCAACAAGGGATGAACGGTTTCATCGACACGCATCGCGAGCGCTTCGGGGTCGAGCCGATTTGCCGCACAGCGCCCGAATCAGCTTTGGGTCTCCGATTTCACGTATGTCTCGACCTAGCAAGGATTCGTATACGTGGCCTTCGTCATCGACGTCTTCGCCCGCTACATCGTGGGCTGGCGGGTCAGTCGATCCATGCACACCGAATTCGTCCTCGACGCTCTGGAGCAGGCCCTGTGGGCGCGACAACCCGAACGCAACGCCTTGACTCACCATAGCGATCGCGGCTCGCAGTACGTCTCGATCCGCTACAGCGAGCGGCTGGCAGAAGCAGGCGCCGAGCCGTCGGTCGGTAGCCGGGGCGACAGCTACGACAACGCCCTGGCCGAGACGATCAACGGGCTGTACAAGGCCGAAGTCATCCACTGGCGTGGCCCGTGGAAAAGCGTCGAAGCGGTCGAGCTGGCCACCCTCGAATGGGTCTCATGGTTCAACCACCACCGCCTGCTCGAGCCGATCGGGTACATTCCCCCAGCCGAAGCCGAGGCAAACTATTACCGCAACCTGAGCGAGCAGGCGGTCGTCGCCTGACTCAAACCAAACCGCCTCCGCGAAACACGGGGCGATTCAACTTCAATGGGCTAAGCGGTTGGGGGAAGGTGGGTTTGCCGGGTGCTTACATTCACTCTAACGTGGAGGTGATGCTTCTTGTACATGCGGTGGACCGCAGCCGTACTGCCCGCGAGGGGGGAGATGGCTCGGTTATAATGGCAGGTCTTTCAACGGCTGCTTTTCCCGCCGCCAGTTTACCGAAACTACCCCCGACACCATGACCTCGATCCTTAAGCTGCGTGGCGCTGCGGCGCTGTCTTCCTCCCGTCTGGAGCGCCTTTCCCGTGCTGCCAGCGAGGTCCTGCCCAGGCTCAATGGCATCGTTGCCGAATACTGGTATTTCATTGAGGTGTCGGCTGTCTTGACGGCAGAGGAGCAGGCTCGGCTGGTCGACCTGCTCGGCGCCCACCCGGTCACCGAACATCCGCCTGCGGGTCACCTGCGCTTGGTGGTGCCGCGTCTCGGGACGATTTCACCGTGGTCGTCCAAAGCCACCGACATCACCCACCAATGCGGCTTCGACAAGATTATCCGCATCGAGCGTGGGATCGCCTACACGCTGGATGCGCGCGGAGTCGACGGCAATGCTGCACTGACGGCGCTGCTTCATGACCGCATGACCGAGTCGGTGCTCGGCACGGCAGAAGAGGCCGAAGCCCTGTTCCACCATTACGAACCGCAGCCGCTGACTGCTGTCGACATCCTCGCTGGCGGCCGCGCCGCGCTGGAAGTGGCCAACGGCGAACTCGGCCTCGCCCTCTCCGAAGACGAGATCGACTACCTGGTCGAGAATTTCGCTCGCATGGGGCGCAACCCGACCGACGTCGAACTGATGATGTTCGCTCAGGCCAATTCCGAGCACTGCCGGCATAAGATCTTCAACGCCGACTGGGTGATCGACGCGCGGCCGGTGGAGAAGTCGCTGTTCGGCATGATCAAGGACACCCACAAGGCGCACCCGCAGGGTACTGTGGTGGCCTATTCGGACAACGCCTCGATCATCGAGGGGGCGCGCATCGCCCGCCTGTACCCGGACGCAGACGGGGCCTTCCGCTACCACGACGAGGAGACCCACATCCTCGCCAAGGTCGAGACCCACAATCACCCGACCGCGATCTCGCCTTTCCCGGGAGCGGCCACCGGTGCCGGTGGCGAAATCCGCGACGAGGGCGCGACCGGCCGCGGCTCGCGCCCGAAGGCGGGTCTGGCCGGCTTCACGGTCTCGAACCTCAATATTCCCGATTTCGCTCAGCCCTGGGAAAAACCCTATGGCAAGCCCGGGCGCATCGCCTCGGCGCTAGACATCATGATCGAGGGCCCGATCGGCGCCGCCGCCTTTAACAACGAATTCGGCCGCCCCAACCTCGCCGGCTATTTCCGCACCTTCGAGCAGGAGGTGCAGGGCGAGGTGCGCGGCTACCACAAGCCGATCATGATCGCCGGTGGCCTCGGCAGTATCCAGGCGCAGCAATCCGAGAAACCCACCTTCCCGCCGGGCACCCTGCTGATCCAGCTCGGCGGTCCGGGCATGCTGATCGGCCTCGGCGGCGGAGCGGCCTCGTCGATGGCGACCGGCACCAACGCCGCCGACCTCGACTTTGCCTCGGTGCAGCGCGGCAACCCCGAGATCCAGCGCCGCTGCCAGGAAGTGATCGACTCCTGCTGGCAACAGGGCGACAAGAACCCGATCATCGCCATCCACGACGTCGGCGCCGGCGGCCTGTCGAACGCGATGCCCGAACTGGCCGACCATGCCGGGCTGGGCGCGCACTTCGAGCTGCGCGAGGTTCATATCGAGGAGCCGGGCATGAGCCCGCGCGAGATCTGGTCGAACGAGTCGCAGGAGCGCTACGTGCTGGCGATCGCGCCCGAGAGCCTGCCGATGTTCCAGGCCTTCTGCGAGCGCGAGCGCTGCCCCTTCGCGGTGCTCGGCACCGCCACCGCCGACGGCCATCTGACCGTGTCCGACCGCCACTTCGGCAACAAGCCGGTGGACATGGACATGAAAGTGCTGCTCGGCAAGCCGCCGAAAATGACGCGCAACGTCTCGCGCCGTGCAGTGCACCTGCCGCCTTTCGACACCACCGGCTTCGATCTTGAGGAAGCCGGAATCCGCGTGCTGCGCATGCCGGCGGTGGCGAGCAAGAGCTTTCTGATCACGATCGGCGACCGCTCGGTAGGCGGCCTCACCGCGCGCGACCAGTTCGTCGGTCCGTGGCAGGTTCCAGTGGCCGACGTCGCAGTGACCGCGATGAGCTTCCACGGCTATCGCGGCGAAGCCTTCGCGATGGGCGAGCGCACGCCGCTGGCCTGCGTCGACGCACCGGCCTCGGGTCGGATGGCGATCGGCGAAGCGATCACCAACCTCGCCGCGGCCGACATCGCCAGCCTGGGCGAGGTCAAGCTGTCGGCCAACTGGATGGCCGCCGCCGGCCATCGCGGCGAGGACGCCAGGCTCTACGACACGGTCAAGGCCGTCTCCGACTTCTGCATACGCGCCGGCCTGTCGATCCCGGTCGGCAAGGACTCGCTGTCGATGCGCACCGCCTGGCAGGACGGCGGCGAGGACAAGCAGGTCGTTGCCCCGCTGTCGCTGATCGCCACCGCCTTCGCCCCGGTGCAGGACATCCGCAACACGCTGACGCCGCAGCTGCAGCTGCCCGAAGGCGTGGACACCGAACTGCTGCTGGTCGACCTCGGCAACGGCCGGAACCGCCTTGGCGGCTCGGTCTTCGCCCAGGCCTACGGCTCGGTCGGCGAACACGCGCCCGATGTCGATCCGGACCAGCTCAAGGCCTTCTTCCAGACCATCCAGCAACTGCGCCGCGACGGCCTGCTGCTGGCCTATCATGACCGTTCCGACGGCGGCCTGTTCGCCACCGTGTGCGAGATGGCCTTTGCAGCGAAGTGCGGCCTGTCGCTGGTGCTCGACACCGTCTGCTACGACCCTTACATGAATGATGTCGACGGCCTGGAGAAAAAACCCGACACGCTCAAAGGGCGCTTCGACGACAAACTGTTCGCCGCGCTGTTCGCCGAGGAACTGGGGGCGGTGATCCAGATCCGCCGCGAGGAGCGCTCACGCGTCACCGAGGCGCTGCGTGCCGCCAAACTCACCTACCACTTCATCGGCGAGCCCAACGACAAGGACGAGATCCGCATTCGGCGCAGCGCCAAGCTGGTGCTCGGCGCCAGCCGCGTTGCGTTGCTCCAGGCCTGGTCCGAAACCAGCAATCGCATCGCCTGTCTGCGCGACGATCCCGCATCCGCCCAGCAAGAGTTCGACGCTCTCGCCGATGTTGCCGATCCCGGCCTGTCGGTGTCCTTGTCTTTCGACGTGCGCGAAGATGTCGCCGCGCCCTTTATCGCCAAGGGCGCGCGGCCCCGGGTGGTGGTGCTGCGCGAGCAGGGCGTGAACTCCCAGTTCGAGATGGCGGCTGCTTTCGAGCGTGCCGGTTTCACCCCGGTCGATGTGCACATGTCCGACCTCCAGGCCGGGCGTGTCGACCTCGCCGACTTCCATGGCCTGGCGGCTTGCGGTGGCTTCTCCTACGGCGATGTGCTCGGTGCGGGGCAGGGCTGGGCGAAGTCAATCCTGTTCAACAGTCGCCTGCGCGACGAGTTCGCCGCCTTCTTCGGTCGCGGCGACACGTTCGCCCTCGGCGTGTGCAACGGCTGCCAGATGATGGCCCACCTCGTGCCGATCATTCCCGGCGCCGAAGCCTGGCCCACCTTCCAGCGCAACCGCAGCGAGCAGTTCGAGGCCCGCTTCGTGATGGTCGAAGTCACCGACAGCCCTTCGATCCTGCTCGCCGGCATGGCCGGCAGCAGGATGCCGATTGTGGTCAGCCACGGTGAAGGCAGGGCGGTATTCCGCCACGAAGCGGATCGGGACAAGGCTTTGCTCGCGCTGCGCTACATCGACAACCATGGTCAGCCGGCGCAGCGCTATCCTGCCAACCCGAACGGTTCTGCCGCCGGCGTTACCGGCTTCACGACCGCCGACGGCCGCTTCACCATCATGATGCCGCACCCCGAGCGCACCGCGCGCACGCTGCAGATGTCGTGGGCGCCGCAGTGGCTGGTGAAGGACAGCCCCGATGCTTCGCCCTGGCTGCGCATGTTCCGCAATGCCAGGGCGTGGCTCGGCTGATGCGGCAAGGGGGCGTGAGCGGCGGCCTGCTGCTCCCGCCAGCTGACCAGGATCAATGACGGACGATGGCGTTCGGATACAATCCGGGCCGTCGTCCAGTTCTTCCGGGGCCATCGTTTTCCGATGCTACGCTTTCGCCGCCGCCTTTATGCCTGGTTCGCGATTTTCGCGATGATGGCCAGTGCCCTGGCGCCGGCGCTCAGCCGGGCAATGGGGCCGGACGAGGGCGGCCGTTACCTGATCGAAGTCTGTTCGGCCAGCGGCTCCCGCGTCATCGAGCTGCCGGCGGCCGAAGCCGCGTTCTACCGCGATCATGGCGTCAGCGCCGACAGCGGTGGCGGGCCGCAGGATGCCTCGTTCGAGCAGTGCCCGTATTGCTGCCCGCACGCAGGCGGAGCGGCCCTGCCACCGGCCGTGCCGCCCGCTTTGCGTATCCCCGAAAGCGGCGCCCTGCTGCCTCGGCTGTTTCTCGTCTCTCCGCGCCCACTGTTCGTGTGGGCGCCTTCTCATCCCCGCGCGCCTCCTGCCCGCGGCTGAATCGCTCGCAGCCGGATCGCTTGCGGCGATCCGGGCTCGATTCCCGTTTTTCCCCCTATTTCGACTGAAACCAGCCCTCACCTCCGTCCGGGAGCGTGCGCTGGCGTCCTTGCCCATTCCGATCCGACGCGGGCGCTTGCCTCGCGCGGGTAGAAACTCAACATGTTCGATTGTTCTGGATGGTTCTCAAAATGAAGAAGCTCGTTCTTGCCGCCCTATTCGCCCTAGGTGCCGCGCCCGCTCTCGCCGATGTCTCCGTGTCCGACTCCTGGGTGCGGGCCACCGTGCCGCAGCAAAAGGCGACCGGTGCCTTCATGCAACTGAAGTCCGATGTCCCGGCCCGCCTCGTCGCCGCCAGTTCGCCGCTTGCTGGCGTGGTCGAGATTCACGAAATGCGCATGGAAAAGGACGTCATGAAGATGGGCCCGGTCCCGGCGCTCGAACTGCCGGCAGGCCAGACCGTCAAGCTCACGCCGGGCGGCTACCACGTCATGCTGATGGATCTGAAGCAGCAGGTGAAGGAGGGAGATCAGGTGCCGTTGACGCTGATCGTCGAGAACAAGGACGGCCGCCGCCAGAGCCTCGATCTCACCCTCCCCGTGCGTCCGCTCAATGCGCTGATGAAGATGCCGCACGGCAAGCACTGAGCCTGACCGCCGCGGTGTGGAGGCCCGTGGAAGGGGCCCCTGAGAGCTGCGGCTAGCACTTTCCATTTGGACAATTGATTTCCGCTCGCCCACGGGGGAGCGGACGGGCCTTGTCGTGCCCGCGATCCGCGTGGGTCCGGCCGCAATGCCCATTCGACGAGAACACTCATCATGCAAAAAACCTTCCAACGCTTGCCACTCGCGGTGGCGATCTCCCTTGCGCTGCCGGCGCTTGCCGTCGCCCAGGAGGCCACCTTGGGCAGCGTGGTGGTGACCGCCCCGCTCACCACCGCGCCGCTCACCATCACCACCGACCCCAAGGCTCCCCGCCAGCCGCTACCGGCGCATGACGGCGCCGACTTGCTGAAAAGCATCCCGGGGTTTTCGGTGATTCGCAAAGGGGGGGCGGATGGCGACCCGGTCTTCCGCGGCCTGTCCGGTTCGCGGCTGAATATCCTCCAGGACGGTCAGGATGTGCATGGCGGTTGCGGTGGCCGCATGGATCCACCGACCGCCTACATTTACCCCGAGTCGTATGATCGCGTCACGGTCATCAAAGGGCCGCAGACCGTGCTCTACGGCGGAGGCAACTCCGCAGCGGTGGTGCTGTTCGAGCGCGACATGACGCGCATGACCGAACCCGGCTGGGCCGCCAGCGGCAGCCTGACCTTCGGTAGCTGGGGGCGCAACGACCAGGTCTTCGACGCCACGGCCGGTAATCCCGATTTTTACGCCCGCATCGGTGCGACGCGCTCGGACATGAACGACTATGAAGACGGCGACGGCAAGAAGGTGCATTCCTTTTACACGCGCTGGAGCACCCATGGCGCGCTCGGGTGGACGCCCGATGACAACACCCTGCTCGAACTCAACTTCGGCCGCAGCGATGGCGAGGCGGCCTACGCCGATCGCGCCATGGACGGCACGAAGTTCGAGCGTGAACACGTGGGGCTGAAGTTCGAGAAACGCAATATCTCGCCGCTGGTGCACAAGGTCGAGGTGCATGCCTACTACAGCTACCTCGATCACGTGATGGACAACTTCAGCCTGCGCTCGAACATGGGCATGAAAATGCTCAACAACCCCGATCGTGAGACCAAGGGCGGCCGGTTTGCAGTGACGCTGACTCCGGCCGATCCATTGCAACTGATGCTGGGGGCCGACGTGAAGGCGGACCAGCACACGTCCCGCAGCGGGGTCAATTACCGGACCCTGCCGCGCACGGATGATTTCGGCTTCGATCGCTACGGGATCTTCGGCGAGGCGACCTACGCGCTCGACGGTGTGCGCCGAGTGATCGGTGGTTTGCGCATCGATGACCACGAGGTCACCAACGATAAGACAGGGGGCGCCAAGGAGGGCGACACGCTGCCGAGCGGCTTCCTGCGCTTCGAGCGCGATTACGCCGGTGGTGCAGGCACCTGGTACGTCGGTCTCGGGCATGCCGAACGCTTCCCTGATTTCTGGGAGTTCATGCGTGCGGCGCCCGGCACGGGAAGTCTTGCCGATGCACGCAGCTTCGATACGCTGGAACCGGAAAAGAACACCCAGCTCGATGTGGGTGCGAGCTGGACGGCCGGCAATGTGCATGCCTCCGTCTCGGGCTTTTACAGCAAGGTCGATAACTACATGTTGCTGCGCTGGTTTACCCGAGGAACCTCCACTGCCGCCGACGTCCGCAACATCGATGCGACCCTCTATGGCCTCGAAACCGATCTGACCTGGCGCTTCGCTTCCAACTGGAGCGCGACGGGTACCCTGGCCTGGGTGCACGGCCGGAACGACACCGACGACAAAGCGCTCGCCCAGCAGCCCCCGCTCGAAGGGCGTCTTGCGCTCGAGTACAACGATGGCACCTTCTCCTACGGCGGTCTGTTGAGGGTTGTGGCCAGACAGGACCGGGTCGACGTCGGCTCGGGCAGCATCGTCTCGAACGGCAAGGATCTCGGGCCGACGCCAGGCTTCGCGACGCTGGCGCTCAATGCCGGCTGGCGCCCGAACAAGGTCACGCTGCTGACCGCCGGTGTCGACAACGTCTTCGATCGCACCTACCACGAGCACCTCTCGCAGGGCAGTGCGGCGATTGCCGGTTACGAGGCCGCGACCAACGAGATCATCAACGAACCCGGTCGCACTTTCTGGCTGAAGGTGCAGATGGCGCTCGACTGACAGCGCACGCGTCGTAGATAGCCGAAGCCCCCGGCCCCTTGGTAGCGAAGGGAACCGGGGGCTGCATGGGGCGCTTGCCTTCGGCTCGCCTCTGCAGTGCTCCGCCGGTCTTATTTCTTGCGCATCGGCGGCAGGTCGGTGCAGCTGCCGTGCGCCAGTTCGGCGGCCATCCCCACTGTTTCGCCCAGCGTCGGGTGGGGGTGGATGGTCTTGCCGATATCGACCGCGTCGGCGCCCATCTCGATCGCCAGGCAGACTTCGCCGATCATGTCGCCGGCCGAAGGGCCGACGATGGTGCCGCCGATCACGCGATGCGTCTCGGCGTCGAAGAGCAGCTTGGTGAAGCCATAGTCGGCGCCGTTGGCGATCGCGCGGCCGCTCGCAGCCCACGGGAACTTGGCCGTTTCGACCTTCTTGCCTTCGGCCTTGGCCTGGGCTTCGGTGTAACCGACCCATGCGACTTCGGGGTGGGTGTAGGCCACTCCCGGGATCACGGTGGCGTCGAACCCGGTGCGGGCCAGCTCCGCCTTGCCCTGCGCTTCGCCGGCGGCGACTTCGGCGGCGACGTGGCCTTCATGCACCGCTTTGTGGGCGAGCATGGGCTGGCCGACGACGTCGCCGATGGCGAAGATGTGCGCCACGTTGGTGCGCATCTGCGCATCCACCGGGATGAAGCCGCGCTCGCCGACGATCACGCCCGCCTTCTCGGCGCCGATCTTGCCGCCGTTGGGCGCGCGGCCCGCCGACTGCAGGATCATGTCGTAGCGTACCGGCCCGGGGGGAGCGTTTTCGCCTTCGAAGCTGACGTAAAGGCCGTCTTCCCTGGCTTCGACGGCAACTGTCCGCGTCTTCAGCATGATCTTGTCGAAGCGCTGGGTGTTCTGCTTTTCCCACACTTTGACCGCGTCCGCGTCCGGCCCCTGCATCAGGCGATCGAGCATCTCGACGACGTCGATGCGCGCGCCCAGCGTCGAATACACCGTGGCCATCTCCAGGCCGATGATGCCGCCGCCGATCACCAGCATCTTGCCCGGCACCTGACGCAGCTCGAGCGCGCCGGTCGAGTCGACGATGCGCGGGTCGCGCGGCAGGAAGGGCAGGTGCACCGCGGCCGAGCCGGCGGCGATGATGCACTGCTTGAATTTCACCACCTTCTTCGCGCCGCTCTTGTCCTGGCGGTTGCCGGTCGTTTCCTCGATCTCGATGTGGTGCGGGTCGAGGAAGCTGCCGTAGCCGCGCAGGATGTCGACCTTGCGCGCCTTCGCCATCCCGGCGAGCCCGCCGGTGAGCTTGCCGATCACGTCGTCCTTGTGCTTCCTGAGCGCATCGACGTCCACTGCCGGCTTGGCGAACCGGATGCCGGCGGATTGCATGTGCCCGGCTTCCTCGATCACCGCGGCGACATGCAGCAGCGCCTTGGACGGGATGCAGCCGACGTTCAGGCACACACCGCCGAGGGTCGTGTAGCGCTCGACGATCGCCGTCCTGAGGCCGAGGTCGGCGGCGCGGAAGGCCGCCGAATAGCCGCCGGGGCCGGCGCCGAGCACGACCAGGTCGTATTCGAGGTCGGCCGCGCCGGCGTGCGCAGCGGCGGCGGGGGGCACGGCAGGAGCGGCCGCGGCCGGCGCCGGCGCGCCGGTGGGGGCGGGTGCAGGCGCAGGTGCCGCATTCGCCGCGGCCGCCGCTCCTGCAGGAGCGCCCGCGGCTTCAACCTTGATCAGCACCGTGCCTTCGCTGACCTTGTCGCCGAGCGCGACCTGCACTTCCTTGACCACGCCGGCGGCCGGGGACGGCACGTCCATCGTCGCCTTGTCGGACTCGAGCGTGCAGATCGCGTCGTCCACCGCGATCGTGTCGCCTGCCTTCACGAACAGCTCGATCACCGGCACCGCGTCGAAACCGCCGATGTCGGGCACCTTCACTTCAATCATTTGACTCATCTTCATCACCTCGTGAGGAGTTTCCGGAAGAGGAAGGCTTCGGGGCCAGGGGTGCCACCCCTGGCCCTTCACGCCTCACACCTCACTGTTTCAGAGCATCACCCGGCGGAAGTCCGCCAGCAGCTGCGCGAGGTACACGTTGAAGCGGGTGGCCAGCGCGCCGTCGATGACGCGGTGGTCCGCGGTGAGCGACATCGGCAGGGTCAGGCGCGGCACGAACTGCTTGCCGTCCCACACCGGCTTCATCACCGACTTGTTCACCCCGAGGATGGCCACTTCGGGCGCATTGACGATCGGAGCGAAGTAGGTACCGCCGATGCCGCCGAGCGAGCTGATGGTGAAGCAGGCGCCGGACATGTCGGCCGGGCCGAGCTTGCCGTCGCGCGCCTTCTTGGCGAGCGCGCCGGTCTCGGCGGCGATCTCGAACACGCTCTTCTTGTCGGCGTCCTTGACCACCGGCACCACCAGCCCGTTCGGAGTGTCGGCGGCGAAGGCGATGTTGAAGTACTTCTTGTAGACGAGATTGTCACCGTCGAGGCTGGTGTTGAATTCGGGGAACTCCTGCAGCGCGCGCACCGAAGCCTTGATGATGAAGGCGAGCATGGTGAGCTTCTTGCCCGATTTCTCGTGCTCCTTGTTCATCGCCACCCGGAAGGCTTCCAGGTCGGTGATGTCGGCGTCCTCGTGGTAGGTCACCGCCGGGATCATCACCCAGTTGCGGGCGAGGTTCTGGCCGGAGATCTTCTTGATCCGGGAGAGCGGCTTGACCTCGATCTCGCCGAACTTGGCGAAGTCGACCTTCGGCCACGGCAGCAGGTCGAGTCCACCCAACTGAGCACCGCCCGGTGCGGCGCCGGCCGCGGCGGCCGGAGTCCTGCCCGGCACGACGCCGGTGCTCATCGCGCCCTTGATGAAGGCGGTGACGTCTTCCTTGAGGATGCGGGCTTTCGGCCCGCTGGCCTTGACCTGGGTGAGATCGACCCCGAGCTCGCGGGCGAAGGCGCGCACCGAGGGGCTGGCGTGGATCTTGCCGCCGAGCTTGACCGCCGATGGCGCGGCTGCCGCCGCGACCGGCGTCGATGCCGGCGCAGTGGCGACGGCGCCGCTGCCGGGCTGCGGAGCGGGCGTGGGCGCTGCCGCGGCCGGCGCAGTGGCTGCGCTTCCGCCCGCAGTCTCGAGCTTCAGCAGCACGCTGCCTTCGCCGACCTTGTCACCGACCTTGACCAGCACTTCCCTGACCACCCCGGCGGCCGAGGAAGGGACGTCCATCGTCGCCTTGTCGGATTCGAGGGTGGCGACGGCGTCGTCGACGGCAATGGTGTCGCCGACCTTGACGAACAGCTCGATCACCGGCACAGCGTCGAAGTCGCCGATGTCGGGCACCTTCACCTCGACGATGCCGCCCGCAGCGGGGGGGGCTGCAGCCGGCGCGGGCGCAGCGGCTGCGACCGGAGCAGGCGCGACTGGAGTGGCCGTGGGGGCAGGGGAGGGGGCCGCAGTGGCCGGAGCCGGGGTGGCGGCCGCGGCGCCGGCGGCTTCGATTCTGATCAGGGCCGTGCCTTCGGCCACCTTGTCGCCGATCCCGACCAGGACCTCCCGGACCACGCCGGCGGCGGACGAGGGCACGTCCATGGTGGCCTTGTCGGATTCGAGGGTGGCGATGGCGTCGTCGACGGCAATGGTGTCGCCGACCTTGACGAACAACTCGATCACCGGCACCGCGTCGAAATCGCCGATGTCGGGCACCTTCACTTCAATGAGTTGGCTCATGTTCTTGTCTCCTTGCGCGCTCAGACCGACAGCGGGTTCGGCTTGTTCGGGTCGAGGTTGTACTTGAGCATCGCTGCGGCGACCCGGTCGCGGCCGATCGTGCCGTCATCGGCCAGGGCCTTCAGCGCGGCCAGCGTCACCCAGTGACGGTCGACTTCGAAGAAATGGCGCAACTGCTCGCGGGTGTCGGAGCGGCCGAAGCCGTCGGTGCCGAGCGTCACGTAGGTCTTCTTCAACTGCGAGCGGATCTGTTCGGGGAACATGCGGATGTAGTCGGTGGCGGCGATGACCGGACCCTCGGTGCCGCCCAGCTTTTCTTCCACGTGCGACTTCTTCGGCTCTTCCATCGGGTGGAGCAGGTTCCAGCGTTCGACGTCGTGGCCGTTGCGGGCCAGTTCGTTGAAGCTCGGCGCGCCCCAGAGGTCGGCTTCGACGCCCCAATCGTTCTTGAGCAGTTCGGCGGCGGCGATCACTTCGCGGAAGATCGCGCCCGAGCCCAGCAACTGTGCGCGCGGGCCCTTGCCCTCGGCGCCCCTGCGGAACAGGTACAGGCCCTTGAGGATGTCGGCTGCGGCCCCTTCGGGCATCTCGGGATGTTCGTAGTTCTCGTTCATCACCGTGATGTAGTAGTAGAGGTCTTCCTGCTCGGCGAACATCCGGCGCAGGCCGTCCTGCACGATCACCGCGACCTCGTACTGGAAGGTCGGGTCGTAGCTGATGCAGTTCGGGATCATGTTGGCGAGCAGCAGGCTATGGCCGTCCTCGTGCTGCAGGCCTTCGCCGTTGAGCGTGGTGCGCCCGGCGGTGCCGCCGATCAGGAAGCCCCGGGTGCGCTGGTCCGCCGCCGCCCAGCACAGGTCCATCGTGCGCTGCAGGCCGAACATCGAGTAGAAGATGTAGAAGGGGATCATCTGCACGCCGTGCACGCTGTAGGCGGTGCCGGCGGCGATCCAGTCGGCCATCGCCCCGGCCTCGTTGATGCCTTCCTGCAGCACCTGGCCGGTCTGGGACTCCTTGTAGAACATCAGCTGGTCATGGTCTTCGGGCAGGTATTTCTGCCCTTCCTGGTTCCAGATGCCGTACTGGCGGAACATCCCTTCCATGCCGAAGGTGCGGCTCTCGTCGGGCACGATCGGCACCACGTGGCGGCCGATCTGCTTGTCCTTGAGGAGGGTGTTCATCATCCGCACCACGGCCATCGTCGTCGACAGCTCACGGCCCTCTCCCGAAGCCTTCAGCAGCGCGGCAAAGGCTTCCAGCGCCGGCACCGGCAGGGCGTCGGCCTTGCGCCGGCGCTGGGGCAGGAAGCCGCCCAGGGCCATGCGGTGTTCGCGCAGGTACTTGTACTCGGGCGAATCCTCGGCGAACTTCAGGTAGGGCAGGTCCTTGATCTGGTCGTCGGGTACCGGCAGGCCGAAGCGGTCGCGGAAGCGGCGGATGGCCTCGACGTCCATTTTCTTCTGCTGGTGCGAGATGTTCATCGCCTCGCCGGCCTGGCCCATGCCGAAGCCCTTGATCGTCTTCGCCAGGATCAGCGTGGGCTGGCCCTGGTGTTCGTTGGCTTGCTTGTAGGCGGCGTAGATCTTGAACAGGTCGTGGCCGCCGCGGTTCAGGTTCCACACCTGCTCGTCGGTCCAGTCGGCGACCAGCGCGCGCAGTTCCGGAGTGTTGAAGAAGTGTTCGCGCACATACGCGCCGTCCTTCGCCTTGAAGGTCTGGTAGTCGCCGTCGCACAGTTCCATCATGCGCTGCTTGAGCAGCCCCTTCTGGTCGCGGGCGAACAGCGCGTCCCAGTGCGTGCCCCAGATTACCTTGATGACGTTCCAGCCGGCGCCGCGGAACTCGGATTCCAGTTCCTGGATGATCTTGCCGTTGCCGCGCACCGGGCCGTCCAGGCGCTGCAGGTTGCAGTTGATGACGAAGACGAGGTTGTCGAGGCGCTCGCGCCCGGCCATGCCGATGGCGCCGAGGGACTCGACCTCGTCGGTTTCGCCGTCGCCGAGGAAGGCCCACACCTTGCGCCGGGCGGCACGCGCCGGGTCGATCAGGTTGCGGCTGGCGAGGTACTTCATGAAGCGTGCGGCGTAGATCGCGCACAGCGGGCCGAGCCCCATCGACACCGTCGGAAATTGCCAGAAATCGGGCATCAGCCAGGGATGCGGGTAGGAGGAAATGCCCTTCCCGCCCACTTCCTGGCGGAAGTTGTCCATCTGCTCTTCGGTGAAGCGCCCGAGCATGTAGGCGCGGGCGTAGATCCCGGGTACCGAATGGCCCTGGAAGTAGATCAGGTCGCCGTCATGGTCGGCCGAAGGGGCGTGCCAGAAATGCGAGAAGCCGACGTCGTAGAGTGCGGCGGCGGAGGCGAAGGAGGCGATATGGCCGCCGACGTTGGTGTTCTTGTTGGCGCGCACCACCATCGCCATCGCATTCCAGCGGATGTAGGAATGGATCTTGATTTCCATGTCCGGGTCGCCGGGATAGGACGGCTGCTGCTCGACGGGAATGGTGTTGATGTACGCGGTGTTCGCCGAGTAGGGAATGTTCACCCCTTCCTCGCGTGCGGCGGCGATCAGGGATTCGATCAGGTAATGGGCGCGCTCGGGACCTTCGTGCTCGACGACGGCGGCCAGCGCCTCCAGCCATTCCTTGGTCTCCTGCGCGTCGGTGTCGGCGTGCGGGAGAAGCTTGTTCGTTCCGGTCATGGCTTGTCTCCTCATGACTTTCGATGGGCGAAGCCTGCGGGATGTGCAGGGCGGGGTTGGGTACGGACACAGCCCGCCAGGGGGTATGGCGGGCTGTTTTTCGAACTATAAAACGTGTTTTCGCAATGCGCAATATGTTCGCGCTACGGCCTGGCCCCGCCGTCCGGCGGCGACAGGCCGATGGCCCGCTTGCGCTCGGCCTCGTAGGCGAACACGACGCGCCCGTTCCGGACCTCTCCCAGGGGGACCTGGCTGGGCAGGGTCAGGGTTTCGTGCCGGGTGCGCGAAAAGGGCTGGCGGTAGGTCATGATCACGCCATGGACGGGGGCGCGCAGGTCCTCCAGTGCCGCGTGGATGCGGCTGCCTTCCACGCTGCCGGCCTGGCGGATCGCCGCGGCGAGGAGGAGCATCGAATCGTAGCCCTGGGCCGCGGCTGGCGGAACCGGGATGCGTTCGAGGCCGGTGCTCTGGCGCCACGCCTCGAGGAAAGCCTGCTGACGGGGGTTTTCGGCGTCCTGAATGAAAGTCTGCGGCATGCGCGCGCCTTCCGCGTGGGGGCCCGCGCTGTCGATGAAATTGGACATCGCCAGGGTCCAGCTGCCGATGATCGGCACCCGCCAGTTCATCCGCGCCATGTCGTTGGCGATGTACGCGAGTTCCGGGCCGATGCCGTAGGTCAGGACGGCTTCGGCGCCGGCAGCGCGCGCTTGTGCGAGCAGGGCGCTCATGTCCACCTGGCGCAACTGGAAGCGCTCGACCGCGACCGGGGCGATGCCGCGTTCCTTCAGTGCGGCGATCAGGTCCTCGCTGCCTTGCACGCCGTAGTTGGTCGCATCGTGGAAAATCGCCAGGCGGCCGAGGCCGCGCCGATCGATCGCTTCCTTGACGATCACCCGGGCCTGCAGCTCATCGTTGGCCGATACGCGGAAGACGTAGTTGTCGGGAAACTCGGGGGGCAGGAACTGGCGGGTGATCAGCGACCCGGTGGCGACCGAGGTGATCACCGGGATCCGCGCCAGCTGGTAGTGGCGCTGGCTGGCGAGGGCAACGCCGGTGTTGACGATGCCCAGGCCGGCGACGATGCGGTCCTTGTCGATCAGTTCCTGGATGAGGCGGGCGCCGCGCTCGTTGCTGGCCTCGTCGTCACGCTCGAGCAACTGCAGCGGGCGTCCGAGGAGGCCGCCGGAGGCGTTGATTTCGGCCGCGGCGATGCGGATGCCTTCGCGCATCGAGATGCCCATCGGGCTGGAGGCGCCGGTGAACGGGCCGGTGACGCCGATGCGGATGGCCGCCGGCTCCGCGGCCGGGGCGTCGGCGGCGGGGAGCGGGAGGGCGAGGATGAAGGCAATCAGGCCCAGAAGGCCGGGCAGGAAATAAGGCGCACGGCGGTGCGATGTCGCGAGTGGATGCATGAGCGGACTCTAGGGGGGTGGGGCGGGCGTAAAAATTGGCGGAAACCCCCATCTCGGGGGCTGCCGCCGGTGTGCCCGACGCCGGTGGCTTCGATCGGGCATTAGGGTTAAACCGGATGACGGCTGCAGAAGGGATCGACAAGAATCCAGCTCCCGGTCGAGGTGCCGCGGACTCTTTCCCGTTCCCGATTTTCCCTCTTCATGCCCGAGCCCCAGGCCGCTTCCTTTTCGTCTCAGCGCTGGTACTGGGCCGCGCCGTACGCGGCGGTGGTGTTGTTCGCGGTGGCCATGCTCAGTCTGGTGTGGCTGCTGCAGCAGCGTGAGCTGGAACTCGAGCGTGATGCGCTCGCGCGCGACATGCAGTGGGCCGAGCAGACGATGCGCCGGCAGATGCTCGGCACCGAGGAGTTTCTCGGCCAGCTCGCCCGCGACCTGTCTTCCGAGATGCTCGACCACGATGGCTTCCAGCTGCGCGCCAACCAGCATATCGCCAACCACCCCGAGCTGGCCAACATCGTCTGGGTGGGCAGTGACGGGATCGTGCGCTGGAGCGCGCCGTTCGATACCACCGACCGCCTGCCCGGCGAGGCCTCGAGCAGCGAGCAGGCAGGCATGCTCGAGCGTGCGCGCGGTTCGCTGCGAGTGGAATACGGCACCGCCCACCGCAGTCCGCGGGGGGGGGCGGTGCTCGAAGTGTACGTGCCGGTGGTGCGCAGCGGCGCATTCCGCGGCGCCATCGTCGGCGTGTATTCGATCGAGCGCATGGCGCGCTATCTGGTGCCGGCGTGGTTTGCCGACAAGTACCGGCTGGCGTTGCACGATGCCGAAGGCGAGCTGCTGGCGGCGGGCACGTTGCTGCCCGCGCTCGACGAGCGGCTGTCCTTCGATCTCGCGCTCGACCCGCCGGGGAACGGGCTGAGCGTGCGTGCCACGGCTTTTCGCAGCGGCAGCGGCGTTCCGCGGCTGCTTCCGGCGGTGCTGATCCTGGGCTTGTCGGTGCTGGTGCTGTGGAGTCTGTGGACGCTGCGCAGCCACGTGCAGCGCCGGGTGCAGGTGGAAAAGGAGCGCGACCGGTTGTTCAACCTGTCGCTCGACATGCTGTGCGTGGTTGGGCTCGATGGCCGTTTTTGCCGTTGCAATCCGGCCTTCGCGCGCATCCTCGGCCATGACCCGGAGGCCTTGCCGGGGCGCCCGCTGATCGACTTCGTCCACGCCGATGACGTCGGCGCCACGCTGGAGCAGCTGCGCCGCCTGGCCGACGGCGAGCCGGTGAAGTTCGAGAACCGCTGCCGCTGCGCCGACGATAGCTACAAGTGGCTGGTGTGGAGCATCAACCCGGTGCCTGAAGAACGTCTCGTCTACGCGGTGGCGCACGACATCACCGGGCGCAAGGCCACCGAGGAGGCGCTGCGCGCCGAGTCCGCCTTCCGCAAGGCGATGGAGGACTCGGTGGTCACCGGGCTGCGCGCGATCGATCTGAACGGGCGCATCATCTACGCCAACTCGGCGTTCTGCCGCATGATCGGTTTCGACGAGGACGAGCTGATCGGCATCGGGCCGCCGTTTCCCTACTGGCCCGAGGAGTCGCGCGCGGTGTGTGAGCGCAACCTCGCCCTGACCCTGTCCGGCCAGGCGCCGGCTGCCGGCTTCGAGATGCGCATCCGGCGCAAGAACGGCGAGCGTTTCGACGCCCGCTTTTACCTGTCGCCGCTGATCGATTCCTCCGCCCGCCAGACCGGGTGGATGGCCTCGATTACCGACATCACCGAACCGAAGCGGGTGCGCGCGGCGCTCGAAGCCGCCCACGAGCGCTTCGAGGCGGTGCTCGATGGCCTCGATGCCGCGGTCTTCGTGGCCGATGCCCGCACCGACGAGATCCTGTTCGCCAACCGTGCCTTCAAGCGTATCCACGGCTTCGACGCAGTCGGGCGCACGGTCAACGGGGTTGCCGTGCCGCAGCCCGAGCGCGGCGACTACCGGGTCGATCCGCGCAGCCTGGGTACGTCCGAATTGCCCCGCGAGCTGTTCGACGGCGAATTGCAGCACCCGCTGTCGGGGCGCTGGTACCACGTGCGCGAGCAGGCCACACGCTGGGTCGATGGCCGCCTCGTGCGCATGGGCATCGCCACCGACATCACCGACCGCAAGCAGACCGCCGAGGTCGCACGCCAGCAGGAAGACCGCCTCCAGCGCACCGCGCGCCTGATCACCATGGGCGAAATGGCGTCCACCCTCGCCCACGAACTCAACCAGCCGCTGGCGGCGATCGCCAACTACTGTGCGGGCTGCGTCACCCGCATGCAGGGGGGGCAGTGGCGATCGGAGGACGTGCTCGCGGCGATGCAGAAGGCGAGTTTCCAGGCCGAGCGTGCGGGCAAGATCATCCGCCGGGTGCGCGAATTCGTGAAAAAGAGCGAGCCGCGGCGCAGCGCGGTGCGCCTGGCCGAAGTGCTCGACGATGCGCTTGGCTTTGCCGAAATCGATGCCCGCCGCGTCGGCATCCGCATCGTCGCCGATGTCGAGCCCGGGCTTCCGGACGTGTTCGCCGACCGGATCATGATCGAGCAGGTACTGCTGAACCTGATCCGCAACGGGCTCGATGCGATGGCCGATGCCCTGCCCGAGCGGCGCGTGCTGGTGCTGCGGATACGCAGTCTCGGCCCCGACGTAGTCGAAGTCGCGGTCATCGACCGTGGCCACGGCATCAGCGAGGAGGGGCGCCGGCAGCTGTTCACGCCTTTCTACACGACCAAGACCGAGGGCATGGGAATGGGCTTGAACATCTGCCGCTCGATCGTCGAATTCCATGATGGCCGATTGCTTGTCGACGCCAACCCCGAAGGCGGTACCATATTCACGTTTACCCTGCCGACGGAGACAGCCAGTGAGCGGATTGCCCGCAGCGCCTGACCAGATCGTTCCCGATCAGATCGTTCATATCGTCGACGACGACGACGCCCTGCGCGATTCGCTTGCCTGGATGCTCGAAGCCAACGGCTACCGCGTCGCCGTGCATGAATCGGCAGAATCCTTCCTCCAGGCCAGCAACCCCGACATGACCGGCTGCATCGTGCTCGATGTGCGTATGCCCGGGATGAGCGGCCTGGAGCTGTTCGAGGAACTCGGCCGCCGCCGCTGCAACCTGCCCGTGGTGTTCATCACCGGCCATGGCGATGTGCCGATGGCGGTGTCGGCGCTGAAGAAAGGGGCGGTGGATTTCATCGAAAAGCCGTTCGGCGAACGCGACATGCTGCGCCTGATCGAACAATGCCTGCAGCTCGAGCGCGAAAACCGCGACAAGCGCTTGCAGGAGGCGGACACTGCGCGCCGCCTCGAGCACCTGACCCAGCGCGAGCGCGAAGTGCTCGACCTGATCATCGTCGGCAAGCTCAACAAGCAGATCGCCGATGTGCTCGGCATCAGCATCAAGACCGTCGAAGTCCATCGCGCCCGGGTGATGGAAAAGATGGGCGCGCATTCGCTGGCCGAACTGGTGCAGCACGTGGTGCTGGTGGAGCCGGGCACCGCGCCGCGCTGACGCCGTACTCTGACGCCGCCCCCTGGCGGCACGCCGGCCGCGCCCGTGCGTGCCCCGTCTCGGCACGGTGCCGCCGGTGGGCGCCTCGGCCCGCAAAGGGCCTGCTCTGCAGGCCCGAATTTTCACCGATCCTTCCCGAATGACTGGAATCAACGCTTTTTTCCTGCTGACCGGGCTGTTGCTGTTCATCAGCGTGCTCGCCAGCACGGTGTCGGCGCGGCTGGGGCTGCCCCTGCTGCTGCTGTTCCTGCTGGTGGGGATGTTCGCCGGCGAGGACGGCCTCGGCGGCATCGTCTTCGAGGACTTCTTCATCGCGTCGATGATCGCGCAGGCCGCGCTCTCGGTGATCCTGCTCGACGGCGGCCTGCGCACCCGGGTCAGCAGTTTCCGGGTCGCCTTGAAGCCGGCGGCGGTGCTCGCGACCTGGGGGGTGATCGGCACGGCGGCGATGCTCGGCTTGTTCGCGACCTGGCTGCTCGATGTGGACTGGCGGCTGGGCATGTTGCTGGCGTCGATTGTCGGCTCCACCGATGCGGCGGCGGTGTTCGCGCTCCTGCGCAACAGCGGCGTGCGGCTCAACGAGCGCGTGCAGGCCACCCTGGAGATCGAGTCCGGTGCCAACGATCCGATGGCGATCCTGCTCGTCACCGCGATGGTCGGCATGCTGCTGCAACCCGAGACCGCAACCCTCGGCAGTTTCGTCTGGATGCTGACGAGCCAGCTCGGTCTCGGTGCCATCTTCGGGATCGCCGGCGGCTGGGTGCTGTCGCGGCTGATGGCGCGCCTGTCCCTGCCCGACGGGCTGTACGCGCTGCTGATCCTGTCGGGCGGAACGCTCGTCTTCGCCGCCACCAACCTGCTCGATGGCAGCGGCTTTCTCGCCGTGTACCTCGCCGGCATTCTCGTCGGCAACCGCCGCAGCCATGCTACCGAGCACGTGCTGCGGGTGATGGACGGGCTGGCCTGGCTGGCTCAGGCCGGCATGTTCGTCGTGCTGGGCCTGCTGGTGACGCCGTCGCTGCTCCTCGATCACGCGCTCGAGGCACTGGCGATGGCAGTGTTCCTGATGGTGGTCGCCCGCCCGCTGGCGGTGATGATCGGGCTGGCACCGTTCCGGTACCGGCGCAACGAGCTGGCCTATGTCAGCTGGGTCGGGCTGCGCGGGGCCGTGCCGGTGGTGCTGGCGATCGTGCCGGTGGTGATGGGCGTGCCCGATTCGCGTCTGCTGTTCGATGTCGCTTTTGCGGTGGTGCTGCTGTCCTTGCTGGTGCAGGGGGCGACGGTGCCGGTGGTGGCACGCTGGCTGAAGGTCGAAGTGCCGCCGCGGGACGAACCGCGCGACAAGCGCGAAGTGTGGGTCGGTGACGAGGTCGCGGTCGATCTGCTCGAATACCGGGTCGCGCCCGGAGCGCGTGCCGAGGGCCTCCATCCGGACGAGGTCGCGGCCGAGTTCGGCACCATCGGCGTGCGCTGTGTCGCCCTCGTCCGCAACGGCCACCTGCAACGCCTGGCGGTGGACTCCCGGATGCGCCCCGGCGACTCGGTGTGGTTCGTGGCCCCGGACGAGCTTGCCGAGCGGATCGCCCGCCTGTTTGGCGGTGCGGGCAACGAGTTGAGCGCGAACGCCAGCTTCTTCGGCGAATTCGTCGTCGATCCGGAGTCCCTCGCGGACGATCTCGCCGATGCCTACGGCCTGGTGCTCGAGCCGCAGGAGCGCCACTTGCCGATGCGCGAGTTGCTGCGCGCGCGCATCGGCCGCACCGCCGTCGTCGGCGACCGCGTGGAAGTCGGCGCGTTCACTCTGACCGTGCGCGACATGAGTGCGGGCGGAGTGATCACGGCGATCGGCCTGAAGTGTCCGCCGCCGAGCGCCGGGCACTGAGCCGTTCGCCCGGCAGCGACCGGGCGCGCCTCGATCGGGGCTGCGTCGCCGGCGCCGGCATGCTGTAAAATCCGCACTTTTTCGAGGCAGATCCGATGACCGCTCGCATCATCGATGGCAACGTCCTTTCGGCGCGTGTCCGTGGAGAAATCGCCGATCGTGCAGCGACACTCTCGGCACGTGGCGTGCAACCCTGTCTGGCGGTCATCCTGGTCGGTGCCGATCCGGCTTCGGCCGTGTATGTGCGCAACAAGGTCGCGGCCTGCGAAAAGGCCGGCATCCGCTCGCTGCGCTTCGACTACCCGCAGGATGCGGCCCCCGCCGAGGTCATGGCCCGGCTGGCCGAACTCAACGCCGATCCGGCGGTGCACGGCATCCTGGTGCAGCTTCCGCTGCCGCCGCAGTTCGACGAAACCGCCGTGCTCGAAGCCATCGACCTGGGCAAGGACGTCGACGGCTTCCACGCCGAAAACGTCGGCCGCCTGTCGCAGAACCGCGAAGCCTTCATTCCGTGCACGCCGCACGGGGTGATGAAAATGCTCGAAAGCGCCGGAGTGGCGGTGCAGGGGGCCGAGGCCGTGGTCATCGGCCGCTCGAACATCGTCGGCAAGCCGATGGCGATGCTGCTGACCAACGCCGGTGCCACGGTCACCGTGTGCCACTCGAAGAGTCGCGATCTCGCCTTCCATACCCGCCGCGCCGACATCCTGGTGGCGGCGATCGGCAAGCCGCGCTTCGTCACCGGCGACATGATCAAGCCCGGTGCCACCGTGATCGACGTCGGCATCAACCGCCTGCAGGACGGCCCGGATGCCGGCAAACTGTGCGGCGACGTCGACTTCGAGTCGGCCAGGGCGGTGGCCGGCGCCATCACTCCGGTGCCGGGCGGCGTCGGGCCGATGACCATCACCATGCTGCTGGAAAACACCGTGATCTCCGCCGAGCGCGCCGCACGTTCGCGACAGCTCGCCTCCGGCACGTGAGCAAAGGACGCACAATGAGCGCACTCCCCCCTGCCGTCGGCATCATCATGGGGTCGAACTCCGACTGGCCGACGATGAAGGCCGCGGCCAAGGTGCTGGAGGAGTTCGGCGTGCCCTTCGAGGCCAGGGTCGTGTCCGCCCACCGCACTCCCGACCTGATGTTCGAATACGCTGCAACCGCGCGCGACCGCGGCCTGAAGGCGATCATCGCCGGCGCCGGCGGCGCCGCCCACCTGCCCGGCATGGTCGCGGCCAAGACCACGCTGCCGGTGTTGGGCGTGCCGGTGCAGTCGAAGGCGCTGTCGGGGCAGGATTCGCTGCTCTCCATCGTGCAGATGCCCAAGGGCATCCCGGTCGCCACCTTCGCCATCGGCGAGGCCGGCGCAGCCAATGCCGGGCTGTTCGCGGTGGCCCTGCTCGCCAACGGCGACCCGTCGCTCGCCGACCGGCTCGCCGACTTCCGCGCCCGCCAGACGCAGGCGGTGCTCGCCATGACCCTGGATTGAGAGCCGCATCATGATCCTCCCGCCAGCTACCCTGGGCATGCTCGGCGGCGGCCAGCTCGGCCGCTTTTTCGTTTCCGCCGCACACGAGATGGGCTACAAAGTGTGGATGCTCGATCCCGATCCGCACAGCCCCGCCGGCCTCATCGCCGACCGCCATCTGGTCGCCGCCTACGACGACTACGGCGCGCTCGACGCCCTGGCGACCGGATGCGCCGCGGTGACCACCGAATTCGAAAACGTTCCGGCCGACACGCTGGACTACCTCGGCAAGTTCATCCCCGTTCATCCGGCCGCGAGCGCGGTGGCGGTGTGCCAGAACCGCATCGCGGAGAAGACCTTCCTCGCCGACCATGGCCTGCCGCACGGGCCGTGCGCCGTGATTCGTGGTGAGGACGACATCCGCTCCGCGTCTGCCGCGCTGTTTCCGGCGGTGCTCAAGGTGGCGCGCTTCGGCTACGACGGCAAGGGTCAGGCCCGGGTCGCCGATGCCGACGAGGCGCTCGCCGCCTTCCTGCACTTCAAGGGCGAACCTTGCGTGCTGGAGAAGATGCTGGCGCTCGACTGCGAAGTGTCGGTGGTGCTCGCGCGCGACGAGGCGGGGGCGGTGCGCAGCTTTCCCGCGGGCGACAACCGCCATCGCAACGGCATCCTCGACATCACCGTTGCGCCGGCGCAGCTTGCTGTCAGTGAGGCTGGGGGCGTGGCGACCGATGCGCAACGCATCGCCGAGCGCATCGCCGAGCACCTCGGCTATGTCGGCACCCTGGGGGTGGAGTTCTTCGTCTGCGCCGGCGAGCTGTTCGTCAACGAGATGGCGCCGCGTCCGCACAACAGCGGCCACCATACCCTTGACGCCTGCGATGTCAGCCAGTACGAGCAGCAGGTCAGGGCGCTGTGCGGTCTGCCACTGGCGGCGCCGCGCCAGCACTCGGCGGCGGTGATGGTGAATCTGCTCGGTGAGCTGTGGTACGCCGACGGCAAGGGGCACGGCGCCTACCGCGAGCCCGACTGGTCGGCGCTGCATGCCGTGCCCGGCCTGCGCCTGCACCTGTATGGAAAGCACCATGCGCGACCGGGTCGCAAAATGGGGCACTTTACCGTGATCGGCGACGATCCCGGCATGGTGCTGGAGCGCGCGCTGGGCGCACGCGCGGCGATCGGCATCCGCGACGAATGAGCGGCACCCGGGCCAAACCCCGCGGCCGCATCGAGCCGCCGACCCTGGTCGCGATCCACGAGGCGGCGGATCTGCTGCGCGCGGGCGAGCTTGTCGGTATGCCTACCGAGACCGTCTACGGCCTTGCTGCCGACGCCCTCGATGCCGAGGCCGTGCGCAGGATTTTCGCCGCCAAGGGCCGGCCGGCAGATCATCCTCTGATCGTCCATCTGCCCGGCGTCCAGCACCTGGCACGCTGGGCCACGGATATTCCCGGGGAGGCGCTCGCGCTCGCCCGCGCCTTCTGGCCCGGCCCGTTGACGCTGATTCTGAAGCGCGACCCGGCAGTCCCGGACGAGGTCACCGGCGGTCAGGACACCGTGGGCCTGCGCGTGCCTTCCCATCCGGTGGCACTCGCCCTGCTGCAGGTTTTCGATTCCGGCATCGCTGCGCCCAGCGCCAACCGCTTTGGTCGCATCAGCCCCACCACCGCCTTGCATGTGAAGGATGAACTCGGCGACAAGGTGGCGATGGTGCTCGACGGCGGTCCCTGCGAGGTCGGCATCGAATCGACCATCGTCGATTTCTCGCGCGACCCACCCGAGATCCTGCGCCCCGGTGCGATCACGCCCGACGACATCGCCCGTATCATCGGCCGCCGCCCGCGACTGCGCGGCGAGGCGGCAAGCGAGCTGGCCGCGGCGCCGGCCGCAGAGGCCCCGGCGCCGCGCGTCTCCGGCGCCCTCGCCGCCCATTACGCGCCGCGCACGCCGCTGCGCCTGGTGGCAGGCGAGCGCCTGGCGGTGGAAGCGGCCCTGCTCGCAGGCGAGGGCAGCCGCGTCGCCGTGCTCGCCCACCGTGCGCCCGATCCGCACGATTCGCGCCTGATCTGGCAGCTCGCACCAGCCGATGCCACCGCCTTCGCTCGCGAACTCTATGCCAGCCTGCGCGCCCTCGACGCCCTCGACGCCGATTTCATCCTGATCGAAACCCCGCCCGCCGACCCCCGCTGGCGCGCGATCACCGACCGCCTCGGCCGCGCCGCCACCGGCTCAGGCAGTTGAAACCCACGAAGCGAAAAGCCGGGTGCGGCCCTGCCGCAGGGGCTTCCTCGCAGGGGCTTCCTTTTCGGGACCGGCTTGCCTATAATGCCCGCTCTTTCAGGGCCGATAGCTCAGCTGGGAGAGCGCTGCGTTCGCAATGCAGAGGTCGAGGGTTCGATCCCCTTTCGGTCCACCAACACCCTCAAAGCCCGGACTCGCTCCGGGCTTTGTCTTTTCTGCCCGAAACGCCAGCAATGGCGCGGATTCCGGCGATCCGTGCGAAAGGTGCGGGCACACCCGAAACCCCACTTTTGTCATAAATTGCACAAAAATCAGGCAGAGCGGCCTCTCTGTTGGCGCCGGCCGAAAACTGGCCATGTAGAGGGGTGAATTCCGGCTGAAAACTGACCAGGGTGTTTAACCTCTCTGCCTCATTTTGAGGCAGAGGATCAGAGGTGATCACCATGGAAATGTTGGGCAAGGTCAGAAGGATGCATTACCGGGACGGACTGTCCCGCTCGGAGATTGCGCGACGCACGGGGCTGTCGCGCACGACGGTGAGGAAGTGGCTCGAGGAGGCCAATGCGGCGGCGCCCCGTTACCGTCGCACGAAGGCGCCGGGCAAACTCACGGCCTTCGATGCCACGGTGGTGAGTTGGCTGGAAGCCGATGCCCGCCGCCCGAAACGGGAGCGGCGGACGGCCCAAGCGATGCTTGCGCAGTTGAAGGCACAAGGCTTCGAGGGTGGTTACACGATCCTGACCGATTTCATCCGCGACTGGCGGCACCGCAAGGGGACGAACGACCCGGGGCGGGCGTTCGTGCCGCTGAAGTTCGAACTGGGCGAGGCGTTTCAGTTCGACTGGAGCGAGGAGCGGCTGGTGATCGGTGGGGTGTGGCGCAAGCTGCAGGTGGCGCACCTGAAGCTATGTGCGAGCCATGCGTTCGTGCTGGTGGCCTACCCGAGTCAAGCCCACGAGATGCTGTTCGATGCGCACACGAGGAGTTTCAAGGCACTCGGCGGCATTGCCCGGCGCGGGATCTACGACAACATGAAA
>NZ_JALLIK010000108.1:0-205956 GCF_023093595.1 Thauera aromatica
TTGAACTCGGCCGTGTACTCCTGCTTCGGGATGCGTTTCACGTCGTTCTTCCTCTCGTTGCGTCGATCGTACGACGACTACGTTGGAAGACGAAATTCGTGGGGCAGCTCAGCCAAAGCGATAAAGTGGATGAGCATCAACATCCGCCGCTATGGCGGTGATCCGTCGCGGATTACCCTGGTCGGTTTTTCGTCGGGTGCGCACTTGGCCGCATTGCTTGCGTGCGATCCTGGCTACCTACAGCGCTACCGCCTGACGAATTCGGTGATCGCTCAGGTCATCTGCCTCGACGGGGCACATTTTGACGTTCCCTTGGCGATCCGCATGCTTGCGGAGCAGGGCCTGGGACTGGCATACCAGGATCGCAGAGTCCGTAAGTTGCGCCGTCTGATGGGGGAGGATGAGGAGCGGCAGCGCCGCCTTTCTCCTGCCGGACATCCTCTCACGGCGCTCGCCGGGACGCGTTTCCTGTTGCTCTCGGCAGGGGTGCAGGGGGGGGCGGGCAGGCCTTTACCAAAGTGATGAACGAACGGTTTTCGATACAGCTCAAGCTGGCGGGGGTGCCAGTGCAGCACCGGCATTTCACTGCACTTGGCCACAAGGATCTTCTTTTGATGCATGACGAGGATTGCCGGCAGTGTGTCGAGGCGTTTCTCGTCCAGAGCGGCGACTGACGATGGCCACTTACGCAATCGGCGACATCCAGGGCTGCTACGCGCCGCTGGCGCAGATGCTGGAGCGGGTGCGTTTCGACCCTGCGGCCGACCGCCTGTGGGTGGTGGGGGATCTGGTCAATCGCGGGCCGGATTCGCTGCGTGTGCTGCGTACCCTGCGCGAGTTGGGCAGTGCGGCGACAATCGTGCTCGGCAATCACGACCTCTACCTGCTGATGGTGGCCGCCGGGTTGAAGCGGCGCGTCGGGGACGACACCTTGTTCCAGGTGCTCGAGGCGCCGGACCGCGATGAGTTGCTCGACTGGCTGGCGCGGCGGCCGCTGCTGCAGGTGGAAGGCGAATACGTGTTGGTCCATGCCGGGCTGCTGCCGCAGTGGTCGGTGGCGCACGCCCAGCGGCTCGCCGACGAAGTCGGTGCGGCGCTGGGCGGGCCGCAGGCGCGCGAGTTCCTGCGGAATCTGGCCGGCGATCGGCCGGCGCGCTGGAAGGAAGGGCTGAAAGGCTGGGGCCGGCTGCGGGTGATCGTCAATGCGCTGACCCGGCTGCGCTTTTGCAGCGTAGACGGGCGCATGGACCTGAGCGCCAAAGGGGCGCCGGACAAGGCGCCGCCGGGCACCTTGCCGTGGTTCCGGGTGCCCGGCCGGCTCAGCCGCACCCACACCGTGGTCTGCGGGCACTGGTCGGCGCTGGGCTTCTATCGCGAGCCCGGCCTGATCGCGCTCGATTCGGGCTGCGTGTGGGGCGGCAAGCTCACCGCGCTGCGCATCGAGGACGATGCGGTGTTCCAGGTGCAGGCTTAGGCAGGCGCTGCGCTGGCGAAGGCGGCCGGCGCCGTCGGCGCATGGCTGTTTCATCGAACTGCATGGGTGTTACTGGTAGTGGTAACGACAGGCAATCACCACCAGCGCCTGGTCATCGACGCAGTAAACCAGCCGGTGGGTGTCGTCGATGCGGCGTGACCAGAAGCCCGAGAGGTTTTCTTTCAGGGGCTCGGGTTTGCCGATGCCTTCGAAGGGGTGGCGCAGGCCGTCCTTGATCAGGGCATTGATGCGTTTGAGGGTTTTGCGGTCCTGGTCTTGCCAGTATTCGTAATCCTCCCAGGCAGCCAGGGTCCAGGTCAGCCTGAGCAGCTTTTCTTCAACCGGCATCGACCGGATCCCGCGGCGTGACCTGGCCCTTGCGGTACTGCTCGATCGAGCGTGCCAGGTGGGCGGCATTGGCGGGGGACTTCAGCAGATGGACGGTCTCCATCAGGCCGTTGAAGGTGTCGAGCGACATCACCACCGCGTCGGGCGCATCCCGGCGCGCGATGACCGTGTAGTCGGCGTCGTCGATGACCTGATCGATCACGTTCTTGAGGTTGTTCCGCGCCTCCGAAAAATTCACCACACGCATGATGATGCCTCTTTGAATTGTGCTATTTGCTGAACAAGTCTAGGGCGCTGCGGGCGTGATTGCAAGGCTGGCGCCCATGAGCGCGAGCAACCCCAGGCGCAGGCAGCGCTGCGCTGACGACGGCGGCCGGCGCCAGGCGGCTGGCCGCGAGCACCCAGTCGCGGGCGTGCTGGGCCAGGATGCGGCGGTCGACCCCGTCCGCGGTCGGGTACGGGGGGGCGATGCGGATGCGCACGATGCTGTGGCGGGTGGCGATGATGTTGGCGACGCACTGCCCCAGGCTGATCTCTCCATCGTAGGCCGGGGCGCGGTTGTGGCCGCCGTCGGTGCTCAGGTAGCGCAGCGCCAGCGGCTGCACCGGGCGGCTGCAGGCGATCGCCGGTTGCAGCAGGGCGGCATGGAAGTGGAGCACCTCGGTGCCGTCGGTGGTCGTGCCTTCGGGAAAGATCGCGACGTTGCCGCCGGCCTCGAGCCGCGCGGCGGTTTCGGCGTTGACGATGCGGGCGTGGCCGCGGCTGCCGCGGCGCAGGAAGAGGGTGTCGTTGTTCGCCGCGAGCCAGCCGATCAGCGGCCAGGTGCGTACTTCGGCCTTCGACACGAAGGCGGCGGGAGCGAGGGCGTTGATGGCGAAGATGTCTACCCATGAGATGTGGTTCGCCACCAGCAGGCAGCCAGGGGCGATGGCTCCGCCTTCGGCCTCCAGCTCGATGCCGAGGATGCGCAGCAGGGCGCGCGACCAGCGCCGGCGCAGGGCGCGGTGGGTGAGGGGGTAGACCAGCGCGATCGTCGCCACGCCGTACAGGAGGTGCAGGCCGAGGCGCAGGTAGCGCCAGGCGCGCAGCGGCGCGGGCGTGGCAGCGCTGGCTGTGGCGCCGGGCAGGGAGACAGTGCTTCCGGCGCCCGGCGCGGCGGGCGCACGGGAGCGAGGGGGGCGGGGACGAAGGGGGCGGCGGGCTTGTTCAGTCTTGGCGTCCCAGAAAGTGGCGGGCGTAGCGGCCGTCGACCCGGTTCATCGGCATCAGGATCGGCAGGTCGGCGGTGTTGAAGTCGGGGTCCCACGCCGGTTCGCCGCAGATCCACGCGCCGGCGCGCAGGTAGCCCTTGATCAGCGCCGGCAGTTCGCTGGCGAGGTCGCCGCGCAGGGCGTCGAGCGGCAGCGGGCAGCGCGGGAAGACACGGTATTCGAGCGGCGCCAGGTGCTCGCCGCGGAGGCGATTATACAGACTGGCCGCAGCGTGGCCGCCGTCGGCCATCGACACCGAGGCGCAGCCGATCAGGTGCTCGTAGCCGTTTTCCAGCATGTAGCGCGCCAGCCCCGACCACAGCAGGGCGATCACCGCGCCGCTGCGGTAGTCGGCGTCGATGCAGGCGCGGCCGATTTCCACCAGCCGGCGGCGCAGGTGGTGCAGGCGGGTGAGGTCGAACTCGTTCTCGGAATAGTAGCCGCCGACCTTGCGTGCGGCGCTCGGCGACAGGATGCGGTAGGTGCCGACGATGCGGCCGGCGTCCTCGTCGCGCACGATCAGGTGTTCGCAGAAGGGGTCGTAGAGGTCGCGATCGACGCCCGGGCTGCGGGTCGGCAGGCGCGCGCCCATCTCGTCGGCGAAGACCCGGTAGCGCAGCTTCTGTGCTTCGAGGATTTCGGTTTCGCAGCCGGCGAGGCCGACGTGCAGGTTGCGCGCCTTGCGCGGGACGCGGTTCCGGTCGGGCTCGAGGCGATGGGAGCGGGGCTGGAGCATGGTGTGGTTCCGTCCTGTTCGGGTGGAGCCATTCTCGAAACCCGGCATTGCGGGGCGGTGACGCCGCGGTTACGGGCCGGTGACGGGCGAACGCGCCTCCGGCGCCGGGGGCGGTCCGTATAATGCGGGCTTCTTTCCTCCCGGCCGTCTTTCCTCCATGTCCATCCTCGTCTGCGGATCGGTCGCCTACGACTCGATCATGGTCTTCCAGGACCGCTTCAAGAATCACATCCTGCCCGAGCAGATCCACATCCTGAACGTGTCCTTTCTCGTTCCCGATCTGCGCCGCGAGTTCGGCGGCTGCGCCGGCAACATCGCCTACGGGCTGAAGCTGCTCGGCGCCGATCCGCTGGTCGTGGCGACCGTGGGCGAGGATGCGGGGCCGTATCGCGCCCGCTTCGCGGCCCTCGGCCTGCGCCAGGACTACGTGCGCGAAGTGCCCGGCACGTTCACCGCCCAGGCTTTCATCACCACCGACCTCGACGACAACCAGATCACCGCCTTCCACCCCGGGGCGATGTTCCATTCCCACCTCAACGACGTGCGCGAGGCGCGCGGGGCGAAGCTGGGCATCGTCTCGCCCGACGGCGCCGACGGCATGCTGCGCCATGCCGCCGGCTTTGCCGAGGCGGGCGTGCCGTTCGTGTTCGACCCCGGCCAGGCGTTGCCCATCCTCGGTAGCGAAGCGTTACTGAATTGCCTGCAGCAGGCGCGCTACTGTACGGTCAATGACTACGAGGCCCGGCTGATGTGCGACAAGACCGGGCGCAGCGAAGCCGAGCTGGCGCGCGAAGTCGAGGCCCTGGTGGTGACGCTGGGCGCGGAAGGCGCGCGCATCCACTGCCGCGGCGAACTGTTTGCGGTGCCCGCGGTGACGGCCGATGCGCTCGTCGACCCCACCGGCTGCGGCGATGCCTACCGCGCCGGGCTGCTGTACGGCCTGGCCGCGGGCTGGGACGTGCGCAAGTGCGCGCGTCTGGCGGCGGTGATGGGGGCGATCAAGATCGCCGATCGCGGCGGGCAGAACTACCGGCCGGCGCGCGCCGAGATCGCCGCGCGCTTTGAACAGGCATTTGGAGAACAAGCATGGTGAAACGGATCGGAACGAAGTCGCGCGCACTGGCCGGTGCGCTGGTCGCTGCGCTGGTGCTGGGCGGCTGCGCCCAGGGGCTGGGCGGGGGAAGCTACGCGCGCACCGAGGCGCGGCGGGCGATGACGGTGCAGTTCGGCACGATCGAGTCGGTGCGCGGGGTGCAGCTCGAAGGCACGAAGACGCCGGTCGGCTCGCTCGCCGGCGCGGCGGTCGGCGGCATCGCCGGCAGCTCGGTCGGCGGCGGCCGCGGCGCGGCGGTGGCGACGGTGATCGGTGCCGTCGCCGGCGGGCTGGCCGGTTCCGCGATCGAGGAAGGCGCGACCCGCACGGCGGGCACCGAAGTGACGGTGCGCCTGGACAATGGCCAGTTCCTCGCCGTGGTGCAGGCCGACGAAGGGGAGGGCTTCCGTCCCGGCGAGCGCGTCCGTGTGCTGCGCGATGCCGGCACCACGCGGGTGACGCGCTGAGACCGGGGCGCGCCGCGGATTTTTCGGCGACGGGAAAAGGGATCAGGGGTAGAAGACGTAGAGCCGGTAGCCGACCGGCGCCATGTCCGGCGTGGAAAAGGGCAGGCGGATGCCGAGGGCGCTGCGCCCCGGGAAGGCTTCGGCCGGATGGTCGGCGGGCAGCCAGTCGCGGGGGGACAGCACCCGCCGCGCCAGCGCCTGCTCGGTGGCGTCGTTCAGGGTCAGCTCCAGGTAGGGCCACTCCTGCGCGTAGTCGGCGCGGTTGTTGATCGTCGCGTACAGTACGAATTCGCCCGGCCGGCCGGGCTCTTCCTGCAGTTCGGTGGCTTCGATGGCGATCCGCTGTGCATCCCGCGGATAGGGCAGCGTGCACCCGGCGCGGGCGCAGGCGCTGGCCAGCAGGGGGCGCAGCCCGGGCAGGTCGCGGGCGATTTCGGCGCGGAACAGGTATAGCAGCTGGGCGCCCAGGGTGCCGGTCAGCAGCACCAGCACCAGGGTGGTGGCGATGCGCACGAGCGCCGACGGGCGCTGCGGGCGGGCGCGAGCACGGGGTTGCGGGCGAGGGCCCTCCGGGGGGGCGGGCCGTTCCGCGGGCGCGCGCGACGGCGGTCCGGCTTCGGGCTGCGGGGCGCTCCGCCCGGACTGCGGGCCGGGGAGCGGACTCACCGGGCCCGACGCTGGCTCCGGTGTCGCCGCGGGTGCCGGCGGAAGCCGGCGGCGGCGCAACACGTCGGGGGCCTCGGCCGCGCTCGCCGCGTCCGGGGCGATTTCGTGCGCGACAGCGTCGAAGGGCCGCAGGCAGCGCCCGCAACGCACCTTCCCGCCCTGCGCATGAAGCTGCTCCGGACGCAGCCGGAACACCGTCTGGCAGGCGGGGCAGCGGGTGAGTGTCATGCGATCATCATCTCCCGGGGCGCTGCCCTTCGAGCCGGACCCAGCCGTCGAGGCGGGCGCCGACCCGCAGCGCGATGAACGGCGCCCAGGCTTCGATGACCTGATCGGCCTGGGTCTCGAGCACGCCCGACAGCGCCACCTGCCCGCCGCCGGCGATGCGCGCCGCGATTGCCGGGGCGAGCACGCACAGCGGATTGGTCAGGATGTTCGCCACCACCCGGTCGAAGGTTTCTTCGACCGCGATCGCGGAGTGCTGCAGGCGCATCGTCACGCCGTTGCGCGCGGCGTTGTCGCGCGCGGCCTCCATCGCTTTCTCGTCGATGTCGACGCCGAGCACGTCGGCGGCGCCCAGCCGCGCCGCGGCAATGCCGAGGATGCCCGAGCCGCAGCCGTAGTCGAGCACGGTGCACCCGAGGTGCACGGTGTCGCACAGCCACTCCAGGCACAGCCGGGTGGTCGGGTGCGAGCCGGTGCCGAACGCCATCCCGGGGTCGAGTTCGATGTTGATCGCGCCGGGGTCGGGCGCTTCGTGCCATGAGGGCACGATCCACAGCCGGTCGGTGATGCGGATCGGGTCGAACTGGCTCTGCGTGAGCTGCACCCAGTTCTGTTCCGCGACTTCTGCGGTGGTGAACGGCGGCACGCCGTCGAGGCCGGCGGCGTGCGCGGCCTCGGCGAGCATCGCCCCGAGTTCGGCGCTGCCGGTGTCACCGTCGAACAGGGCGATGACCCGGCTATGCTCCCACAGCGCGCTGGGCAGGTGACCGGGCTCGCCGAATTGCGGGGTTTCGGCGGCGGTGCCGGCGTCGGCGTCCTCGATCGACACAGACAGCGCGCCGGCCTCCATCAGGGCGTCCGACAGCGCTTCCGCGCGGGCCGCATCGGCCTGCAGGGTGACCGAGATCCACATCGTTCAGACCTTCACTTCGCTCTGGTCGGCGAGCTTGTGCTCGAGGTAGTGGATGCTGGTGCCGCCTTCGATGAAGTGCGGGTCGAGCATCAGCGTCTGGTGCAGCGGGATGTTGGTCTTGATCCCGTCGACCATCATTTCCGACAGCGCGATGCGCATGCGGCGGATCGCCTGGTCGCGGGTGTCGCCGTAGGCGATCAGCTTGCCGATCATCGAGTCGTAGTGCGGCGGCACGGTGTAGCCGTTGTACACGTGGGAGTCGACGCGGATGCCGGGGCCGCCGGGGGTGTGCCAGTTGCCGATGCGCCCGGGCGAGGGGGTGAACTTGAACGGGTCTTCGGCGTTGATCCGGCATTCGATCGAGTGGCCGCGGAATTCGATGTCGCGCTGGCGGAACCACAGCTTCTCGCCGGCGGCGATGCGGACCTGGGCCTGGACGATGTCGATGCCGGTGATCAGTTCGGTGACCGGGTGCTCGACCTGGACCCGGGTGTTCATCTCGATGAAGTAGAACTCGCCGTTCTCGTACAGGAACTCGAAGGTGCCGGCGCCGCGGTAGCCGATCGTGCGGCAGGCTTCGGCGCAGCGTTCGCCGATGTCGGCGATGCGCTTGCGGTCGATGCCCGGCGCCGGCGCTTCCTCGATCACTTTCTGGTGGCGGCGCTGCATCGAGCAGTCGCGCTCGCCCAGATACACCGCGTTGCCGTGCTGGTCGGCGAGGATCTGGATCTCGATATGGCGCGGGTTCTCGAGGAACTTCTCCATGTACACCACGGGGTTGCCGAACGCCGCCTGGGCTTCGGCGCGGGTGGTGGCGACGGCGTTGAGGAGCGCCGCCTCGGTGTGCACCACGCGCATCCCGCGCCCACCGCCGCCGCCGGCGGCCTTGATGATCACCGGGTAGCCGACAGCGCGCGCGATCTTGATGATCTCCTTCGAGTCTTCCGGCAGGGCGCCGCCGGAACCGGGCACGCAGGGGACGCCGGCAGCCTTCATCGCGTCCTTGGCCGAGACCTTGTCGCCCATCAGGCGGATGGTCTCGGGGCGTGGGCCGATGAAGACGAAGCCGGACTGCTCGACGCGCTCGGCGAAGTCGGCGTTCTCCGACAGGAAGCCGTAGCCGGGGTGGATCGCTTCGGCGTCGGTGACTTCGGCCGCCGAAATGATCGCCGGCACGTTGAGATAGCTCAGGCTGGAAGGGGCGGGGCCGATGCACACCGACTCGTCGGCGAGGCGCACGTACTTGGCGTCGGTGTCGGCCTCGGAATGCACGGCGACGGTCTTGATGCCGAGCTCGCGGCAGGCGCGCAGGATGCGCAGGGCGATCTCGCCGCGGTTGGCGATGAGGATCTTCTCGAACATGGCGCGCTCAGCCGATGACGAACAGGGGTTGGCCGTATTCGACCGGTTCGCCGTTGTCGACGAGGATGGCCTTGACCACGCCGCTGACGTCGGCTTCGATCTCGTTCATCAGCTTCATTGCTTCGATGATGCACAGGCGGTCGCCGGCGGCGACGCTCTGGCCGACATCGGTCAGCGGTTTCGCTCCGGGCGCGCTGGCGCGGTAGAAAGTACCGACCATCGGCGACTTGACCACATGCCCTTCGGGCAGGAGGTCGTCGCCGTCGGCGACCGGGGCCACGAGCGTGGCGCTGACGGTGGCTGCCGGCGCGGGGGCCGGCATCTGCGCGTAGTAGGCACCGGGCGCCGCCGCCGGGTGTTTGGCGATGCGGACTTTTTCTTCGCCTTCGGTGACTTCCAGTTCGGAAATGCCCGACTCCTGGACGAGGTCGATGAGTTTCTTCAGCTTGCGCAGATCCATGATTTTCTCCGGACAGGACAGCGCCGCCTGGACGGCGGTCGCGGTCGGGGATGGCTAGTGTTCTGGGTGCCGTCGGCGGGCGACGGCACGAAGGCGCGCGGTGGGCAGGTCGCAAGGCCGTGGCGGCCGGGCGCTGCCGCTGGGGCGAGAGGGGCGCGCGCCTCGCATGGGGCATGCATCATGGCCCGGTATCGGGGTGGATCCGTCGGGCAAAACTACCGAAAAACCTTTTCCGGCGCGGTTCGGGCGCGCTTTGAGGGGGGCTTCAGGTAGGCAGGTTGGGCGCTTCATGGCGGCAAGTTTGCCGCAATTGGCTGCACGTTGTCCACTTTTGGCGCATTTTGTGCGCGAATTCGGAGGGCTCAGGACGGCAGCAGTGCGCGGATTTTGCGCTCGAGTTCGTCGCGGTGCAAGGTGCCGAGCTTGATGTGGCGCACTTTGCCTTCGCGGTCGATGATGACCGTAAATGGCAGCGCGCGCGCGTTGTTGCCGAGCCCGGCGGCGAGTTCGAGCAGCTCGGGGCCGGCGATCAGCAGCGGGTAGGGCACCTGGAATTCTTCGTCGAAGGCGCGCACCTTCGCGGCGGTGTCTACGCTGATGCCGACGAACTGCACCGGATGCGCGGCCAGGGCCTGGCTGACGGCCGAGAAGTCGGGGATTTCCTTGCGGCAGGGCGGGCACCAGGTGGCCCAGAAGTTGGCCACGATCACGTTGCCGCGCCACTGCGCGACGGCCTGCTCGACGCCGGATTCGTCGGGCAGGCGCAGATTCAGCAGGCGGTCGACGGCAGCGGCGGAAACGCCCTCCATGGCGGAAGCGGGGGCGCTGCGCCGGTCCCCGCTGGCGAGATAGCCGGCGATGCCGGCGGCGCCGGCGACGGCTGCGATCAGGGCGAACTGGAGGCTGCGCTTCATGGGGTTCCGTTCCTTGTGCCGGAGAGGCCGGCTGCGGTCCCGAGCAGGGCTTCGACCTGGGGCAGGCGGGCCCGCTCCTGACCGCGGCGCCCGCCGCGTTCGGCCGCCGAAGGGTAGATCGACACTTTGACCGGGATGTCGTCCCAGTCGAAGCTGAGGACGGCTTCGGGCGTGTGCGGTGCGGGGCGGCGCGGTTCGCGGTGCTCGTAGGAGAAATCCTGGTTGAGGAAAAAGATTTCGACGTCCTTGGCGCTTTCCGGGAACAGTTCGATCTCCAGTTCGGAATAGCGCCCGGCGGTGCCGTCGAGCGCGCCGCCGGTGAGGTAGGGGTGGAAATCGGCGAGCAGGCGCATGACTTCGACCGCCGCGCTGCGCATCTCGAACAGGCGTTCGGGCTGCTCCTCGTCTTGGTACAGCGCCTGCCAGGCGCGCAGCTCGGTTTCGATTTCGGCGTTGTTGGGCAGGGCGTCGGCGTCGGTGGCGCCGAGCCGCTTCGCTGCCTTGCGCTTGGCGAAGCCGAAGTCGCCGATGCCATCTTCGGCCATCATGCGGGCGGCGAGGGCGGCGATTTCGCGGCGCAGGCCGGTGCTGCGGGAGGAGTGGGCGTGTGAGGCCATGATCGCGCTCGGGTAAAATGCGCGGCCATTGTACACGGGCCGGTTTCATCCGGATGACGGCCCCTCGGAGCCCAGCGTCTCATGCACATCCACATCCTCGGCATCTGCGGCACCTTCATGGGCGGAGTCGCCCTGCTCGCGCGCGCCGCCGGCCACACCGTGACCGGTTGCGACGCCAACGTCTATCCGCCGATGAGCACCCAGCTCGAGGAGCAGGGCATCGGCCTGATCGAGGGCTACGATGCCGCCCAGCTCGAGCTGGCGCCCGACGTGTTCGTGATCGGCAACGCGGTGGCGCGCGGCAATCCGCTACTCGAAGCGATCCTCGACCGCGGCCTGCCCTACGTCTCCGGGCCGCAGTGGCTGGCCGAGCACGTGCTCGCCGGGCGCTGGGTGCTGGCGGTGGCGGGCACCCACGGCAAGACGACGACGACTTCGCTGCTGGCCTGGATGCTGGAGGAGGCCGGCCTCGCTCCGGGCTTTCTGGTCGGCGGCGTGCCGCAGAACTTCGGCGTGTCGGCGCGCCTGACCGAATCGCCGTTCTTCGTCATCGAGGCCGACGAGTACGACACCGCGTTCTGCGACAAGCGCTCGAAGTTCGTCCACTACCGGCCGCGGACCGCGATCCTGAACAACCTCGAGTTCGACCATGCGGACATCTTCGCCGATCTGGCGGCGATCGAGGCCCAGTTCCACCACCTCGTGCGGACCATCCCGGCGAGCGGGCGGATCGTCGCCAACGCCCGCGAGGACAGCCTGAAACGGGTGATCGGGCGCGGCTGCTGGTCCGAGCTGGAGTGGTTCAACGATGCCGCGCAGTGGTCGGCGGAGGCAGGCGCGGACGACGCGCAGGCGCTGTTCCGGCTCGCCGGCGCCGAGCTGGGGCGCTCGCCGATGCCGCTGGCGGGCAGCCACAACCGCGAGAACGCGCTCGCCGCGATCGCCGCCGCGCGCCACGTCGGCGTTACCCCGGCGCAGGCGATCGCCAGCCTGGCGAGTTTTCGCGGCATCCGGCGGCGGCTCGAACTGCGCGGCACGGTCAACGGGGTGAGCGTCTACGACGACTTCGCCCACCATCCGACGGCGATCGCGCTGACCGTCGACGGCCTGCGCCGGCGCCAGGTGCAGGGGCGGATCCTGGCCGTGCTCGAGCCGCGTTCGAACACGATGAAGCTCGGGGTGATGAAGGCGCGGCTGGCGGCCAGCCTGGCGGGGGCGGATGCGGTGTTCTGCTATACCTCCGGCCTCGGCTGGGATGCCGGCGAGGCCCTGGCGCCGCTGGGGGCGCGGGCGCACTGCCACGATGCGCTCGACGCCCTGGTGGCCGACGTGGTGGCCGCGGCGCGCCCGGGCGACCAGGTGCTGGTGATGAGCAACGGCGGCTTCGGCGGCGTGCACCAGCGCCTGCTCGCGGCGCTGGCCGGGGGGGGCACGGGAGCCGCGGCTGCGCAGTGAGCGCAAGCGGCCCGCTGCGCCCGGGCCGGTGTGCCTCGGTGGCGTGCCTCGGCGGCGGCGCTTCGCCCTGGCGCCGGCGTACGGTGTGGACCGCCCGGCGTTCAGCGCCGGGCGCCGGCCGGGTCGTCGAGGCGGCGGGCCTCTTCGTCGCTGATGTATTCGAACACGCGCACCACCTTGCGCACGCCCTGGCTGGTGCGGGCGACGGTGGCCGCGGCGTCGGCTTCGGTGCGCGTGACCAGTCCGAGGAGGAAGACCACGTTGGCCTCGGTGACGACCTTCACATTGTGGGCGGAAAAGCGCTGCGCATCGACGAAGCGGGCTTTCACGTTGGAGGTGATGAGGGCATCGTTGGCGCGCGCGCTGAGGCTGGAGTGGGGACCGACCACGACTTCGTTGATCACGCCGCGGACGTTCTCGACACCGGCGACGAGTCCGTCGAGCTCGCCGCGCACGGTGGCGTCAGGGGCTTCGCCGGTGAGCAGGACGTTGCGGTTGTAGGAGGTGACGTTCACATGCACGGTGCCGCCGAAGCGTTGGCGGATGCGGTTCGAGACTTTCCATTCGATGCTTTCGTCTTCGACGTAGGCGCCGCCGGTGCGGCGGTCGGACACCATCGCGGCGCCGGCGCCGACACCGGTGGCGACGACCGGGAAGCAGCCCTGGAGGAGCGGCAGCGCAGCCGCTGCGGCGAGGCCCAGCAGCAGCCGGCGACGGCCGGCGGCGCGGACCGGAAGGGCGCCGGCGAGGCGGGAGGGGGAGGTCGTTTTCATCAGTCTTCTACTCCGAGTAGCAGGCAGTCGATACCGTCGCACAGGCAGTGCAGGATCAGCAAGTGCAGTTCCTGGATGCGAGCGGTGCGGTCGGCGGGGGCGGCCAGATGGATGTCGGCCGGGCCGAGCCTTTCGGCGATGCGCTCGGCGTCGGCGCCGGTCAGCGCGATCACCCGCATGTCGCGCTCGTGGGCGGCGCGGATGGCATCGAGGAGGCGCGCCGGCTCGCCGTTTGCGGCGATGGCGACGAGGACGTCGCCGGGGTGGCCGAAAACTTCGATCTGGCGGGCGAACAGCCCGCTCGTGTCGGGTTCGCCGGCGATCGGCGCAAGGGTAGAGGCGTCCGCGCTCAGCGCCATTGCGGCTAGCGAAGGGCGTTCGAGCTCGAAGCCATTGACCAGTTGGGCGGCGAAGCGGCGGGCGTCGCCGGCCGAGCCCGCCGCGCCGCAGACGAGGATCTTGCCGTTTTCCAGCAGGCAGGCGGTGATCAGTTCGATGGCGCCGGCGATCGGGGCGGCCAGCATTTCGAGCGCCTCGAGTGCGGTGCGCATGTTGTCCTCGAACTGGCGCGAGACGCGGTCGATCAGGTTCATGCGGAGGAAATCGTCGAAAGGACGGTGCAGTCTACCATGCGCTTTCAGCCGGCATCGAAGGCGCCGGGTAACCAGGTGATACGGTCGCGCTCGAGGGCGTCGAGGAGGACGGCGTCGAAGCGGCAGGCCGCACCCTGGAAGCGCTGCCCCGCGCCGCCCAGCCACCACTGGGCGGCGATCAGCACACGCCGGCGCTTGCCCGCGGTGATGCTTTCGCCCGCGCCGCCGAAGCGGGCATTGCTGCGCAGGCGCACTTCGACGAACACGAGCTGGCCGCGGTCGAGGCAGATCAGGTCGAGTTCGCCGCCGCGGCAGCGCACGTTGCGGGCGAGGATGCGCAGGCCGTGTGCCGCGAGGTGTTCGGCGGCGAGCGCCTCGGCGGCGGCGCCGCGCGCTTGCGCCGGAGTCCGCGGGGAGCCGATACTGCGCCCGCCGGCAGCGGCCGCCTCGCCCGCGGACGCTGCCGTCCCGTCCCGGCGGGTTCGCCCGGACGTCGCGTTCGGCGTGGCGGCTGTCGCCGCGTTCGCTGGCATCTTTCTCATCGCGCCGCTCCCCGGATTACCTTCGTCGACCCTTCGAACTCATCCATGACCGCCTCCGTGCCCTTCTCCGCTCACCTTCCCGTCCGCCCCCTGTCTAGCACGACGTCATTGTATGTGGTGGCGACCCCGCTCGGTAATCTCCATGACATCACCTTGCGTGCGCTCGCCGTGCTGGGGGCGGTGGACGTGGTCGCGGCCGAGGACACCCGGCACAGCCAGCGCCTGCTCGATGCCTACGGCCTGAAGGTGCGGATGGTCGCGGTGCATCAGCACAACGAGCAGGCGGCGGCGGGGCAGCTGATCGAGCTGCTCGCGGCCGGCCGGCAGGTCGCCCTGATCACCGATGCCGGCACGCCGGCGGTGTCCGACCCCGGCGCGCGCCTCGTCGCCCGGGTGCGCGAGGCCGGCCATCCGGTGGTGCCGCTGCCGGGGCCGTGCGCGGCGGTGGCGGCGCTGTCGGTGTCGGGGTTTGCCGAAGGGGGATTTCGCTTCGTCGGGTTCTTGCCCGCCCGGCCCGGAGCGCGGGTCGCGGCGCTCGCGGCCCTGCGCGACGAGACCGATGCGATGGTGTTCTACGAGGCGCCGCACCGCATCGTCGAGTGCGCCGCCGACCTGCTGGCGGTGTTCGGCGGCGGGCGCGAGCTGCTGGTCGCGCGCGAGATGACCAAGCTGCACGAGCAAATCGTGCGCCTGTCGCTGGCCGAAGCCGGAGCCTGGTTCGCGGCCGATCCGAACCGGGTGCGTGGCGAGTTCGTCCTGGTGCTGGCGGGAGCGCCGGTGGAGGCGGGGCTGAGCGCGGAAGCCGAGCGTGTGCTCGGCCTGCTGCTCGCCGAGTTGCCGCTGAAGAGCGCGGCGCGGCTGGCGGCGGAGATCACCGGGGCGGGGCGCAAGCTGCTGTATGCGCGGGCGCTGGAGATCCGCGGCGAGGAAGAGGCGTGAGCGGGGCGCGAGCGGAAGGGTGAGCGGCGGCGGTGACGGCCGGCTCCGTGCCAGGGTTTTCCCGTGTGGACGGTGGCTGCCGATCCGCCGCAGCGGGAAGCGCCTATAATCTGCGCGCTGTCACGAGGACCCGCTCCATGCAATCGATTACCCTGATCCGCCCCGACGACTGGCATCTGCACGTGCGCGATGATGCCGCGCTCGCTTCGGTGGTGCCGCACACCGCAGCGCGCTTCGGCCGTGCCCTGATCATGCCCAACCTGAAGCCGCCGGTGACGACCACCGTGCAGGCGCTGGCCTACCGCGAGCGCATCCTTGCCGCGGCCCCCGGCACGGCGTTCGAGCCGCTGATGAGCCTGTACCTCACCGACAACCTGCCGCCGGACGAGATCGACCGCGCCCGGGCGAGCGGCCGGATCGTTGCCTGCAAGCTCTACCCGGCCGGGGCGACGACCAACTCCGATGCCGGCGTCACCGCGGTGGAAAAGATCCATCCGGTGCTCGAGCGCATGGAAAAGCTCGGCATGGTGCTGTGCGTGCATGGCGAAGCGACCGCCGCGGACGTCGATGTCTTCGATCGTGAGCGCGTGTTCATCGAGCGTACACTGTCGCCGCTGGTGCGCCGTTTCCCGGCTCTGAAAGTGGTGTTCGAGCACATCACCACCGCCGAGGCGGCCCAGTTCGTGCGCGCCGCCGGGGCCAACGTCGCCGCCACGGTGACCGCGCATCACCTGCTCCTCAACCGCAACGCGATCTTCGCCGGCGGTATCCGCCCGCACCATTACTGCCTGCCGGTGCTCAAGCGCGAGACCCACCGCCAGGCGCTGGCGGCGGCGGCGACGTCGGGCAATCCGCGCTTTTTCCTCGGCACCGACTCCGCTCCCCATGCCCGCAGCACCAAGGAAAACGCCTGCGGTTGCGCCGGCTGCTACACCGCCCATGCCGGCATCGAGCTGTATGCCGAAGCGTTCGATGCGGCAGGCGCGCTCGACCGTCTCGAGGCTTTCGCCAGCCTCAACGGTCCGGCGTTCTATGGACTCGCACCGAATTCGACCACGATCACGCTGCAGCGGCAGGAATGGACCGTCCCGCTGGCGTATCCCTATCTCGCAGAGGACCCGCTGGTTCCTCTGCGTGCCGGGGAGCGGGTGAAATGGAAGCTCGCCGGCACCTGAGCCGGTGAGCCGGGTGGCATGCGCCGTGGCGGGCGCGGACAGGCGCTCCGACCGCACTGCGGCCACCTGTCCGCGCCCGCCACGGCGTTTCGGACCGGCCCGCAGGAAGGGCCGGTGTTTCAAGGAGAGGGGAAGGTACAACAATGAATACAACATATAACGGGCTGGTGAAGGCAGGGTATTTCGCGCAAGGGGGCGCCGATGCGGCGGCAAGGCCGCAACGGCGGAAGTCCGTGCGCTGGCACCCGCTGGGAGGCGGGCTGTGGCTGCTGGGGCGGCTGCACTGGCTGGGCAAGTTCGCGGTGGTATCGGTCGCCGCACTGGCGGCCTCGATCGGCGGTGCGCTGGGCGGGTTGCCCGTCGCGCTGGCCGGCGCCGTGGTGCTGCTCTACCTGCTCGCGGCGCTGTGCGCGGGGCAGGCCGAAGCCTTGAAGCAGTTGCGTCAGGCGATGGAGCGGACCGCCGCCGGGGATCTTCGCGTCCACACCGAGGTCGATGCGCGTGACGAACTGGGCGAGCTCGCCGGTCTGCTCGACCGGATGGTGCACTCCCTTTCCGCGATCGTCGCCGACATCCGCAGCAATGCCGCGCTCGTCGCCCATGCCGGTCGCAGCCTGACCGTCGACAGCCGGGCCCTGTCCGAGCGCACCGAGGAGCAGGCCGCGAGCCTGGGGCAGACCGCGGCGAGCGTGGAGGAAATCTCCAGTACGGTGCAAAGCAACGCCCACACCGCCCGCGAAGTGGATCAGCGCGCCACCCGGGTCAGCGCCGCGGTCGATGCCGGCGCCCAGGCGATGGAGAGTGCAGTGCAGTCGGTGGAGGCGATCCAGCAGGATGCGCGACGGATGAACGAGATCATCGGGGTGATCGATTCGATTGCCTTCCAGACCAACATTCTCGCCCTCAACGCCTCGGTCGAGGCCGCGCGCGCGGGGGAACAGGGGCGGGGATTCTCCGTCGTTGCCGGCGAGGTGCGTAACCTCGCGCAGCGCTCGGCCGAAGCTGCGCGGGAGATCCGGCAACTGATCAAGACGTCCGTGCAGCAGGTAGAGCGCAGCGTGGAACTGATCCGCCACGCCGGAGACGGGATCGCGCAGATGGCTGCGGGCATTCATGGTGTGGCCGCGAGCATGAGCGAGATTTCCCATTCCAGCGGCGAGCAGAGCACGGGGCTGCGCGAGATCAGCACCGCAGTGCAGCAGCTCGACCGCATCACTCAGGACAACGCGCAGATGGTGGGTGCTGCGGTGCAGCATGCGGAGGCTCTGGAGGGGCGGGCGGCCACCCTCACCCATGCGGTGGCCGCGTTCCGGCTGCAGCAGGGCACGGCCGATGAGGCGGTGACGCTGGTCGAGCGGGCCGCGGCGCTGTGGCACAGCGGTATCGGCCGCGAGCGCTTCCTGCACATGATCACCGACCGGGACCAGCCTTATCACGACCGCGACATGTACATGTTCGTGCTCGATGCGGCAGGCACCTACCTCGCCTTTGGCGGCAATCCGGGCAAGGTCGGCTCCCGGGTGCGCGACATTCCCGGAGTCGACGGCCGCCGCCTGGTCAGCGACATCGTCGAGCAGGCCGAACGCGGTCCGGGCTGGGTCGAGTACGACATCACCAACCCGGTGTCGGGCGTGGTGCAGACGAAGATGTCCTACGTCTGCAAGGCGGACGCCGATCTCTACCTCGGTTGCGGTGTCTACAAGGCGTTTACCGGTCGCGGCTGAATCCCCGGAGGCTGCTTTTCTCCGGCCTGGCGATGACAGGGGGCGACGGCGACCGTTGTGCCCGCGCGATGTGCGTATAATCCGTGCGGGAAGTTCGCCAGGCAGTCGCTGCGCACGTCGTGCGTGGAGGAAAGTCCGGGCCCCGCAGAGCAGGATGCCGGCTAACGGCCGGGCGTCGTGAGGCGACGGAAAGTGCAACAGAGAGCAGACCGCCGATGGCTTCCGCAAGGAAGATCAGGCAAGGGTGAAACGGTGGGGTAAGAGCCCACCGCAGGACTGGCAACAGGACTGGCACGGCAAACCCCATCCGGGGCAAGGCCAAATAGGGGAGCATCGGCGTGGCTCGCGCCGCTCCCGGGTAGGCTGCTAGAGCGCCGCGGCGACGCGGCGCCCAGAGGAATGACTGCCCGATGCTGCCGGCTCGCGCCGGCGGCGTTCGACAGAACCCGGCTTATCGGCGAACTTCCCCCTCTTCCCTGGCATTTCGCCCCCGTTTTTTCCATTTCCTATTTTCATTTCCAGCCTTCTCTCACCGCGTCGTGAGGGGGCTGTCCGCGTTCGCGCTGAATTTGAGCTTTCTGCGCCATATCCCTTGATTTTTCAGGGATTATTTACGCCTTTGGGTTTTGATCTAAGTCATTGTGTCATAAAGAGATTCTGATCGATCGATGTTGACCGGGTATTTCCTTTGAACTAAAGTGGGTTCCAGTGGAGAAAAGTGGGAGAAAGTGTCGCTCGGATGCTTTCCCAGCACCGTCAGGGGGGACGATGTTCCAAGGAGCCGCAGCGCTCAATCTCGATGCCAAGGGTCGCCTCGCGATCCCCGCGCGGCATCGTGACGCCCTCGCGGTCGAGGCCGGCCAAGTGGTGCTCACCGCCCACCCGCACGGTTGCCTGCTCGTCTATCCGGTGCCGGCCTGGGTGCCGATCCGCGACAAGGTGCTCGCCGCGCCGGGGCTCGATCCGTTGTCGGCAATGCTCAAGCGCCTGCTCGTCGGTTTCGCCCAGGAAGAGGCGCTCGACGCCGCGGGGCGGGTCCTGGTTGCACCCTCGCTGCGCCAGTTTGCCAAGCTCGAGAAGCAGGTCTGGCTCGTCGGCCAGGGCAGTCACTTCGAGCTGTGGTCCGACGCCGGCTGGCAGCAGCAGCAGCAGGCGATGCTCGATCTGGTCAATACCGGGCTACCGCCGGGTTTCGAGAGCCTGGCGCTGTGAATACCCCTCATCACCACGTCACCGTCCTGCTCGACGAAGCCGTCGATGCGCTCGCCATCCGGGGCGACGGCGTCTATGTCGATGGCACTTTCGGGCGCGGTGGCCACAGCCGCGCCGTGCTCGCGCGGCTGGGGGCGGAGGGGCGGCTGATCGCCTTCGATCGCGACCCGGCAGCGATCGAAGCCGGGCAGGCGTTGGGCGATCCGCGGCTGACCCTGGTCCATGCCCCGTTCAGCGATCTGGACGAGACGCTCGCGCGGCTGGGGCTGGAGCAGGTGGACGGCGTGCTGCTGGATCTGGGGGTCTCGTCCCCGCAACTGGACGACGCTGCGCGCGGCATGAGCTTTCGTTTCGATGCTCCGCTCGACATGCGCATGGATACGAGCCGCGGGCAGACCGCGGCGGAATGGCTGGCGGAAGCCTCCGTCGGCCAGATCACGGAGGTCATCAGGGATTATGGAGAGGAACGGTTTGCTCATGCGGTTGCAAAGGCGATTGCAGCTGCTCGGACAGGGGGGGCTGTCGCAACCACTGGACAACTTGCCGCGATCGTGGAAAAGGCGGTCCGTACGCGCGAGCCGGGGCAGCACCCGGCGACACGCACCTTCCAGGCTCTTCGGATTTTCATCAATCAGGAACTCGAGGAGCTGAGCCGGGTGTTGCCGGCATGCGTCGGTCGACTGCGTGCCGGCGGCCGCCTGGTGGTGATCAGCTTCCATTCGCTCGAGGATCGCATCGTCAAGCGTTTCATGCGCGACGCGTCGCGCCCCCCGGTGCTGCCGCGCCGCCTTCCGCTGCGGGCTGCCGACCTGCCGGCGCCCCGCCTGAAGCTGGTGGGACGGGCGCTGCGGCCGGGCGAAGCCGAAGTCGCGGCCAACCCGCGTGCGCGCAGCGCGGTGATGCGGGTCGCCGAGCGTACCGGGGCGGCGCCATGATGCGCGCCGACGCGGTGCTGGTGGCGCTGACCGTGGCCAGTGCGCTGGGCGTGGTGTCGGCCCAGCATCAGGCGCGCAAGCTGCATGCCGAGCACGAGCGCGAACAGGCGCGCGCGCGCGCCCTGGAAGTGGAATGGGGCCGCCTGCAACTCGAACAAAGCACCTGGGCGGCGCATGGGCGTATCGAGTCGTTCGCCCGCGGGCGCCTGGGCATGGGGGCGCCGACGCCCGGCCAGGTGCTGGTGGTGGAGCCGCAATCATGAAAAATCAGCGTACCGTCACCTTCAATCACAATCCGCTGCTCAAGCACGCGCTGCCGGCCTGGCGCGCGCGCGCGGTGATGTTCGGACTCATGGCCTGCTCGGTCGCGCTCGGCGGGCGGGCGCTCTACCTGCAGGGGGTGAACAACGACTTCCTCCAGGCCAAGGGCGAGTCGCGCTATGCGCGCACGCTCGAAATCTCCGCCACCCGGGGGCGCATCACCGACCGCCACGACAATGTGCTCGCGGTGAGCACGCCGGTGCGTTCGGTCTGGGCCCTGCCCGCCGACGTACGGCTGGAGCCGGCGCAGGCGCGTGAGCTGGCGCGGTTGCTCGAGATGGACATCAACGAGCTCAATGCCAAGCTCGGATCGAGCCGCGACTTCGTCTACCTGAAGCGCCAGCTCGTGCCCGACGTGGCGCAGCAGGTCGCCGACCTCGGCCTCGCAGGCATCCATCAGCAGCAGGAATATCGCCGCTATTACCCGGGCGGCGAGGTGATGGCCCACATCCTCGGCTTCACCGATGTCGAGGACAAAGGGCAGGAAGGAATGGAACTCGCGTTCGAGAAGCGGCTCGCCGGCCGTCCCGGGCTGCGCCGGGTGATCAAGGACCGGCGCGGCCAGATCGTCGAGGACGTGGAAGCGATCCGCCCGCCGCGCGACGGCGATGACGTCGCGCTGTCGATCGATGGCAAGATCCAGTACCTCGCCTGGTCGGCGCTGCGCGAGGCGATGCAGCAGCACAAGGCCAAGGCCGGAGCGGTCGTGGTGCTCGATGCGCAAAGCGGCGAAGTGCTGGCGCTGGCCAATGCGCCGACCTTCAACCCCAACAATCGCGCCGATCTGAGCGGTGCCCAGCTGCGCAACCGGGTGTTTACCGACAGCTTCGAACCCGGCTCGGTGATGAAGCCCTTCATCGCTGCGCTCGCCCTGGAGAAGGGCAAGGTCGAGCCGGGCACCATGATCGATACCGGCAACGGCCGGCTGACGATCGGTTCGGCGACGATTTCCGATACCAAGCGCCACGGCCCGATCACCGTATCCCAGGTGGTGCAGAAGTCGTCGAACGTCGGCACGGTCAAGCTCGCGCAGCAGTTCGCTGCCGACGAGATGTGGCAGCTGTTCGATCAGCTCGGCTTCGGCGCACCGCTCGATCTCGGCTTCCCCGGCGAGACCGCGGGCCGTGTGCGACCGGCAAAGACCTGGCGGCCGATCGAGCAGGCGACCATGTCCTATGGCCACGGCATCGCAGTGAGCCTGATCCAGATGGCGCGGGCCTACCTCGTGTTCGCCCGCGACGGCGAACTGCTGCCCCTGTCGCTGACCCGCCTCGAGCGCGCTCCGGCGCCGGGGCGGCGGGTCTTCTCGGCGCAGACCGCGCGCGAGGTCCGGGCGATGCTCGAGCTGGCCGCCGGCCCCCAGGGCACCGCGCCGCGCGCCCAGGTGGCCGGGTATACCGTGGCCGGCAAGACCGGAACCGCGCATAAGCTCGAAGGCGGACGCTATGCCAGGAAGTACGTGTCTTCCTTTGTCGGTTTCGCCCCGGCCACGAAGCCGCGCATCGTGGTTGCGGTGATGATCGACGAGCCTTCGGCTGGCCAGCACTACGGTGGCGCCGTTGCCGCACCGGTGTTCGCGCGCCTGGTCGAAGGTTCGCTGCGCACCCTTGGCGTGGCCCCCGACATGCCGATCGCGCCGTTGCAGATCGCGCGCAAGCCGGCCGACGAAACCGAGGATGGCACATCCGCCCGGGAGCGCATGTGAGCACAGGACAAGTCCAGGAAGTCCTCGCCCGCCTGCGCCAGGCCGGAGTCGAGCCGCAGGGAATCGGCGCGGATTCGCGTCGCCTCGCGCCGGGGGAGGTGTTCGCCGCCTGGCCCGGGTTCCGCACCGACGGTCGCCGCCACATCGCCGATGCCATCGCCCGCGGGGCGGGGGCGGTGCTGTGGGAAAGCGGTGACGGTTTCGATCCCGGAGCGCTGCCCCTGCCATCGCTGGCGGTCGCCGGCCTGAAGGAGCTGGCCGGTCCGCTGGCCGACGAGATCTACCGCCGGCCTTCGGCCGCGTTGTGGGTGGCCGGAGTCACCGGCACCAACGGCAAGACCACGGTGAGCCAGATGCTCGCCAGCGCGCTGAGCGGGCTCGGCGCGCGCTGCGGCATCATCGGCACGCTCGGCTGCGGTTTTCCCGGCGAACTCGAGGCGGCGCTCAATACCACGCCCGACGCCCTCGAGCTGCAGCGCTGGCTGGCGCGATTCCGTGCCGGCGGGGCGGCAGCCGCGGCGATGGAAGTGTCCTCGATCGGGCTCGACCAGGGGCGGGTCAACGGGGTGCGCTTCGATGTCGCGCTGTTTACCAACCTGAGCCGCGACCATCTCGACTACCACGGCTCGATGGAGGCGTATGCCCAGGCCAAGGCGCGGCTGTTCGCGCTTCCCGGAGTCGAGACCTGCGTGATCAACATCGACGACCCCTTCGGCATGACGCTGGCACGGCGCCTGGCGGGCGAAGGGCGCGACGTCGTCGCCTGCACCGTGCGCGCGGACCATGCCGGCGCGGTCGCCGGCGCCCGCGTGCTGTGCGCCGACCGTCTCCAGGCCACAGCGGCGGGGCTGCGTTTCACGCTGCACTGGGGCGGCCGTGAGGCCGATCTCGCGGTGCGCATGGTGGCGCCCTTCAATGTCGCGAACCTGCTCGCCGTCGGCGCCGCGCTGCTGGCGCGCGGAGTGGCGTTCGAGACCGTGGCTGCGCAGCTGGTGCAGCTGACGCCGCCCGCCGGGCGGATGCAGGTGGTGGGCGGCGAGCGCGAGCCGCTGGTGATCGTCGATTACGCGCATTCGCCGGATGCGCTGGAGAAAGTGCTGGAAGCCCTGCGCGGCACGGTGCGGATGCGCGGCGGGCGGCTGGTGTGCGTGTTCGGTTGCGGCGGCGACCGCGATACCGGCAAGCGTGCGCTGATGGGCGAAGTGGCGCGCGCGCTCGCCGACCGTGTCGTCATCACCAGCGACAATCCGCGCAGCGAAGACCCGCTCGTGATCATGGCGGCGATCGCCGCGGGCAGCGGCGCGCAGGCCGAGCAGGTGGTCGATCGGGCGCAGGCGATCGGTATCGCGATCGGCGAGGCCGGCGCCGCCGACGTCGTCCTGATCGCGGGCAAGGGGCACGAGCCCTATCAGGAAATCCTCGGGCAGCGGCTGCCGTTCTCCGATCTGGAGCAGGCCCGCCTCGCCCTCCAGGCCTGGCATGCGAAGGAGCGCGAACGATGATGACCGTGCACGATGCGGTGCGGGCGCTCGCCGCCCATCAGGCGCGCGCGCAGGGGGACGCGCGCTTCGAATGCGTCGGCAGCGACAGCCGGGCGCTGGTGCCCGGCCAGCTGTTCGTCGCCTTGCGCGGAGAGCGCTTCGACGGTCACGACTTCGTCGCCGAGGCGGCGGCGCGGGGTGCGGCGGCGGCGCTGGTCGATGCCGAGTGGGCTGCCGGGCAGGCGCTCGCGCCGTTGCCGCTGATCGTCGTTGACGACACCCGGCGCGCACTCGGTACCCTGGCGGCGAGCTGGCGCGCCCGTTTCGCATTGCCGCTGCTGGGGGTGACCGGCAGCAACGGCAAGACCACAGTGAAGGAAATGTGCGCGGCGATCCTGCGCGCCCAGGCCCGCCGCGACGGTTTCGGCGACGACAGCGTCCTCGCCACCCGCGGCAATCTGAACAACGACATCGGCCTGCCGTTGACCCTGCTCGAACTGCGCGATTTCCACCGCGCGGCGGTGATCGAGATGGGGATGAACCGTCCCGGCGAAATCGCTTACCTGAGCGCACTGGCGCAGCCGACCGCGGCGATCGTCACCAACGCCCAGCGTGCCCACCTGCAGGGCCTCGGCTCGGTCGAGGAGGTCGCCCGCGAGAAGGGGGCGATCTATCAAGGCCTGGGTGCGACCGGCATCGCCGTGATCAACGCCGACGACCCGCACGTCGGCGAGTGGCGCGCGGTCAACGCCGGGCGCCGGATTGTGACATTCGGTATCGAGCGGGCGGCGGATGTGCGCGGGCAGTGTACCCTGCGCGGCCTCGGCTCCCGGCTCGAGCTCGACACCCCCGCCGGGCGGTTCGGTTTCATCCTGCAGGTGCCGGGCGTGCACAATGCGCGCAACGCCGTAGGGGCGGCGGCGGTCTGCCTTGCTGCGGGCGTTTCGCCCGAAGCGGTGGCCGACGGGCTGGCGGGGTTCACCGGCGCGCGCGGTCGCCTGCAACGGCGCAACGGCCCGCGCGGCGCCCTGATCCTGGACGACACCTACAACGCCAACCCGGACTCGGTGCGTGCCGCCATCGACGTCCTCGCCTCGCTCCCCGGCCATACCTGGCTGGTGCTCGGCGACATGGGGGAAGTCGGCGGGATCAGCGCCCAGGTGCATGACGAGATCGGCGGCTACGCCAAGAGCAAGGGCGTCGACGGCCTGTTCGCGCTGGGCGAGATGAGTGCGATCGCGGTGCGCAATTTCGGCGAGGGCGGGCATCACTTCGCCTCTGCCGAGGCGCTCGTCAAGGCACTCGCTCCGCGCCTCGACGCGGATTCGGTGGTGCTGGTGAAAGGCTCGAGGTTCATGTGCATGGAAAGAGTGGCGGATGCGCTTGTGGCAATGCACAATTCCGCCCCTTCAACGTAACCGACCCCTGACAGACCCTATGTTGCTGGAACTCGCTCTCTGGCTCGGCCAGGACATCCGCGGCTTCAACGTCTTCGGCTACATCACGCTGCGGACGGTGCTCGCTGCGCTGACCGCGCTGACGATCTCGCTCGTCGCCGGGCCGGGCGTGATCCGCTGGCTCGCGGCGAAGAAGATCGGCCAGGCGGTGCGCGACGACGGCCCCAAATCGCATCTGACCAAGGCCGGTACCCCGACCATGGGTGGGGCCCTGATCCTGATCGCGATCGGCCTCACCATGCTGCTGTGGGGCGACCTCGCAAACGACTACCTCTGGGTCACCCTGCTGGTGACGCTCGGCTTCGGTGCGGTGGGCTGGGTCGACGACTGGCGCAAGGTCGTGCACCGTGATCCGAAAGGGCTCGCCAGCCGCTGGAAATACCTGTGGACTTCGGCCATCGCCCTGGCGGCGGCGCTGTACCTCGGCGCGACGGCGAGCACGCCGGCCGAAACCGAGCTGATCGTGCCGTTCTTCAAGGCCGTCGCCTACCCGCTGGGGATTGTCGGCTTCGTCGCCCTGAGCTATTTCGTGATCAACGGCACCAGCCACGCGGTCAACCTCACCGACGGCCTCGACGGCCTGGCGATCATGCCCACGGTGATGGTGGCCGGGGCGCTGGCGATTTTCGCCTACGTCGCCGGCCACGCCGGGTTCGCCAAGTACCTCGGCGTCCCCTACGTCGCCGGCGCGGGCGAGCTGGCGGTGTTCTGCGGCGCGATCTGCGGCGCGGGGCTGGGCTTTCTGTGGTTCAACGCCTATCCGGCGGAAGTCTTCATGGGCGATGTCGGCGCCCTTGCGCTCGGCGCCGCGCTCGGCACGATCGCGGTCATCGTGCGCCAGGAGATCGTGCTCTTCATGATGGGCGGGCTGTTCGTCGCCGAAACCCTGTCGGTGATGCTGCAGGTGCTGTACTTCAAGGCCAGCGGCGGCAAGCGCATTTTCCGCATGGCGCCGCTGCACCACCACTACGAGCTCGGCGGCTGGAAGGAAACCCAGGTCGTGGTCCGCTTCTGGATCATCACCATCATGCTGGTGCTGTTCGGGCTGTCGACGCTGAAACTCAGATGAGCATCCTCACCGGAAAACACGTCCTCATCCTCGGCCTTGGCGAGTCGGGCCTGGCGATGGCGCGCTGGTGCGCGCTGCGCGGTGCGCGCCTGCGCGTGGCCGACAGCCGTGCGGCGCCGCCGGGGCTGGAAGCGCTGCGTGCCGAGGCGCCGCTGGCGGAGCTCGTCACTGGCGCGTTCGGCGAGGAAGTGCTCGACGGCATCGATCTGGTGGCGCTGAGTCCGGGGCTCGACCCGCGCGCCGGTGTCGCCGCCGCCGCGCGCCGCCGCGGCCTGCCGCTGACCGGCGAGATGAGCCTGCTGGCGCAGGCCCTGGACGAACTCGGCGTGCGCGCGCAGACCCGCATCCTCGCCGTCACCGGCACCAACGGCAAGACCACCACCACTGCGCTGACCGCGGCGCTGGCGCAGTCCGCCGGCATCGACGCGGTGGCGGCCGGCAACATCAGCCCGGCCGCGCTCGATGTGTTGATGGAACGGCTGGAAGCCGGGGCGGCGCTGCCGCAGTGCTGGGTGCTGGAGCTGTCGAGCTTCCAGATCGAAACGATGCACGGCCTCGACCCGGACGCGGCGACGGTGCTCAATATCAGCGACGACCACCTCGACCGCTACGCCGGAATCGAAGAATACGCCGCGACCAAGGCCAGGATTTTCCAGGGTGCCGGCGTGCAGGTGCTCAACCGCGACGATGTGCGGGTGGCGGCGATGGCCCTGCCCGACCGCCGCGTGATCCGCTTCGGCTCCGCGGCTGCGGCGGGAGACGACTACGGCATCGCCGCGGGCGCGGGCGGCGACTGGCTGGTGCGCGGCGGCGAGCGCCTGCTCGCGCTCGCCGAGCTGGCGCTCGCCGGCCGCCACAACGCCGCCAACGCGCTCGCCGCGCTGGCGCTGTGCGAAGGCGGGCTGGGGATCGCGCCGCAGCGCCTGCTCCCGGGGCTGACCGCCTTTCGCGGCCTGCCGCACCGGGTCGAGCTGGTCGCCGAGCGCACCGACGGCGTGCGCTTCTACGACGATTCCAAGGGCACCAACGTCGGTGCCACGGTGGCCGCGCTCGAAGGCATGGACCGCCCGGTGGTGCTGATCGCCGGGGGCGACGGCAAGGGTCAGGACTTCGCTCCGCTGGGGCCGGCGCTGGCGCGCCGCGCGCGCGCCGCGGTGCTCTTCGGGCGCGATGCCGGACGCATCGCCGCGGCGGTCGCCGGGTGCGGCGTCGCGCTCGAGCATGCGCCCGACCTCGACGCCGCGGTGCTCCGTGCCGCGGCGCTGGCACAGGCCGGCGACGCGGTACTGCTGTCGCCGGCCTGCGCCAGCCTCGACATGTTCCGCAACTACGCCCACCGCGCCGAAGTCTTCGTCGCCGCGGTGCGCAGGCTGGCGGAGGTGAGCGCGCGATGAAGCTCGCCAGCAGGCTCTCCGGGCGCTTCGCCGTCGCCGCCGGACGTGCGGCGGGCGAAGCGCGTCCGCGCCCCCGTGGCCGTTTCGCGCCGGGCGGGACGCCGGCGCAGGAACTCGATCTGCTGCTGATCTGGTCGGCGGTCGGGCTGCTCCTGATCGGGCTGGTGATGGTGTATTCGGCCTCGATCGCCACGGCCGAGGGCAGCCGCTTTACCGGCTACCAGTCGCATTACTTCCTCATGCGCCACGCCGTGTTCCTGGCGATCGGCATCGGCCTCGGCCTGGTCAGCTTCCGCCTGCCGATGGCGCGCTGGCAGCAGCTCGCGCCGGCGCTGTTCGTGGCCGGGGTGGTGCTGCTGGTCGTGGTCCTGATTCCAGGGGTGGGGCGCGAAGTCAACGGCGCCCAGCGCTGGCTGTCGCTCGGCCCGGTCAACCTGCAGCCGTCCGAGCTGATGAAGATCTTCGCCGCGCTCTACGCCGCCGACTACACCGTGCGCAAGCTCGACGTGATGGGCAGCTTCATGCGCGGCTTCCTGCCGATGATGGTGGTGATCCTGTTCGTCGGCTTCCTGCTGCTGAGCGAACCCGACTTCGGCGCTTTCGTCGTCATCACCGTGATCGCCTTCGGCGTGCTCTTCCTCGGCGGGGTCAACGTCAAGGTGTTCGTCCTGCTGGCGGTGGCGGCGGTGATCGGCTTCATGATCCTGATCTGGACCTCGCCCTACCGCCGCGACCGCATCTTCGGCTTCATGGACCCGTGGCAGGATGCGTTCGGCAAGGGCTACCAGCTGTCCCACTCGCTGATCGCCTTCGGCCGCGGCGAATGGTTCGGGGTCGGCCTCGGGGGCAGCGTGGAGAAGCTGTTCTACCTGCCCGAGGCGCATACCGACTTCCTCCTCGCGGTGATCGCCGAAGAGCTCGGCTTCGTCGGGGTGGTGGTGGTGGTGGCGCTGTTCGCCGTGCTCGTGCATCGCGCCTTCATCGTCGGTCGCGAGGCGATCCGCCTCGAGCACTATTTTTCCGGACTGGTCGCGCAGGGCATCGGCCTCTGGATCGGCGTCCAGTCCTTCATCAACATGGGGGTCAACATGGGCTTGTTGCCCACCAAGGGCCTCACCTTGCCGCTGATGAGCTTCGGCGGCTCGGGCATCGTCGCCAACTGCATCGCGCTCGGCATCCTGCTGCGGGTCGACTGGGAAAACCGGCAACTGATGCGCGGAGGGCGGGCATGAGGACGCTGCTCGTCATGGCCGGTGGCACCGGCGGCCACATCTTCCCCGGGATCGCCGTCGCCGAGGCGCTGCGCGCCCGCGGCTGGCGCATCGTCTGGCTGGGCAACCCGGACGGGATGGAAGCGCGGATCGTGCCGGCGCACGGCTACGAAACCGTGTGGGTGCGCTTCGGCGCGCTGCGCGGGAAGGGCCTGGTGCGCAAGCTGATGCTGCCGGTGAACCTGCTGTCGGGCTTCTGGCAGGCCGTGCGCGCGCTGCGCCGGGTGAAGCCCGACGTCGTCCTCGGGATGGGCGGCTACATCACTTTCCCCGGCGGCATGATGGCGGCGCTGCTCGGCCGGCCGCTGGTGCTGCACGAGCAGAACTCGGTGGCCGGGCTGGCCAACCGCGTCCTCGCGCGCGTCGCCGACCGCGTGCTGAGCGGCTTTCCCGCGGTGCTCGAGCGGGCGGAGTGGATCGGCAATCCGGTGCGCGCCGACATCGCTGCGCTGCCGGCGCCGGTCGAGCGCTATGCCGGGCGCAGCGGCCCGCTGCGGGTGCTGGTGGTGGGCGGCAGCCTGGGGGCGGCGGCGCTCAACGCCGCGGTGCCGCAGGCGCTTGCCCGCCTTGCCCCGGAGCAGCGCCCGGTGGTGGTCCATCAGGCCGGCGGGCGCCAGCTCGAGGCCTTGCGCGAAGCGTACGCGAAGGCCGGAGTGGAGGCCGAGCAGCGCGCCTTCATCGACGACATGGCCGCCGCCTATGCCGCGGCCGACCTGGTGATCTGCCGCGCCGGGGCGCTGACCGTGGCCGAGCTCGCCGCGGCCGGCGTGGCCAGCCTGCTGGTGCCCTTCCCGCATGCGGTGGACGACCACCAGACCGGCAACGCGCGCTTTCTCGCCGCGCGCGGTGCAGCCTACCTGCTGCCGCAACCCGAACTCACCCCCGAACGCCTGGCCGGCATCCTCGCCAGCCTCGACCGCGGCCGCCTGCTGCAGATGGCCGAGCATGCGCGCGCGCTGGCGCGGCCGCAGGCCGCGGCGCAGGTCGCCGACGTCTGCGCGACGCTGGCCGGCGGAGACCGGACATGAAGCACAAAGTCAGGAACATCCATTTCGTCGGCATCGGCGGTGCGGGCATGAGCGGCATCGCCGAAGTGCTGGTCAACCAGGGCTTTCGCGTCAGCGGCTCCGACCTCGGCGACAACGCCGCCACCCGCAGGCTGCAGAACATGGGCGCACGCGTCGTCCGCGGCCACGATGCGGCCAACGTCGCCGATGCCGACGTGCTGGTGGTGTCGACCGCGGTGAAGGACGACAACCCGGAAGTCGCGGCCGCGCGCGCGCGGCGCATTCCGGTGGTGCCGCGCGCGCAGATGCTCGCCGAGCTGATGCGCTTCAAGAGCGGCATCGCCATCGCCGGCACTCACGGCAAGACCACCACCACCTCGCTGGTGGCGAGCATCCTCGCCGAAGGCGGCATCGACCCGACTTTCGTCATCGGCGGCCGGCTCAATGCCGCCGGGGCCAACGCGCGCCTGGGCAAGGGCGACTTCCTGGTGGCCGAGGCCGACGAGTCGGACGCCTCCTTCCTGCTGCTCAACCCGGTGCTGTCGGTGGTCACCAACATCGATGCCGATCACATGGACACCTACGGCCACGACTTCGGCCGGGTCAAGCAGGCCTTCGTCGATTTCCTCCAGCGCCTGCCGTTCTACGGCGTCGCGGTGCTGTGCGAGGACGATCCCAACGTGCGCGAGATCATCCCCCGGGTGTCGAAGCAGATCGTGCGCTACGGCCTGTCGCCGGGCGCCAACATCCGCGCCGAGAACGTCCGCGCCGCCGGCGGACGGATGCTGTTCGACTGCGTGCGGGTGAACGGCACGACCTCGCGGCTTGCGATCGAGCTCAACCTGCCGGGCCTGCACAACGTGCTCAACGCCCTGGCGGCGATCGCGGTCGCAACCGAAGTGCAGGTGCCCGACGCCGCGATCGTCAAGGCGCTGGCCGAGTTCAACGGCGTCGGCCGGCGCTTCCAGCGCTACGGTGAAGTGCCGCTGCCGAGCGTGGACGGCGCCGAGTCCGGCAGCTTCACCCTGATCGACGACTACGGCCACCATCCGGTGGAGATGGCGGCGACGATCGCCGCGGCGCGCGGCGCGTTTCCCGGGCGTCGCCTGCTGCTGGCCTTCCAGCCGCATCGCTTCAGCCGCACCCGCGACTGCTTCGACGACTTCGTCAAGGTCTTGTCGACGGCCGACGCGCTGCTGCTGGCCGAAGTCTACGCCGCCGGCGAGGCGCCGATCGTCGCCGCCGACAGCCGTGCGCTGGCGCGCGCGCTGCGGGTGGCGGGGGCGGTCGAGCCGGTGTTCGTCGAGGACATCGCCGACCTGCCGAAAATGATTCTTTCTGCCGCGCGCGCGGGCGACGTGGTGATCACCATGGGGGCGGGCAGCATCGGCACGGTGCCGGGCAAACTCGCCCGAATCGAGGACGCAGTGTGAACAAGGACTTCGGCAAAGTCGCGGTGCTGTTCGGCGGAGACTCCGCCGAGCGCGATGTTTCCCTGATGTCGGGGCGGGCGGTGCTGGCCGCGCTGCAGGGGGCCGGAGTCGATGCCCACGGCTTCGATCCTGCCGAGCGCGATCTGCATATCCTGAAGGAAGAGGGCTTCGCGCGCGTGTTCATCGCCCTGCATGGCCGCGGTGGCGAGGATGGCACGGTGCAGGGCGCACTCGAGCTGATGGGCATCCCCTACACCGGCAGCGGGGTGATGGCCTCGGCGCTGTCGATGGACAAGTGGCGCACCAAGATGGTGTGGCTGGCGAGCGGCCTGCCCACGCCGCGCTACGCGATCCTCGACGCCGACACCGACTGGGAGGCGGTGGTCGCCGAGCTGGGCCTGCCGATCTTCGTCAAGCCGGTGCACGAAGGCTCGAGCATGGGCGCGACGAAGGTGACCGCGCCGGGCGAGCTGAAGGCAGCGTGGGAACTGGCGGCGCGCTACGACCGCCTGGTGATCGCCGAGGAGTTCATCGCCGGGGAGGAGCTCACCGCGCCCTTTCTCGAAGACCGCGCGCTGCCGCTGGTGCGTATCGTCGCCCCCGGCGGCAACTACGACTACCAGCACAAGTATTTCACCGACGATACCCGCTACGACTGCCCCTGCGGCCTGCCCGCGGGCGAGGAGGCGGCGCTGCAGGCGCTGGTGATGAAATCGGCGCGCGTGCTCGGCTGCCGCGGCTGGGGGCGGGTGGACCTGATCCTGAACGCCGACGGCCGGCCCTACCTGCTCGAGATGAACACTTCGCCGGGGATGACCGGGCATTCGCTGGTGCCGATGTCGGCCCGCGTCGCCGGGCTGGAGTTCGCCGCGCTGTGCCTGAAGATCCTGGAGGGGGCCCGCCTTGGCTGAAGCGCGCGCCCATCCCGCGGCGATCCGTTCCGCCCGCCCGCGTGGAGCGGGCGCGCGACCGAGTGCAGAGAAAGGCGTGTGGCACCGACCGGCGCTGCTCGATCTGTTCTCCGATCTGCTCACGCTGGGCGCGGCCGTGGCGCTGGGCTGGGCGCTGGTGGCCTGGTTCGTGTCGCGCCCGTTGTTCCCGCTGCGCGAGCTGGTGGTGCTGACGCCGCCCGCCCACGTCACCGAGGCCCAGCTCGGATATGCGGCGCGTCTGGCGGTGCAGGGCAATTTCTTCATGGTCGACCTCGACGCCGTCCGGGCCACGTTCGAGAAGCTGCCCTGGGTGCGCAAGGCGGAAGTGCGCCGGCGCTGGCCCGATGCGCTCGAACTGCGGATCGAGGAGCACGAGGCGGTGGCGTACTGGACCGTGTCCGAAAGCGGCGAGGCGCGCCTGGTGAACCGCTACGGTGAAGTGTTTACCGCCGCGAGCAATGCCGATCTGCCCCAGTTCGACGGCCCGCAAGGCTCCGCCCGTACGCTGCTCGCGCGCCATGGCGAGTTCGCCGCGATGCTCCAGCCGCTGGGCTTGCGCCTGGTCGGCCTCGCGCTGTCGGCGCGCCAGGCCTGGCGGCTCCACCTCGACAACGGGATGACCGTCATCGTCGGCCGCGATCAGGACGAATCCCCGCTCGCCGAGCGGCTGCAGCGTTTCATCGCGGTATGGCCGCGGGTGCAGGACAATATCGACATCGACATCAAGGTCGCGGACCTGCGCTATCCAGGCGGCTTCGCGCTGACCCCGGCGGACGCCTCGGTGCTGTTGCCGGCGGCGTCGCCTGCTGGCAGGAAGGGCAAGAAATGAACAAGAACTACAAGGAACTGGTCGTCGGCCTCGACATCGGCACGGCCAAGGTCACCTGTCTGGTGGCCGAAGTGAAGCCTGACGGCCGCCTCGACGTGGTCGGCCTGGGCACGCAGCCGGCGAGCGGGCTCAAGCGCGGTGTGGTGGTCAATATCGAAGCCACGGTGGATGCGATCTCGCGGGTGGTGCAGGAGGTCGAGCTGATGGCCGAGTGCAAGATCCACGAGGTCTATACCGGCATCGCCGGCAGCCACATCAAGAGCTTCAATTCCAACGGCTCGTGGGCGATCAAGGAAAAGGAAGTGTCGGCGCTCGATGTCGAGCGCGTCATCGAAGTCGCGCGCGCGATGCCGATCCCGGCTGAACAGCAGATCCTGCACACCTTGACCCAGGAGTTCATCATCGACGGCCAGGGCGGCGTGCGCGAACCGATCGGGATGAGCGGAGTGCGCCTCGAAGTCAAGGTGCATATCGTCACCGGCGCGGTGTCGGCGGCGCAGAACGTGATCAAATGCGTGCGCCGCTGCGGCCTCGAAGTCCTCGACCTGAGCCTGCAGCCGCTCGCCTCGAGCCACGCGGTGCTGACCGAAGACGAGAAGGAGCTCGGCGTGTGCATGATCGACATCGGCGGCGGCACCACCGACATCGCCGTGTTCACCCAGGGCGCGATCCGCCATACCGCGGTGATCCCGGTGGCCGGCGACCAGATCACCAACGACATCGCGATGGCGCTGCGCACCCCGACCGCGGAGGCCGAGGAGATCAAGATCCGCCACGGCGTGGCGATGCACCAGCTCGCCGACCCCGAGGACATGATCGAGGTCCCCGGCGTGGGCGACCGGCCGCCGCGCAAGCTGTCGTGCCAGGCCCTGGCCGACGTCATCGAGCCGCGCGTGTCCGAGCTGTTCGAGCTCGTTCAGGCCGAGCTGCGGCGCAGCGGCTACGAGGAGCTGCTGTCTTCCGGGGTCGTGCTCACCGGCGGCTCGGCGGTGATGCGCGGCATGGTCGAGCTGGGCGAAGAAGTGTTCCACATGCCGGTGCGGATCGGCGCGCCGCAGTACGACGGCGGCCTTGCCGACGTGGTGTGCCAGCCGCGCTATGCGACCGCAATGGGTCTGGTGATGGAAGGCATGACGCAGCGCCGCCGCGGGCTGCAGACGCGCGAGGTGCGAAGCGTCAGGCAGGTGTTCGGGCGGATGAAGGCGTGGTTCGAACGGAATTTTTGACCAGGTTGCAGATCCCGGCCGGGCTGCATAAGTTTATTTAGTAGTAGACTGAAAAACACATACTAAATAGAAGCCGGCCGGGTTTGGTGTCGAGCAGGATCGTCAATTCAGGAGGCGAGGCAAATGTTTGAAATCGTTGAGAAGGAACCGTGCGGCACCGTCATCAAGGTGGTCGGTGTCGGCGGTGCTGGGGGGAACGCGGTCGATCACATGCTGCGCGAGGGCGTCAAGGGCGTGCAGTTCATTTCGGCCAACACCGATGCGCAGGCGCTCAAGCGCTGCCTCGCGCCGCTCAAGCTGCAACTCGGCAACAGCGGCCTGGGGGCCGGCTCCAAGCCCGAGGCCGGCCGCGCCGCCGCGCAGGAATCGCGCGACGAGATCGCCGCCGCGCTCGAAGGCGCGCACATGGTGTTCATCACCGGCGGCATGGGCGGCGGCACCGGCACCGGCGCCGCGCCGGTGGTGGCCGAGATCGCCAAGGAAATGGGCATCCTGACCGTCGCTGTGGTGACCAAGCCGTTCGATTTCGAGAACCGCATCCGCGTCGCCGAAAGTGGCGTGGAAGAACTCACCCGCCATGTCGATTCGCTGATCGTCGTGCTCAACGACCGGCTGCTCGACGTCTATGGCGATGACGCCGGTTTCGAGGAGTGCTTCCGCTCGGCCGACAACGTCCTGCGCTCGGCGGTCGGCGGCATCGCCGAGATCATCAACGTCCCCGGGCTGGTGAACGTCGACTTCCAGGACGTGCGCACCGCGATGGCGGAGATGGGGCGGGCGATGATGGGCTCGGCCGAAGCGGCCGGCATGGACCGTGCGCGCATCGCCGCCGAGCAGGCCGCGGTGTCGCCGCTGCTCGAAGGCACCGAGCTGTCGGGGGCGCGCTGCGTGCTGATCAACATCACCGCGAGCAAGTCGCTGAAAATGTCCGAAGTGCGTGACGCGGTGAGGACGGTGCAGGCGTTTGCCGCGCCCGAAGCTTTCGTCAAGTACGGCACGGTGTTCGACGACACCATGGAAGACCGCATCCGCATCACCGTGGTCGCCACCGGCCTGGGGGCGCCGCGCACCGCGCGCCAGCCGGTGATGCAGGTGGTGCAGGGTACCGGCACTTACGGCCCGGCGATGAGCAGCGCCGCGGGCGACGTGCATGGCCTCGACGTGCCGGCGGTGATGCGCAGCGGTCGCCGCACCACGGTCGAAGCGATGAGCACGAGCGGCGTCGGCACTTACGACATTCCCGCCTTCCTGCGCCGCCAGGCCGACTGAAGCGTTGCCGGCGGCCGCTTCCTGCGCCGCCCCTCCTGCCGTGCCGCCGCCTGCGGGCAGCGGGTGCGAGTCGCCGCCTCCGGTTCGTGACCGCTGCCTGCCCCATGCGGCAGCGTGCGTCTGCAACATCCGCTTGCGCAACGGCCTGGCGCGCGCGCTGCAGGGGCCCGGGCGGCAACGGGGGCACATGCTAAAATTCGTGATCGAAAAAGGAATCCGGTCATGATCAGGCAGCGCACCCTCAAATCCGTCGTCAAGGCCACCGGCGTCGGTCTGCATGGCGGACGCAAGGTGACCCTGGTCCTGCGCCCGGCCGCGCCCGACACCGGCGTCGTCTTCCACCGCATCGACCTCGATCCACCGCTGGCCCTGCCCGCCGACCCTTATGCGGTGTGCGACACGCGCATGTGTTCCGGCCTGGAAAAGGACGGGCACAAGGTCGGCACCGTCGAGCACCTGATGTCGGCGCTCGCCGGGCTGGGCATCGACAACCTCCATGTGGACGTCGATGCGCCGGAAATGCCGATCTTCGACGGCAGCTCCGCGCCCTTCGTGTTCCTGCTCCAGTCCGCGGGCATCGAAGAGCAGCCGGCGGCGAAGAAATTCCTCCGCGTCAGGAAAACGGTGGAGTACGTCGAAGGCGACAAGTGGGTCCGCCTCGAACCCTACGACGGTTTCCGCCTGAGCTTTTCGATCGTCTTCAACCACCCCGCGATCGACAGCACCTCGACCCAGGTCACGATCGACTTCGCCGAGCAGTCCTATGTGCGCGACGTCGCCCGCGCGCGCACCTTCGGCTTCATGCAGGACGTCGAGTTCATGCGTGCCAACGGCCTCGCCCTCGGCGGCAGCCTGGAAAACGCGATCGTGATGGACGAGTACCGCGTGCTCAACGCCGAAGGCCTGCGCTATGCCGACGAATTCGTCAAGCACAAGGTGCTGGACGCGATCGGCGACCTCTACCTGTGCGGCCATCCGCTGCTCGCCGCCTATTCGGCGCACAAGGCCGGGCATGCGCTCAACAACCAGATCCTGCGCGTGCTGCTGGAAGACCGCGAAGCCTGGGAAATCGTCAGCTTCGACCGGAGCGAAGCCACTCCGCCGGCGGTCGCGCACCAGTTCGCACCTTTCCCGGCGCTTGCCTGACACACGTGAATCGCCCCGGCTTCACGCCCGTTCTTTTCCCCGCCGTGTTCCCCGCCCTTGAGCGGCGGCCGGCGCCGCCCGGACGCCGTCCGCGGGGGAGGGCCGCGGCGTGCTGATCATGCGCTTCCTGCTGCTGCTGGCGGTGTTTGCCGTCGGCGGGGCGGTCGTCCTGTGGCTGCTGACCGGTAATCCGCGCTACAAGTCCTGGGCATGGAAGGCGTTCCGCATCGCCGTGGTCGTGCTCTTCCTGTTCCTCGCCCTGTTCGCGATCGAGCGCGTGCTGGCGCCGCTGGGCTGATTCCCGCTGGGCCGATTCCAGTCGCCGCTGCGGCCGGCCTCAGTCGCGCCCGCGCCGCACCAGGCGTTCGAGTGCTTCGCGCAAGGGCGCGTCGGCGGGCAGGCTTTGAGCGAAGACGCTGAGGCTGGCCTTGGCGTCGGCCGACATGTGGCGTTCGGTGCTCGGGCGGCGCCACTCGGGCTGTTCGGGCTGAGCCACTTTGACCCGGATCGACTGCACCGCATGGCCGGCGCGGGCGAAGTGCTCCACCAGGCTGGGCAGCATCTGCTTCAGCCGCACCGCGGCCGCCGCGCCGCGCGCACTGATCACGAGTGTGCCGTCCTTCAGGTTGGCGACCTGGCACTGGCCCGTCAGCGGCGACGGCAGTGCGGTTTCCAGCACGCTCTGCAGCCGGCGCAGGCGGACGACATGATCCTGCAGGTGGGCGAGGGCATCGCCGCGGGTGAGGAAGCGGTGGAGTAATCGAGCCATCGGGAAGACGAGATGAACCCTCGCGGGCTGCGTAGGTGCGCCATGATAAACTGCCGCCTTTGCCGAATCGACGTCGATCCTAAAAACATGCTCTCCGGCCTGCTCAAGAAAATCTTCGGTAGTCGCAACGACCGCCTCGTCCGTCAGTACCTTCAGACCGTGCGCAAGATCAATGCGCTGGAGGCGGAAGTTTCCGCTCTGTCCGACGAGGCGCTGCGCGGCAAGACTGCGGAATTCAAGCAGCGCGTGGCCAATGGCGAGACGCTCGACGCGATCCTTCCCGAAGCGTTCGCGGTGGTGCGCGAAGCCGGCAAGCGGGTGCACGGCATGCGCCACTTCGACGTCCAGCTCGTCGGCGGCATGGTGCTGCACCACGGCAAGATCGCCGAAATGCGCACCGGCGAGGGCAAGACCCTGGTCGCGACCCTGCCCGCCTATCTGAACGCGCTGTCGGGCAAGGGCGTCCATGTGATCACGGTGAACGACTACCTCGCCAGTCGCGACGCCGAGTGGATGGGGCGGATCTACGGCTTCCTCGGCCTGACCACCGGCTGCAACCTGTCGCGCATGTCGCATTCCGAGAAGCAGGCGGCCTATGCGGCGGACATCACCTACGGGACCAACAACGAATTCGGCTTCGATTACCTGCGCGACAACATGGTGTATGCCGTGGATGAGCGCGTGCAGCGCAGCCTGGACTTCGCCATCGTCGACGAGGTCGACTCGATCCTGATCGATGAGGCGCGCACGCCGCTGATCATTTCCGGCCAGGCCGAGGACCACACCGAGCTCTACCTCAAAATGAACCAGGTCGCGCCGCTGCTGAAAAAGCAGGAAGGCGGGCTCGACGACAAGGACGAGGTCACCGAGGCGGGCGACTACACGGTCGACCTCAAATCACACCAGGTGCTGCTGACCGAGCAGGGCCACGAGAGCGCCGAGCAGATCCTGGTGCGGATGGGGCTGTTGAGCGAAGGCGGCGGCCTGTACGATCCGGCCAACATCCTGCTGGTGCACCACCTGTATGCCGCGCTGCGCGCCCAGGCGCTGTACCACAAGGATCAGCACTACGTGGTGCAGAACGGCGAGGTCGTCATCGTCGACGAATTCACCGGTCGCCTGATGCCCGGCCGGCGCTGGTCGGACGGCCTGCACCAGGCGGTCGAGGCGAAGGAAGGGGTGCGCATCCAGGCCGAGAACCAGACCCTGGCCTCGATCACCTTCCAGAACTACTTCCGCATGTACGGCAAGCTCGCCGGCATGACCGGTACCGCCGACACCGAGGCTTTCGAGTTCCATTCGATCTATGGCCTCGAGACGGTGGTGATTCCCACCAACAAGCCGACCCAGCGCAAGGACGAGAATGACAAGGTCTATCGCACCGCGAAGGAAAAGTGGGACGCGGTGATCGAGGACATTCGCGCCTGCGTCGAGCGCGCCCAGCCGGTGCTGGTGGGCACGACCTCGATCGAGACCAACGAGTTTCTTTCCGAGGTGCTGAAGAAGGCGAAGATCGAGCACCAGGTGCTCAACGCCAAGCAGCACGACAGCGAAGCGCAGATCGTCGCCCAGGCCGGCCGCCCGGGGGTGGTCACGATCGCCACCAACATGGCCGGCCGCGGCACCGACATCGTGCTCGGCGGCAACATCGAGAAGCCGGTTTCGCTCGTGCGCGAGGACGCGTCGCTGTCGCCGGAAGAACAGGAAGCCAAGGCCGCGGCGATGCGTGCCGAATGGGCCAAGGTGCATGAGCAGGTGATCGCCGCCGGCGGCCTCCACATCATCGGCACCGAGCGCCATGAGTCGCGCCGCATCGACAACCAGCTGCGCGGGCGTTCCGGGCGCCAGGGCGACCCCGGCTCCAGCCGCTTCTACCTGTCGCTGGAAGATCCGCTGATGAAGATCTTCGCCGGCGAGCGCCTGAACGCGATCATGGTGCGGCTGAAGATGCCCGAAGGCGAGGCGATCGAGCACGCGATGGTGACCCGTTCGCTGGAGTCGGCGCAGCGCAAGGTCGAGCAGCGCAACTTCGACATCCGCAAGCAGCTGCTCGAGTACGACGACGTCGCCAACGACCAGCGCAAGGTCATCTACCAGCAGCGCAACGAGCTGCTCGAGAGCGAAGACATCTCCGAGACCATCCGCGCGATGCGCCAGGGCGTGCTGCACGACCTCTTCCGCCGCTACGTGCCCGCCGACAGCGTGGAGGAGCAGTGGGAGATCGGCGGCCTCGAGCAGGCGCTGCTGGCCGACTGCCAGATCAAGGTGGCGGCGGGCGAATGGATCCAGGCCGAGCCCAGTCTCGATGACGATGCCCTTCTCGAACGCATCCTCCAGGCCGGCGAGGACGCCTACGCCGCCAAGGTGGCGATCGTCGATCCGGCGGCGTGGCACCAGTTCGAACGCAACGTCATGCTGCAGAGCCTCGATTCGCACTGGCGCGAGCACCTCGCTGCGCTCGACCACCTGCGCCAGGGCATCCACCTGCGCGGCTATGCACAGAAGAACCCGAAGCAGGAATACAAGCGCGAGGCGTTCGAACTGTTCGAAGCCCTGCTCGACACCGTGCGCGCCGACGTCACCCGGATCCTGATGACGGTGCAGATCCGCACCGAAGCCCAGCTCGAAGCGGCCGAAGCGCCGCCGCAGGTCGAGAACGTGCAGTACCGGCATGCCGACTTCGACGAGGCGCTGGGCAACGCCGAGGGCGGCATGCAGCCGCCGGCCAGCGCCGCGCCCAAGGTCGGGCGCAACGACCCCTGCCCCTGCGGTTCGGGCAAGAAGTACAAGCACTGCCACGGCAAGCTGAGCTGATCCGTCCGCCGCAAGGTGCGGCGCCCGAGGGGGCCGCAGAAGGCCCGGAGCCTGCGCCCCGGGCCGCATCGCAGCAATCGAACACAACCATCGAAGGGCAATGATTCCATGGCCGTCAATCTCGTCACGCCGCCCCCTGCCGACCTGAAACCCGTTGCGGGCGTGCGCCTGGGCGTCGCCGAGGCCGGCATCCGCAAGGCCGGTCGCCGCGATCTCACCGTGATCGAGCTCGCCGCGGGCAGCCGTGTCGCCGGCGTGTTCACGAAAAACCGCTTCTGCGCGGCGCCGGTGCAGGTGTGCAAGGCGCATCTGCCCGGTGGCGCGGTCCGCGCGCTGGTGATCAACACCGGGGTGGCCAACGCCGGCACGGGCGAGTCCGGCCTCGCCCATGCGCGCGCGACCTGTGCCGCGCTGGCGCGGCAGATGGGGGTCGAGGCCGGGCAGGTGCTGCCGTTCTCGACCGGCGTGATCCTCGAACCGCTGCCGGTCGAGCGCCTGGTCGCCGGCCTGCCGGGGGCGGTCGCCGACTTGCGCGCCGACGGCTGGTTCGATGCCGCGCACGCGATCATGACCACCGACACGCTCGCCAAGGCGGTGTCGAAGCAGGTGTCGATCGGCGGGCGCACGGTGACGCTGACCGGGATCAGCAAGGGCGCGGGCATGATCCGGCCGAACATGGCGACCATGCTCGGCTTTCTCGCCTGCGACGCCGCGGTCTCGCAGGCGCTGCTCGATGCGCTGGTGAAGGAGGCGGCCGAGCTGTCGTTCAACAGCATCACCGTCGATGGCGACACCTCGACCAACGACTCCTTCATCCTGATCGCCACCGGCGCTGCCGGCAACGCCGAGATCGCCGATGCCGGCAGCGCCGACTACCGCGCCCTGCGCGATGCCGTGGTCGAGGTGTCGATCGCGCTCGCGCAGGCCATCGTGCGCGACGGCGAGGGCGCGACCAAGTTCATGACGATCGCGGTCGAAGGCGGCCGCGACCGCGACGAGTGCCGCAAGGTCGCCTACGCGGTGGCGCATTCGCCGCTGGTGAAGACCGCCTTTTTCGCCTCCGATCCCAACCTCGGGCGCATCCTGGCGGCGATCGGCTACGCCGGCATCGATGATCTCGACGTGTCGGCGCTGCGCGTGTGGCTGGGCAATCCGGACGAGTCGGTGCTGGTCGCCGAACACGGCGGGCGCGCCGCGTCCTACGTGGAGGAGGCGGGCGCGCGCATCATGCAGCACGCCGAGCTCACCGTACGCATCGCCCTCGGCCGCGGCGCCGCCGCGGCGACGGTGTGGACCTGCGACTTCTCCTACGACTACGTCAAGATCAACGCCGACTACCGGAGCTGAGGCGGGTCGAGCGCGATCGCCCGGTTTCGCGCCGTCAAGCTCCGCCCCCCTCTCGCCCGCCGTCTTTTGTTTTCTGCCGCGAAGGGGGCCGGCGTTAAAATAACCGCTTTTTCCGGAAGTTCCCGCCATGCCGAATGCCGTCCCGTCCCCGCTGACCGCCCTGTCCCCGCTCGATGGCCGTTACCACGGCAAGGTCGCGGGTCTGCGCGACCATTTTTCCGAGCACGGCCTGATCCGCAACCGGGTGAAGGTGGAAATCGAATGGCTGAAAGCGCTCGCTGCCGAGCCGGCGCTGGCCGAGATCGCGCCGTTCTCGGCGGCGACCATCGCCGAACTGGGCGCGGTCGTGGATGCGTTCTCGACCGCGGATGGCGAGGCGGTGAAGGCGATCGAGGCCACCACCAACCACGACGTCAAGGCCATGGAGTACTGGCTCAAGCAGCGCCTCGGCCACAACGCCGAAGTGATGAAGGTGTCCGAGTTCATCCACTTCGCGTGCACTTCGGAAGACATCAACAACACCTCGCACGCGCTGATGCTGCGCGAGGGCCGCGACGCCGTGCTGCTGCCCGCGCTCGACGCGGTGATCGCGCGCTTCCGCGAACTGGCGCACGCCCTCGCCGAGCTGCCGATGCTGTCGCGCACCCACGGCCAGCCCGCCAGCCCGACCACGCTCGGCAAGGAGATGGCCAACATCGCCGCGCGCCTGATGCGTGCCCGCGCAGCGGTCGCGGGGGTGGCGCTGACTGCCAAGTTCAACGGCGCGGTGGGCAACTACAATGCCCACCTGTCGGCCTGGCCGGCGTTCGACTGGGAGGGCTTCAACCGCCGCTTCATCGAATCCCTGGGGCTGCGCTTCAACGAATACACCATCCAGATCGAGCCGCACGACGCCATGGCCGAGCTGTTCGACGCCATTGCGCGCGCCAACACCATGCTGATCGACGCCTGCCGCGACATCTGGATGTACATCTCGCTCGGCTACTTCAAGCAGAAGCTCAAGGAAGGCGAGGTCGGCTCGTCGACGATGCCGCACAAGGTCAACCCGATCGACTTCGAGAACGCCGAAGGCAACTTCGGCATCGCCAACGCGGTGCTCAGGCACTTCTCCGAAAAGCTGCCGATCTCGCGCATGCAGCGCGACCTCACCGACTCCACCGTGCTGCGCAACATGGGCGTCGGTTTCGGCCACACGGTGCTCGCGCTGGACAGCTGCCTGCGCGGCCTCTCCAAGCTCGAGGCCGATCCGGCGCGCCTCGCCGCCGATCTCGACGAGTGCTGGGAAGTGCTCGCCGAGCCGGTGCAGACGGTGATGCGCCGCTACGGCATCGCCAACCCCTACGAGCAGCTGAAGGCGATGACCCGCGGCAAGGGTATCACCCGCGCGGCGCTGCAGGACTTCATCCGCACCCTGGCGATCCCCGCCGAGGCGCGCGAGCACCTGCTGGCGATGACGCCGGCGAGCTATGTCGGCAAGGCGGCGGAACTCGCCCGTCGCATCTGATCACTGCGTGGCTGCGGCCCGGCCGGGCCGTTGGCTGCATCCGTTGCGCGCCACCTGCGGGTGGCGTTTTCAATCCGGGAGAACCCGATGGCCTTCGCCGACAACCTGAAAACCTTGCCTGGCGTGTCGCATCTCGCCGCGCTGAAGCTGATCGACGCCGCCGACACGGTCGTCGCCACGATCGAGAACAAACCCGGCCAGGCCGGCTCGCTCGCGGTGTACAACCACCTCGCCCAGCTCTACGGCGCGATCTCGCCCGAGGCGGCGAGGAAGGGGCTGGAACTGTACGCCGAGCACACCGAGGATGCCCGCACCCATCCCGGCAAGCACCCCAACATCGACCGCCTGATCGGCCTCATCGAACGCGGCGAGACGCTCAAGGTGAAGCAGGTGTTTGCGGTCTGAGGCTGCTCTCTGCGGTAGACCTCGGAGTCGGTGGCCTGTCGCCAACTTCACGAGCGCCGAGGCGGAGGGCGTCGCGGGGGAAACAAGGCGACGCATGTTTGAGGCGCGTAGCGCCGAGTTTGCGTCGCCGCCCCCGCGACGTGCTCCGCCGAGGGTAGCCGAAGGCCGCGAGGGCAGGCGGCGACAGGCCACCGATTTCGAGGTCGGATCGAGGCCGCGCACACTACCGCCTGTGATTCCCGAGAAAAGCAAAAGGCGCCCGAAGAGCGCCTTTGCCGTATCGGGAAGACCGTGGCTTCAGACCACCGCCTCTTCCTTCTCCTTTTTCGGCTTCACGAACTGCTCGCGCGACACTCCCAGCCACATCACCAGCGGGCTGGCCACGAGCACTGAGGAGTAGATGCCGAAGCAGATGCCGATGGTCAGCGCCAGGGCGAAGTAGTACAGCGTCTCGCCGCCGAAGATCAGCATCGACAGCACCATGATCTGGGTGCTGCCGTGGGTGATCACGGTACGCGAGATCGTGCTCGTGATCGCGTGATCGAGCACGGCCGGGGTGTCCATGGCGCGCTTCTTGCGGAACGTCTCGCGCACGCGATCGAACACCACCACCGATTCGTTCACCGAGTAGCCCAGCACCGCCAGCACCGCGGCCAGCACCGGCAGCGAGAACTCCCACTGGAAGAACGCGAAAAAGCCCAGGATGATGATCACGTCGTGGAGGTTGGCGATGATCGCCGACACCGCGAAGCGCCATTCGAAGCGCAGCGCGAGATAGATCACGATGCCCAGGATCACCAGCAGAAGGGCCATCGCCCCGTCGGTGGCGAGCTCCTTGCCTACCTGCGGGCCGACGAACTCGACCCGGCGCAGTTCCGGTGCGCTCCCCGCCACCGATTTCAGCGTCGCCATGACGGTTTCCGACACCCGCGAAGTGTCCAGATCGTCGCGGTTGGGCAGGCGGATCAGCAGATCGCGGGCGCTGCCGAAGTTCTGCACCTGGGCGTCGGGATAGCCGCTGGCGGCGAGCGCCTCGCGGATCGGCTCGAGCCGGGGCGCTTCGGCGTAACTGACCTCGACCAGGGTGCCGCCGGTGAACTCCACCGACAGGTGCAGGCCGCGGGTGCTGAGGAAGAACACCGCGAGCACGAAGGTGAGCAACGAGATGACGTTGAACACCAGCGCGTGGCGCATGAACGGGATGTCTTTCTTGATGCGGAAGAATTCCATGATCCGGTTCCCTGTTTCGTCCGCTCAGCGCTTGGCGGCGGTGTCGGCCGCCGGCTTCCAGACCGTGCCGATCGACAGGCCGTCGATCTTGCGGCGGCGGCCGTAAATGAAGTTGATCAGCATCCGCGACACCAGGATGGCACTGAACATCGAGGTCAGGATGCCCAGGCAGTGCACCACGGCGAAACCGCGCACCGGGCCGGAGCCGAATACGAGCAGGGCGATGCCGGCGATCAGGGTGGTGATGTTGGAGTCGAGGATGGTGTCGAAGGCGCGGTCGTAGCCGGCGGCGATCGCTGCCTGCGGGCTGGCGCCGTTGCGCAGCTCTTCGCGGATGCGCTCGTTGATCAGCACGTTGGCGTCGATCGCCATGCCCAGGGTGAGCGCCATCGCGGCGATCCCGGGCAGGGTCAGGGTGGCCTGCAGCAGCGACAGCAGCGCCACCAGCAGCAGCAGGTTGGCGGCGAGCGCGACCGACGACACCAGGCCGAACAGCAGGTAGTAGGCGCACATGAACACGACGATCGCGAGAAAGCCCCACAGCGTCGAGTGGAAGCCCTTGGTGATGTTCTCCGCGCCCAGGCTGGGGCCGACGGTGCGCTCCTCGATGATCTCCATCGGCGCGGCGAGCGAGCCGGCGCGCAGCAGCAGGGCGACGTCGTTGGCTTCGGCGGTGGTCATGCGCCCGGAGATCTGCACCCGGCCGCCGCCGATCTCGCTGCGGATCACCGGCGCGGTGACGACTTCGCCCTGGCCTTTTTCGATCAGCAGGATCGCCATGCGCTTGCCCACGCTCTCGCGCGTGACGTCGCGGAAGATGCGTGCGCCGGCGGCATCGAGCGTCAGATGCACGGCGGGCTCGTTGGTCTGGCCGTCGAAGCCGGGCTGGGCATCGGTGAGGCGGTCGCCGGTGAGCACGACCTGCTTCTTGACCAGCAGCGGCGAGCCGCCGCGCTCGGTGTACAGCTCGGTGCCGAAGGGGATGCTGCCGGCCAGGGCCTGCTCGATGGCGCCCGGGGTGTCGTCGACCATGCGCACTTCGAGGGTGGCGGTGCGGCCGAGGATGTCTTTCGCCTTGGCCACGTCCTGCACGCCGGGTAGCTGCACGACAATCCGTTCGGCCCCCTGCTGCTGGATCACCGGCTCGGCGACGCCGAGCTCGTTGATGCGGTTGTGCAAGGTGGTGATGTTCTGCTTGATCGCGAAATCGCGCATCGTCTGCTGCGCCTGCGGGGTCAGGGTGGCGATGAGCTTGAGGTCGTCGGCGGCATCGTCGCGCTCGGCGAGCTGGAGGTCGGCGGTGGCGTCCTGGATCGCACGGCGGCCGGCTTCGCGCTGGGCGGGGTCGCGGAAGCGGACCACTACGGTGTTGCCTTCGCGGCTGATGCCGGCATGGCGCACGCTCTTGTCGCGCATCAGGGTGCGCAGGTCGCCGGTGGTGGCGTCCAGGCGCTTGGTCAGTGCCCCCGGCATGTCCACTTCGAGGAGGAAATGCACGCCGCCGCGCAGGTCGAGGCCGAGGTACATGGGCAGGGCCTGGATCGAGGTGAGCCAGTTCGGTGAAGCCGACAGCAGGTTCAGGGCGACGACGTAGGACGGGTCGGCGGGGTCGGGGTTGAACGCCTGCTCGATGACGTCCTTGGCGCGCAGCTGGGTTTCGGTGTCGGTGAAGCGCGCGCGTACGCTGCCGGGGTCGGCGAAAATGCCGGTGTGGTCGATGCCGGCGGCGCGCAGGGCGTTGCCGATGCGCTCGGTGACCGCGACCGAATCGAGCTTGAGGGTGGCCTTGGCGCTCGATACCTGCACTGCCGGCACTTCGCCGTAGAAATTGGGCAGGGTATAGATCAGGCCCCAGAGCAGCACGAGGCCGATGAGGATGTTCTTCCAGAGAGGGTAGCGGTTCATCGTCGGCGGGAAAGTGGAGGAGCGAGGCGGAAAGGCGCAGTGCGGAGGGCGCGGCGCAGGGCGGTGGAACGCACCGGCGGGTGGAGGCCCGCCGGTGTGCCGGCAGGCCTTACAGCGACTTCAGCGTACCCTTGGGCAGGACGGTGGCGACCGCCTGCTTCTGCACGGCGACCACGGTGCTGGCGGCGATCTCGACGTGCACGAAGCTGTCGCCGACTTCGGTGACGCGGCCGGCGATGCCGCCGCCGGTGACGACTTCGTCGCCCTTGGCAAGCGCCTCGACCATCGACTTGTGTTCCTTCGCGCGCTTCATCTGCGGACGGATCATCAGGAACCACAGCACCACGAACATCAGGATCAGCGGCAGCAGGCCCATCAGGCCGCCACTGGGGTCGGCAGCGCCCGCGGCCTGGGCGTAGGCATTGGAAATCAGCACGTTGAAACTCCGGTTGGGCAGAAAAGCGGTGAAGTATAGCAGCAGCCGGGATCGTGCCCGGGATGGGTGAGATGGCGCGCGCGCCGAACGGTTCAGGCGGTGCCGGTGGCGCGCTCGCGGTGAAAGCGCTGCACGTAGTGCGCGAACTCGCCGGCGACGATCGCCGCGCGCAGTTCGGCAGTGAGCGTCTGGTAGTAGCGCAGGTTGTGGACCGTGTTGAGCATGCTGCCGAGAATCTCGCCGCTGCGGTGCAGGTGGTGGAGGTAGGCGCGGCTGAAGTGGCGGCAGGTGTAGCAGTCGCACGACGGGTCGAGCGGCCGGGTGTCGGCCTTGTGCACCGCGTTCTTGATCTTGATGTCGCCGTAGCGGGTGAACAGCCAGCCGTTCCTGGCGTTGCGCGTGGGCATCACGCAGTCGAACAGATCGATGCCGGCGGCCACTCCGGCGACGATGTCCTCGGGCGTGCCCACCCCCATCAGGTAGCGCGGCTTGCCTTGCGGCAGGCGCGGCGCGGTGTGGGCGAGGATGCGCGCCATGTCTTCCTTCGGCTCGCCCACCGAGAGGCCGCCGATGGCGAAGCCGTCGAAGCCGATCTCCTCCAGCGCAGCCTGCGACTCGTCGCGCAGATCCTCGTACATGCCGCCCTGGACGATGCCGAACAGGGCGTTCCGTTTCTCCGGGGCGGCGTCCGGCTTGCCGTCCGCGCTGCCGCCCGGTTTGTTGCTCAGTTTGTCAAACTCGTCGCGCGAGCGCCGCGCCCAGCGCTGCGATAGCTGCATCGACTTCGCCGCCTCGTCGCGGGTGGCGGGGTAGGGCGTGCATTCGTCGAAGATCATCACGATGTCCGAGTTCAGCACGTGCTGGATCTGCATCGAAATTTCAGGCGTGAGGAACAGTTTCGCGCCGTCGATCGGGCTGGCGAACTTCACTCCTTCCTCGCTGATCTTGCGCAATGCGCCCAGACTGAAGACCTGGAAGCCGCCCGAGTCGGTGAGGATGGGCTTGTCCCAGGCCATGAAGCGGTGCAGGCCGCCGTGTGCACCGATGATCTCCAGCCCCGGGCGCAGCCACAGGTGGAAGGTGTTGCCGAGGCAGATCTGCGCGCCGATGTCGGCGAGCATCGCCGGCGTCATCGCCTTCACCGTGCCGTAGGTGCCGACCGGCATGAATACCGGGGTTTCGACCACGCCGTGGGCGAGCGTCAGGCGACCGCGGCGGGCGCCGCGGTCGGTGGCGAGGAGTTCAAAGTGCATCGTCTTCGGTTTCGTTCTTGCGGGTCAGGAACATCGCGTCGCCGTAGCTGAAGAAGCGGTAGCGGCGGGCGATGGCGTGGGCGTAGGCGCGGCGGATGGCGTCCATGCCGGCGAAGGCCGACACCAGCATCAGCAAGGTGGATCTGGGCAGGTGGAAGTTGGTGATCAGCGCATCGACGACCTGGAAGCGGAAGCCGGGGAGGATGAAGATTTCGGTCTCGCTGCTGCCCGCTTCCAGTGCGCCGTCCTGGGCGGCGGCTTCGAGCGCGCGCATGCTGGTGGTGCCGACCGCGATCACACGTCCGCCGGCGGCGCGGGTGGCGGCGATCGCGTCCACGGTTTCCTGCGGGATGACGTAGCGTTCGCGGTGCATGCGGTGTTCGCTGAGGTCATCCACCCGCACCGGCTGGAACGTGCCGGCGCCGACGTGCAGGGTCAGCCAGGCGCAGTTCGCGCCGCGCTCGGCCAGGCGGGAGAGGAGGGCCTCGTCGAAGTGCAGGCCGGCGGTGGGCGCGGCGACCGAGCCGGGATCGCGCGCGAACACCGTCTGGTAGCGGCTTTCGTCGGCATCCCCGGCGGCGCGCTGGATGTAGGGCGGCAGCGGCAGCTTGCCGTGGCGTTCGAGGAGGGTGAACAGATTTTCGCCGGCGGGAAAGCGCAGGTGGTAGAACTCGCCGACGCGGCCGAGCACTTCGACGTCGAACGCTTCGGCCAGGCGCAGCCGGCTGCCGGTCTTCGGCGACTTGCTCGCGCGCACCTGGGCGAGCGCCTCGTGCGGGCCGATCGCGCGCTCGATCAGGACTTCGACCTGGCCGCCGCTGTCCTTGACGCCGTGCAGGCGGGCATGGATGACGCGGGTGTCGTTGAACACGAGGAGGTCGCCGGGGCGTACCAGCGCGGGCAGATCGGCGATGCTCGCGTCGGCAAGCAGCGGCTCGGCGCCGGGGGCGGGGGTGACGACCAGCAGGCGGCTGGCGCTGCGCTCGGGCAGCGGCGCCTGGGCGATCAGCTCGGGCGGCAGCAGGTAGTCGAAATCGTCGAGGGTCAGGGACATTGCGGTGAACGTGAGAATGAAAGGGCGAGCCCTCGGCTCGGTGGGTGGGCAAGAGATCCTTCTCTCGCGCTTGCTGCAGCGGCGCTTGTTCGGAGATAATGCGCCTCCCCTGCCGGGATGGCGGAATCGGTAGACGCAGCGGATTCAAAATCCGCCGCCGCAAGGTGTAAGGGTTCGAGTCCCTTTCCCGGCACCAGGGGCTTCGCGTGCGCGCCGGAGCACACGCAGCACGCCACCGCTCCGTATTCCTGCATTCCCGCCCTGGTTTTCCAGCACGCGCCAGCGTCGGGCCCGCGATTCTGGATCGCCTGCCGCTGAAAATCAAATCGCCTCCGCTTGCCCCCGCTGCGCCGGTGCCGTCGCCGCGTCGCTGATCGCGCGTACCGCCGGGTGGGTCAGCCTGCGTTCGACCGAGATCGCGTAGTAGGTTTCGATGACGCCGCCGGCGTCCCCCAGATGCACCAGACCCGCCTGCCGGCACAACTGCTCGCCGACCCGCGCCGCGCTCGGGAAAACGCCCGCCCCGGCCTCGGCGAAGGCGCGCATCAGGGCGCTGTCGTCGAACTCGCCGACGATGCGCGGATGCAGGTGGGCAGCTTCGATCCAGCGCAGGAGCGGGCCGCGGACGCTGGCTTCGGCACCGGGCAGCAGCAGCGGGGCACCGTCCAGGCATTCTGGAAAGCCCTTTTTCAGCGTCGCCGCCAGCGCCGGCGTGGCGAAAAAGGCGATCGTCGATTCGCCGAGGGCGTGGCTGTAGCCGCGCACGTCCATGTTCTGCGGCAGGGGACGGTCGGCCAGGACGACGTCGAGCTTGTGGATCGCGAGTTCGCCGAGCAGGGTGTCGAACTTGCCTTCCCGGCAGACGATGCGCATCGGCTCCGGGAGATCCATCGAAGGCGCCAGCAGCAGCCAGGCGATCGCTTTCGGCACCACGTCGGCGACGCCGACGCGAAACGGCACGGCACGCCCGGTGGCCCGGCTGCGCAGGGCTTCTTCCAGTTCGGTTCCGAGACGGAAGATCTCTTCGGCGTAGTCGAGCACCATGCGCCCGGTTTCGGTCAGTGCCAGGCCGCGGCCCTGGCGTTTGAACAGATTGACCCCGAGTGCGGTCTCGAGCGTGGTGATCTGCCCCGAAAGCGTCTGGGGGGCGAGCCCGGAACGTTCCGCCGCGCGCACGATCCCACCGGCGCGGGCGACGATCCAGAAATGGTGGAGCTGCTTGTAGTTCAGCATGGCCTGACCTCGATCGAGCGGGGGAGCGGGAAGTGGCTTCTGGATGTTTCGATAAAACCGGATCGATATTCTGTTGAACCGAGATTTTATCGAATGGTCTGAGTTTTAACATGCGTCGAGGCGCTGGACCCGACCGTGATTGCGCGACAACAACAGGAGACTCGAGATGCGTATCGACCTGCAGTGTGACGGTGTGAAGGCGACGCCCGGCCTGCATGACTATGTGAGCCGGCGGATGCGCGGCGCGATCGGGCGCTTCCGCGACCACATCCAGTGGGCGCGGGTGAAGGTGGCCGATGGCGACGGTGCGGACAAGCGTTGCGTGGTACAACTGCGGCTGCGCAACCTGCCGGACGTGGTGTTCGCGATCAAGCAGCTCGATGTGCGCGCCGCGGTCGACGCCGCCGCGGAGCGGGTGTCACGGGTTCTGGCCCAGCGCCTGCGCCGTCAGCAAAAGCCGGGCCGCGGAGCGTCCGCCCCGGTTGCGGCGCTGCCGGCCTGAAGACCGGCTTGCCTCCCCTCAAAACCATTCATCCTTCCGGAGGAAGATCCGCCATGGAAAACCGCATCACGACAATGCGCCGCGCCGAAGCTTCGGTGCTATCGACCAACAAGGTCATCCGCAACACCTACCTGCTGCTCTCGCTGACGCTGGCCTTCTCGGCGCTCACCGCCGGGCTGTCGGTGGCGATGGGCCTGCCCCACCCGGGTCTGATCCTGACCCTGGTGGGCTACTTCGGCCTGCTGTTCCTGACCACCAAGTTCCGCAACAGCGGGCTGGGCATTGTGTTCGTGTTCGCGCTCACCGGCTTCATGGGCTTCACGCTCGGCCCGATCATCTCCGCCTACCTGTCGCTGCCCAACGGCGGCAGCATCGTGATGCAGGCGATGGCCGGCACGGCGGCGATCTTCCTCGGACTGTCGGCCTACGCGGTGACCACCAGGAAGGATTTTTCCTTCATGGGCGGGTTCCTGATGGTCGGCATCCTGGTGGCCTTCCTGGCCGGCCTGGGCGCGGTGTTCTTCTCGATCCCGGCGCTGTCGCTGACCGTATCGGCCGCCTTCGTGCTGCTGATGTCGGGCCTGATCCTGTATGAAACGAGCAACATCATCCACGGCGGCGAAACCAACTACGTGATGGCCACGGTGACCTTGTTCGTGTCGATCTTCAACCTCTTCACCAGCCTGCTGCACCTGCTCGGCTTCGCCAGCAACGACTGATCCGCTGCGCCCCTGCCGGCGCGCTGCGGGATGAGCGGGGCGATCGCCAGAGGGCGGTCGCCCCGCGTCGTCTGGCGAAGTGCCGCGTGTGGCAGTGCAGCGTGGACAGGCTACGCCGCCGTCCGCCTGGCGTTACAATGGCGCACATTTTTGACTGGGAACGGCTGGATGAAGACCACCTTTCTGGATTTTGAAACGGCGATCGCCGAACTTGAGGCGAAGATCGACCAACTGCGGTTCGTGCAGGACGACCCGGCGGTCGACATCTCCGAGGAGATCGCGCGCCTGGAGGCCAAGAGCCAGTCGCTGACCAAGGAACTCTACGCCAAGCTCACGCCGTGGCAGATCGCTCAGGTGGCACGCCACCCGCAGCGCCCCTATACGCTCGACTATGCCGAGCTGATCTTCACCGATTTCCAGGAACTGCACGGCGATCGCGCCTATGCCGACGACAAGGCGATCGTCGGCGGTCTGGCGCGCTTCAACGGCCAGAGCTGCGTGGTGATCGGCCACCAGAAGGGGCGCGACACGAAGGAGAAGATCGCGCGCAACTTCGGCATGCCGCGCCCCGAGGGCTACCGCAAGGCGATGCGGCTGATGAAGCTCGCCGAGAAGTTCGGTCTGCCGGTATTCACCTTCGTCGACACCCCGGGCGCCTATCCGGGCATCGGCGCCGAGGAGCGCGGCCAGTCCGAGGCGATCGGCCACAGCCTCTACCTGATGGCCGAGCTCAAGATTCCGATCGTCAGCACCATCATCGGCGAGGGCGGCTCGGGCGGAGCGCTGGCGATCGCGGTCGCCGACCAGGTGTTGATGCTGCAGTACTCGACCTACTCGGTGATCTCGCCCGAAGGCTGCGCCTCCATCCTGTGGAAGAGCGCGGAGAAGGCCGCCGATGCGGCCGATACCATGGGCATCACCGCGGCGCGGCTGAAGTCGCTGGGCCTGATCGACAAGGTCGTCACCGAGCCGGTCGGCGGTGCCCACCGCGACCACCGCGCGATGGCGGTCGCGCTCAAGCGCGCGCTGACCGACGCGCTGCGCGAACTCGAAGCGCTGACCCCTTCGGAGCTTGTCGCCCAGCGCTACGACAAGCTGATGAGCTACGGGCGCTACAAGGAAAAGGCCGCCTGAGCGGCGCTGCCGCCGCTCAGGCGGCGGTGTTCCGCGGCATCGCGGCCGGGCACCAGAAGCATGGTCGGGGACGATGAACTGCGCGCCGCAGTCGGTCGCGTGCTCGCCGCCGCCGGCGTCGGGGCGCACAGCCGTCTGTGCTGTGCGCTCTCGGGCGGGGTGGACTCGGTGTCCTTGTTCTCCTTGCTGTGCACCCTGCGCGCGGATTTCGGCTACGCGCTGTCGGCCGCGCACGTCCATCACGGCCTCAGCCCGAATGCCGACGCCTGGGCGGCGGCCTGCGCCCGGCGCTGCACGCAGGCCGGAGTTCCTTTCCAGCTGTTGCGCGTGACCGTGGCGCGGGACCATCCCGGCGGCCTCGAGGCGGCGGCGCGCGAAGCCCGCCATGCGGCCCTCGACAGGGTCGATTGCGACTGGCTGGTGTTCGGTCACCATCAGGACGACCAGGCCGAAACCGTGCTGTTTCGCCTGCTGCGCGGCGCCGGCGTGCATGGCGCGGCGGCGATGGCGGCGTTCGATCGCAGCCGGCCGGCTGCGCGGCCGGGACGCCTGCGCCCGCTGCTCGGGGTGCGCCGGGCGCAGATCCTCGCCTGGGCACGTGCGGCCGCCCTCCTCTGGGAGGAGGACGAGAGCAATGCCGACCTCCGCTACACGCGCAATGCCCTGCGCCACCAGCTGCTGCCGGTCGCCGAACGCATCTTCCCGGCCGCCGTGCCTGCGCTGGCGCGCGCCGCGGAAAATTTTCGCGAAGCCGATGCCCTGCTCGACGAACTGGCTGCGCTCGACGCCGCTGCCTGCGGCGGTCGCACCTTGCGCCGTTCGGCTGCGCTGGCGCTCGGCGAGGCGCGGCTGGGCAACCTGTTGCGCTGGCAGCTGCGCCGCGGCGGGGCACGGGCGCCGGGGCGCGGGCGCCTGGTCGAGGCGGTGCGCCAGCTCCGTGCGGCGAGCGTGGACATGCCGCTGCGCCTGGTGCTCGGGGCCTGGGCGTGCTGCGCCTACCGCGATGCACTGTGGCTCGAAGCAGATGAACCGGGTGCTGCGCCCGCAGCGCGGGACTGGCTGGGGGAAGCCGCATTGCCGTGGGGCGCGGGGGAAGTCGTGTTCGAGCCGGCGGTGGGGGCCGGGCTGAGTCGTGTGCGCCTGTCCGGCGCGGGCACGGTGAGGCTGGGGGCGCGACGCCAGGGGATGAAGCTGCGCCTCGATTGGCGCCGCCCGCGGCGCAGTTTCAAGAACCTGTGCCAGGAGGCGGCGATTCCGGTGTGGCTGCGCGCGCGTCTGCCGGTGCTGTGGGTGGATGGCGAACCGGCCTGGGTGGCGGGGATCGGGGTGGCGGCGGAGTTCGCCTGTGCAGCCGGCGAGGCGGGCGTGATGCCGCGCTGGCACGCCGCCGGCGCCGATCCGGTCCGCGGGGCGGGCTGAGTCCGGAGCGCCTTGCCTGAAGGAAACGCAGGGCCGCCCCAAGTTTTCTTGCCCCCTCGGGAGGCCGCGAACACGCAGTGAGGGTGGGGGCGCTTCAGCCGCGCAGCAGGGTCAGCTGCTGTGCCAGCTCGACTGCCGAACGCACGGCCATCTTGTCGAAGATGCGCGAGCGGTGGGCTTCGACCGTGCGCATCGAGATCGACAGCTCGTCGGCGATGACCTTGTTGTACTTGCCTTCCAGGATCAGGTTCATGACTTCGCGCTCGCGACCGGTCAGCGTCGCCAGCCGGGCTTCGATCGTTTCGCGGCCGGCGGCGGCGCGCTGACGCTCGGCGTCGGTGGCGAGCGCCTTCTCGACCAGATCGACGAGGTCGTGGTCGTTGAACGGCTTCTCGATGAAGTGGAACGCGCCTTTTTTCAGCGCCGCCACCGCCATCGGCACGTCGCCGTGACCGGTGATGAAAATCACCGGCAGGGTGCAGCCGCGCGCGAGCAGGGTGTCGAAGCATTCCAGCCCGCTCATTCCCGCCATGCGGATGTCGAGCACGATGCAGCCGCGCCAGTCGGGCCGCCAGGCGTCGACGAAAGCTTCGCCGCCGGGCCAGGCGCGGCAGGCGACACCGCGGGTCTTGAACAGCCACTGGAGGGCGTCGCGGATGGCGTCGTCGTCGTCGATGATGTGGGTGCAGGCGGAGGTCATGCGGAGTCGAGGCCAACGGGAAGCGACAGGGTGAAAAGGGTACCGCCATCGGGGCGGGCTGCGAAGCCCAGGCGGCCGTGGTGCAGTTCGGCGATCGAGCGGCAGATGTTCAGTCCCATGCCCATGCCTTCGGGCTTGGTGGTGAAAAACGGCTCGAACAGGCGGGCGGCGATCTCCTCGGCGATGCCGCTGCCGCGGTCGGCCACGGTGACGGTGACGAAGCGATCGTCGAGCGCGGAGGCGATGTCCACGCGGCGGCGCTCGGCTAGGGTGTCGCGCATCGAGTCCATCGCGTTGCGCACCAGGTTGACCACGATCTGCTCGATCATCACCGCGTCGATCGCCACCGGAGGCAGGGCGGAAGCGAGATCGGTGCGGATCGCCACCCGGCGTTTGCGCGCATCGGCCTCGATCAGGCCGACCGCGTCGCGGATCACCGCGTTGAGGTCGAGCACTTCGCGTCGAGGCTCGGCGCGGCGCACGAAATCGTGCACCCGGCGGATGATCTCGCCCGCGCGCCGGGCCTGGCGGGCGATGCGCTGGTGGATGTCGAGCAGTTCGGCGGGGTCGACGTCACCACCGTGCAGGCGGTTGATGCAGCCCGAGTTGTAGCTGGCGATCGCCGCCAGCGGCTGGTTGAGCTCGTGGGCGAGGGTGGAGGCCATCTCTCCCATCGTGATCAGGCGCGCGCTCTGCTGCAGGCGCTCTTCCTGCTGGCGGGCCTGCTCGCGCGCGCGCTTCTGCTCGGTGATGTCGAGCACCGAACCCATCCAGCCGGCGTGGCGGCCGTGGGCGTCGATCAGCGGCGCTTCGAACACCAGCACGTCGAGTGCTTCGCCGTTCTTGCGCCGCAGGCGGACTTCGGTGCCTTCGACGGAGCTTTCGCCGGACATGATTTCGCGGTGCACCTCGAAGGTCTGCTCGAGCCGCTCCGGGTCCCAGTAGGGCATCGGCGGTTTCAGCCCGATCAGTTCCTCCGCAGCGAAGCCGGTCATGCGGCAGAACGCCGAGTTGACGTAGGTCAGCCGGCCGTCGAGGTCGCGGGCGCGCATCCCGGTACGCATCGAATCCTCCATCGCCTTGCGGAACGCGGACTCGGTGCGCAGCGCGGTTTCGGCCTGCTGCCGGCGGGCGAGCTGGCGGCGCAGCTGGGCCACGCTCCAGACGATGATGCCGCCCAGGAGCACGATCGAGGCGCCCAGCAGGAGCGGAATCCAGCGCGTTTCGGACTTGTAGGCGGTGATCTGCAGGGTCAGGCCGTGCCCCGGCGGGTCGAACGGCATCGAGTAGGCGAGCCGGGGAGAAAGGGGCGCGACCTTGGATTTGGCGGCGATTTCCCGGCCGTCGGAGTCGAGCACCGCGACCCGGTAGCGCTCCGAGAACCACCATGGCAGCTCGCGCACGACCAGGTCCGACAGCGAATACACGCCCACCACGACGCCGAGCAGGGATTCGTTCGACCACAGCGGGACGTGAACTTCGAAGTGGTGGGCGTTGCCGTTCGCGGGGTAGGCCGGGCCATACACCGGGCGGCCGACGCTGCGCGCCAGCTCGAACGTGGCCGGGGTCGGCACGCGGTTGCCGCCCGCGGCCTCCGCCGGGCGTGGCGGCAGGGCGCCGGCGATGCGGCCGTCGGGCGCCAGCCACAGGATCTGCACCAGTCCGCGCTCGGGGTTGAGCAGATGGGCGAGGCTGGCTTCGGTCTGCGGCGAGAGCGAGGTGCCGGCGAACAGCTCGGTGCCGATCTGCTGCAGATGGATCTCGTTGCGATCGAGCTGAAAACGCAGGTTCTGCTCCATCCACAGCACGTCGTTGAGCAGCGTGGTGCGCTGTTCGTCGGCGTCGTATTCGCGCGTCAGCCAGACCAGGGCGGCAATCGCGCCGAGGAACAGGGCCAGACTCAGGAAGGGCAGGCGCTGAACCCAGCGGCTGCGGGGGCCGGGAGGCGGTGGGGGCGCCGAAGGGGGGAGAGGGCTCATGGACGCGGGCACGGCGGAGATTTTCCTTGCTGCGGTATTCCACAATAGCGACCGGGCGGAGCCCAAACGATACTGATCTCCGGCACAGGCGAATTTATCGCCGTGCCCCTGCCCCGGGAAGCGCCGCGGGCCGGAAAAGTTCATCGATGTCGTTGATGCGGAGGAGAGAATCTCATGAAGATGCGCGCACTTCTGGTCGGTCTGGTTGCGGTCGGTTTGTCTGCCGCTGCGGTCGCTGCGGAGCCGATCGTAATCAAGTTCAGCCACGTTGTCGCCCAGGACACGCCCAAGGGCAAGGCGGCCGAGAAGTTCAAGGCGCTTGCCGAGCAATACACCCAGGGCGCGGTGAAAGTCGAAGTCTACCCGAATAGCACGCTGTACAAGGACAAGGAAGAAATGGAAGCGCTGCAGCTCGGCGCCGTCCAGCTGCTGGCGCCGTCGCTGGCCAAGTTCGGCCCGCTCGGCGTGCGCGAGTTCGAAGTGTTCGATCTGCCCTACATCTTCGACGGCTACGAAGCCCTGAACAAGGTCACCCAGGGCGCGGTCGGCGCACAGCTGCTCGCCAAGCTCGAACCCAAGGGCATCAAGGGCCTGGCGTACTGGGACAACGGCTTCAAGTCCTTCTCGGCGAACTCGCCGATCAACAAACCCGAAGACCTGCGCGGCAAGAAGATGCGCATCCAGTCCTCAAAGGTGCTCGAAGAGCAGATGCGCGAGCTCAAGGCGCTGCCGCAGGTGATGGCCTTCTCCGAGGTCTATCAGGCGCTGCAGACCGGCGTCGTCGATGGCACCGAGAATCCGCATTCGAACCTCTATACCCAGAAAATGCATGAAGTGCAGAAGCACATGACGCTGACCGACCACGGTTACCTGGGCTACGCGGTGATCACCAACAAGAAGTTCTGGGACGGCCTGCCGGCCGAAGTGCGCACCCAGCTCGACAAGGCGATGAAGGAATCGACCCTCTACGCCAACCAGATCGCCAAGGAAGAGAACGACAAGGCGCTCGAGGCCGTGCGCGCGTCGGGCAAGACCGAAGTCCACACCCCGACCGCGGAAGAGAAGGCGGCGTTCAAGAAGGCCCTGGTGCCGGTGCACAAGAAGATGGAGTCGCGCATCGGCAAGGATCTGATCCAGTCGATCTACACCGAAACCGGCTTCGATCCGGCCAAGCTCTGATCCGTCCGCATCCAGACCCAGGCACGCCCGTCAGGCTCCTTTCGAGCGGCGGGCGTTTTTTCGGGGGAAAACAATCATGAACAAGCTTCTCGACCGCCTCGAGGAAATCATCATCGCCAGCCTGATGGCGGTGGCGACGATCGTGATCTTCGTCTCGGTGGTGCATCGCTACGCTTCGGGCTATGAGATTCCCGTGGTGCAGGACTGGCTGCTCGACATGAACGTCGGCTGGGCCCAGGAGTTCTGCATCATCCTCTTCGTGTGGATGGCGAAGTTCGGCGCCGCCTACGGCGTGCGCACCGGCATTCACGTCGGCGTCGACATCCTGATCAACAAGCTCTCCGGCACGCCGCGCGCCGCGCTGATCCAGCTCGGCCTGGTGTGCGGGGTGGTGTTCACCGCGCTGATCGGCCTTTTCGGCGCCCTCTTCGTGTGGGAGAACGGGATGGCCTACGAGACGCTCAGCCTGCTCGGGCGCGACGTCGGCGACTACTACGAAGGCCCGACCACGCCCGATCTCGAATGGCCGACCTGGATCGTGTATTCGGCGGTGCCGCTCGGCTCCTTCCTGATGTGCTACCGCTTCCTGCAGGTGATGGTGAGCTTCGCCCGCAGCGGCGAGCTGCCCACCCACGACCATGGCCACGTCGAAGGGCTCGACGAGGCGCAGGACCCGAACGTGCTGCTCGAAGGCGAGTCGATCACGCTCGGCGAGGACGTCGAGCACGGGCATGCCGGCATGAGCGACGAGGAGTGGGCGAAGACCCACCCGAAGCGCCCGGGTGGAAAGAACTGACGCGAGGACGCAGACATGACCAATACCCTTGCAATTTTCGGCCTGCTCGTCGTCCTGATGGCGATCGGCATGCCGGTCGGCGTGGCGCTCGGCCTCACCGTGCTGAGCTTCATGTTCATCTTCACCGACGTTCCGCTCGAATCCGTGGCGTTGAAGATGTTCACCGGGATCGAGAAGTTCGAGATCATGGCGATTCCGTTCTTCATCCTCGCCGGCAACTTCCTCACCCACGGCGGAGTGGCGCGGCGCATGATCAACTTCGCCACCGCGATGGTCGGGCACTTGCGCGGCGGCCTGGGGATGAGCGCGGTGCTCGCCTGCGCGCTGTTCGCGGCGGTGTCGGGCTCGAGCCCGGCGACGGTGGTGGCGATCGGCTCGATCCTGATCCCGGCGATGATCAAGCAGGGCTACCCGGTGCGCTTCGGTGCCGGCGTGGTGGCCTCGGCCGGCGGGCTGGGGATCCTGATCCCACCCTCGATCGTGATGGTGATGTACGCGGTGACGACCAACTCCTCGGTTGGCGCGCTGTTCATGGCGGGCGTGATTCCGGGCATCCTGCTCGCCTTCATGCTCGGCCTGTGCACCTGGTACGTGGCGCGCAAGAACAACTACCCGACCATGCCGGCCGTGGGCTGGGGCGAGCGCATCAAGCACTTCCGCAAGGCGTTCTGGGGCCTGATGCTGATCGTGGTGGTGATGGGCGGCATCTACTCGGGCATGTTCACCCCGACCGAGGCGGCGGCGATGAGCGCGGTGTACGCCTTCTTCATCGCGGTGTTCGTGTACAAGGACCTGAGCTTCAGGCAGATTCCGCGCGTGCTGCTCGACTCGGCCAACATGAGCGCGATGCTGCTGTTCATCATCGCCAGCGCGGTGCTGTTCTCCTTCATCCTCACCAGCGAGCAGATTCCGCAGCGCATGGCCGACGCCATCGTCGCCAGCGGCATGGGGCCGATCGGCTTCCTGATCGTGGTGAACCTGCTGCTGCTGGTGGCCGGGGCGCTGATGGAGCCGTCCTCGATCATCCTGATCCTGGCGCCGATCCTGTTCCCGGTGGCGGTCGCCCTGGGGATCGACCCGATCCACTTCGGGGTGATGATCGTGGTCAACATGGAGATCGGCATGATCACGCCGCCGGTAGGGCTGAACCTCTTCGTCGCCAGCGGCGTGACCAAGGCCGGCCTCACCGAGATGAGCAAGGCGGTGATGCCCTGGCTGTACACGATGCTGGTGTTCCTGCTCATTATCACCTACATCCCGAGCATCTCGACCTTCCTCCCCAAGGCGCTGGGCATGATGTAGGCGCCCGCGGCCCGGCCGCATTGCGCGACCCGGCCGCGCCGCGCGCCGCAATCCCCGCGAGGCGGCGACGCCCGGCGGGGATTGCTTTTTTGCCCCCGTGCTGGCGCCGGGATACATTCGTGCGCCCGGCGAGCGCATCGGCCTCCCCCGAAACCTGTTAAAATTTCGCGCTTTTTTCTAAACCTCACGCTTTTCCAAGCGCAGTTCCGGAGTTTTTCCATGGCAATCGAACGCACCCTGTCCATCATCAAGCCCGACGCCGTCGCCAAGAACGTGATCGGCCAGATCTACGCCCGCTTCGAAGCGGCCGGCCTGAAGATCATCGCCGCGAAGATGGTGCACCTGTCCGAGCAGGAAGCCGGACAGTTCTACGCGGTGCACAAGGAGCGTCCCTTCTTCAAGGACCTGGTGTCGTTCATGACCTCCGGCCCGGTGCTGATCCAGTGCCTGGAAGGCGAGAACGCGATCGCCAAGAACCGCGAGCTGATGGGCGCCACCGACCCGAAGAAGGCCGACAAGGGCACCATCCGCGCCGACTTCGCCGACAGCATCGACGCCAACGCGGTGCATGGCTCGGACGCGCCGGAGACGGCCGCGGTCGAAGTGGCTTTCTTTTTCCCCGGCATGAACGTTTACTCGCGCTGAACGGTCCATTCCGACGGCCCCTCGCGCGGGTTCCGCGGTGCCTCCCGCACCGCGTCCGGCGTGTTCGGGCCGTTTGCATTTGGCCTCAACCGTTCTCTGGAGTGAAGTTTCAGGCATGAGCATTTCCGCCCCGGTCAATCTGCTCGATTTCGACGTCGACGGTCTCGTCGCCTGGTTCGCCGGGCTGGGCGAGAAGCCGTTCCGTGCCCGCCAGGTGATGCGCTGGATGCATCGCGAGGGCTGCGACGACTTCGACGCGATGACCGACGTCGCCAAGTCCCTGCGCGCCAAACTGAAGGAAATCGCGACGATCCGTGCGCCGCTGCCGGTGCGCGACTCGGTGTCGGCCGACGGCACGCGCAAGTGGCTGCTCGACGTGGGCAACGCCAACGCGGTCGAGACCGTGTTCATTCCCGAAACCCACCGCGGCACGCTGTGCGTGTCCTCGCAGGCGGGCTGCGCGCTCGACTGTGCGTTCTGTTCCACGGGCAAACAGGGTTTCAACCGCAACCTGTCGGTGGCCGAGATCATCGGCCAGCTGTGGCTGGCGAACAAGCTGCTGGGCGCCGCCCGAGTGGACGCCGATGAGGACGCCGCCGAGGACGCCGCGGGCCTCGAAGCCGGTGAGCAGGACAACGGACGCATCATCAGCAACGTCGTGATGATGGGCATGGGCGAGCCGCTCGCCAACTTCGACAACGTCGTCACCGCGCTGCGCCTGATGCTCGACGACCACGCCTACGGCCTGTCGCGCCGGCGCGTCACGGTGTCGACCTCGGGCATCGTGCCGGCGATCGACCGCCTGCGCGACGAATGCCCGGTGGCGCTGGCGGTGTCGCTGCACGCCTCCAACGATGCGCTGCGCGACCGCCTCGTGCCGATCAACCGGAAATACCCGCTGCGCGAGCTGATGGCCGCCTGCCGGCGCTACCTCGAGCGCGCCCCGCGCGATTTCGTCACCTTCGAGTACGTCATGCTGGACGGCGTCAATGACAGCGATGCGCATGCCCGCGAACTCGTCGCCCTGGTGCGCGAAGTGCCGTGCAAGTTCAACCTGATCCCGTTCAACCCCTTCCCCCACGCCGGCTTCGAGCGTTCGTCGGCGGAGCGGATCCGCCGCTTCGGCGCCATCCTGATCGACGCCGGCATCGTCACGACGACGCGCAAGACGCGCGGCGGCGACGTCGATGCCGCCTGCGGCCAGCTCGCCGGCCAGGTGCAGGACAAGACCCGGCGCAGCGTGCGCCTGCAGCGCGCGCCGGAGGAACGCCGATGAGGCGCACGGCGCTGGCGCTGGCCGCGGCGGCGGTACTGGCGGCCGGCTGTGCCACGGCGCCGGTGGACCCGGCGGGGCCGAGCCGGCCGCTGTCCGACCTTACGCCGGCGACCCCGGCGCAGGCGCGCGCGCGCGTGCATGTGGACCTGGGCATGGCTTATTTCGAAATCGGGCGCTACGATGTCGCGCTCGACGAAGCGAAGATCGCGCTCGGCGACAGCCCGGACTACGCGCCGGCCTTTCACCTGCTGGGCCTGGCCTACATGCTCGTCGAGGAATATGCCGCGGCCGGGGAGAACTTCGAGCGCGCGCTGCGCCTCGCTCCCGGCGACCCCGATTTCAACAACAGCTACGGCTGGTTCCTGTGCCTCCGGGGGCGCGAGCGCGAAGGTCTGGAGCGGCTGGCGGTGGCGGCGCGCAACCCGTACTACCGCCATCCGGCCCGGCCGCTGACCAACGCCGGGCTGTGCCATCTGCGGCTGGCCGACGAGGACGCCGCGGAAGCGCAGTTCCAGCGCGCGCTGCAGGCCGATGCGGACAACGCCCAGGCGCTGTACCAGCTCGCCGCGATCGCCTACCGCGGCGGGCGTCTGGAACAGGCGCGCGCCCATCTGGTCCGGCTGCACCAGCGTCTGGGACCGACCCCGGCCTCGGCCTGGCTCGGCCTGCGCACCGAGCGCCGCCTCGGCAACCACGACGCCGAGGCGAGTTATGCGGCGCAGCTGCGTAGCCGTTTCGCCGAATCGGAAGAATATCAACGGATGATCCAAGGGAAGTTCGAGTGAGCAGCATGCAGAGCGAAAACCTTCCTGCCGCGGCCGGCGAGTCCGCCGTGCCGTCGCCGGGGGCGCAACTGCGGCGCGCGCGCGAGGCGCGCGGCGAATCGGTGTCCGAAGTGGCTTTTGCGCTCAAGCTCAGTCCGCGCCAGATCGACGCCCTCGAGCGCGACGATTTCGCCGCCTTGCCCGGGACGGCCTTCGTGCGCGGCTTCCTGCGCAACTATGCGCGCTACCTGGGGCTCGACGCCGCGCCGCTGCTCGATGGCGTGCAGCGCCTGGCCGGGGCGGCGGCCCCCGATCTGTCGCCGATCCGCAATGCCGACGGCGACCTGCCCAGCCACAGCGGCCGGCGCCGGGGTACGTTCCCGGCCGGGATACTGGTGCTGGTGCTGGTGCTGATGGTCGCCGCGGGCTGGTATTTCGATGGGTTCCGGACCGATTCGCCCGGGCCGGTGGAAAGCGGGCCGGCCGCGTTGCTGCCGGCCGAGCGTGGTGACGCCGGGCCGCCCTCGGTGGCGGGCGCCGCCGTGCTTGGGGCGGACAATCCGCCGCAGCCGGAGGCCGCCGCGAACACGCCGGCGGCGACCGCTGCCGAGATCCCGCTCAAGGCCGAGACGCCGGCCGCTGCAGAAGGGGGCGTGGCGCCCGCGCCCGCCGCGCCGGTGCCGCCGGCTCAAGTTGCGGAAGACAGGAGCGGCGGCGCCGGGAGCCCGTTGGCTGCTGCGCCGGAGACCGGCGGGAGCAGCGGCCGGCTGGTGTTGCGCTTTGGCGCCGATTCCTGGATCGAGGTGCGCGACGCCGCCGGCGCCATCCTCCATTCCGGGCTCAACCGCGCGGGTACGGCGCGCACCGTGCAGGGCGCGCCGCCGTTCGCACTGGTGGTGGGCAATGCGGCGGGAGTGGCGGTCGAGTTCGACGGCCGGACGGTCGATCTGGCCGCCCATACGCGCGGCTCGGTCGCCCGCCTGACTTTAGGTGAATAGTTGGAAACGATGAACCAGGACAAGGATTTCCCCCTCCTCAGCGCCGCGCCCTGGCGCCGCCGGCGCACGCGGCAGGTCGCGATCGGCAAGGTCAGGGTCGGGGGCGAGGCGCCGGTCGTCGTCCAGTCGATGACCAACACCGACACCGCCGACGTGCTCGGCACGGCGATGCAGGTCGCCGAACTCGCCCGCGCGGGCTCGGAAATGGTGCGCCTGACCGTCAATAACGAAGCGGCGGCCAAAGCCGTGCCGCACATCCGCGACCGTCTGCTGGCGCTCGGCGTGGAGGTGCCGCTGGTCGGTGATTTCCACTACAACGGCCACAAGCTGCTGACCGATTTTCCCGCCTGCGCCGAGGCGCTCGCCAAGTTCCGCATCAATCCGGGCAATGTCGGTGCCGGCGCGAAGCGCGACCCGCAGTTTGCCGCGATCGTCGAACTCGCCTGCCGCTACGACAAGCCGGTGCGCATCGGGGTGAACTGGGGCAGCCTCGACCCCTCGGTGCTCACCCGCATCATGGACGAGAACGCCCACCGTGCCGCGCCGCGCGATGCCGGTGCGGTGATGCGCGAGGCGCTGGTGGTGTCGGCGCTCGAATCCGCGGCCAAGGCCGAGGAGTACGGGCTGGCCGCGGACCGCATCGTGCTGTCGGCGAAAGTGTCGAGCGTGCAGGACCTGATCGCGGTGTACCGCGATCTCGCCCGACGCAGCGACTATGCCCTGCACCTGGGGCTGACCGAGGCCGGGATGGGCAGCAAGGGCATCGTCGCCTCGACCGCCGCACTCGCGGTGCTGCTGCAGGAAGGCATCGGCGACACCATCCGCGTCTCGCTGACGCCCGAGCCGGGCGGCAGCCGCAGCCAGGAAGTCGTGGTCGCGCAGGAGATCCTGCAGACCATGGGCCTGCGCGCGTTCACGCCGATGGTCACCGCCTGCCCGGGCTGCGGGCGCACCACCAGCACGGTGTTCCAGGAACTCGCCGCCGGCATCCAGGACTACGTTCGTGCCCAGATGCCGGTGTGGCGCGAGCAGTACGACGGCGTCGAGAACCTGACCCTGGCGGTGATGGGCTGCGTGGTCAATGGGCCGGGCGAGTCCAAGCATGCGAATATCGGCATCTCGCTGCCGGGGACCGGCGAGTCGCCGGCGGCCCCGGTCTATGTCGATGGGGAAAAAATCGCCACCTTGCGCGGCGACGGCATCGCCGCCGAGTTCAGGGCCATCGTCGATCGCTACGTGGCGACGCGCTATGCAAGAAAGGCCGGCTGAGTCCGGCCCCAGGGACATGAACAAGGACGAGGGTGCGATCCACGCATCCCGCAACACGACAAGACGAACACAGCAATGAGCCAGACCTTGCAGGCGGTGCGCGGGATGAACGACATCCTGCCCGATGACGCCGAAACCTGGGAATACTTCGAAGACATCGTGCGCGACTGGCTGCAGAGCTACGGTTACCGCCCGATCCGGATGCCGCTGGTGGAGCCGACGCCGCTGTTCAAGCGCGCGATCGGCGAAGTCACCGACATCGTCGAGAAGGAGATGTACTCCTTCGAGGACGCCTTGAACGGCGAGCATCTGACGCTGCGCCCGGAAGGCACGGCCTCCTGCGTGCGCGCGGTGATCCAGCACAGCCTGATCCCGTCCGGCGGGCCGCAGCGCCTGTATTACTACGGGCCGATGTTCCGCCACGAGCGTCCGCAGAAGGGCCGCTACCGCCAGTTCCATCAGATCGGCGTGGAGGCGCTCGGTTTTGCCGGCCCCGAAACCGACGCCGAGCTGATCCTGATGTGCGCACGGTTGTGGGACGACCTCGGGCTCGAGGATGTCACGCTCGAGATCAACTCGCTCGGCGCTCCGCAAGAGCGCGCCGCTCACCGCGCGGCGCTGGTCGCTTACCTCGAGCAACACCAGGACCAGCTCGACGAGGACGGCAGGCGCCGCCTCCACACCAACCCGCTGCGCATCCTCGACACCAAGAACCCGGCGCTGCAGGCCATCGTCGATGCTGCGCCGCGGCTCGCCGACTACCTCGGTGACGAATCGAAGGCGCACTTCGACGCGGTGCAGGTCTTCCTCAAGGATGCCGGGATTCCCTACCGGATCAACCATCGCCTGGTGCGCGGGCTGGACTACTACAACCGCACCGTGTTCGAGTGGGTCACGACGCGCCTCGGCGCCCAAGGCACGATCTGTGCCGGCGGGCGCTACGATGGCCTGTTCGAGCAGCTCGGCGGCAAGCCGCAGCCGGCCGCCGGCTTTGCCATCGGCATCGAGCGCCTGCTGTTGCTGTGGCAGGCCTGCGGTGGCGAGAGCGAGCGCATGGCGCCCGACGCCTACGTGGTCAGTGTCGGCGACGCTGCCCAGCGCCTGGCCTTCCGTGCCGCGGAGGCGCTGCGCGAACACGGCTTCGCCGTGCTGATGCACTGCGGTGGCGGCAGCTTCAAGTCGCAGATGAAAAAAGCCGACGCCAGCGCGGCCGCGGTCGCGGTGGTGATCGGCGAAGACGAGGCCGCGGCCGCTGAAGTCGGCCTCAAGCCCTTGCGCGGCGGCGGCGCGCAGCAGCGCGTCGCGCTCGAGACCCTGCCCGAGGCACTGGCAGGCTTGCTGTATCCTGAAGAATCCGTACAAGAGGGTTGATGATGGCGGTCTACGATCTGGAAGAGCAGGAACAGATTTCCGAACTCAAGGCGTGGTGGGCGCAGTACGGCAACCTGGTGGTCGGCCTGGCGCTCGCCGCCGCAGTCGCCGCGGTCGGCTGGCAGGGCTGGCAGTGGTACCAGAACCGCAACGCCGCCGAGGCCGGCACCCTCTACTACGCGGTGCAGCAGGCCGCTCAAAGCCAGGATGCGCAAAAGGCGCGCGAGGCCGCCGGGCGCTTGATCGGCGAGCATGGCGGCAGTGCCAGCGCCCAGCTCGGCGCGCTGCTGGCGGCGGCGGTCCAGTTCGAGGCCGACGACCTGACCAATGCGCGGGTCCAGCTCGAATGGGCGGCGGACAAGGGCGCGGACGCGGCGCTGCGCGACCTCGCCCGGCTGCGCCTGGCCGCGGTGATGCTGGAGCAGGGCGAGCTCGATGCAGCGCTGGCGCGGCTGCAGGGCGCGCCGGTGACGGCGGCTTACAAGAGCCGCTACGACGATCTGCGCGGCGACGTGCTCGCGGAGCTGGGCCGGGGCGACGAAGCGCGGGCCGCCTACCGGGCCGCGATCGACGGCCTCGCTGCCGAAGGCGAGGAGGCCACGACGCTGCGCGAACTCGTCCGCGTGAAACTCGAATCCCTGGGAGCCTGACCGATGAAGTCGCTTTCGCTGCGTTTCGTTGCGCTTGCCGCCGCTGCCGCGCTGCTCGCCGGCTGCTCGTCGCTGAACCCTTTTTCCCACTCGCCTTCGGCGCCGGCGGCACTGACGGAACTGAAGCCGAGCGCCGAGCTGGCGAGGCGCTGGCAGGCCGACATCGGCGAAGCCGGGGGCTACCGCTTCCAGCCGGCGGTGTGGGGCGAGAGCGTGTACGCGGCCTCGCACCGCGGCGACGTCGGCCGTTTTGAAGACGGCCGCGCGCTGTGGCAGGTGCGCGCCGACAAGCGCCTGTCGGCCGGAGTCGGTGCCGATAGCCGGCTTGCGGTGGTGGTCGCCACCGACGGCACGGTGATCGCCTACGATGCGGCCAGCGGCAGCGAGCGCTGGCGTTCGCCGCTCGGCGTCGAAGTGCTGGCGCCGCCTGCGCTCGGCCCGGACTTCGTCGTCGTGCGCGCTTCGGACAACCGCCTGATCGCGCTCGATGCGCGCGACGGCAGCCGGCGCTGGGTGTACCAGCGCAACAATCCGCCGCTGGCGCTGCGCACATTCGCCGGCGTGCTCATCGAGGGCAACGTCGTGCTCGCCGGCTTCCCCGGCGGCAAGCTGGCGGTGCTCAATCCCGCCAACGGCGGCGCGATCACCGAGCTCGGTGTCGCCCTGCCGCGCGGTGCCACCGAGCTCGAGCGGGTGGCCGACATCGTCGGCACGCCGGTGGTCGGGCGGCGCGAAGTGTGCGCGGTGAGCTACCAGGGGCGCGCGGCCTGCTTCGACACCACCAACGGCAACGCGCTGTGGGCGCGCGATTTCTCCAGCAGCGTGGGCATGGCGCGCGACGCGCGTTTCGCGCTGCTCGTCGATGAGCGCGATGCGGTGCATGCGCTTGACGCCTACAGCGGGGCGAGCGTGTGGAAACAGGACGCGCTCGTGCGGCGCCGGCTGTCGCGGCCGCTGATCGTCGGCGATCACGTCGTGGTCGGCGATGGCGAGGGCTATGTCCATCTTCTCGATCGTGAAACCGGTTCCCTGGCCGCCCGCGAACGCGCCGGCAAGGGGGCGATCGCCGCCGATCCGGTCGCGTTCGGGCGCGGCTTCGTCGTCCAGGGCGGCGACGGCGACATTACCGCGTACGAAGTGCGCTGAGGCAAGGCAGGAAGTGAAACCCACCATCGTTCTGGTCGGTCGGCCCAACGTCGGCAAATCGACTCTGTTCAACCGCCTCACCCGCAGCCGCGACGCCCTCGTCGCCGACCAGCCCGGGCTGACGCGCGACCGCCACTACGGCATCGGCCGGGTCGGCGATCGCGATTACCTCGTCGTCGACACCGCCGGCTTCGATCCCGTCGCCAAGGACGGCATCATGCACGAGATGGCACGCCAGGCCGAGCAGGCGATCGCCGAGGCCGACGTGCTGCTGTTCCTGGTCGATGGTCGCGCCGGGCGCACGCCGCACGACGAGAACATCGCCGCCCGCCTGCGCCGCGCCGGCCGCCCGGTCCATGTCGTGGTGAACAAGGCCGAAGGGCTCGAGCGGGCGATGGTCGCGGCCGATTTCCATGCTCTCGGCCTGGGCGACCCGCTGGCGGTGTCGGCGGCCCACGGCGACGGCGTCAAGCAGCTCGTCGAGCTGGTGCTGGCGCCCTTCCCGGCGGACGAGGAGCGTGAGCCTGCAGCCGACGAAGGGCCGAAAGTAGCGATCGTCGGCCGCCCCAACGTGGGCAAGTCGACCCTGGTCAACACCTTGCTCGGCGAGGAGCGGGTGATCGCCTTCGATTTGCCCGGCACGACCCGCGACGCGATCTCGATTCCCTTCGAGCGCGGCGGCCGCCATTACACCCTGATCGACACCGCGGGCCTGCGCCGGCGCGGCAAGGTCTTCGAGGCGGTGGAAAAGTTCTCCGTGATCAAGACCCTGCAGGCCGTGCAGGAGTCGAACGTGGTCGTCCTCGTGCTCGATGCGGCGCAGGACATTTCCGATCAGGACGCCCATATCGCCGGTTTCGCGCTCGAGGCCGGGCGCGCGCTGGTGGTGGCGATCAACAAGTGGGACGCGGTCGACGACTACCGTCGCGACCGCCTCAAAGCCGACATCGCGCGCAAGCTGGCCTTCCTCGGCTTCGCCCGCTTCCACCAGATTTCCGCGCTCAAATCCGAGGGCATCGGCGGACTGCTCAAATCGGTCGATGCCGCCTATGCTGCGGCGATGGCGAACCTGGCCACCCCGCGGCTGACGCGGACGCTGCAGCAGGCGGTCGCCCGCCAGGCGCCGCCGCGCCACGGCATGGCGCGGCCGAAGATGCGCTATGCCCACCAGGGGGGAGTGAATCCGCCGGTGATTGTGATCCACGGCAATGCTCTCGATGACATTCCCGCGTCCTATGTTCGCTACTTGGAACGCTGCTTTACCGAGGCTTTCAAGCTGCAGGGCACGCCCTTGCGCATCCAGTTCCGCACCACGCACAATCCGTTCGCGGTGCGGGGCTGAATTTTCCTGCGCAGAATCCGTTTCCACGCCCGGGTTTCGTTGCATACTGCGATGCGGCAGTGCAGCAGCAAGCCCGACATTCTTATAAACACAATATAAAGAGGTTCAGCAATGAGTAACAAAGGGCAACTTCTACAAGACCCCTTCCTCAACACCCTGCGTCGTGAGCACATCCCGGTATCGATCTACCTGGTCAATGGCATCAAGCTGCAGGGCCAGGTCGAGTCTTTCGACCAGTATGTCGTCCTGCTGAAGAACACCGTCACCCAGATGGTGTACAAGCATGCGATTTCGACCGTGGTTCCGGCCCGTCCCGTCGTCATCCAGCAGGACGAGGGCAGCAACTGAAGCCCGTGGCGATGGGGCGCGACCGGTGTCCGTCGGTCGCGGGAGGCACGCATGTTTGAGCGCCCCGCCTCCGGCGAGCGCGCGGTCCTCGTCCAGCTCGACCTCGGCCAGGGGGCGATCGACGAGCGCCTGTCCGAGCTGAAGCTGCTCGCCGGCAGCGCCGGCGCCAGCGTCGAGGCCGTGGTCCAGGGCCGGCGCGCGGCGCCCGATCCCAAGCTCTTCGCCGGCAGTGGCAAAGTCCAGGAGATCGCCGAAGCGCTCCGCGCCCATGCCGCGGACATCGTGATCTTCAACCATGCGCTGTCGCCCGGGCAGCAGCGCAACCTCGAGCGCGAGCTGCAGTGCATGGTCATCGACCGCACCGCGCTGATCCTTGACATCTTCGCCCAGCGCGCCCGCAGCCACGAAGGCAAGCTCCAGGTCGAACTCGCCCAGCTCGAGCATCTGGCCACCCGGCTGGTGCGCGGCTGGACCCACCTCGAACGCCAGAAAGGCGGCATCGGCCTGCGCGGCCCGGGTGAGAAGCAGCTCGAGACGGACCGCCGCCTGCTCGGCAACCGGGTCAAGATGCTCAAGTCCCGCCTCGCCCAGATCGAGAAGCAGCGCAAGGTGCGGCGCCGGGCGCGGGAGCGCCGTGATGTCCTGTCAGTCTCCCTGGTCGGCTACACCAATGCGGGCAAGTCGACGCTGTTCAATGCGCTGACGAAGGCCGGGGCGTATGCAGCCGACCAGTTGTTCGCCACCCTCGATACCACTTCGCGCCGCCTCTACGTCGGCGGTGCCAGCGTCGTGCTGTCGGACACCGTCGGCTTCATCCGCGACCTGCCGCATGCGCTGGTCGCGGCGTTCCAGGCGACGCTGGAGGAAACCGCGCAGGCCGACCTGCTGCTGCACGTGGTCGATTCGGCGAGCGAAGACCGCGACGCCCAGATCGAAGCGGTGAATCTGGTCCTCGCCGAAATCGGCGCCGCAGCCGTGCCGCAGATCCTGGTCTGGAACAAGATCGACCTGACGCACGCGGCGCCGGCAGTCGAGCGGGGGGACTGTGATAAAATCAGACGCATTTTTCTGAGCGCCAGAACGGGTGAAGGCCTCGACCTGCTTCGCGACACACTAGCCGAAGTGGCGCAGCAAACCTTTGGTGACGATGCCGACCGGATCGCCGGGACGGTGGACGAACGATCAGAACAATCGTGATAACAGGCATTCTCATGTCACTCAACGACCCACGCTGGGGTAGCCAGGGCGGTAACGACGGCGACCGCAACGACGGCAATCGCGGCGAAGACAGCCGCGACAGCGACAACCGCGGTGACCGCAACCGCGGTGGCAACCAGGGACCGCCCGATCTCGAAGAGGTCTGGCGCGATTTCAACCAGCGCCTGAGCGGCATGTTCGGCAACAAGCGTGGCGGCCGCGGTGGTGGCGGTGGTGGCGGTGGTGGCGGCTCGCCGCAACTGCCCAGTTTCTCCTTCAAGCAGTTCGGCGGCGGGATCGGCGTGCTGCTGGTGCTGGTCGCCGTAGTCTGGCTGGCGAGCGGTTTTTACACGGTCGATGCCAACCAGCGCGGGGTAGTCCTGCGCCTCGGCAAGTACGTCCAGACCACCGAGCCCGGCCTGCGCTGGCGCCTGCCGGCGCCGTTCGAGTCCCACGAGATCGTCGACCTGACCGGCGTGCGCACGGTCGAAGTCGGCTATCGCGGCTCGGAGCGCAACAAGATGCTGCGCGAATCGCTGATGCTCACCGACGACGAGAACATCATCAACATCCAGTTCGCGGTGCAGTACGTGCTCAACAGCCCGGAAAACTACGTCTTCAACAACCGTTTCCCCGATGAAGCGGTCGGTCAGGCGGCGGAAACCGCGATGCGCGAGATTGTCGGCAAGAGCCGGATGGACTTCGTGCTATACGAAGGGCGCGAGGAAATCGCCGCTACCGCGCACGAACTGATGCAGCGCATCCTCGACCGCTATGAAACGGGTATCCAGATCAGCCGCGTGACGATGCAGAACGCCCAGCCGCCGGAGCAGGTGCAGGCCGCGTTCGACGATGCGGTGAAGGCCGGGCAGGATCGCGAGCGGCAGAAGAACGAAGGCGAGGCCTATGCCAACGATGTCGTGCCCCGTGCCCGTGGTACCGCCTCGCGCCTGGTCGAGGAGGCGAACGCCTACCGCGAGCGCGTCGTCGCCAACGCCGAGGGCGAGGCCAGCCGCTTCAGCCAGGTCTTCGCCGAGTACGTCCGGGCGCCGCAGGTGACCCGCGAGCGCCTGTACATCGAGACCATGCAACAGGTGATGTCGAACACTTCGAAGGTGATGATCGATGCCAAGGGCAATGGCAACCTGCTTTTCCTTCCGCTCGACAAGCTGATGCAGCAGGCCGGCGCCAGGCCGGCGTCGGCGGCGTCCCTGCCCGACTCGCAATCGGCGGCCGGACTGAGCGCGAATGCGCCGATGCCGTCCCTGGACCCGCGCAATCGCGAACTGATGAGAAGCCGTGAGCGGGGAGAGCGCTGATGCGTGACAAGATGTCTGTGATTGGCGGCAGCCTGCTGCTCGCCGTGGTGATCGCCTCGATGTCGCTGTTTACCGTCGATCAGCGCCAGTATGCGATCGTGTTCCAGCTCGGCGAAGTCAAGGAAGTGATTTCCGAGCCCGGACTGAACGTCAAGCTGCCGTTCATCCAGAACGTGCGCTATTTCGACAAGCGCATCCTGACCATGGATACGCCGGAGCCGGAGCGCTTCATCACCTCCGAGAAGAAGAACGTACTGGTCGATCACTTCGTCAAATGGCGCATCGTCGATCCGCAGCTGTACTACGAATCGGTCGCCGGCGACGAAGCGCGCGCGCGCACCCGCCTGACCCAGACGGTCAATGCCGGCCTGCGCGAGGAGTTCGGCCGCCGCACGGTCCATGACGTGGTCTCCGGCGAGCGCGACCGTATCATGGAGCAGATGCGCGAACGTGCCGACCGCGACGCGCGCACCATCGGCGCGCAGATCGTCGACGTGCGCCTGAAACGGGTCGATCTGCCCAACGAGGTGTCCGAGTCGGTGTACCGGCGGATGGAAGCCGAGCGCAAGCGCGTCGCCAACGAGCTGCGCTCGCTGGGTGCGGCCGAAGCCGAGCGCATCCGCGCCGATGCCGACCGCCAGCGCGAGGTCATCATCGCCGAGGCCTATCGCTCGGCCCAGGAGGCCATGGGCGAGGGCGATGCCAAGGCGACCGCGATCTATGCCGAAGCCTACGGCAAGAGCCCGGACTTCTACGCCTTCTACCGCAGCCTCGAAGCCTACCGCTCGAGCTTTTCCGGCAAGGACGACGTGATGGTGGTCGACCCGAGCTCGGACTTCTTCCGCTTCATGAAGGATGCCGGAGGCGCTGCGCGCAACTGATTCCTTCATGGGCAGCTCGCTACTGACCGCCTTCGCCCTGATGCTGATCATCGAAGGTTTTCTTCCCTTCATCGCGCCAGCGGCCTGGCGCGAAACTTTTTTGCGCCTGGCGAGCATGGCCGACGGTCAGATCCGTTTCATCGGGCTGACGTCCATGCTCGCCGGTCTCGTCCTGCTGTTCATTTTCATCTGACACTCATCTGACACTCTCATGCGCTGGGTCTTGCCCGATTACATCCAGGATGCCCTGCCGTCCGATGCCCATCAGCTCGAGACGCTCCGGCGCCGGCTGCTCGACGCCTTCCGGGTGCGTGGCTACCAGCTGGTGATGCCGCCGCTGCTCGAATACCTCGATTCGCTCACCACCGGTGCCGGTCGGGACCTCGAGCTGCGCACCTTCAAGCTGGTCGACCAGCTGTCCGGGCGCACGATGGGGGTGCGCGCCGACATGACGCCTCAGGTCACCCGCATCGATGCCCATCTGCTGAACCGCCGGGGCGTGTCGCGGCTGTGTTACTGCGGCAGCGTGCTGCACACCCTGCCGTCGACCCTGACCGCGACCCGCGAGCCGCTCCAGCTCGGCGCCGAGCTGTACGGCCATGCCGGCATCGAGGCCGACGTCGAGATCCTGCACCTGCTCGCCGAAGTGCTGCGCCTGGCCGAAGTGCCGGCGTCGCGCATCGACATCGGCCACGTCGGCCTGTTCCATGCGTTGGCCGCGCGTGCCGGGCTGGTGCCGGGGCGCGAGGAAGAATTGTTCGACCTGCTCCAGGCCAAGGACGTGCCGGCGCTGCACGATGCGCTTGCCGGGGTGGCCGAGCCGGTGCGCAGTGCGCTGCTCGCACTGCCCGAGCTCTATGGCGGGCCGGAGGTGCTCGATGTGGCGGCCGCACGCCTGCCGCAGGACGCGGAAATTGCCGCCTTGCTGGGGGAACTGCGCCAGCTTGCCGCCGCGCTGGCCGATCTGCCGATCAGCTTCGATCTGGCCGACCTGCGCGGCTACCACTACCACAGCGGCGTCGTGTTCGCCGCTTACGGCGCCGATTCGCCGGCCGCGCTTGCGCTCGGCGGACGGTACGACCGGGTCGGCGAGGCTTTCGGCCGTGCCCGTCCGGCGACCGGCTTCAGCCTCGACCTGCGCGAGCTGGCCTGGCATCTGCCGTCTTCACCGGCGAGCGTCGGTGCGGTGCTCGCACCGCTTGCCGAAGACCCGGAACTGGCGGCCGAAGTGGCCGCCCTGCGCGCGCGTGGCGGGATTGTCGTCACCGCGCTGCCGGGGCATGAAGGAACTTGGAACGAGGCCGGTTGCGACCGGCAACTGGTGAAACGGGACGGGCGCTGGACGCTCGTGCCGTTACAGGGAGAGTAAGGAAATGGCAAAGAACGTCGTCGTCGTCGGCACCCAGTGGGGAGACGAAGGCAAGGGCAAGATCGTCGATTGGCTTACCGACCACGCGAAGGGCGTGGTGCGCTTCCAGGGCGGGCACAACGCCGGCCACACGCTGGTCATCGGCCACAACGAATACAAGCTCAATCTGGTGCCTTCGGGCATCGTGCGCGAGGGGGTGGCCTGCTTCATCGGCAACGGCGTGGTGCTCGACGTCCACCATCTGCTGTCCGAGATCCGCAGCCTCGAAGCCGGCGGCATCAAGGTGCGCGAGCGCCTGCGCGTGAGCCCCGGCTGCCCGCTGATCCTCGGCTACCACAGCGCGCTCGACCGCGCGCGCGAAGCCGCCAAAGCGGCCGGCGACAAGATCGGCACCACCGGCAAGGGCATCGGTCCCACCTACGAGGACAAGGTCGCGCGCCGCGCGCTGCGCGTCTACGACCTGTTCGACCGCGAACGCTTCGCCGCCAAGCTGAAGGCGAACCTCGAATATCACAATTTCGTCCTGACCCGGCACCTCGGTGCCGAACCGGTCGAATTCCAGACGGTGTTCGACGAGGCTATGGCCGATGCCGCCGAACTGCTGCCGATGGTGGCCGACGTCTCCGCCGAGCTCTATGCGATCAACAAGGCGGGCGGCTCGCTGCTGTTCGAGGGCGCGCAGGGCACGCTGCTCGACATCGACCACGGCACCTATCCGTTCGTCACTTCCAGCAACTGCGTCGCCGGCCAGGCCGCGGCCGGTTCCGGCGTCGGCCCCAGTCGTCTGCACTACGTGCTCGGCATCACCAAGGCCTACTGCACGCGGGTCGGCGGCGGTCCGTTCCCGACCGAGCTCGACATCGAGACCCCGGGCGTGCCGGGCGAGCAGATGTCGACCAAGGGCCGCGAGTTCGGCACCGTCACCGGGCGCAAGCGCCGCTGCGGCTGGCTCGACCTGGCCGCGCTGAAACGTTCGATCATCATCAACGGCGTCACCGGCCTGTGCATCACCAAGCTCGACGTGCTCGACGGGCTGGCCGAACTGAAGCTGTGCACCGGCTACCGGCTCGACGGCAAGCGTATCGACCTGCTGCCGATGGGCTCGGAGGAGGTCACGCGCTGCGAGCCGATCTACGAGACGATGCCGGGCTGGAGCGGCACCACCTTCGGTGCGCAGAGCTGGGACGCGTTGCCGCAGGAGGCGCGCGCTTACCTGCATCGCATCGAGGAAATCTGCGAGATCCCGATCGACGTGATCTCGACCGGCCCCGAGCGCGACGAAACCATCCTGCGCCGTCACCCGTTTGGCGCCTGATTTCGTCTCGTCGCCGAGCCCGGTCGCAGCCGCGACCGGCACCGCAGAAAACGCGGGAGTGGTCCTGTCCGCGAACGGCTTCCCCGCATGGGGCGTTCGCGGGCCGGTCCGCTCCCGCGGCATTTCCGCCAGCGCTGCCGCACGCTTGCCGGTGAACGAAAAAAGCCGGCTTTCAGCCGGCTTTTCCCTGCGTTTGGTGCCCAGAAGAGGACTCGAACCTCCACGCCTCGCAGCGCTAGTACCTGAAACTAGTGCGTCTACCAATTCCGCCATCTGGGCAGGGACGCGCATAATAGCAAAGGCTTCGACCTGCGGGAAGGGCTTCACCCATTTTTTCGCGCTCCGGCCGTCGATCGAGGCGGTCCGCGCGCGATGCAGCAGCGCCACTCCCCGGCGGTTGGCGGCGGACAACAAAAAAGCCGCTCCGAAGAGCGGCTTTTCCGACAACTGGTGCCCAGAAGAGGACTCGAACCTCCACGCCTCGCGGCGCTAGTACCTGAAACTAGTGCGTCTACCAATTCCGCCATCTGGGCAGGAAGACGCGCATTATAAGCACCGAAAGAAGATTGTCAATGACTCGCAAAACGAAAAAAAACACTTCCAGGCGCGGCACGACGCAAGCCGAAGAGGCCGCGCGCACGAACTCCGCCCACCGCAGCGAGAAGGCGCACAAGAGTGCCGGTGACGGCCACCGTCCTGCTTCCGTCACGCCTCCGGCCGCGACGGGCGTTGCGAAGGGAGCGGTGAAGGGCCCCGGCCGCAGCCGTGCCGCACGCAAGGCCGCGGCCGCCCAGGCGAGCGCCATCCGCCTCGCCGATCCGCACTACCTGCGGGAATCGCAGCAGTACGAACATCCGCTTCCCAGCCGCGAGTACGTGCTGCAGATCCTCGCCGAGCGCGGCGTGCCGATGCCGTTCTCGGAACTCGTCGCGGCGCTCGACATCGCGCCGCACGAGCTCGATTTCTTCGACCGCCGCTTGCGCGCGATGGAGCGCGACGGCCAGATCATCCGCAACCGGCGCGATGCCTACCTCTTGCCGTCCAAGGTCGATCTGATCAAGGGCCGTGTCGAGGGGCATCCGGACGGCTTCGGCTTCCTGCGCCGCGACGACGGCGAGCCCGACATCTTCCTCGGCCCCAAGGAGATGCGCGAAGTGCTGCACGGCGACCGCGTGATCGTGCGCATCTCCGGCACCGACCGCCGCGGCCGCCCCGAAGGCAAGCTCGTCGAGGTCCTCGAACGGGCCAACACCCGGGTCGTCGGCCGCGTCATCAACGAACACGGCGTCATGATCGTGGTGCCGGAGAACCGCCGCCTGGCGCAGGACATCCTGGTCGCCCCGGGCGGGCGCAAGAAACCCGAGCCCGGCCAGATCGTCACCGTCGAACTGGTCGAGCAGCCGACCAAGTTCGCCCAGCCGATCGGGCGCATCGTCGAGGTGCTGGGCAACTACGCCGACCCCGGCATGGAGATCGAGATCGCGCTCAGGAAGCACGACCTGCCCTTCGAGTTTTCGTCGGAAGCCAAGGCGCAGACGCGCAAACTCCCCGACACGGTACGCAAGAAGGACTGGGCCGGGCGCGAGGACCTCACCCGGCTGCCGCTGGTCACCATCGACGGCGAAACCGCGAAGGACTTCGACGACGCGGTGTATTGCGAGCGTCAGGGCAAGGGCTACCGCCTGATCGTCGCCATCGCCGACGTTTCGCACTACGTCGACGCCGCCAGTGCGCTCGACCAGGACGCCTTCGATCGCGGCAACTCGGTGTATTTTCCGCGCCGGGTGATCCCGATGCTGCCGGAGAAGCTCTCCAACGGCCTGTGCTCGCTCAATCCGCAGGTCGAGCGCCTGGCGATGGTGGCCGACATCGACATCTCGGCCAGCGGGGCGATCAAGCAGTACCGCTTCTATCCGGCGGTGATCTGGTCGCATGCCCGCCTGACCTACACCCGGGTGGCTGCGGCGCTGTACGACAAGGATGCGGCCGCACGCGCCGAACTGGCCGCGCTGCTCCCCCATCTGGAAAACCTCGACAAGCTTTTCCGCGTGCTGCTCAAGGCGCGCGCCAAACGCGGCGCGATCGACTTCGAGACCACCGAGACGCGGATGATTTTCGATGAGCAGGGCAAGATCGCGCAGATCGTGCCCGAGGTGCGCAACGACGCCCATCGCCTGATCGAGGAGTGCATGCTCGCCGCCAACGTGTGCGCGTCCGACTTCCTCGCGACCCGCGAGCACCCGGCGCTGTACCGCGTCCACGACAGCCCCTCCGAGGACAAGCTCGCCAAGCTGCGCGAATTCCTCAAGGAGTTCGGCCTCGGCCTGGGCGGCGGCGACGAGCCGCGCGCGAGCGATTTCGCCAAGCTGCTCGAACAGGTCAAGGACCGCCCCGATGCCCAGCTGCTGCAGACCGTGATGCTGCGCTCCTTGAAGCAGGCGATGTACAGCCCGGACAACGTCGGCCACTTCGGGCTCGCCTACGAGTCCTACACCCACTTCACTTCGCCGATCCGGCGCTACCCCGACCTGTTGATCCACCGCGGCATCAAGGCGGCGCTCGCCGGTGAACAATACCGCCCCGGCGACTGGGAGCAGATCGGCCTGCACTGCTCGATGACCGAGCGCCGCGCCGACGAGGCCACGCGCGACGTGGTCGCCTTCCTCAAGTGCTACTTCATGCAGGACCGCGTCGGCGAGGAATTCACCGGCAGCGTGTCGGCGGTCGTGCCCTTCGGCCTCTTCGTCGCCCTCGACGACATCTTCATCGAGGGCCTGCTGCACATCTCGGATCTGGGCAGCGACTACTTCCACCACGACGAGACCCGCCACGCCCTCGTGGGCGAGCGCACCGGCAAACAGTTCCGCCTCTCCGACCGGGTCAAGGTGCAGCTCGTGCGGGTCGACATGGCGACCAACAAGATCGACTTCCGCCTCATCGAGGGGCCGCTGCCGGCGCAGCCGAAAGCGCCGGCGAAGGCCGCCGAAGCTACGGCACCGCAAGCTGAAGCGCCGCAAGCCGCGGTGCCGGCGGCCGCCGCGAAGCCGCCCAGGGCGCGGCCGAAGAAGCGCGCGGCCGAGCCGGTGGCCGCGCCCGCACTGGCCGCCGAGGCCCCGGCTGCGATGCCGGCGGCCGCGGAGCCCAAGTCGCGCAAGTCCCGGGCGAAGAAGGCGGCCGCCGAGCTCGCTCCTGCACCGGCGGCCGCGCCGCCGGCCGCCGTGTCCACGCCGCGCAAGGCGCGCACGAAGAAGACCGTTGCAGAGCCGGCGCCGGTCGAAGCCCCGCCTGCCGCCGAGGCGAAGGCGCCCCGGTCGCGCGTGAGGAAGGCGGGCACGCCGCCGGCTGCCGACGCGCCGGTCCCGGCCGCGGCCGTGCCGGCCACCGAAGCGAAGCCGCGCACGCCGCGCGCGAAAAAGGCCGCGGCCGCAGCCGCTGCCGCACCGGTCCCCGAAGCGCTAGAATCCGCGACCCCGACTCCGTCCGTGGCTCCGGCCCGACGTGCCGGGCGCAAGACTTCCGCAAAGGGCACCGACCGTGGCTAAAGCACCCGAGAACACTCCCACCCGACTGATCTACGGCTTTCATGCCGTCTCCGCCAAGCTGCGTCATGCGCCCGATTCGGTGCTCGAGGTCTTCCTCTCGGCCGACCGCAAGGATGCGCGCGTGCGGAAATTCCTCGCCCAGGCCGAGGCCGCCGGAGCGCGCGTCACCCAGAGCGAAGGCGACAAGCTCGACGGCCTGGTCGGCACTCGCCGCCACCAGGGCGTGGTCGCCAAGGTCGACGCCACCCGGCGCGAGATCAAGCTCGCCGACGTGCTCGACGGCCTCGACGAGAACGCGCTGATCCTGGTGCTGGACGGCGTCCAGGACCCGCACAACCTCGGCGCCTGCCTGCGCGTGGCCGACGCCGCCGGCGCGCACGCCGTGGTCGCGCCCAAGGACCGCGCCGTGGGGCTCAACGCCACCGCGGTCAAGGTCGCCAGCGGTGCGGCCGACACCGTGCCCTACATCACCGTCACCAACCTTGCGCGCGCGCTGCGCGAGATGCAGGAGGCCGGCGTGTGGGTGATCGGTGCCGCCGGCGAGGCCGAGCAAACGCTCTACGACATCGACCAGAAAGGGCCGCTCGCCTGGGTGCTCGGCGCCGAAGGTGATGGCCTGCGCCGGCTCACCCGCGACACCTGCGATGCGCTCGCCCGCATCCCGATGCACGGCAGCGTCGAGAGCCTGAACGTGTCGGTGGCGAGCGGGATCTGCCTGTTCGAGGCCCGCCGCCAGCGCGGCTGAAGGCTCCGGCAGCGGCGGTGCGCGCTCCGCCCCGGGGTGCCGGGGGCGCGGGCGCCTGCGCGATGCGGCGGCGCGCACGCCGGGGCTTGGCGGTGCGCGCCGCCCCCACGGGGCCCGCTGCGGAGGATTTCCGGGTAAGCTTCGTCGCCATGTGCTTCGGGGTGCCCGCGCTCGCCGCGGGAGAATCGGGAAGGCGGTTCGAGTCCGCCGCGCGCCCAGCGCCGTGAAGGGGATTGTCCGGGCAAGGTTCGCTCAGCCACTGGTCCGCGAGGACCGGGAAGGCGTCCGGACGAGACGATCCGCAGCCGGAAGACCGGCCCCGAAGCGTTTCAGGCGGCCGCCTGGTCGGTGGCCGTCCACTGCTCGACGACAAGGGGAATACTTCATGAGCAGCCCTTCGCAGTCCATCCAGGCCGATCCGCAGTTCAGCGCCGAGGAGCGCGCCGCGGTCTATCGCGCGATCCACACCCGGCGCGACGTGCGCGGCCAGTTCCTGCCCGATCCGATTCCGGACGAGGTGCTCGCGCGCGTCCTGAATGCCGCCCATCACGCACCTTCGGTCGGTTTCATGCAGCCGTGGGACTTCGTTCTCGTGCGCTCGCCGGAGGTGAAGCAGCAGATCCATCGGGCCTTCGGTGCGGCCCACGCCGAAGCCGAGCTGATGTTCGAGGAAGGCAAGCGCACCACCTACCGGCAGCTCAAGCTCGAAGGCATCCTCGAAGCGCCGGTCAATCTGTGCATCACCTGCGATCGCCGCCGCAACGGCCCGGTCGTGATCGGGCGCACCCACATCGCCGCGATGGACCTGTACAGCTCGGTGTGCGCGGTGCAGAACCTGTGGCTCGCCGCGCGCGCCGAAGGGCTGGGGGTGGGCTGGGTCAGCATCTTCCACCAGCAGGCGCTGCGCGAAGCGCTCGGGATTCCGCGCGAGATCATCCCGGTGGCCTACCTGTGCATCGGCTACGTCAGCCACTTCTACGACCGCCCCGAACTCGAGGCCGCCGGCTGGCTGCCGCGCCTGGCGCTCGGCGAACTGCTCCATTTCGACCGCTGGCAGGGCGAGGCCGACGCCGCCGGTGCCGCGCTCCTCGCCCGCCTCGACGAGGCCGGCCCCGCCCGCGGCTGATCGGGCGCCGCCCGGCGCCGCACAAGCTCAGTGCGTCTGCTGCTTTTTGCTGCACTGCAGCTGTGCGCCGCCCGGCGCAAACCCCTTGACGTTTTCCCCCTGAACTGCCCGGAAGCCGCCGGATCGGCCGCTTCCGGGCAGTTGGCACGTTTGATGCTGTGCAATCGCCGAGGACCGTGTCCGGCGTGATGCGCCAGCGTCCATCGATTCAGCCCTGCGGAGAACGTCATGAAAAAGCTCAAACTCGTCCTTGTCGGCAATGGCATGGCCGGCGTGCGTACCCTCGAAGAGCTGCTCAAGCTCGCCCCCGACCTGTACGACATCACCGTGTTCGGCGCCGAACCGCACGGCAACTACAACCGCATCCTGCTGTCGCCGGTGCTCGCCGGGGAGATGACCCTGCCCGAGATCATGCTCAACGATCTGGCCTGGTACCGCGAGCACGGCATCACCCTGCATGCGGGCACGACGGTGACGAAAATCGACCGCGCACGGCGCAAGGTGTTCGCCGAGGCCGCCGACGGCAGCGCCGTCGAGGCCGACTACGATCGCCTGCTGCTCGCCACCGGTTCCACCCCCTTCATTCCGCCGATTCCCGGCAACGGACTGGCCGGGGTGCTCGGCTACCGCGACATCGCCGACACCGAGGCGATGATCGAAGCCGCCGGCAAGTACCGCCACGCGGTGGTGATCGGCGCCGGGCTCCTCGGCCTCGAAGCGGCCAACGGCCTGATGCTGCGCGGCATGGACGTCACCGTGGTGCATCTTGGAGAGTGGATCATGGAGCGCCAGCTCGACCGTGCCGCGGCCGACATGCTGCAGTCCTCGCTCGGAGCGAAGGGGATGAAGTTCCTGCTCGCCCGCCACACCGAGGCGCTGCTCCCTGCCCCCAGCGAGGGTGGGGAAGGGGGCGCGCGCGTCGGTGCGGTGCGCTTCAAGGACGGCACGGAAATTCCCGCCGACCTGGTGGTGGTCGCGGCCGGCATCCGTCCCAGCTATGCCCTCGCCGAAGCGGCCGGGCTGTACTGCGGCAGCGGCCGGGTGCGCGGCATCCACGTTTCGGACACGCTGCAGACCGTCACCGACCCGCGCATCTACGCGGTCGGCGAATGCGTCGCTCACCGCGGCGTGGCCTATGGCCTGGTGGCGCCGCTGTTCGAGCAGGGCAAGGTGTGCGCCAACCACCTCGCCAACTTCGGTATCGGCCAGTACCGCGGCTCGGTGACCTCGACCAAGCTCAAGGTCACCGGCATCGACGTGTTCTCCGCCGGCGACTTCAGCGGCGGCCCGGACACCGAGGAGATCGTGCTCCACGACAAGCAGGGCGGGGTCTACAAGCGCGTCGTGCTCAAGGACGACCGCATCGTCGGTTCGGTGCTGTACGGCGACACCGCCGACGGTTCCTGGTACTTCCAGCTGATGAGGGACCGCCAGAGCGTCGCCGAGATCCGCGATCAGCTGATGTTTGGCCACTCATTTGGCAGCACTCGGCTGGGCGACGCCGGGCACAAGGGCGAGAACCGCGCGGCGAGCATGCCCGACAGCGCCGAGGTGTGCGGCTGCAATGGCGTGTGCAAGGGCACCATCGTCAAGGCGATCAAGGAAAAGGGCCTGTTCACCCTGGACGAGGTCAAGCAGCACACCAAGGCGGCATCGAGCTGCGGTTCGTGCACCGGTCTGGTCGAGCAGATCCTCGCGTCTACGGTCGGCGGTGCCTACCAGGCGGTGAGTGCGCACGACAAGCCGGTGTGCGCCTGCACCGAGCTGTCGCACGGCCAGGTGCGGCGCGCGATCCGCGAACACAAGCTGCTGACGATTGCGGACGCGACCGCCTTCATGGAGTGGAAGACGGCCGACGGCTGTGCCACCTGCCGCCCGGCGCTCAACTACTACCTGGTGTCGACCTGGCCACACGAGGCCGTGGATGATCCGCAGAGCCGCTTCATCAACGAGCGCGCCCACGCCAACATCCAGAAAGACGGCACCTTCTCGGTGGTGCCGCGCATGCTCGGCGGCATCACCACGCCCGACGAACTGCGCCGCATCGCCGATGTCGCCGACAAGTACCGGATCCCGACGGTGAAGGTGACCGGCGGCCAGCGCATCGACCTGCTCGGGGTCCGGCGCGAGGACCTGCCCAAGGTGTGGAAGGACCTCGGCATGGCCTCCGGCCACGCCTACGGCAAGAGCATCCGCACGGTGAAGACCTGCGTCGGCGCCGAGCACTGCCGCTTCGGCACCCAGCGCTCGATGGCGATGGGTGTCGACCTGGAAAAGATGCTGTTCGGCATGTGGAGCCCGCACAAGGTCAAGCTCGCGGTTTCCGGCTGCCCGCGCAACTGCGCCGAGGCCGGGATCAAGGACATCGGCGTGATCGGCGTCGACTCCGGCTGGGAGCTGTATGTCGCCGGCAACGGCGGGATCAAGACCGAAGTCGCCCAGTTCCTGTGCAAGGTCGCCACCCGGGAGGAGGTCATGGAGTATTCCGCCGCCTTCCTCCAGCTCTACCGCGAGGAAGGCTTCTATCTCGAGCGCACCGTGCACTACGTGCACCGCGTCGGTCTCGAGCATGTGAAAAAGCGCGTCGTCGATGACGCCGAGAGCCGGCATGCGCTCCATCAGCGCCTGCTGTTCGCGGTCCAGGACTACGCCGACCCGTGGGCCGCGCGCGCCGCCGCCGACGCCGAGGCCGCGCTCAAGACGCCGTTCGAAACCCTCCACGCCTGAGAAAACGCCATGACCCTCGACACCCCCCTGGACACGCCGCCTGCCGCCACCGAAGGCGAATGGAAGGCGATCTGCGCGCTCACCGACATCCCGCGCCTGGGCGCGCGCGTGGTCGCCTCCCGCCACGGCGACATCGCCATCTTCCGCACCGCCGCGGACGAAGTCTTCGCCCTCCACGACAAGTGCCCGCACAAGGGTGGGCCGCTGTCGCAGGGCATCGTCCACGGTCGCGAAGTCAGCTGCCCGCTGCACGGCTGGAAGCTCGCCCTCGACACCGGCGCCGTGCTCGCCCCCGACGTCGGCTGCAGCAAGCCCTTCGCGGTGAAGCTGGTGGCGGGGCAGGTCATGCTCAGGAGCTGAGTCCCGCGACCGGGAGTCCGCACCGCGCTGCGCGCCGTTTCCCTGTTCCCGTTCCCCATCCACACCGGCCATGCCGCTCTCCGGCACGGCACGGCGGCGTGCTGCCTGCAGTCCTGCTGCGCAATCCAACTCCGGGAGTTTTCTCATGGACCGAAAGGCCTTTCTCCGCGCCGGCCACCCGCCCACCCTGCTGGCGGCCTTCCTCTACTTCGATCTGGCCTTCATGGTGTGGGTGCTGCTCGGCCCGCTCGGCGTGCAGATCGCTGCCGACCTCGGCCTCGATCACGCGCAAAAGGGTTTCATGGTGGCGCTGCCGGTGCTCGCCGGCGCGATCCTGCGCTTCGTCATGGGGGTGCTGGTCGATCACCTCGGGCCCCGGCGCAGCGGCGCCGTCGGCCAGCTGATCGTCATCGGCGCGCTCGCCGCGGCGTGGTGGTTCGGGATCACGAGCTACCATCAGGTGCTGCTGCTGGGCTTTTTCCTCGGCTTTGCCGGGGCCTCGTTCGCCGTTGCTCTGCCGCTCGCCTCGCGCTGGTATCCGCCGGAACACCAGGGCACGGCGCTGGGCATCGCCGGTGCGGGCAACTCCGGCACCGCGCTCGCCGCGCTGTTCGCCCCCGGGCTGGCGCTCGCCTTCGGCTGGAGCAACGTCTTCGGCCTGGCGCTGATTCCGTTGGTGCTGGTGTTCGTGTTCTACCTCGTCGTCGCCCGGGATGCGCCCGAGTGCCCGCCGCCGAAGCCGCTCGGCGACTATTTCAAGGTCCTGAAGGACAAGGATGCGTGGTGGTTCATGTTCTTCTACTCGGTCACCTTCGGCGGTTTCGTCGGCCTCGCCTCCTCGCTGACGATCTATTTCAACACCCAGTACGGGCTGGATGCGAAGACCGCGGGCTACTTCACCGCGGCCTGCGTGTTCGCCGGCTCGGTGGTGCGCCCGGTCGGCGGCGCGGTGGCCGACCGCATCGGCGGCATCCGCACCCTGACCGCGATGTACCTGGTCGCCGCGGCGTTCCTCGTGCTGGTGAGCTTCGCCCTCCCCGCAGCGTGGATGGCGCTTGCCGCCTTCGTCGCCGCGATGCTGGCGCTGGGCATGGGCAATGGCGCGGTGTTCCAGCTCGTGCCGCAGCGCTTCCGGCGCGAGATCGGGGTGATGACCGGGCTGGTCGGCATGGCGGGCGGCATCGGCGGCTTCTACCTGGCGTCCTCGCTCGGCTATGCCCGCCAGGCGACCGGCAGCTACCAGGCCGGCTTCCTGATCTTCGCTGCGCTCGCCGTGTTCGCGCTGCTCGGGCTGACCATGGTGAAGGCGCGCTGGCGGACCACCTGGGGGGCCGCGCACCTGACTTCGGCCCGGATCTGAACCGCTCATGCCCGATGTTCGCCTCGGCTACGCCACCCACGCCGGGCCGCGGCCGCACAACGAGGACTTCGTTGCCGCGGCTGCGCCCGAGGGGGCCGAGCGCGAGCACAAGGGGGTGCTGCTGGCGGTCGCCGACGGTGTCGGCGGCCATGCCCACGGCCGCGAGGCCGCGGAATACACCGTGCGCAGCCTGCTCGCCGACTACTTTTCCACCCCCGACACCTGGAGCGTGGAAAAGTCGCTCGATGCCGTGCTCGCCGCTGCCAATCGCTGGCTCCTGGCGCAGGCGGCGCGCACCGCCGAATATGCCGGAATGGCGACCACGCTCACCGCGCTGGTGCTGCGCGGGCGGCGTTTCCACCTCGCCCACGTCGGCGATGCGCGCGCCTACCTGTGGCGCGACCGGACCCTGCTGCGCCTGACCGAGGACCACACCTGGCCGCATCCCGAACTGAGCAACGTGCTGCGCCGCGCCGTCGGGCTGGAGAGGCGCCTGCTGGTCGACTTCGACGACGGCGAGCTTGCCGCCGGCGACCGCTTTGTCCTCGCCACCGACGGGGTGTGGAATGCGCTCGGGGATGAGCGGGTCGTGACCGTGCTGCGGCACGCGGCCGACCCCCAGGCGGCGGCCGATGCGCTGGTCGCGGAGGCGCTGCGCGCCGGCACCACCGATAACGCCAGCGCGCTGGTGGCGGAGGTCGCCGCGCTGCCGGCGGCGAGCCTGCACGACCGTCTCGCCGATGGCCGCCGCCGGGCGTTGCCGCCACGGCTGAAAGCGGGCGAGGCGATCGACGGCCTGCGGGTCGAGGCCTTGCTCCATGCCTCGCGCCTGACCCTGCTCTACCGCGTGCGGCGGGAGGCGGATGGCGCGCTTCTGGTGCTGAAGACCCTGTTGCCCGACTTCGACGGCGACGACGAGGCGTGCCGCGCCCTGGCGCACGAGGAGTGGCTGGCGCGGCGGGCGCCGGGACAGGGCTTCCCGCAGGTGGTCGATCATGCGGCGCGCGCCCACCTGTATTACCTGATGAGCTGGCACGCGGGCGAGACGCTGCAGGCGGCGCTCGGGCGCGGCCACCGTTATCGGGTGGCGGAAGTGGTCGATCTCGGCTGCGCCCTGTTGCGCCATCTTGGTGCGCTGCACCGCCTCGATATCGTGCATCGCGACCTCAAGCCCGACAACCTGCACGTGGACCGCGACGGCCGGCTGCGCCTGCTCGACCTGGGGGTGGCCGCCGCTGCCGGCGAGGCGCTGCACGAGACCCGCCCCCCCGGCACGCCGTCCTACATGGCGCCGGAGCTGTTCGCCGGGCAGGTCGCGGACGAGGCTTCCGATCTCTATGCCTGCGGCGTCACGCTCTACGAGCTGCTGACGCGGCATTACCCCTACGGCGAGATCGAGCCCTTCCAGCGTCCGCAGTTCGGCACCCCGCTGCCGCCCACCCGCTACCGCCCGGACACTCCGGCCTGGCTCGAAGCCGTGCTGCTGAAAGCCTGCGCCCGTGCGCCGGGGGAGCGCTTCGAGACCGCGGAAGAGTTTCGCCTGGCACTCGAACGCGGCGCCCAGCGCCCGCTCGCGACTCCGCGGCGGACACCGCTGGTGGCGCGCAATCCCGGGCTGGCATTGAAACTGCTTGTAGTGGCTTCGCTGCTGCTCGACATCGTCTTGCTCCACCTGTTGAGCCGCGCATGAACCCTCCCCGTGCGGGGGCGGATAGACCTTGACGACCATCAACGAGGCGGACCATGACCCCACAACACCCCGAGACTTACGGCCGCGCCGCCGTTGCACATCGACCGGGCGCCGGTGTGCACGCGCCGGCGTGTGCCGCGCCGCGCCATGAAACCCGCGCCACCTGTGCCTACTGCGGAGTGGGCTGCGGCGTGATGATCGAGCACGACGGCACGCGCATCACCGGGGTGCGTGGTGACCCCGCGCACCCGGCCAACTTCGGCCGGCTGTGCACCAAGGGCGCAAGCCTGCATCTGAGCGCCGGCCTCGACACCCGCCTGCTGTACCCGGAGTACCGCGCCACGCGCACGGAGCCGCGCCGGCGCATCGCCTGGGAGGCGGCGATCGATGCCGCTGCCCGGCGTTTTGCCGAGATCATCGCCGCCCACGGCCCGGACGCGGTCGCGTTCTACATTTCCGGCCAGCTCCTGACCGAGGACTACTACGTCTTCAACAAGGCGATGAAAGGGCTGATCGGCAGCAACAACATCGACACCAACTCGCGCCTGTGCATGTCGAGCGCCGTCGCCGCCTACAAGGCGACCCTGGGCGCGGATGCGCCGCCGTGCTGCTACGAGGACTTCGACCATGCCGACACGATCCTGATCGCCGGAGCCAACCCGTCCTATGCCCACCCGGTGGCCTTCCGCCGCATCGAGGAAGCGAAGGCGCGGCGCCCGCAGATGAAGCTGATCGTCGTCGACCCGCGCCGCACCGACACCGCGGCGGCGGCCGACCTGCACCTGGCGGTGCTGCCCGGCACCGACATCCGGCTGTTCGAGGCGATGCTCCACGTCCTCCTGCGCGAGCGCAGGGTCGATGAGGCCTGGATCGCCGCCCACACCGAGGGCTTCGAGTCCTTGCGTGCCCACGTGGCCGAGCTCAGCCCCGTGGTCGCCGCCGAAGTGTGCGGCGTCGCGGCGGACGACATCGTCACCGCGGCGCGCTGGTGGGGGCAGGCGCCGGCGGCGCTGTCGCTGTGGTGCCAGGGGCTGAACCAGTCGATCCACGGCACCGACAATGGCACGGCGCTGATCGCGCTGTCGCTCGCGACCAGCAAGATCGGCCGTCCGGGCTGCGGCCCGTTCTCGCTCACCGGCCAGCCCAACGCGATGGGCGGGCGCGAAGTCGGCGGCCTGGCCAACCTGCTGCCGGCCCACCGCGACCTCGCCAACCCTGCGCACCGCGCCGAAGTGGCGCGCCTGTGGGGTATCGACCGCGTGCCCGAGACGCCCGGCCTGAGCGCGGTTGAGCTGTTCGAGGCGGTGCGGGCGGGCAAGGTGAAGGCGGTGTGGATCGCGTGCACCAACCCGGCGCAGTCGCTGCCGGCGCAGACGCGGGTGCGCGAGGCGCTCGCCGCCTGCGAGTTCGTCGTCCTCCAGGAGGCTTTTCGCAGCACCGAGACCGCGCCGTTCGCCGACCTGATGCTGCCGGCGATGACCTGGGGCGAGAAGGACGGCACGGTGACCAACTCCGAGCGTCGCATCAGCCGCGTGCGCCCGGCGCTGCCGGCGCCGGGCGAGGCGCGCGCCGACTGGCGCATCGCGCGCGACTTCGCGCGCGCGCTCGGGCCGCGCATCGGCAAGCCGCAGGCCGCGTGCCTGTTCGCCTACGAATGCGCGGAGGAGGTCTTCGCCGAGCATGTCGCCACCACGGTCGGGCGCGATCTCGACATCGGCGGCCTGAGCTACGCCCTGCTCGAGGCCGCGGGGCCGCAGCAGTGGCCGTTTCCGGCCGGGGCGCGGGTCGAGGAGGGCGCCGTGCGCGCGCGCCTGTACGTCGACGGCCGTTTCCCCACCCCGAACGGCCGCGCCCGCTTCGTCGTTCCCGGCCGCGCGCTGACCGCGGAAAAGGTCGATGCGCGCTATCCGTTGCACCTCACCACCGGGCGCCTGCGCGACCAGTGGCACGGCATGAGCCGCAGCGGCAAGGTCGCCCGCCTGTACGGCCACGTCGACGAGGCCCGCATCGAACTCCATGCCGACGACCTCGCGGTGCGCGGGCTGCAGGACGGCGACATGGTCCGGGTCGCCAGCCGCCGCGGCGAGCTGGTGCTGCGCGCGCGGGCGTCGCCCGACATGCGCAAGGGCCAGGCCTTCATCGCCATGCACTGGGGACGCAAGGTGCTCGGCTCGGCGGGCGTCAACCTGCTCCTCGGCGGCGACTTCGATCCACGCTCGAAACAGCCCGAGCTCAAGCATGCGGTGATCCGCATCGACAAGGCGGTGCTGCCGTTCCGGGCGCTGCTGATGCGCGCCGAACGCCCCGGGCGCACCGCGGCGGAGGACGCCGAGGCGTTGTCGCCGTGGCTGGAGCGCTTCGCCTACGCCTCGCTCGCGCTCGCCGGGCGCGAGCATCCGGCGGTGGTGATGCGCATCGCCCACGACCGCCCGATTCCGCCCGCCTGGATCGGCGAGCTGGACGCGCTGCTCGGGCTCGGGGGCGATGACGCCCTGTCCTACGTCGACGTCCGGCGCGGCATCGGCAAGCGCGCGCTGATCGAGGACGACCGCCTGGTCGGGTTGCGCCTGGCGGGCGAGAGTGCGGCACAGGCATGGCTGAGCGAACTGATCGTCGACCGCCGGCCGGCCGCCGGGCTGCGGCGCTGGCTGCTCGCACCGCTGGCGGCACCGCCGGCGCAGGCGAAGCTGCGCGGGCGCATCGTGTGTAACTGCCTGGATGTCGCCGAGGCCGATATCGCCGCTGCGATCGCAGGTGGGGACGACTTCGACCGGCTGCAGCGCACGCTCCGCTGCGGCACCTCCTGCGGCTCCTGCGTGGCCGAGATCCGCAGGATGCTCCGGGCATCGGGCCACTAGCCCCGGCGGGGCGCTCCCGCTTCCGCGGCATCCCAGAGACATGACGAAAAGGTGTACGATTGGCGCCCGGACCGGACGCCGGCGGTACCGGGATTTCGCCTGGAGGTGTGATGTTCTCGAAGATGAAGGTAGCCACCAAGCTGACGATCGGCTTCGGGCTGGTGATCATGCTGTTGCTCGCGGTATCGGCGATCAGCCTGCTGCGCATGGGCGAGCTCAACGGCCAGCTGCACGTCGTTGGCGGGCAGTTGTGGCCGCGGGTGGCGATGCTCGGGGAAGTGCGCCACGAATCGGACACGATCGCGATCGCCCTGCACAAGATGCTGCTGGCCGACAACGGTGCCGATCGCGCGCGCAACCGCGAGGTGGTGATGGCCGGGCGGCAATCGATCGGCGGCAACCTCGAGCGCCTGGACCAGCTCGCGACCCATCCGCGCGACCGGGAACTGCTCGAGGCAGTCCGGCGCGAGCGTGGGCGCTACATCGTCGGCCAGGATGAGCTGATCGAGCTGATTTCGAGTGAGCGCCTGCCCGAGGCGCGCGCCTACCTGAACAACGCGCTGCGGCCGCAACTGGCCGACTACCAGAGCGCGATCGCGGCGGCGGCGGATTTTCAGAGCCAGTCGCTGCATGCCGGCATCGACCAGGCCACCGCCGCTACCGAAGGGGCGCGGGTGCAGGTGCTCGTTTCCGCCGGGGCGGCCCTGGTCGTGGCCCTGCTCGCCGGCTTCCTGATCATGCGCAGCCTGGCGCGCGAGATGGGGGGCGAGCCGGGCTATGCGGCCAAGGTCGCGCACCGGGTCGCGGAAGGCGACTTTACCGCGAAGGTGGCGCTGCGCTCCGGAGATTCCTCCAGCCTGCTCGCGGCGATGAAGGAGATGGTCGGCAAGCTGTCGATGGCATTCGGCGAGATCCATGCCGCCGGCGGTGCGCTCGTTGCCGCTTCGGAGGAAGTGGGCACGTCCGTGCAGCAGCAGGCGGCGATGTCGAGCCAGATGTCTTCGGCGGTGGCCGAAATCACGTCGACGATGGAGGAGTTCTCGGCCTCTTCGTCGGAAATCGCCCAGAACGCCGCGGTGGTGGTCGACATGGCGCAGCAGACCCTGGCCAACAGCCGCAGGGGGGCGGAAGGCGTGCGCATGGTGCTCGAGCGCATGGAGGACATCCGCAACGACAACGAGCACAACCTGCACGAGATCATGGCCCTGGGCGCGCGCTCGAAGGAAATCGGCCGGATCATGGAAATCATCAACGCGGTCGCGGACCAGACCCGGCTGATCGCGTTCAACGCCGCGCTCGAAGCTTCCAGCGCCGGCGAGGCCGGCCGGCGCTTTTCCGTGGTGGCGGCGGAGATCCGCCGCCTGGCCGACAGCGTCGCCGACTCCTCGGAAGACGTCGCGGCCAAGGTCGGCGAGATCCAGGACTCGATCAACCGCCTGGTCGTCACCTCCGAGAAGAGTGCGAGCGTGATCGTGGCCGGTACCGAAGCCAGCGACGAGGCGGCGCACAACCTCGACGAGATTCTCGAAACCGCAGCCGGCACCGACAGCGCGGCGCAGCAGATTTCGCTCGCCACCCAGCAGCAGAAGACCGCGAGCACCCAGGTCGTGGTCGCGCTGCGCGAGATCGTCGGCGCCAACCGCCACGGCGCCCAATCCACCGAGCGCGTCGTCCAGGTGGGCAAGGAGCTGAAGCGGCTGGCGGCGGACCTGTTCGAAACCACCCGCCGCTTCAGGTACCGGGACGATGACGGCGGCGATCGCCGTGCCGACGCGGCGGCGCCCGGGGCATGAATCCTGCCGCTCTCCAGCGGCCGCTGCGCGTGCTCGTGGCCGACGACAGTGCGGTGGCGCGCGGCGTCATCCGCGCCTGCCTCGAGCGTGACCGGGGCATCGAGATCGTCGCCGAGGCCGGCAACGGGCTGCAGGCGGTGGAACTGGCGCAGACGCTGCGCCCGGACCTGGTGACGATGGACCTCGACATGCCGGTGCTGGGCGGGCTGGATGCGATCGAGCGGATCATGGCGCATCGCGCCGTACCGATCCTGGTGATCACCAGTGCCGACGACGCCGCGATTGCCGGCGAGGCGATCCAGCGCGGAGCGCTCGAAGTCGTCCGCAAGCCCCGCTGCAGCGAAGACGAGGCGCGCGATCTCGTCGCCCGCATCCGCCTGCTCGCCGGCGTACCGGTGATCACCCGGCGCTTCCGCACCGATCCGGAACCGTCCGCGCCGCCCCCCGGTTCCGCGCCGCACCGGCCCGTTCCGGCGCCGGCGGGGGAGGGCGCGGAGGGGCGCATCGTCGCCATCGCCGCCTCGACCGGCGGCCCTCAGGCCCTGGCCCGCATCCTGCCCCGGCTGCCGGCCGCTTTCCGCGCCCCGGTGGTGATCGCCCAGCATATCTCCGAGGGCTTCGCCGAGGGGATGGCGGGGTGGCTGGCGGGGCTGTGCGCGCTGCCGGTCGTGCTCGCCTGCGACGGTCAGCGGCTCGAGGCCGGACACGTCTATGTTTCGCCGCCCGAGCGCAATCTGGTCGTCACCGCTGCCCGCCGCCTGGCGCTGGTCGAGCCCTCGGCGACCGATGTCCACCACCCGAGCTGTGATGTCCTGCTGCGTACGGTAGCCAAGGTGTTCGGTGCCGGCGCGATCGGCGTGATCCTGTCGGGCATGGGGCGCGATGGTGCCCGCGGCCTGGGCGCGCTGCGCGCGGCCGGTGGGGTCACGATCGCCCAGGATGAAGCCTCGTCGGTGGTGTTCGGCATGAACCGGGTGGCGATCGAGCAGGGGGCGGTGGAACGCGTGCTGCCTGTGGACCGGATCGGCGACGAGATCCTGGCTCTGCTTGCAGACCGGGGACGACGATGAGCGAGGCGCCGCTCGATGCCATCGGCGAGCTGATCACCGCGCGTTTCGGACTCGTGTTCGAGGGGGAGGCGGGACGACGCCTGGCGAGCGCGGTGGCTGCCCGCATCGAGGCCCGCGAGCTGGCCGGCGCGGCCCGCTACCTGGCCCTGCTCGCCGATGATGAGGACGAGCGGCGAACGCTGGCCGAGCAGCTGACCGTGCATGAAACCTATTTCTTCCGGGAGGCGGAACAGATCCGTTTCGTCGCGGATACCCTCGTTCCGCGCCTGCTGGCGGCAGGAAAGGACGGCATGCCGCTGCGCATCCTCAGCGCCGGCTGCTCTTCGGGGGAGGAGCCGTATTCGCTGGCGATCGCGCTGTTCGAGCGTTACCGTGAGCGTACCCCCGCGCTGTTTTCGATCACCGCCGGTGATCTCTCCCGGCCCATGTTGGCGCGGGCGCGTCAGGCACAGTACTCGGAGTTTTCCTTTCGCGGAGTCGATGCGGAGCTCCGTGCGCGCTATTTCGACTTCGCCGGCGGCCATTACCGGCTGCGGCCCTTCGTGCGGGCGGTGGTCGGCTTTTGCGAGCTCAACCTGCTCGAACCCGCTTTTCCCGAAGGGACGGCGCCCTTCGACATCGTGTTCATGCGCAACGTCAGCATCTATTTCGAGAAGGCGGTCCGGCGCCGGATTCTCGAGGCCCTCGCCGGCTGGATGCGGCCCGGCGGGCTGCTGGTCACCGGGGTCGCGGAAACACTCGCCAACGACCTCGGCGTGTTCGAGCTCGTCGAGGAAGCGGGGCTGTTCCATTTTTCCCATCCGTCGGTGCCGTGCGCCGGGGCGCGCATCGCCTCCGCCGGGCGGGAGGAAATGCGCACGCCGGAGGGCAAGGGACGGATGCCTCCTTTCGTGCGTACGCCGACCAGCGCGCCGCCGCGTCCGGCCCTGAAACCCGCGTTGCGGCCGGCAATGGCGGCCCGGCAGGCGCGCACCGGACCGGTTTTGCGCGCCCGCGCCGCCGCTCCCGCGGAAGACGCGGCGACGCTCGACCTGGACGAATTGATCGGGCTGGTGCACGACGAACGCTATGAGCAGGCCTGGCCGCTGGTGTCGGCGCGCCTGCAGGCCGACCCCGAGGATCATGCGGCACTGCTGCTCGGCGCCTACATCAGCCTGAACCGGCAACGTTTCGACGAAGCGAGGGCGGCGGCCCTGGGGGCGCTCGCGCGCGATGCCTGGTCGGTGGAGGCGCATTACCTGCTCGGACTGATCGACAAGTGGCGTGGCGAGCTGACGGCGGCGGCGGAATGGTTCAAGAAGGCGGTTTATCTGAACCGGGACTGCTGGCCGGCCCATTTCCACCTCGGCAGCCTCTATGCGCAGCAGGGCGAAATCACTGCCGCGCAGCGCGCCTGGCGGGCGGTGCTGCAGCTGCTCGACGCCGCAGGCGGGGGCGGTCCGGGCATCGCCATCCTCCCCGTCGGCCTGCGCCCGGCGGAAGTGCGCTTTCTCTGCGAGCGCCGTCTGGGCCGTGAATTGCAGCTGTCCGGAAGCGGAGGCTGAGGGCGGTGGCGATCAACATCGGCCGCTTCATGGACCGTTTCGTCGAGGAGGCGAGGGAGCACCTCGGCCGCCTCGGCGAAGGTCTGACCGCCCTCGAGGCCGGCCACGCCGATGCCGAGCTGATCAATGCCCTGTTCCGCTCCGCGCATACGGTGAAGGGTTCGTCGCGGATGCTCAAGCTGACGCCGATCACCGCGACGGCCCATCTTCTGGAGGACGTGCTCGGCGCCCTGCGCGAAGGCCGGGTGCGCTTCGATCACCGTCTTGCGGGCGCGCTTTATCAAGGCATCGATGCGATCGCGGCGCAGGTCGACTGCCTGGCCGCCACCCGTGACGCGACCGCCTTGCCGGCGCCCGCTGCGGCGCTGTGCGCCGCCCTGGCGGCTGCGGCGGCGCCGGATTCGGCGTCTGACTGCGGAAATCCGCTGCAGCCGCCGGCCGGGGATGTCGCGGATGTGCCCGGGCCGGCCGGCGAAGGCGGCAGCGCGGAGGCTGCGCGCGCACGCCAGGCCGGGTTCGATACGGTACGGATCCGGGTGGACAAGCTCGACGAGCTCATCGGCCTGATGGGGGAATTCGCTTCCTCGCAGGCCCGGGTGCGGGAGTGGGCGGCGCAGGCGCATGTACTCGAACGCGAGCTGGCGCGCGGCATTGCCGATCCCTCCCGCCTGCCCGCGGTGCACGAGCGCATGCGCGCTTTCGGCCGGACGCTGCGCGACGGCGTCCGCACCCAGGAAATGATGATCGGCGCCCTCCACGAGCGCACGCTGGTGATGCGCATGCTGCCGCTGGGCGTCATCTTCGACGCGATGGGGCGGATGATGCGCGATTTCGCCCGCTCGCTCGGCAAGGACGTGGAGTTCGTCGTCCGCGGCAGTGAAATCGAGCTCGACCGCCAGGTCATCGACAAGCTCTCCGATCCGCTCGTCCATCTGCTGCGCAACGCCGTCGACCATGGGCTGGAGCCGCCCGCGGCGCGGCGGCGCAGCGGCAAGGCGGAGCGGGGGCGGGTCGAGCTCGTCGCGCGCCAGGACGGGGCGCATGCGGTGATCGAAGTCGCCGACGACGGCGCCGGTATCGACCTCGACGCGGTGCGCGAAAAGGCGCTGGCGCGCGGGCTGATCGACGCCGGCGAGGCCGCGGCCCTGTCGGAAAAGGCGGTGATCGACCTGTTGTTCCTTCCCGGCTTTTCCACCGCCGGAATCATCACCGACGTCTCCGGGCGGGGGGTCGGGCTCGATGTGGTCAGGCAGACCCTGGCCGAGGAGCTCTCCGGCGAGATCGGGGTGCATTCCCGTCCCGGACAGGGCGCGCGCTTCGTGCTGCGCCTGCCGCTGAGCCTGGCCCGGCTGCGGATGCTGCTGGTGGAGGTCGCGGGTCATCCGTTCGGGATTCCCGCGCATGGCGTGAGCGAGATCGTCCGCCGGCCGGCGGAGGCCTTGCTGAAGGTGGCCGAGCGCAGTGCGGTGATCGTGCGCAACGAGTTCGTTCCGGTCGTGGCGCTGGATGTGCTGCTCGGCCTGCCGCCGCGACCGGCGGCCGGTGGCGGCGCGCTGCTGCTGGTGCTGAGCGTGCGCGGCGACAAGATCGCGCTGCGGGTCGATGCCCTGCTCGACGAGCGCGACATGGTGATCAAGCCGCTTCCGGCGATGCTCGCGCAGGCCCGCTTCGTGACCGGCGCGGTCGAGATCGGCAGCGGGGCACTGGCCTGCGTGCTCCATGCGCCGGCGTTGTTCGTGCATGCGCGCCATGCCGGCGCCGACGCGCCGCGCCGGGTGCCGGGCGCCGGCGCGGGGAACGCCCGCCGCCTGCTGGTGGTGGACGATTCGCTCAATACCCGCGAGCTCGAAAAGGAAGTGCTCGAAGCCCATGGCTACCTGGTCACGCTCGCCGAGGACGGGGTCGATGGCCTGGCCAAGGCGCTGGCCGAAGACTTCGACGCGGTGTTGACCGACGTCGAGATGCCGCGGATGGACGGTTTCTCGCTGACCGCGCGGCTGCGGGAGGAAGAGCGCTACCGGCACCGGCCGATCCTGATCATCACCTCCCGCGAGCGCGACGAGGACAAGCGGCGCGGCATGCAGGTCGGCGCCGACGCCTACATCGTCAAGGGCGACTTCGATCAGCGCAGCCTGGTCGAAACCCTGAAAACCCTGCTGGCCTGAACGGTCGGCGCCTGGAGATGAACCGTGCGGATCCTGATCGTGGATGACGACCCTTTTGCCGGCCAGGTGGCGGCGGCGATCCTGGAAGAGCTGGGCCATGACACCATGCTGTGTGAGAATGCGCCTGATGCCGCCGCACAATTGGGAAAAGGCGGAAACGTCGACCTGATCGTCTGCGACATGAACATGCCCCTGATCAGCGGGATCGAGCTGTTCCGCGAACTGCGCGCCCAGGATTGCCGCATTCCCTTCGTCCTCCTCAGCGGGGACGATCCGGCCAGCCTGCTTGCCGCCGAGCCCGGGCTCGACGCCTGCGTGCTGAAGGATGGCGATCTCGACAACAACCTTGCCCGCGCCGTCGAGCGCATCGCCCGAGCGCGGGCGGCATGACCCGAGAACACGGATGAACGTACCCACTGCTGCCGCCAAGCCGGCCGAGCGCCTGAAGAAGCTGCGCGACGATTTCGTTTCCCACTTGCCCGGGCGGATCGGGCGCATGCGCGAAGTGCTCGGCGAGAGCGCCGGGCACGGCTGCGACTGCTGCAGGAATGAAGAGCTGCAGCGCCTGTTCCACAACCTCAAGGGCTCGGCGGCGGTGTTCGGCTTCGACGGCCTGCGCGAGATCGCACTCGAAGGCGAGATCCTGGCCAACGGCTGCGACGACAGCACGCGCTGCCGCCAGGCGCTGGGCTTCGCGGTGGACCGGCTGGAGCGGGCGGCGGCCGAGATTGCGGGGGCGCCCGTGGCGGCCGAGGGCGGGGAGTTCCTCGGCTTCAACCTGGACCATGCCGGCCTGCCGGCGACCGCCGATGCCTGCGGCCGCCTGATCTACGTGTGCGACGACGATGCCGCCTCGCTCGACCAGCTGGTGACCCAGGTGGGTTGCTTCGGCTACGAAGTCCAGGGCTTTCCCGACACCGCGGCGCTCGAGCGTGCCATCGATGACCGCCGCCCGGACTGCGTGGTGATGGACATCCACTTCCCCGACAACCGCAATTCGGGCACCGAGTTCATGGCCGCCATCAACCGGCGCTTCGACCCGCCGCTGAACACGGTCTTCATCTCCGCACGCGACGACTTCGAGGCCCGCCTGCATGCGGTGCGGGCAGGGGGGACGTCCTACTTCCTGAAGCCGGTGCGCTCGGCCGACCTTGCCGCGGTGCTCGACGAGATCACCCACGTCCAGCCGGTCGAACCCTACCGCATTCTGGTGATCGACGACGAGCGGGAAGTGGCGGCCTACCACTGCATGATCCTCGAGGAAGCCGGGATGATGACGACGCGCGTCTCCGACCCGCTGCGGGCGCTCGAGGTGCTGGAGGCGTTCCGCCCCGACATGGTGCTGATGGACATGTACATGCCGGGGTGCTCGGGGACCGAGCTGGCGCAGGTGATCCGCCAGGTGCCGAGCCATTTCTCGCTGCCGATCCTGTTCTTCTCCAGTGAGTCGGACCAGCGCAAGCAGCGTGCGGCGATGCGCATCGGCGCCGACGGCTTCATGGTCAAGCCGATCGACCCGGTAGCGCTGGTGTCGGAAGTCGCGATCCGCGCCGAGCGTACCCGCGCCTTGCGTGCGCTGATCGTGCGCGACAGCCTGACCGGGCTGTTCAATCATTCGACGACCCTGTACATGCTCGAGAACGCGATCGCCGCCAGCGACCGCAACCGCACCGGGCTGTGTTTCGCGCTGATCGACATCGACCACTTCAAGCGCATCAACGACAGCTACGGCCATCGCGCCGGCGACCAGGTGATCGCTTCCCTGGCGCGGATGCTGAAGCAGCACTTCCGCAACTCGGACGTGATCGGCCGCCATGGCGGCGAAGAGTTCGCGGTGATCATGCCCTATGCCGCGCTTGACATGGCGGTGGCGCGCATCGATCAGCTCCGGACCCTGTTCGAGCGCGTCGAGTTCGCCGACGGCGCCCAGGCGTTCACCTGCACCTTCAGTGCCGGGGTGGCGCAGCACGTGGCCGGCAGCAGCCTTGCGAGCCTGTTCGGCGTGGCCGACCGGGCCTTGTACCGAGCCAAGCAGGGGGGGCGCAACCGCGTGCTCGCCTCGGTGAGCGAAGCGGTGGCCGCGTGAACACGCCGACGCTCGAGCAGGTGCTCGCGCTGCACGCTTCGGCCGCGGCGCAGATCGTCGAAGTGGATGAGCCGATGGCCAAGCTGGTGGTGTTCGAGCTTGGCGGCGATCGCTTCGCCCTGCGCGGGGAATGCGTGCGCGAGATCCTCGCCGAGACGCCGGTGTTCTTCGTGCCCGGCTGTCCGGCGCAGATCGAAGGGGTGATCAACCTGCGCGGCAGCGTCGAGTCGGTGTTGCGTATCGACGATGCGCTCGGGCTTGCGCCGGAAAAGGGCGAAGGCGCCCGGGCGATGCTGCTGATCGAAGCCGCGGGCATCCGCAGCGCGATCCGGGTCGGGCGCGTCATCGACGTCTGCGATGTCCTCGAAAGTGCCATCGAGCCGCCCCCCGGAGCCCTCGCCGAGGTCTTGCAAGGCGTGGTCTGCGGTATCGTCGGGGCGGCGGATGCACCGGCCTTGCTGCTCGATCCGGCGCTCCTGCTCACCCGCCATGGCGGCAGGACGGAGCGCTGAGGTGGGCGCCGGAGCGCCCGGCGCCGTGCTCGACATCGTCTTGTTCCGCTCCGGGCCGGCGGTGTGCGGCATCGAGGCCCGCCACGTGGGGACGTCGCGGCTTTGCGTCGCCGGGGATGAAGCGCCCGCCACCATCGAGTCCGTCCTCGGCCTCGCGCCGGTCCGTCCGCGTGCGCCGGTGCGCCTTGCGCTGCGCGCTGCGGGCGGGATGCGGGAGGTGCTGGCGGACGGCCCGCTCGAGCTGCTCCGCGTCGAGGTGACCGACATCGTGCCGCTGCCGCCCCTGATCGAGGCGATGAAGCGAAGCACTACCCTGAAGGGGCTTGCCGTCGCCGGCGACCGGGTGCTGGCCTTGTTCGGACCTGCGGACGGCGGCGCCGGGTTTTGAGCGCCTCCAGGTAACCTGGGGCGGCCCGGCGCTTTCCTGCGCGGCGTCACCGGCCGTGCCCGGCGGTGGCGTTGCCGGCCGGCGTTCAGGCCGGGCCGGCGGGGAGCGGCTGTGGATTGCCGGTTTCGGCGTTGACGCGGTTGCGCCCGCCCGCCTTGGCACGGTAGAGCGCCTCGTCGGCACGGCGCAGCAGGGTTTCCGGCGCCGCGTCCGGCGTCGGCACCGCTGCGGCGACACCGATGCTGACGGTTATCCTGCCATGGGGCGATAACACGTGCGGCAGCGCCTGTGCGGCGACGGCATGGCACAGGATGTCGGCGAGCGCGGTGGCTTTTTCGAGATCCGACTCGGCGCAGATCACCGCGAATTCTTCCCCACCGTAGCGTGCGGCGAGGTCTCCGGCGCGCTTGACGCAGGACTGGATCGCGTGGGCGACGCGGATCAGGCACTCGTCTCCGGCCTGATGGCCGTAGTGGTCGTTGTATTTCTTGAACAGGTCGATGTCGACCATCAGGATCGCCAGCGGCTGCGCCGTGCGCAGCGCCCGGGCCCATTCGCTGCGCAGCATCTCGTCGAAGTGGCGGCGGTTGGAAATGCCGGTCAGGCCGTCGGTGAGGGACAGCATGGCCAGCTTGTGGTTGGCCGCTTCCAGCTCTTCGGTGCGCTCCCTGACCTTGTGTTCGAGGGTTTCGGTATGGCGCTTGAGCTGAGCCGCCATGCTGTCCATCGCGGCAAACAGCGCCGCCACTTCGCGGATCGGACCGGGTTCGTGCGATGCCGGCTGCCAGTCGCCGCGGGCGAGCCTGGAGGAGACGCGGCTCAGCGAGCGCAGGGGCCGTGCCACCCAGTCGGAGACGAGCAGGCCGATCATCAGGCTGAGGATCATCACCGCCAGTGCCAGGTAGAGGATGTTGTGCAGCGTGTCGCTGGCCATGGCTTCGAAGTGCGCGGTCGGCAGGATCAGGCCGATGGTCAGGGTCGGCCCCTGCGCCAGCGCGAAACTATGCCATTCGAAGAGGAAATTCCCGTTGCCGATCGGAAGGGATGCGCTGCCTTCGGGATGCGCGGATGCCGCGAGGGTTCGGGCGGCGGCACGGATGAGCGGGCTGTCGCTTTCCGCGAGGGGGATGCGGACGGCCTCTTCGCCATCGAGCCGGTAGATCGGAGCCAGCGCCGAGTTCGCCAGCAACAGGCCGTTGGCTTCGGCAATGAAGGCCGTCGCGCGGGTGCCGGCGGTCAGCTCGCGCAGGAACTCGCTGAGCTGGGATAGCGCCACATCGGCGGTGGCGACGCCGATGAAGCTGCCGTGCGAGTCGAACAACGGGGCGGACATGCCGATGCCCATGGTGTCGTAGACCCCTTCGGCGTCGTTGATCGCATAGCGGTAGGCCGGGTACCAGGCCAGGGCGCCGGAGTCCAGCGCAGCCTGGAACCAGGGGCGGCGCCTGGCATCGAATCGGCCCATCCCGGTAGACATCAGGCTCGTGCTCCGGCCCGTCTGGTCGGTACGGAAAATATGCATCACGTAGCCGTCGGCGGCACGCGAGTGGAGCATCCGCAAGGCCTTGTCGGCACCGTGCGGCGGGCGGCTGGCGGCGTAGTATTCGCCGTCCGCCATGCCCATCGACACGAAAGTGAGTAGCGGCTGCTGGCGGATCTGGGAGAGGAAGCCGCGCATCAGATCCTCGGGTTTTTCGTACCGGAGCAGGCCGGCCCGAGCCTGCTCGACGTTGAACGCGACGAAATGCCGCGGCACTTCGAAAAAGGCCGCTACGCGATCGTGCAGGCGATCGCCGATTTCCCGTGCCAGCGCCTGGCTGAAACGCTCGGTCGACTGCTGGGCGTTGCGGTAGGACACCCACCCGCCGATCGCGAGGATGGGCAGGAGGACCAGCAGCGATGCTCCCAGCAGGAAGGCGCGGATGCCGATTCGGGCCCCGGCCGGAAGCAACGGGTGCGCCGGGTTCGCGCCGCCGCCGTGCCCGAACGCTCCGCCGCGGTATAGCAGCAGGAGCGCCAGGGCGAGGCTGATGGCGGCGCCGGCGGTATAGATGCGGGCGATGCGCGCCGCCACTTCGGTATCGTCCCCTCTCGGGGTTGCGCCCAGGCGCCAGCGGCCACCCGCCGGCAGGGCGACGTCTACCGCGACGTGGGGGCGTCGGAACAGGGTGGTGTCGCCGTGGAAGGGAGGGCCTTGCGCGCCGCTGCCCTCGCGGCCGCGGATCGCCAGGGTGAACGGCAAGCCGGGAGAGGACAGGCCCGCGTCCTCGAGGAGGCCTTCGAGCTCGACGACGGTAGACACCATTCCCCAGAACGCTCCCGGCTCGTCATCGGCGGCGGGGTGGAAGACCGGGGTGCGTACGATCAGCCCGGGGCGTCCGTTCTGCACCAGCGACAGGGGGCCGGCTATCACGGTGGTACGCCGCTCGATTGCGCGCCGCACCCCTTCCATCTGTTCCGGACGGGTGTCGAAATGCATCCCCAGCACGGCTTCGTTACCCGCGAGCGGGTGGACGAAAACCACCTCCAGACCGCGCGACACGGCGACGTTGATGATCCGCCGGTGGTCGTTGATCAGTTTTTCGGCGAGGGGCTGCAGCTTTTCCGCGGTGACGGTGCGTTCGGAGAGGATGGCTGCGGCGACATCGTGGTTCAGCTGTACCAGTGCGGACAGCGTGCGTTCAAGCTGGAATGCCGCGGCCTGGAGGCGGACTTCGATCCGGCTCGATTGCGACCGCTCGCCCAGCCGGCGGTCGTACTGCGCGATGGCTACGGTCAGGGCCGCGCCCAGGCACAGGGCCAGGACCACGCTCGCCCACACCTTCGCTTCGAGGTGACGAAAGCCCGGCACGGATCGAATCCTGTCATGTGATGACGTCCAGCATATCAGCCGCCGCCGATCGAGTGAATGCGGATCGGCGCGCCGGGATCGTGCTGCGGCGCGGGTTTCGGCCCCGGATGCGGCTTACAAGGGCCAGGCCAGCAACAGCATCGGCATGGCGACGGCGAGCACCAGCAGGTCGAGCGGCAGGCCCATGCGCCAGTAGTCGCCGAAGCGGAAGCCGCCCGGGCCCAGGATCAGGGTGTTGTTCTGGTGCCCGATCGGGGTCAGGAAGGCGCAGGAGGCGCCGATCGCGACGGCCATCAGGAAGGTGTCGGGGTTGACGCCGAGCCCGGTGGCCGCACCGAGGCCGATCGGAGCCATGACCGCGGCGGTGGCGGCGTTGTTCATCAGGTCGGTGAGCAGCATCGTGGTGAGGAGGATCAGGGCGAGGCCGATCACGGCATCTCCCCGGGCCAGGCTGCCGAGCAGCAGGCGGGCGAGGAGATCGGCGGCGCCGCTGCTCTGGAAGGCGCCGGCGACCGGCAACAGGGCGGCCAGCAGCACGACCACCGGCCAGTCCACCGCCTCGTACACCGCGCGTGGATGCACCGTGCGCAGCGCCATCGAAGCCAGTACGCCGGCGGTGAAGGACAGCGCTGCCGGCAACAGGCCGAGGGCGGCGGCGGCTACCGCCGCCAGCATGATGGCGGTGGCGGTGAACGCCTTGCGCTTGTCCGGGATGCGCAGCTCGCGTCCGGCCAGCGGTACGCAGCCGAAGTCGGCGGCGAATTCGGCCAGGGTGTCGGAATCCCCCTGCATCAGCAGCAGGTCGCCGGGGCGGATCTTGAGCGTGCGCAGCCGCGCCCGGGCGCGTGCGCCGTCACGCGACACCGCGAGCAGGTTCAGGCCGTAGCGCGAACGCAGCAGGATGTCGCTGGCCGAGCGCCCGGCGAGGGCGGATTCGGGGCGCACGACGAGCTCCAGCAGCACCAGTTCGTCGCCGCGCTCGGCGTCCTTGCCGGCTCCGGGGGGCGTGTCCGGGACGCTTCTTTTTTGCCCATCGCCGGCATCCGGCGGGTGGGCTTCGGCGAGCTCGAGCCCGAGGCCGGTGAGCACGCCGGGCAGAGTCTCGACCTCGGCTTCGATCACCAGGATGTCGCCGGTGCGGACGATCCGCCCGCCGCTCGGCGCGATCATCCGCACCTCGTTGCGCACCAGGCCGACCACCTGTGCGCCGGCCTCGTCGAGCTTGGCTTCGATTTCGCGCAGGCGCATGCCGGCCGCCGGGCTGTCGTCCTGTACGCGCGCCTCGGTGAGATAGGCGCCGGTGTCGAAACCGGCGGCACCGGGCTGCGCTCTTGCCGGTACCAGCCGCCAGCCGAGCAGGGCAATGAAGGCGAGCCCGGCCAGGGCGAGAGGCAGGCCGGCGAGGGTGAAGTCGAACATCGCGAAGCCGCCCGCTCCGGTCTGGTTCGCCCGGAAGCCGGAGACGATGAGGTTGGGCGGAGTGCCGATCAGGGTCGTGGTGCCGCCGAGGATGGAGGCGAAGGCGAGCGGCATCAGCACCTTGCCCGGCGGCAGCTCGAGGCGGCCGGCGAGCTGGAGCGCCACCGGCATCAGCAAGGCCAGCGCGCCGACGTTGTTCATGAAGCCCGACAGCACCGCGGCGAGCGCGGTCAGCGCGGCGATGCCCGCGGTCGGCCCGCCGCGGGCGGGCAGCACGGCGCGGGTGAGCACGTCGATGGCGCCCGAGCTCTGCAGGCCGCGGCTCAGCACCAGCACGCAGGCGACGGTGACCACCGCCGGATGGCCGAAGCCGGCGAACGCCGCGTCCGGCTCGACCAGGCCGGCCAGCACGCAGGCCAGCAGCGCGCCCGCAGCCACCATGTCGTGGCGCCAGCGCCCCCACAGGAACAGGGCGACGGTGGCGCAGAGGATGGCCAGGATCAGGAGCTGGTCGTGGGTCATCGGAGCATTCGCCGGGGCGGTCGTGGCGCCCGGGAAAGGCGGATTTCCGCGCCTATTCCAGCTTGAAGCCGAGGGCGTGCAGGGCTTCGACAAGGCGGTGGCGGCCGGACAGGGTTTCCGGGCCGGCGATGCGTTTGGTCGAGTGCACCGCCCAGCTGCCATGCACGTTCATCTGCTGGGCCTCGTAGAACCGTGCCATCGCCTGATTGTAGGCTTCGACGCCCTCGTCCTGGGCGGACTGCGAGTAGGTCTCGTGGTGCAGCACCACCGACTGCGGCGGACGCGGCTTGACGGCGGCCGGGTGCGCCGGATCGGGAGTGCCGACGCACATGCCGAACACCGCGAACACTTCGGGCGGCAATTCGAGCAGGCGGGCGACTTCTTCCGGCCGGTTGCGCATGCCGCCGATATAGACCATGCCGAGGCCGAGCGATTCGGCCGCGGTGGCGGCGTTCTGCGCGGCGAGCGCGGCATCGATGACGCCGGTGAGGAACATCTCCAGGTAGTCGAGGCCGGCGGACGGGCGTGCGAGCCGGGTAGCGACCCGGCGCAGGCGGGCGAGGTCGGCGAGCCACACCAGCTGCAGCGGCGCCTCGCGGACGTGGGCCTGGTCGCCGGCGAGCGCGGCCAGCTGCTCGCGCCGGGCCGCGTCGCGCACGGCGACGACGCTCCAGACATTGAGGTTCGACGAACTGGCGGCCGACTGGGCGGCGGCGATGATCGCGGCGAGCTGGGCGTCGCTGACCGGGTCGGGGAGGAAGGAGCGCACCGAGCGGTGATCGAGCAGGTGCTCGATGAACGGGTTGAGGGCGTCGGTGGCGGGGGCGGATTCGCCGCCGTAGCGGGCAGACAAGCGTTGCGCGGTCATGGGCAGGAGGTGTCCGGAGAAGGGGAATCCGCAGTATATCGGCTGCGTCGTGCGATCCGGCATCCCGCGGCAGCGGCGGTGCTGCTACAATGCCGGCCGTGGCGGGTCTCCCCGCATTGCAGCGCGGTGAACCTGGTCAGGGCCGGAAGGCAGCAGCCACAGCCGTTTCCTGCAAGTGCCGGGGGTCGGGCTCGCCACCCTGGACATCGAAGCCGAAGGGCGCTCCATTGCGGGCGCCCTTCGGCTTTTCCCCGGTCCGGAGTGCGGCGCTCAGGCGAGCACGCGGTCCATCACCATCATCGCCGCGAAGCCGCTGACCAGCCCCGCGGTGGCGAGGGTCTCGTGGCCGCGGCGGTGCGATTCCGGGATGATCTCGTGGCTGACCACGAACAGCGGTGCTCACTCGGGGCGGCGGTAGCCTCCCGCGACGCCGCGCGGCGACATGACGATCTGCCACAGCTGGTTGCTGCGCGCGCGAAAGGTGCCGGCGCAGGCGAGCAGGTAGTAGCGCCACATGCGGTGGAAGCGCTCGCCGTAGCGTGCGGCGAAGCGCGGCCAGGCGGCTTCGAAGCGGGCGTGCCAGGCCATCAGGGTGCGGTCGTAGTCGGCGCCGAAGTTGTGCACGTCTTCGATGATGAAGCTGTCTTCGGCGGCGTCGGCGATCTGGCCGAGCGAGGGCAGGTCGCCATTGGGGAAGATGTAGCGGTCGATCCAGGGGTCGGTCGGGGTGCGGCGCAGATTCTTGCCGATGGTGTGGAGCAGGAACAGACCGTCCTCCTTCACGCTGCGCCGCACCATCTCGAAGAAGGCGCCGTGGTTCTTGGCGCCGACGTGCTCGAACATGCCGATCGAGGCGATGCGGTCGAAGCGTTCGTTGCCGCCGCGGTTGAACTGGCGGTAGTCCTGCAGACGGAAGGCGACCGGCAGTCCGGCGCAGCGGCCTTGGCCATGCTCGGCCTGCTCGCGCGAGATGGTGAGGCCGACGCATTCGGCGCCGTAGTGCTCGGCGGCGAATTTCATCAGGCTGCCCCAGCCGCAACCGATGTCGAGCAGGCGCATGCCGGGTGCGAGGCCGAGCTTGCGACAGATCAGGTCGAGCTTGGCGGTCTGCGCCTGTTCCAGCGTGCCGGCGTTGGCCCAGTAGCCGCAGGTGTAGGCGAGGTGGCCGTCGAGCATGGCTTCGAAGAAGTCGTTGCCCAGATCGTAGTGCAGGGCGCCGACCTGCCAGCTACGGCGCAGGCTTTGCAGATTGAACAGGCGGGCACGGATGCCCTGCACCCGCAGCGCGCCGGTGCCGACTTTCTCGTCGAGGCGGGCGAACAGCACGCGGGCGATGAATTCGTCCAGGCGGGCGCAGTCCCACCAGCCTTCGGTGTAGCTTTCGCCCAGGCCGAGGCTGCCGCGGGCGAGGATGCGCTCCGCGGTCTGCGGGTGGTGGATCACCATGTCCCAGGGGCGTTCGCCGTTGACTTCGATGTCGGCGCCGGCGAGCAGGTCGGCGATCGCACGCAGGGCAGGCTCATGCGCGGCCCGGCCGCGCGGGGAGGCGGCCGGCGTGTCCCGGTGGCCGGCGGGGGGGCGTCCGGTGGCGGTGGTGAGCTTCGTTTCCATCGTTGTTCTCCCGGCGTTGGATGGAGGGAACAAGGGCGTCATTGCCTGTCCGCCGCGATCATGCCGGGCGGAAATTTTCCGCAGAGCCGTATCCAGCATAGACAGGGGGGGCGGAACGATCCAATCGCCCGGCCGGATCCTGCCGATCGCCATCAACGATGGGGCGTGCGCTTTCGTTGCGCCTGGGGTTGATCGAATGCGGCGTGGCCGGCGTGCGTCGCTCTGCTAGAATCGCCCGCCATGAGCTATCAGGTCCTTGCGCGCAAGTGGCGGCCGAAATCCTTCGCCACGTTGGTCGGTCAGGAGCACGTCGTGCGTGCGCTGACGCACGCGCTCGCCACCGGCCGGCTGCATCACGCCTGGCTGTTTACCGGTACCCGCGGCGTGGGCAAGACCACGATCAGCCGCATCCTCGCCAAGGCGCTCAACTGCGAGGCCGGCGTCAGCGCCGAGCCCTGCGGTGTATGCGAGGCCTGCCGTGCGATCGACGCCGACCGTTTTCCCGACTACGTCGAGATGGACGCCGCCTCCAACCGCGGCGTCGACGACATGGCGGCGCTGCTCGACAAGGCCGTCTATGCGCCGGTCCAGGGGCGCTACAAGGTCTACATGATCGACGAAGTGCACATGCTCACCGGGCATGCGTTCAACGCGATGCTGAAGACGCTGGAAGAGCCGCCCGCGCACGTCAAGTTCATCCTCGCCACCACCGATCCGCAGAAGATCCCGGTGACGGTGTTGAGCCGCTGCCTGCAGTTCAACCTCAAGCAGATGCCGCCGGGCCACATCGTCGATCACCTGGGGCGCATCCTCGAGGCCGAGGCGGTTCCGTTCGAGCCGGGCGCATTGCGCCATCTGGCGAAAGCGGCGGCGGGCTCGATGCGCGATGCGCTCTCCTTGCTCGACCAGGCGATCGCGCACGGGGCCGGCCAGGTCGGGGAAGAGCAGGTCGCCCACATGCTCGGAACGGTGGGCGATGACCACTTGTACGCGGTGCTCGATGCGCTCGCCGCCGCCGACGTTCCTGCGCTGCTCGCGGTCGCCGATGGCATGGAGGCGCGCAGCCTGTCGTTCGATGCCGCGCTGCAGACCCTGGCGACGCTGCTGCATCGCATCGCGCTGGCCCAGTTCGCGCCCGCGGCGATCGCCGACGAAGCCGAGCGCGCGCGCGTCGCCGGCTATGCGGCCGGGTTCGATGCCGAATACCTCCAGCTCGCCTACCAGATCGCGATCCACGGTCGCGACGAGCTGGCGCTGGCGCCGGACGAGTACACCGGTTTCACGATGACGCTGCTGCGCCTGCACGCGTTCCGCCCGGAGCAGCCGCAAGCGCTCGGCGGGCCGGGGGGCGTGGCCGGGGGCGCCGGCCATGCCCGGGCGATCCCTGCGCCGGCTGCTTCCGCTTCCGGCGCCCCCCATCCTGCGGCAGCGCCGGCATTGCCTCGCGCCGGCGGACCGATCCGGCAGGACGGCCCGCCGGCTTCGGCCGCATCCGCCGCCCCGCGCCCGGGCACGGCGGAACCGTCCGGACCGGCGCCGGCGGGGCAGGACGCGCTGGGGGCTGCGCCTGCGGCAGGGACGGCAGCAGGGACGGTGCTCCCGTCTGCGCCGGCCGGCGAGCCGGCCGCAAGGCACGACGTGCCGCCGTGGGAGGAGCTGCCGCCGGAAGCCTACGCGGTCGACGGTGGTCGTGATGACCGCGAGCCGCCCCCGGCCGGCGCCGCCCCCCCGCCCGCCGCGGAATCTGCGCTGCGCCGCGCCGCGCCGGTCGCTCCTGCCCGCCCGGGGCTCGGTGCGGCGCCTCCGGCGCCGGGCGGGGCGGAGGCGCTGCTGGCGCAGGGCGACTGGCGCGGACTGATCAGGATGCTCGAACTCAGCGGGCTGGTGCGCGAACTGGCGCAGCACTGCGAGTGGGTCGGTGGCGATGCGAACAGCCTCCAGCTGCGCCTCGCGGCCGATCACCGTCACCTGCTGGACATGAACCGCGGTGCCCTCGATCGCCTCCAGGACCAGCTTTCGGCTGTGCTCGGGCGCAGCCTGAAGCTCCGGATCGACATTGGCGACATCGCGGGCGAGACTCCCGCGCAGCGCGATGCGATCGAGCGCCGGGCGCGCCATGCCGAGGCCGTCGCCGCACTCGAGGCCGACCCGCTGGTGCGCGACTTGATCGAACGTTTCGACGCCACGCTCGTCGAGAATACGGTGAAACCCCTGTGAGCCCGTTGCCGGCGGGACGCCCGGCACGGCCGGTCCGCACCCCCGGCCGCTGCGTGTGGGCACGGCCGGGCGGGGTGCCGGATCGCCTCTTGTTTGTTTTTGACCCACTCATTCCGACCGACTCGACGGAGAGCGCATGATGATGAAAGGTGGCATCGCCGGCCTGATGAAGCAGGCCCAGCAAATGCAGGAAAACATGAAGAAGATGCAGGACCAGTTGGCTTCGATCGAAGTCGAGGGCCAGGCCGGCGCCGGCATGGTGAAAGTCCTGATGACCTGCAAGCACGACGTCCGCCGGGTGTCGATCGACGACTCGGTGATGGACGACAAGGAAATGCTCGAAGACCTCGTCGCCGCCGCACTCAATGATGCGGTGCGCAAGGCCGAGGCTGCCACCCAGGAGAAAATGGCCGGCGTCACCGCCGGGCTGAACCTGCCGCCGGGCATGAAGCTGCCGTTCTGAGCGGAAGGCGCGGCATGATGCCTTCCAGCCTCGACGAGCTCATCGAGGCGCTGCGCTGCCTGCCCGGAGTGGGGCCGAAGTCCGCCCAGCGCATGGCTTACCACCTGCTGCAGCGCGACCAGCGCGGCGCGGCGCGGCTCGGGCGCGCGCTCACTCACGCGCTCGAGGTGCTGCGCCATTGCGAGCGCTGCAACAGCTTCACCGAGGAGGCGGTCTGTCCGCGCTGCGCCAATCCGCGGCGTGACGCTTCGCTGCTGTGCGTGGTCGAGATGCCCGCCGATCTGGCGATGATCGAGCAGACCCAGGCCTACAGCGGCCTGTACTACGTGCTGATGGGGCGCCTGTCGCCGCTCGACGGCATCGGCCCGCGCGAGCTTCGCCTCGACAAGCTGATCGCGCGCGCGACCGAGGGCGGCGTGCGCGAGGTGATCCTGGCGACCAACTTCACCAACGAGGGTGAGGCGACCGCGCACACGGTCGCCGCGCTGCTGTCGGCGCGCGGCGTGGCGGTGACGCGGCTGTCGCGCGGTGTTCCCGTGGGCGGCGAGCTCGAGCATACCGACACCGGCACCATCGCCCAGGCGCTGGTCGAGCGTAAAACGGTCTGATTCCTGTCGTCGACCAGTTTGCTGCAGTGCAGAAAAACCGTGCTCGTAAGAGGGCTGTTGCAATCCTGTTTCCGCCCGGAAAGCCTTGTTCCTGCAGGTGATCCCGGCTTTTCGCTTTCTCTGCTGCAGCGTCTTCGCTATAATCCGCCGATTGTTTTGGTATCCAAGTCTTTCGAGTTTTCCTTTCTGGGAAGAGGGTCATGAGCGTTGATCAAAAGATGGACAGCAGCCGCCGCACCCTGCTGCTGGCGACGTCCGCCGCGGGCGGCGTCGCCGCGGTGGCGACCGCGGTGCCGTTTGTCGCCAGTCTGACGCCGTCCGAGCGCGCCAAGGCAGCCGGGGCGCCGGTCGAAGTGGACGTGAGCAAGCTCGCGCCGGGCGAGATGATGACGGTGGAGTGGCGCGGGAAGCCGGTCTGGATTCTGCGGCGCACGCCCGAGATGCTGGCTTCGCTGGAGCAGACCGACGGCAAGGTGAGCGATCCCGATTCGGCCAAGCCGATGCAGCCGGCCTACGCGCAGAACAAGCATCGTTCGATCAAGCCCGAATACCTGGTCGCGGTCGGCATCTGCACCCATCTCGGCTGCTCGCCGTCGGAGAAGTTCAAGATGGGCGCCGAAAGCGGTATGGGCGCCGACTGGCCGGGCGGCTTCCTGTGCCCCTGTCACGGCTCCATCTTCGATCTGGCCGGCCGCGTGTATAGCAGCATGCCGGCGCCGGACAACCTCGAAATCCCGCCGCACCACTACCTCGCGGATACCACCATTCTTGTTGGCGAAGACGGGAAGGCCTAAGCGATGACAACCAAATCCCAAGCCGTGCTCGACTGGATCGACGAGCGTTTCCCGCTCACTTCGACCTGGAAGGCGCATCTGTCCGAGTACTACGCGCCGAAGAACTTCAACTTCTGGTACTTCTTCGGTTCGCTGGCGCTGCTCGTGCTGGTGATCCAGATCGTGACCGGCATCTTCCTGGTCATGCACTACAAGCCGGACGCCTCGCTCAACGCTGCCGGCGTGCCGGTGGCCTTCGCCAGCGTCGAATACATCATGCGTGAAGTGCCCGGCGGCTGGCTGATCCGCTACCTGCACTCGACCGGCGCGTCGGCGTTCTTCATCGTCGTCTACCTGCACATGTTCCGCGGCCTGCTCTATGGCTCCTACCGCAAGCCGCGCGAGCTGATCTGGATCTTCGGCACGCTGATCTTCCTCGTGCTGATGGCGGAAGCCTTCATGGGCTATCTGCTGCCGTGGGGCCAGATGTCGTTCTGGGGGGCGCAGGTCATCGTCAACCTGTTCTCGGCGATTCCGCTGATCGGTCCCGACCTGTCGCTGGTGATCCGCGGTGATTACGTCGTCTCCGATGCCACCCTGAACCGCTTCTTCTCCTTCCACGTCATCGCCGTGCCGCTGGTGCTGATCGGACTGGTCGTCGCCCACATCGTGGCGCTGCACGAAGTCGGCTCGAACAACCCGGACGGGGTCGAGATCAAGAAGAAGAAAGACGCCAACGGCATCCCGCTCGACGGCATTCCGTTCCACCCCTACTACACGGTGAAGGACATCGTCGGCGTCGTCGCCTTCCTGTTCTTCTTCAGTGCGGTGGTGTTCTTCGCTCCCGAAGGCGGCGGCTACTTCCTCGAGTTCAACAACTTCATCCCGGCCGATCCGCTGAAGACGCCGCCGCACATCGCGCCGGTGTGGTACTTCACGCCCTTCTACTCGATCCTGCGCGCGGTGACCTACCCGCTGTTCGGGCTCGACGCCAAGTTCTGGGGCGTGGTGGCAATGGGCGCGTCGGTGGTGATCATCGCCTTCCTGCCCTGGCTCGATCGCAGCCCGGTGAAGTCGATGCGCTACAAGGGGCCGGTGTTCAAGATCGCCGTGGCCGTCTTCGTGGTGTGCTTCTTCATCCTGGGCTACCTGGGCGTGCTGCCCCCGACCCCGGGGCGCACGCTGGTGTCGCAGATCTGCTCGGTGCTGTATTTCGCCTTCTTCCTGCTGATGCCGTGGTACAGCAAGCTCGACAAGTGCAAACCCGAACCGGAAAGGGTGACTTTCAAATGAAGATGCGTCTACTCAACCTGATCAAGCGCGCAGCGGCGGCCCTGCTGTTCGCTCCGGCCGTCGCGATGGCGGCCGGCGCCGCCCTGCACCTCGACAAGGCGCCGGTCAGCACCGATCCGGCTGCGCTTCAGCACGGCGCCAAGCTGTTCGTCAATTACTGCCTCAGCTGCCACAGCGCCAGCTTCACGCGCTACAACCAGCTCCAGGAGATCGGTCTGTCCGAGCAGGCGATCCGCGACAACCTGATGTTCACCGGCGAGCGCGTCGGCGACCTGATGAAGGTCGCGATGCGTCCGGCCGAGTCCAAGGTCTGGTTCGGCGTCGCGCCGCCCGACCTCACCCTGGTCGCCCGCCAGCGCGCGTCCGAGTTCGGCAGTGGTGCCGACTGGCTGTATACCTACCTGCGCCAGTTCTATCGCGATCCCGCTCGCCCGACCGGCTGGAACAACGCGATTTTCGCCAACGTGGCCATGCCGCACGTGTTCTGGCAGCTCCAGGGCGAGCAGATCGCCAAGGTGACGCAGAATGCCGACGGCACCTCGACCACCGCTCTCGAGCTGGTGAAGCCGGGTGCGCTGGCGCCCGCCGAGTACGACAAGGCGGTCGCCGACCTGGTGTCCTTCCTGGTGTGGATGGGCGAGCCGATAGCCGACAAACGCAAGACGATCGGTGTCGTGGTGCTGATCTTCCTTGCCGGCTTGTTCGTGCTCAGCTATGCGCTGAAGAAGAACTACTGGAAGGACATTCATTGATCCTTGTCGCGGTGGGCCGCAAGGCCGTCTAGCGCGCCCTGGCCCCAGACGCACCACGCGAAACCGCGTGGTGCGCTTTTGCTTTTGAATTCCGGAGTGGCAACATCATGATGAACCTGTATTCCGGCACGACCGATCCGTTCAGTCACCGCTGCCGGATCGTGCTGTTCGAAAAGGGAATGGACTTCGAGGTCATCGACGTCGATCTCTACAACAAACCCGAAGACATCGCCGTCATCAACCCCTACAACCGCGTGCCGGTGCTGGTCGATCGCGACCTCGTGCTGTACGAGGCCAACATCATCAACGAGTACATCGACGAGCGCTTCCCGCATCCGCAGCTGATGCCGCCCGACCCGATCATGCGCGCGCGCGCGCGCCAACTGCTGCACACGTTCGAGCAGGAGCTGTTCACCCACCTCGAAGCGCTCGAGGCCGCACAGAAGGGCGTCGACAAGGTCCGGGTCCATGTGCGCGACCACCTGACCCAACTCGCCCCGGTGTTCACCAAGCAGAAGTACATGCTGGGCGACGAATTTTCCATGCTCGATGTGGCGATCGCGCCCCTGCTGTGGCGCCTCGAGCACTACGGCATCGAGCTGCCGAAAGCCGCCGCGCCGCTCATGAAGTACGCCGAGCGCATTTTCAGCCGTCAGGGTTTCATCGATGCGCTGACGCCGTCCGAAAAGGTCATGCGCCGTTGAGGGGCCGACCTGAAGCGGGGAGGGCGGGGGCGCGATCGTGCTCCGCCTCCCCTGTGGAGATCCGATGACGACTGTTTCGACCAAGCCTTACCTGCTGCGCGCCATCTGGGAGTGGTGCGTCGACCAGGGGTTCACCCCTTACCTCGCGACCCGGGTGGATGCGCACACGCGGGTTCCCCCCGGCTATGCCCGCGACGGGCAGCTGGTGCTGAATCTCTCGCCCGATGCGACCTCCCAGCTCCAGATGGACAACGACACCATCTCCTTCCAGGCCCGCTTCGGCGGCGCCGCCCATGCGCTGGTGATTCCGGTGGCGAACGTGATCGCCATCTATGCACGCGAAAACGGCCAGGGCATGGCGTTCGAGCCCGAGGGGGAGGCCGGCGAGGAGGCGGCCGAAGACATGGCCGAGGTCAGCGCCGAACTGGCGCAGGAGCGCAGCGAAGCGCCGTCGCCCGAAACGCCGCGCCCCGCGCGCGGGAGCCATCTGAAGGTCGTGAAGTAAGGAGAGACGGATGCCGGATCTGGTGTGGAGCGACGAACTCGAGAACGATCTCGCGCCGATGGACGACACCCATCGCGAATTCGTCGCCAGTTACAACGCCCTGCTCGCAGCCGCGCCGGAAGACATGCTGGCCGCGTTCGACACGCTGGTCGCGCAGGCGAAGGCGCATTTCGACCTCGAAAACGGCTGGATGGAGGCGGTCGACTTCCCCGGCTGCCACCGCGCCGAGCACGACCGCGTGCTGACGGTGATGCAGGACGTCCGCCAGCGCATGGCGCGCGGCGACCTGTTCTTCGCCAGGCGCCTGATCGAAGAGTTGCCGGCATGGTTCCGCAACCATGTCAACGGCATGGATGCGGCGCTCGCCTTCCATCTGGCGAGCATCGGCTTCGACGTCGCCAGCGGGACCTGCACGCCGCCGCTCGATGCGGCGGGCGGCGCGCGCGGCTGCGCCTGCGCCGTGCTCAGCGCGGAAGGCGGAACGGAAAGCTGAGCGGCGGAGTGCGTCCGCACATCAGCTCGGCGAGCGCTGCCGCCGAGCCGCAGGCCAGCGTCCACCCCAGAGTGCCGTGCCCGGTGTTGAACCACAGATTCGGCGCCCGCCCCCGGCCGATCACCGGAAGGTTGCCCGGCGTCGCCGGTCGCAGCCCGGCCCAGGGTTCGACCCGCTGCTCGTCGATCGCCCCCGGGAAGCGGTTGTTCACCCAGTCCAGAATGGGGCGGATGCGCTCGCTGCGGATGCGGGTGTCGAAACCGTTCAGTTCCGCGGTGCCGGCGACGCGCAGGCGGTCTCCCAGGCGCGAGCACACGATGCGGCGCGATTCGTCGGTGAGGCTGACGCTCGGTGCCCGCGTCGCATCGCGTAGCGGCGCGGTGATCGAATAGCCCTTGACCGGATAAATCGGCAGGCGCTCGCCCAGCGGCGCGACCAGGTGCGGGCCGTAGCTGCCGAGGCAGACCACGTAGGCATCGGCGCGCAGCGCGCTGTGCCGCCCTTGCGCATCGCACACTTCGACACTTTCGATGCCCTTGCCGGGGCCGCTCCGCAGCCCGCGGATCGCACTGTCCCAGTGCAGGTTTGCACCGTTTTCCTGTAATCGGGCGGCGAGCTCCCGGGTGAAGCGAAAAGCGTCGCCCGACTCGTCGCCGGGAGCGAACAGGCCGCCGGCGAGGGTTTCGGCGCGGGCGGCGAGCGCCGGCTCGATGGCGAGGCACTCGGCCCGGCTGCAGACGCGGGCCTCGATGCCGAACCGTTCCAGCTGACGGGCGCGCGCCGGCGCCTGGGCGAACTCGCGCGGAGTATGGAACAGATGGAGGATGCCGCGCTCGAGCTGATCGTACTGCAGCCCGGTGTGGGCGCGCAGTTCGCGCAGGCGCTCGCCGCTCCAGCGCGCCAGCGCGGCGATCGCCGCGGTATTGCGGTGGGCGCGGGCGGGCAGGCACTCGAACAGGAAACGCGCGCCCCACAGCCACTGCGCGGGGTCGGTGGTGGGGCGGAACTTGAGCGGGGCGTCGTCGCGCCCCAGCCAGCGCAGCACCTGCAGCGGTGCCCCCGGGTTGGCCCACGGCTCGGGGTGGCTGATCGAGATCTGCCCGCCGTTGGCGAAGCTGGTTTCGAGCGCCGGCCCGGGCTGGCGGTCGATGATGCTGACGCCGAAACCGGCCTGCTGCAGATACCAGGCGGTCGTGACGCCGGACAGGCCGGCGCCGAGAACCATGACATGCATGTAAGGTCGGGTGCGGTGGATTGGGTTGGGAAGTCGGGTTGGGAACGGACGGTGGGTGCGCGCGCGGGGTGAGCGACCGGGGCGAATGCTGGCGCAGCCCGGAGCCGGATCTCCGCCGCGGCGCGACGGAGGCGTCGATGATAACCGCTCGCCGCCTGCGGTGAAACCGGATGAGGGCTTAAAGCCGTGCGCTCGCGGCGCGGAACCGCGATAATCCGCCCTTGTCCGTAAAGTCCGTGTTCCGGGAGTTCCTCATGCGCCGTGTCACCCTTACCCAGTTCCTGATCGAGCAGCAGCGCGCCGGCCGCATCACCGCCGACCTGCGTCTCCTGATCGAGGTCGTCGCGCGGGCGGTCAAGGCGATCAGCGTCAACATCTCGAAGGGCGCGCTCGCCGGGGTACTGGGCGAAGCCGGCACCGACAACGTCCAGGGGGAGGCGCAGAAGAAGCTCGACGTGATCGCCAACGAAATCCTGCTGCAGGCCAACGAATGGGGCGGCCATCTCGCCGCGATGGCCTCCGAAGAGGTCGAGACCGTACACCAGATCCCCTTCGACTATCCGAAGGGAGGCTTCCTGCTGTTGTTCGATCCGCTCGACGGCTCGTCGAACATCGACGTCAATATTTCGGTCGGCACCATCTTCTCGGTGCTGCGCAACCCGCCGGGCGAGGCCGAGCCCACCGAGGGCAGCTTCCTCCAGCCGGGGCGCGAGCAGGTCGCTGCCGGCTACGCGGTGTATGGCCCCTCGACCCAGTTCATTCTGACCGTAGGCAAGGGCGTGCATGGCTTCACGCTCGACCGCGAGATGGGCAGCTTCATCTACACCCAGCCCTACATGACGATTCCGGCCGACACCCACGAGTTCGCGATCAACGCATCGAACGCGCGCTTCTGGGAGGCTCCGGTTAAGCGCTACGTCGACGAGATGCTGGAGGGCAAGGCCGGGCCGCTGGGCAAGGACTACAACATGCGCTGGGTGGCCTCGATGGTGGCCGACGTGCATCGGATCCTCACCCGCGGCGGCGTGTTCATGTACCCGATGGACGAGAAGTGCCGCCACCAGGGTGGCAAGCTGCGGCTGATGTACGAGGCCAATCCGATGGCGATGCTGGTGGAGCAGGCCGGAGGCGCGGCCACCACCGGACGCGAGCGCATTCTCGACGTCCAGCCGCTCAAGCTGCACCAGCGGGTGCCGGTGATCCTCGGCTCCAAGAACGAGGTGGAGCGGGTGAGCGGATACCACCGCACGGCCTGAGGCGGATGCGGATCGGGGCCGGATCCGTGCCGGGCCGATGGCTGCGCGCGCTGACACTGTCCGTGGCGGCGGTGCTCTGCCCGGCCGGCATGGTCGAAGCCCAGGAAGTGCTGGCGGTCCGGCTGGAAGCCCCCGATACGGTGCGGCCGCTGCTCGAGCGCCACGTCCGCCTGTTCCACCGTGACGGGGCGGCCCTGCCCGACGAAGCGGCCGACCGCGCGGCGATGATCCGCCGCGCGCGGCGGGAAATCGCCGAGCTGCTGGCGACCGAAGGGTATTTCAGTCCCGCCATCCGCATCGATCGCAGCGATGCGCGGCACTGGACGGTCGAAGTCGAACCAGGGCGGCGCACCGAAGTCGCCGAGGTCCGCATCGAGTTCGAAGGGGAGATCGCCGCGGCCTCCGGCGGTGGCGGTATCGAATCCCTCGACGCCCTGCGCGCGCGCTGGAGCCTGCCGGTGGGGGCGCCTTTCCGCCAGTCGGACTGGGACGGCGCCAAGCAGGGCCTGCTCGATGCGGTCAGCACGCGCCGTTACGCGGTCGCCCGCATCGCCCGCAGCCGCGCCGAGATCGACCCCGAAACCGCGCGTGCGCGGCTCACGGTGACGGTAGACAGCGGCCCGGCGTTCTACCTCGGCGAGCTGGTCGTCGACGGCCTCCAGCATCTGCCCGCCGACCTGGTCACGCGCTACAGCCTGCTGCGCAAGGGCGCGCCGTACGACCGCGAGCAGCTGCTGGCCTTCCAGAGCGGGCTGCAGAACACGCCGCACTTCGGTTCGGTGATCGTCGATATCGAGCGTGATCCGACGCAGGCCGCGGCGGCGCCGGTGCGGGTCCAGGTGACCGAGGCGCTGCCCAAGCATTTCGGCGTCGGCGCCGGCTATTCGACCAATACCGGGGCGCGGGTCGAAGCGTCCTATCGCGACGTCAACTTGCTTCGGCGCGGCTGGGAGCTGTCTACCGGCCTGCGCCTGGAGCAGCGCCGCCACGCCCTTTACGCCGACGTTTTCCTGCCGCCGCGGGGCCGTCATCGCGACAGCTTCGGCGCCCTGCTCGAGGGCAGCGACCTCGAAGGCCTGAAAGTGACGTCGCAGGCGCTGGGGGCGGCGCGGATCGAAACCCGTGGCGACATCGAGACCCGGCTCGCGCTGCGCCTGCAGCATGAAAAGATCGAACCGGACGGAGCACTGGCGCAGTCGAGCAACACCCTGACCGCCAACTGGACGTGGACGAAGCGGGCTGTCGACAAACTCCTCGACCCCACCCGTGGCTATGTGCTCGAGTTCCAGGTCGGCGGGGGCGCGGCGATCGCCCTTGCCGAACAGGATTTCGTCCGCCTCTATTCGCGCTTCGTGCGTTACTGGCCGGTACGCGGCAGCGATGTCTTCATCCTGCGCGCCGAAGGGGGCGTCACCCTCGCCGACCGCCGCGAAGGCATTCCGCAGGACTTCCTCTTCCGGGCCGGCGGCGCCCAGTCGGTGCGCGGCTACGACTACCAGAGCCTGGGTGTCCGTGAAGGCAGCGCCACGGTCGGCGGGCGCTATCTGGGCACGCTCAGTGCCGAATATGTGCATTGGTTCCGGCCGCAATGGGGGACGGCCTTCTTCGTCGATGCCGGCGATGCGGCCGACTCGCGCGCCGACTTCGATGTGCATGCCGGCTACGGTGTCGGCGCGCGCTGGCGCAGCCCGGCCGGGCCGCTGGCGATCGACCTCGCATGGGGGGAGCGGGAGCGCAGGCTGCGGCTGCACTTCGGCGTGGCGATCGCGTTCTGAGCATCTCCACCGCCGCATGCGACGAAGGGCGTCCGGAGAGGATGCGATCGGCCGAAATACGCTCCTTCGAGCGCGCGTCCGCTCAGTGTGGCCGGCGGTCCACTTCTGCGGCCAATGCCTGCAGCGCCGGCGAGATGTGCACCGGATAGGACTCGCCTGCCGCGGCGGCTTCCAGCCGGCGCAAGGCATCCGGCAGGCGGGCGAGGTTGTCGGCGGCATGCCCGCGCAGGGCATCGAGCGCCGCGGGCGGGGCCAGGCGCGCGCCGCCGCGCAGCACCGGCTGGAGCAGCGCGACGCCGCCGGCGGGCGGCGGCTCCCCGAGGAGGGTGACATGGTCGCACAGGAGTGAACCGTCGGCCGTGAACCGGCGATACACCTGCTTCGCGCCGGGCCAGGTGGCCTTGCCTTCGGAGCGCTTGCGTCGTGGCACGCCGGCATAGCTTTGCAATTTGTAGGCCGAGTCGAGCGCGGGCGCGTCGGCCGAGGTGGTGAGCTGGGTGCCGATGCCGAACCCGTCGATCGGTGCCCCGGCGGCGAGCAGCGCAGCAATGCGGTGCTCGTCGAGGTTGCCGCTGGCGAAGATGCCGACCTCGGCGAGGCCGCCGGCGTCGAAGATGGCGCGTACCCGATGCGCATGGGCAGCGAGATCGCCGCTGTCGATCCGCACCGCGACCAGCTGGGCGCCGCGTGCCTTCAGCGTGGGGGCCAGGGCGACGACCTTGGCCGCAGCGGCTTCGGTGTCGTAGGTGTCGATCAGCAATGTCACGCGGCTCGGCTGCGATGCCGAAAACCGGGTGAAGGCCTCGGTTTCAAACTGGTGCGCCTCGATGTAGGCGTGTGCCATGGTGCCGAACACCGGGACGCCGAAGCGCTGGCCGGCGAGCACCGTGGCGCTGCCGGCAAAGCCGGCGAGGTAGCTCGCGCGGGCGGCGAGTACCCCCGCTTCGGCGCCGTGGGCACGGCGCAGGCCGAAGTCGACGAGCAGCTTGCCGGGGGCGGCGAGCACGCAGCGCGCGGCCTTGGTCGCGATCAGGGTGGAAAAGTTGAGCAGGTTGAGCAGCCGGCTCTCGACGAACTGCGCTTCACCGATCGGCGCCTCGACGCGCAGGATCGGCTCGTCGGCGAAGAACACCGTGCCCTCGCCCATCGCATCGACGTCGCCGCTGAAGCGGAAGCCGTGCAGCCAGTCGAGGAAGGCGGGCTTGAAGCGCCCGCTGGCGCGGAGCCAGGCCAGTTCGTCGGCAGTGAAGCGCAGCTGCTCGAGGTAATCGAGCGCCTGCTCGAGGCCGGCGGCGACCAGGAAGTTGCGCTGCCGCGGCAGGGCGCGCACGAACAGTTCGAACACCGCGCGCTCGCCCATGCCTTCGTCGAAATAGGCCTGCAGCATGGTCAGCTCGTAGAGGTCGGTGACCAGCGCGCTGTCGTTCATGGCCGTGCCCCGCGCAGCCGCTCGAGCGACAGCGACCGCGCACCGGCGGCGGCCATCTCCTGCTCGGCGCGCTTGCCGTCGCCGGGATGGACGTCGACGGCGCGCACCGCATCGGCCAGCAGCACCGTGGAAAAACCGGCCGCGAGCGCGTCCAGCACGGTGGCGCGGACGCAGTAGTCGGTGGCCAGGCCGCCGACGAACAGGCGCCGGCAGCCCAGGCCGTGGAGCAGTGCTTCGAGACCGGTGCCCTGGAAGCCGGAGTAGGCGTCGGCCTCGGGCGTGGCGGCCTTGGAGACGATATGGGCGGCGGCCGGGACTTCGAGCCCGGGGGCGAACGCGGCGCCCGCGCTGCCGGCGATGCAGTGCGGTGGCCACGGTCCGCCGGCTGGACGGAACGAGCAGTGGTCGGGCGGATGCCAGTCGCGGGTGAAGATCACCGGCAGTCCGCATTCGTCGAAGCGTGCGATGTAGCGGTTCAGGCGCGGGACGACCCGGTCTCCGCCCGGAACGCCGAGGGCGCCGCCGGGCAGGAAGTCGCACTGCACATCGACGACGATGAGGGCATCGCCGGGCTGGGGCGCGAACGTTGCGGAATCAGGCTGGAGGGCGGTGTGGCTGGCGGACATGTCATCCTCCCCGGGCGGAGCCCGTCGATGCGGCGGCCGGTTGCCGGCGGGCGTGCCAACCCTGCCCGAAATGGAGTAATTTCCGTCTGCACGCCGGCCGGCCTGTTGTCAGTTTAGATGCTTCTGCCGGTGTCCTGATCACAGATCACCTCTCGCGGAGGACAGCATGGATCGACCGCCCGGCCTGCGCACCTGTCTTTACGATACGGCCCGGCTCGAAGCCGTGATCGACGCCATGGCCCGTCAGGCCGCCGGCCTGTTCTCCGGTCGCGAGCCGCTCGCGGTGGTCGGCGTCCTGCGCCGGGGCGCGCCGCTGGCGGACCGCATCGCCGATGCGATGGCGCGCCGTTACGGCATCCTTGCGCCGCTGCGCCTGGATCTGAAGATCAAGCGCTACGCCGACGATCTGCGCCTTCTTCACCCCGAAACCCTGCTCCGTGAAGACGCCTCCCAGGCTGCGCTCGATCTGCGCGGATACGGCCTGCTCGTCGTCGATGACGTGCTGTATACCGGGCATTCCCTGCTGCGTGCCGTCGCCCACCTGGCGGAGCGGCAGCCCGCGGTGATCCGCGTCGCCGCCCTCGTCGATCGTGGCGCCGCGCAACTGCCGGTGCGCGCCGACGTGACCGGTGTCCGCCTCGACATCGCGCCGGCCGACATCATCGAATGCAACGTCCCGCCCTACGAGGCCGACTTCCGCATCGAACTGCTGCAGCCGGAGCGCGGACGCTGACCCTTGCCGTGCCGCGGTTTTCTGCATTCCGCGCCCTGGCTCGGGGCGATCGGCAGGCTATGGTGAAGCATCACAACCGATGCCGCTGCACTGGCGGGGAGGGGGGCCGGGATGCTGTTCCGCGATCGACTCGATGCTGCCGACCGCCTCGCGGCGGCGCTGGCGCCCTATCGCGGGTGCAATCCGCTCGTGCTCGCGATTCCGCGCGGGGCGGTGCCGATGGGCGCGGCGCTGGCGCAGGCCCTGGACGGGGAGCTGGACGTGGTGCTGGTGCACAAGCTGAGCTCGCGCTGGAACCCCGAATATGCGATCGGCGCGATCGACGAGGGTGGCAGGGTGTTCGTCTCCGATCCGGAAGCGGACGATGCGGCCTGGCTGGCGGCCGAGAAGGCGCGCCGCCTCGACGAGCTGCGGCGGCGGCGCGCACTGTATTCGGGCGGAGCCGCGGGTGCCGATCCGCAGGGGCGGATCGCCATCGTCGTCGATGACGGCCTCGCCACCGGGGCGACCATGCTCGCCGCGCTCCATGCCGTGCGCGCGCGGAGGCCGCAAAAGCTGGTGTGTGCGGTGCCGGTTGCGGCCCCCTCCAGCCTGGAGAGGGTCCGCCCTTGCGTCGATGAGCTCGTCTGCCTGCATGCGCCAGCGGATTTCCAGGCGGTGGGGCAGTTCTTTGCCCGCTTCGGGCAGGTCGAAGACGACGAGGTCGTCGATTGCCTGCGCCGCCATCGCGGACGGGACGGGGACGACGGGGCGTGCGGGCGCAAGCCCGTGCCGGGCTGAGCGTGCTTGCCCGCGGCCGGAGCGGAAGGGCGTGCGGCGGCCTGGCCGGGGGGACCGGAGGCGTTGTCGATGAAGGGGAGGCGAGATCGCGATGACGGCGAAACAGCTGGTGTTCCGTGACGATGCGTATCGGCGCATCCTGCGCGGAGTGGATGTGCTGGCCAATGCAGTCAGGGAAACACTCGGCCCGCGTGCGCGGACCGTGCTCCTGGAGCAGCCGTCCGGGCCGCCGGTCGTGATCAACTCGGGCGTCGTCGTCGCGCGCGCGATCACCCTTCCCGACCCGTTCGAGAACATCGGGGTGGAGCTGGTGCGCCAGGCCGCGGCGCGCACCTCCGAAGTGGCCGGCGACGGCACCACCACGGCGACCCTGCTGGCCGCGGCGATCGTGCGTGAAGGGGTGAAGTACGTGGCCGCCGGGGGCAACCCGATGGACCTCAAACGTGGCATCGACAGGGCGGTGGCCGCGCTGGTGCCGATGCTGCATGCGATTGCACGGCCGTGCACGGCACGGCGGGAGATCGCCCAGGTGGCGGGAATCTCGGCCAACAACGACGAAGGGATCGGCACCCTGATCGCCGATGCGATGGCGCGCGTCGGCAATCAGGGGGCGATCACCGTCGAGGAGGGCTCCGGCCTGGAGAGCACGCTCACCGTGGTCGAGGGCATGCAGTTCGACCGCGGCTACCTGTCGCCCTACTTCATCAATGTCGAGGGCGGCACGCGTGTCGTGCTCGAGGATGCGGCGGTCCTGGTCTGCGCGCGCAAGCTGTCCGTCGTCACCGAGTTGCTGCCTGCGCTCGAGGTGGCGGCGGGCAAGGGCTGGCCGCTGCTGCTGATCGCCGAGGACATCGAGGGGGATGCGCTGGCCCTGCTCGTGATCAACACCTTGCGCGGCACCCTCAAGGCCTGCGCGGTGAAGGCGCCCGCCTTCGGCGAGCGGCAGCGCGCGATGCTCGAGGACATCGCGGTGCTGACTGCGGCGACGCTGGTCGATGCGCAATCCGGGATCGGGCTCGCCGAGCTGACGGCGGGGCAGTTCGGGCACGTGCGGCGGGTCGAGGTCGACAAGGACGCCTGCACCCTGATCGGCGGTTGCGGCACGCGGGAGCGGATCGACGCCCGCATCGACCAGCTCCGCGCCGAGCGGGAGCGGGCCGGCTCGGACTACGCCCGCGAGGGGCTCGACAAGCGCCTTGCGTGCCTGGCGGGGGGCGTGGCGATGATCAAGGTGGGCGGGGCCAGCGAGGCCGAGATGAAGGAGCGCCGCGCCCGCGTCGAGGACGCGCTGCATGCGACCCGCGCCGCGGTGGCCGAAGGCATCCTCCCCGGCGGCGGCGTCGCGCTGCTGCGCGCCCGTGCCGTGCTCGAAACGGTGCACGGAGCCGGCCACGACGAGGACTGCGGCCTGCGCATCGTGCAGCGGGCGATCGAGGAGCCGTTGCGGCAACTGGTGGCCAACGCCGGCCTCGATGCCGCGGTGGTGATCGAGCGCGTGCTCGCCGGCGACGGCGCGTTCGGCTTCAATGCCGCAAGCGGTGAATACGGCGACCTGGTGGCAATGGGGGTGCTCGACCCGTGCAAGGTGACGCGCTGCGCACTGCAAAATGCAGCTTCGGTGGCCGGATTGATCCTGACCACCGGCTGCATGGTGGCGCCGTCTCCCGCGGGCGAGGGATAGCGCGGCACGGGAAGGGGCAGCGGCAGGGCTGTGCCGGCCGCAGCATGATGGAGACGAACGGAGGGCAGTGTCCATGCATCGTTCCGCGGTCATCCGCAAGCACGCCGCCGATCTGGCGGTGCCGCCCAATCTCGCCGACTACGCGGCGACCTGCGCCGGCTTTTCGTGGACGGCGGTGCGTGCCGAACTGGACGGTTTCCCGGGGGGCTGCCTGAACATCGCCCACGAGGCGGTCGAGCGCCATGCCCGCGGCGAGCGCTGCACGCGGGTGGCGTTCCGCTTTCTCGGGCAGGACGCGGTGCGTGAGCTCAGCTACGGCGAACTCGCCCGCCTCACCGCCCGTTTCGCCAACGTCCTGGCCGGCCTCGGCGTGTGCCGCGGCGAACGCGTGTTCGTGCTCGCCGGGCGCATTCCCGAGCTGTGTCGCGGTGCTGGGCAGCCTGCGCTGCGGCTGCGTGGCGTCGCCGCTGTTTTCCGCTTTCGGCCCGGAGCCGATCGCGACCCGGATCGGGCTCGGCGAAGGTGCGGTGCTGGTCACCACCGACCTGCTCTATGCACGCAAGGTGGAGAAGATGCGTGCCCGGCTGCCGACGCTGCGCCACGTCCTGCTGGTCGGCGAGGGCGGCGGGGCGGTGGAGGCGGGCATGCTCGGCCCGGGAACGCACGACCTGGGAGCGCTGATGGCGGGCGCGGCCGACTCCTTCGCCACGGTCGAGACCCGGGCCGAGGATCCCGCCCTGCTGCACTTCACCAGCGGCACCACCGGGACCCCCAAGGGGGCGCTGCACGTGCACGCTGCGGTCCTGACCCACTGGGCGAGCGGACGTTATGCGCTCGATCTGCACGACGACGACGTCTTCTGGTGCACCGCCGATCCGGGCTGGGTCACCGGGACTTCGTACGGCATCGTCGCGCCCCTGGTGCACGGGGTGAGCTCGATCGTGGACGAGGCCGAGTTCGATGCCGGGCGCTGGTACCGGATCCTCGCCGACGAGCGGGTCAGCGTGTGGTACACCGCGCCGACCGCGATCCGCATGCTGATGAAGGCCGGTGCGGAACTGGCGCACCAGCAGACCTTCCCGCGCCTGCGCCTGGTCGCCAGCGTCGGCGAACCGCTCAACCCCGAGGCCGTGTGGTGGGGCAAGGAAGTGCTCGGCCATCCGATCCACGACAACTGGTGGCAGACCGAGACCGGCGGCATCATGATCGCCAACCTGCCGGCGCTCGACATCAAGCCCGGCTCGATGGGCAGGCCGCTGCCCGGAGTCGAGGCGGCGGTCGTGCGCCGGCGCGAGGACGGCAGTGTCGAGCGGGTGACGATGCCCGGCGAGGAAGGCGAGCTCGCGCTCAAGCGTGGCTGGCCGTCGATGTTGCGCGGCTACCTGAACGACGAGGCGCGCTATCGCAAGTGCTTCGCCGGCGATTGGTACCTGAGCGGCGACCTGGTGCGCTGCGACGCCGACGGTTACTTCTGGTTCGTTGGTCGCAGCGACGACGTGATCAAGTCCGCCGGCCACCTGATCGGCCCGTTCGAGGTCGAGAGCGTGCTGATGGAACACCCGGCGGTGGCTGAGGCGGGGGTGATCGGCAAGCCCGACGAGATTGCCGGCGAAGTGGTGAAGGCCTTCGTCTCGCTGAAAAAAGGGTTCGAGCCCGGCGAGGCGCTGCGCACGGAGCTCCTCGGCCATGCGCGCCGGCGGCTGGGGGCAGCGGTGGCGCCGAAGGAAATCGATTTCCTCGCCGTGCTGCCGCGAACGCGCAGCGGCAAGATCATGCGCCGGCTGCTGAAGGCGCGGGAGCTGGGGCTGCCGGAGGGCGACACGTCGACGCTGGAGGCCGGAGCATGAACAGCGGACGCGATGCTTCTGCAGGGCAAGCCCGGGCTGCGCCGGACCCCGCGCCGGTCCCGGCGCTGCGCCTGCTCGCCGACATGCTGCGCATCCGCCGCATGGAGGAAAAGTGCGCCGAGCTTTACGGCACGGGCCGGATCCGCGGCTTCCTCCACCTCTATATCGGCGAGGAGGCCTGCGCCACCGGCACGATCCATGCGTTGGAGGCCGGGGACAACGTCGTTGCCACCTACCGCGAGCACGGCCATGCGCTGCTGCGCGGGGTCTGCATGGAGGCGATCATGGCCGAGATGTTCGGCAAGGCGACGGGCTGCTCGCGCGGTCGTGGTGGCTCGATGCACCTGTTCGATGTCGCACACCGCTTCTATGGCGGTAATGCGATCGTCGGTGGTGGACTGCCGCTCGCGGTCGGCCTGGCGCTGGCGGACCGGCTGCAGGGCCGGCCCGGCGTGACGGCCTGCATTTTCGGCGAGGGGGCGGTCGCCGAAGGCGCTTTCCACGAGTCGATGAACCTGGCAGCGCTGTGGCGGCTGCCGGTGCTGTTCTGCTGCGAGAACAACCTGTACGCGATGGGTACCGCGCTCGCACGCTCCGAATCGCAGACCGATCTGTGTGCCAAGGCGGCGGGCTACGCGGTGCCTGCTGCCCGTGCCGACGGCATGGACGTGGGTGCGGTTTGCGCCGCGGTCCGGGCGGCGGCGCAAGCGGTGCGTGCGGATGGCGGCCCCTTCTTCGTCGAGCTGCAGACCTACCGTTTTCGCGCCCATTCGATGTTCGATCCCGAGCTGTACCGCGACAAGGCCGAAGTCGCGCGCTGGAAGGCGCGCGATCCGATCGAGGCTTGTTTTGCTGCCCTGAAGGCGGAGGGCGTGCTCACCGAGGCCGCCTTCTCCGCCCTCGACGCGGCGGCGCAGGCCGAAGTGGAGGCCGCGGTCGCGTCTGCCGAAGCGGCCGCGCCGGAAGCCGTGGCGGATCTGCTGAAGGACGTCCATTCTCCCGGAGCCGGAGCATGAGGAGCAGCTACCGTGAAGCCCTGCGCGCGGCGCTGCGCGAGGCCCTGGTGAAGGATCCACGGGTGTTCCTGATGGGCGAGGACGTCGGCCGCTACGGCGGCACGTACGCGGTCTCGAAGGGCTTGCTCGAAGAATTCGGCCCCGAGCGCATCCGCGATACGCCGCTGTCCGAACTCGGCTTCGTCGGTGCCGGCGTGGGCGCCGCGCTGGGCGGGATGCGGCCGATCGTCGAGGTGATGACGGTCAATTTCAGCCTGCTGGCGCTCGATCAGATCGTCAACAGCGCCGCGTTGCTGCGCCACATGTCGGGCGGGCAGCTGTCGGTGCCGCTGGTGCTGCGCATGGCGACCGGCGCCGGCCGCCAGCTCGCGGCCCAGCATTCTCACAGTCTGGAAAACTGGTACGCCCATATTCCCGGCATCCGGGTGCTGGCGCCGGGTACCGTGGCCGATGCGCGCGGGATGCTCGCGGCGGCGCTTGCGGACCCGGACCCGGTGGTGATCTTCGAGCACGTGCAGCTCTACGGCCTCGAAGACGAACTGGCTGAAGCGATCGATGCGTGCGACATCGCCCGCGCCGCGGTGCGTCGGCCCGGTACCCGGGCGAGCGTGTTCGCCTGGGGCGGCTGCCTGCCCAAGGCGCTGCAGGCGGCACAGCAGCTGGCCGAGGGCGGGATCGACGTCGAAGTGGTCGACCTGCGGGTGCTGCGCCCGCTGGACTGGGAAACGATCGCCGCCTCGGTGCGCCGGACCCATCGTGCGGTGGTGGTCGATGAAGGCTGGAAGAGCGGCAGCCTGGCGGCGGAAGTGGTTGCCGGGCTCGTCGAGCGCTGCTTCTACGATCTGGACGCGCCGCCGCAGCGGGTGTGCAGCGCGGAAGTGCCGATCCCGTATGCGAAACAGCTGGAAGAGGCGGCGCTGCCGCAGCCGGAAAAGATTGTCGCCGCGGTCGGGGAGGTGCTCGGTGTTTGAATTCAGGTTGCCTGCGCTGGGCGCCGACATGGATGAAGGGACGCTGCTGGAGTGGTGCGTCCAGCCCGGCGACACGGTGAAGAAAGGCCAGGTGGTGGCGGTGGTCGATACGTCGAAGGCCGCCGTGGATGTGGAAATCTGGCAGGCGGGCACGGTGCACGAACTGCTTGCCGTGCCGGGCACCCGGATGCGGGTCGGCACGGTGATGGCGAGCCTGCTGGCGGAGGGCGAGGCACCACCGGCGGCAGCGCCGCGCCTGCGCATCTCGCCGGCGGCGCGCCGGCGGGCCGCTGAGCTCGGGGTGGATCCGGCTACGGTGCACGGCACCGGCGCAGGCGGCGCGCTCACCCTGGCCGACGTCGAGCAGGCCGCGGCGCAGGGGGAAGGCCCGGCCCGGGGCGCAGAAACAGGGGGCGCGGGAGGGCGGGACCTCACCGTCCCCGCTGCGCGGGTGCCGCCGCTCGTTCCGGCTCAGCGCGAGGCCGAAACCCGACGCACGATCGCGGCAGCGATGAGCCGCGCGAAACGCGAGATTCCGCACTACTACCTGCTCGAGACCATCCCGCTGGCGCGTGCGGGTGCCTGGCTGGCGCAAGCCAATGCCGGGCGGCCGATCACCGGGCGGCTGCTGATGGCGGTGCTGCTGCTGAAAGCGGTGGCGCTGGCGCTGGGGAAGTTCCCGGCCTTGAACGGCTTCTACCGCGACGGCCGCTTCGAGCCGTCGGCAGCGATAAACCTCGGTGTCGCGATCTCGTTGCGCCAGGGGGGGCTGATCGCTCCTGCGCTGCACGATGCCGGGCATAAGCCGGTCGAGGTGTTGATGCAGGAACTCACCGACCTGGTGCGGCGGGCGCGCGCGGGCTCGCTGCGCAGTTCGGAAATGAGCGATCCGACGGTGACCGTGACCAACCTCGGCGAGCAGGGCGCAGAGGCGGTGGTGGGCGTGATCTACCCGCCACAGGTGGCGCTGGTCGGCTTCGGCCGGGTCGACGTGCGGCCCTGGGTGCACGAAGACGGCAGCCTCGGGACCTGCCCGGCGGTGGTCGCCAGCCTGGCGGCCGATCACCGGGTTTCGGACGGCCATTATGGTGCGCGCTTCCTGGCCGAGTTGCGTGCGCTGCTGCAGCACCCACAGGCGTTGCAGGTGGCGCAACCGGCCCCGGGGGCGGCGTGTGAAGCGGATGGGGAGGTGCGGCGATGAGCGGTGGCGAATTGAGCAGCGACGAACTGGGCAGTGACGAATTGCGGGCGATCGTGATCGAGACCCTGAAGACGGTCGCACCCGAACTGGACGAGGAGGCGCTGCGCTCCGACCGGCCTCTGCGCCGGCAGGTCGACCTGGATTCGATGGACTGGCTCAACTTCCTGGTCGGCCTGGCCGGGCGGCTGCAGGTCGAGATCGCCGAGGCCGACTACGGGAAATTGAACACGATCGACGACCTCGTCGCCCATCTGCGTACCCGGCTCGCCGCGCGCGGGGACTGAATCCGTCGCCTGGCGCAGGCGACGGGACGGTGAACGGGGGCGTTTTCCGGCGGTACGCACTTCCCCGGCCCGGTCGCCGCGGGGGGGCGCCGGTCCTCCGAGGTGGACGATCCGCTCCGGGCAGGGAACAATGCGGGCTCGGCCCCGGCCAGGGCCGGCTTCCATGCAACCGAAGGAGCGCATGCATGACTTCCCTGTTCGATCCCATCCGGATCGGCGACCTCGACCTTGCCAACCGCATCGTCATGGCGCCGCTGACGCGCAACCGCGCCTCCGCCGGCGAGCTGGCCGGGCCGATGACCGTGGAGTACTACCGGCAGCGCGCCAGCGCCGGCCTGATCATCGCCGAAGGCAGCCAGATCAGCGCGATGGCGCAGGGCTACCTCGACACGCCGGGCATCTACACGCCGGAGCAGGTCGCGGCCTGGCGTAGGGTCACCGATGCCGTGCATGCCGCGGGCGGACGCATCGTGATCCAGCTCTGGCATGTGGGGCGCATTTCGCACGTGTCGCTGCTGCCGGGAGGGGCGGCGCCGGTGTCGTCCACCGCCCGGCGTGCGCCGACTCAGACCTTCACCCGCGACGGCTTCGTCGATGTTTCCACGCCGCGCGCGCTGCGCGACGACGAGTTGCCCGGGCTGGTCGCCGACTACCGCCACGCCGCGCGCTGCGCACGCGAAGCCGGCTTCGACGGTGTCGAAGTGCATGCCGCCAACACCTACCTGCTCGAGCAGTTCCTGCGCGACAGCGTCAACGACCGCAGCGGCCCTTACGGCGGCAGCATCGCCAACCGCGCCCGCCTGCTGCTCGAAGTGATGCAGGCCGTCAGTGCGGAGATCGGCGCCGGCCGTTGCGGCGTGCGCCTGAGCCCGATGATGACCTTCGGCGGCAGCACACCGCGCGACAGTGACCCGCAGGCGCTCTACGGCTACGTCGTGGAGCAGCTCGCGCCGCTTGGCCTGGCCTACCTCCATGTCATCGAAGGCGAGACCGGCGGTGCCCGCCATCCGGCCGGCGCCCCCGTTTTCGACTACGACGCGCTGCGCCGCCGCTTTCCCGGCGCGTGGATGGTGAACAACGGCTATCGCCGTGCCGAGGCGATCGAGGTGGTGGCCGGCGGCCGGGCCGATCTGGTGGCGTTCGGCCGCCCCTTCATCTGCAACCCCGACCTCGTGCGCCGGCTGCGCGAGGACGCGCCGCTCAACCCGCTGCGCACCGACAAGCTCTACGGCGGCGGCGCCGAGGGCTATATCGACTATCCAACGCTGGAAGAAAGTAAAGAGGAGCAGGAATGAGCAGTAACGACATGCAGGCGTATCTGGCCCCGAGCGATTTTTTCGATTTCCATCATCCGCGCGTGCGCGACTTCATCGACGCGGCCGTCGGTGCTGCCGCCGACCCGGTCGACCGCGCCGTGCGCCTGTATTACGCGGTGCGTGACGGCGTGCGCTACGACCCCTACCGCTTTTACATGAGAAGGGAATATTTCATCGCCAGCCGCACGGTCGCCGAGGGGGCGGCGTATTGCGTGCCGAAGGCCATCCTGCTGGCCGCGGCCGCGCGCGGCGCGGGCATCCCGGCGCGGGTGGGTTTCGCCGACGTGCGCAACCACCTCAGCACCGAGCGCCTGCGCGAACTCGTCGGCGGCGACCTCTACCGTTGGCACGGCTACGTCGCGCTCCATCTCGAGGGGCGCTGGGTCAAGGCCACACCGGCGTTCAACCTGCAGATGTGCGAGCGCTTCGACGTCAAGCCGCTCGAATTCAACGGCCGCGACGACTCGCTGATGCATCCTTACAACGCGCGCGACGAGCGCCACATGGAGTATGTGAACGATCGCGGCGTGTTCGACGATTTTCCGTTCGAGGAACTCGTCGACGACATGCGGGCCTTCCACCCGCGCCTGGTGGATGCGGCCGAAGCCAGCCTGAGAGGCGACTTCGAGCACGAGGCGATGGTCGACCGCTGAGCGGCATCGCCCGCTGTGCCCTAGCCGCGGCGGCCCGCTCCGGCGCGTTCTCCCGGGCCGTTCCCGGTCGCGTCGGGGGCTCCTTCCGGCCGCGTCGCGCCGCCCGCCCGGCGGCCAGCCTCGCGCCGCATCCGGGCGAGCTTTTGCAGGCCGGAGAGGGCGCGCTGGCTGAGCGAGCCTTCCGCCATGGTCCCGTCCTCGCCCGGGGTGCCGGCCGGCAGGCCGGTGAGCAGTTCGAGCGCCTCGTCGATGTCGGCGACCGCCCACACGTGGAACTGTCCGGCGCGTGCGGCCTCGACCACGTCGGCATGGAGCATCAGGTTGCAGACGTTGGCGCGGGGAATCAGCACTCCCTGCTCGCCGTCGAGTCCGCGCGCCTTGCACAGGGCGAAGAAACCTTCGATCTTTTCGTTGATGCCGCCGACCGGCTGGACTACGCTGTACTGGTTCACCGAGCCGGTGACCGCGAGCGACTGGCGCAGCGGGGTGCGTGCGAGCGCCGACAGCAGCGCGGCGAGTTCGGCGAGCGAGGCGCTGTCGCCCTCGACGCCGCCGTAGGACTGCTCGAACACCAGGCTCGCCTTCAGCGACAGCGGCATCAGCCAGCCGAAGCGGGTGGCGAGGAAGGACGACAGGATCAGCACGCCCTTGGAATGGATCGGTCCGGCCAGGCGCACTTCGCGCTCGATGTCGATGACCTCGCCTTCGCCCACGCGCACGGTGGCGGTGATGCGCACCGGATGGGCGAAGCTACTCTCGCCCAGTTGGACGACGGCGAGGCCGTTGACCTGGCCGATGTGGCTGCCGGCAGTGTCGACCAGCATCTGTCCGCGCAGGATGGCGTCCAGGTACTGGCGGCCGATACGCTCGTTGCGGCGGTGGTGAGCCTCGAGCGCGGCTTCCACATGTTCGCGTTCGATCAGCATGGAGCCGGCGGTGGCAGCAAAATGGCCGGCTTCGTGCATGCGGTCGACGAGCGGCCGGGTGCGTGTGCTCAGGCGCTCGGCGTCGCCGGCGAGGCGGGCGGCGTGCTCGATAAGGCGTGCGACCGCCGCCGCCGACAGCGGCCGCAGACCCTGGCGTCGCGCCAGGGTGGCGAACAGGCTGGCGTAGCGTGCGGTACTTTCGGGCGTGCGTCCGATCTCGCTGTCGAGGTCGGCGTTGATCTTGAACAGCGCGGGAAACTCGGGGTCGAGCTGCGACAGCAGGTAGTAGAGCATGCGCTCGCCGACGAGGACGATCTTGAGCCCGAGCGGGATCGGCTCCGGTTCGAGCTGCACCGTGCCGGTGACGCCGACCAGTTCGGCGAGTGATTCGATGCGCACCTTGTCGGCCATCAGCGCGCGCTTGAGTCCTTCCCAGGCGTAGGGCTGGGACAGTAGCTTGAGTGCGTCCAGCACCAGGAAACCGCCATTGGCGCGGTGCAGGGCGCCGGCACGGATCAGGGTGAAGTTGCTGACCAGGGTGCCCATGTGCACGACGTGATCGATGCGCCCGACCAGGTTCTGCAGGGTGGGGTGGTCTTCGTAGACCAGCGGGCGGGCGCCGGTGGCCGGATTCTCCACCAGCAGGTTGACCTGGTAACGCTGCACCGAGATCGTGCCCGAATAGGTAACGCCCTCGCTGTCTTCGTCGGCATGCGGCGCGGCGCGCAGGGATTCGCCGCTGGCGATGACGTCGCGGTGTACCGCGTCAAGGTGTTCGAGTACGGCTGGAAGGTCGGCATGGCGCGCCTTGAGCTCGTCGATCATGTGGGTGACGGTGGTGCCGAGCGCCTCCTGGCCGGCCTCGCGCACCTGCTTCTGCAGTTCGCGACGCCAGCGCGGGAATTCGTTCATCAGCTGCTGCATCCGGTCGTGCAGCATCTTGATGTGCTCGCCCAGCTCCTGCTGGCGGGCTTCGGGCAACTGGTCGAATTCTTCCTTGCTGAGGGTGTCGTCTTCGCCTTTCATCGGTACGAAGGCAAAGCCGTGCGGGGTGCGCAGCAGGGCCACGCCCAGCCGCCGGGCTTCGTCGCCGAGCGTGCGCAGTGCGTCTTCCTCGCGCTGCTTGGCCTCCTCCTGCAGCGCGCCGATGCGGGCGCGGTAGTCGTCGCTTTCGAACACCGCGCCGATCGCCGGAATCAGCTCTTCGACGAAACGCTGCATGTGGTCGCGGAACGCCGCCCCACGCCCGCAGGGCAGGCGCAGGACGGATGGCCGCGAAGGGTGGTTGAAATTCCACACGTAGCACCAGTCGGCCGGCGCCGGGCCGTGTGCGCGCTCGGCAGTGAGCAACTGGTCGATCAGGGCGTGGCGTCCGCTGCCGGTCTCGCCGAGGATGAAGAGGTTGTAGCCGCCGTCGCGGATGTCGAGACCGAGGCGGATCGCCTCGACCGCGCGCGGATGCAGCTGTCCGCCGTCGATGTCGGCCAGTTCGGCCGTGCTGGCGAAACCGAGGATGGACGGCGGGCACGCGCTGTGCAGGCGTTCGGGCGGCAGTGCGGGCAGGGGGCTCATCGGCGTGCTCATCGGCGTGACCTCTACGGCTTCTTGCGCGGAGCATAACGTCTGTGTCGCGCGCGGGCCAGTGCGGCGATCCGGCGCGCGGAGGTGGGGCAGGCGCTGCGCCAGCGCCTCAGCCGGCGCTCAGCGCGGGTAGGGAGGCGACCGTCCACCCCTTCGATTCGAGCGCCGCGCGCAGCATGCGCGCGCTATCGGCCGCGCCCGGGCGGTCGCCATGGACGCAGATGCTGTCGATCGGTGCCGGCAGGCATTTGCCGCTTTGCGCAATGATGCCGCCGGCCTCGAGCATGCGCAGGACGTGGGTGACGAGTTCGTCGTCGTCGTCGATCATCGCCCCCGGTCGGCCGCGCGGCACCAGTGTGCCGGCATCGGTGTAGGCGCGGTCGGCGAAGATCTCGCCCGCGACGCGCAGGCCGGCGCGCTCGCCGGCGCGGTAGAGCTCGGATCGCACCGGGGCAAGCAGGATCAGTTCGGGGTCGATTGCCCTCACCGCATGCGCCACCGTGGCGGCGAGCGCGGCATCCTCGCAGGCCTGGTTGTTGAGCGCGCCGTGCGGCTTGACGTGGGTGACGCGACCGCCTTCGGCGGCGGCGATGCCCATCAGCGCACCGACCTGGTAGAGGATCATCGCTTCGAGTTCGGCCGGGGCGATCTTCATCGGCCGGCGACCGAAACCTTGCAGATCGGGATAGGCTGGATGGGCGCCGAGGCTGACCCCGGCGGCGAGCGCGGTGCGCACCGTGTGGCGCATCACCGCGGGGTCGCCGGCGTGAAAGCCGCAGGCGATGTTGGCCGAGCGCACCACCTGCAGCAGAGCGTCGTCTTCGCCCATCTTCCAGGCGCCGAAGGATTCGCCGAGGTCGGCGTTGAGGTTGATCGTCTTGTTCATGCGGAGACCTCCGGTCGGTATTCGGCGCCGAGCGCATTGGCGACGCCGCCGACCAGGTTCGTGGTGTACAAGGCCACCAGGTCGATGCCATCGGCCGGCAGCGGGCGAATTGCGGCGATCAGCGCCCGGGTTTGCGCTTCCGCGGCGCGGGCGATGCGGGCGCCCTCGGCGGCGCTCACGCTGATGAAGCGCAGGCTCTGGCCGGGACGCAGCGCGGCGAGGCGGCCGAGGTCGGCGCCGATCACGGTGGCGATCTTGGGATAGCCGCCGGCGGTCTGGGCGTCGGCGAGCAGCACGATCGGCTGGCCGGTGCCGGGGACCTGGATCGAGCCGGGCACGGTGGCATCCGACACGATCTCGGCGGCGCCGGCGTGTTCGAGTCCGGCGCCTTCGAGGCGGATACCCATGCGGTCGGTTTCGGTGGTGACGCGGTAGTCGCCGCTCACCAGCGCTTCCAGCGCGGCAGCGCTGAAGTGGTCGTCCTGCGGGCCGGGAACCAGGCGGATCGGGCCGGGGGTGAGCTCCGGCGGCCGGGGCAGGACACGGTCGCTGCCCCAGGGGTCGGCATTGTCGGCGAGCGCCAGGCGCAGGCCGGCGGTGAGCGCGCGGCCGTCCACGCCGCCGAGACCGGCGCGTGCGTAGGTGGCCGCGCTGCCCATCACCGCCGGCAGATCGAGGCCGATGACCGCGACCATCGCGATCCGTCCGCCGCCGAGCTTGCGGATGCGCAGTTGTTCGCCGCCGGCGAGCGTCACCGAACGCCAGGGGGCGAGCCGGCGTCGTCCGTCGATGCCGTCGACTTCGAGCAGGGCGTCGCCGGCCACGGCGACTTTCACCGCGCCGCCGCGTGCCGCGAGGTGCAGGCCGCCGTCGAAGCATTCGATGAGCGGGGCGTCCTCGGTGCGGCCGGCGAGAGCGTTGGCGATGCGCATCAGGCGGCGGTCGAGTGCGCCTGCCCAGGGCACGCCGATGCGGCGGAAGCCGCGCCGGCCGCCGTCCTGGATCGAGGCGTAGGCGCCGGGCGAGAGGATTTCGAGTTCAGTGTGCGTGCTCACCGGACGACCCTCCTGGCGCTGCGCGCCCGCCTCCCCGCGGCCTTCTCCGCGACGGGCGGGGCGGTTTCCAGCCACTGCATCGGGTCGAGTTCGCCCGCGCGCAGGCCGGCTTCGATGGCACGGCATGCGTCGGCGCTCACCGGATTGAAACGCACGCGGTCGCCTGCCGCCAGCAGCGAGGGGGAGGCGCGCCGGGCGTCGAACAGCGGCACCGGGCAGCGCCCGAGCAGGTGCCAGCCACCGGGACTCTCCCATGGGTAGATCGCCGTCAGCCCGGTGGCGACCGCCACGCTGCCGGCGGGCACGCGCACGCGCGGCTGCGTACGGCGCGGCAAGCGCAGCGGCACGGGCAGATCGCCCATGAACGGGAAGCCGGGCAGGAAACCGAGCATGTAGACCCGATATTCGTTGCCGCTGAGCAGCGCCACCACCTCGGCCTCGTCGAGACCGAGGGTTCGCGCGAACTCGGCGAGGTCGGGCGCGGCCTCGCCCTCGTAGCACACCGGCAGGCGCCAGCGGCGGCCCGCGGCGGGGGGAGCGTGCTCGGCGGCGGCGATCAGCGGTGGCAGCGCGGCGAGCAGGGCGTCGCGGTCGGTGACGAGCGGGTCGAAGAACACCGCCAGCGAACGGAAGGTGGGCATCGTCTCGATCACGCCGGCCAGCTCCCCGGCCTGCTGCAAGCGCCGGATCGCGGCATCGAGCGCATTGACCGCGGCCAGCAGGGCCGGGTCGATCGTGCTGCCGAATTCGATCGTCAGTGCGGCGTCGCCGGCGTCGAGGATGCGATAGCTCACCGGAGAGCTCCCTTGTCTATGACTGCGAAGTGAACGCGGCGCGCGCCGCCTGGTCGTAGCGCCCGGGCAGGGTGCACAGCAACTGGGCGAGTTCGCCGATGTGGGCGTTGTCCTCGGCGCTGCCGGTGAAGCCGGGCATCAAGCACGCTTCGCGCACGTCGCGGTAAGCCATGCACATCTCGCGCTCCTTGTCGGTGGCCGAGAAGAAGGCTTCCTTGCCCTGCTTGGCGCTCCTCACCAGGCCGAGCCCGGTGAGCTTTCGCAGCGAGTAGGATACGACGTGAGTGTCCTCGATGTTGGCTAGACGGCGTAAAACTCCTCTCCCGTGGTTTAGCCGCATAAATGGAGGCGAGCTAGAATAGTGCGCTGTTTGCTGCGGAAACGATCTGATTTCTGGTGTTGCCCCCAGGCAGCGGCGGCCGAGTATTCGCGCTCGGCGACGGCCTATCCCCGCGGACGCGGGGGATCCACTTCGACGCGCAGCTTGTCGCCCAGGCTGTACGGCCTATCCCCGCGGACGCGGGGGATCCGAATGGGGCGGGCTATTTGATGTACCAGTAAGGGGCCTATCCCCGCGGACGCGGGGGATCCTACGAGTATCACAACATCGACACCGGCAATGAGGGCCTATCCCCGCGGACGCGGGGGATCCTCGGGATGAACTATCGGGTGGAAATCTGGCAAAGGCCTATCCCCGCGGACGCGGGGGATCCGCGCTCTCAAGGACCTGTCGATACTCGGCGGCGGGCCTATCCCCGCGGACGCGGGGGATCCGAAGTGCGCAGCCGCGCCAACCCAGCGAACAAGGGCCTATCCCCGCGGACGCGGGGGATCCGCGACGGCTTTCCGAACTGGCGGCGCAGAGGCGGGCCTATCCCCGCGGACGCGGGGGATCCGGCTTTCGGGAACCCTTTCTGCAGGGACCAGCGGGCCTATCCCCGCGGACGCGGGGGATCCCAGAGGCCGAGGGAGACGGCGCAGGTGATTGAGGGCCTATCCCCGCGGACGCGGGGGATCCTCGAGCGGCAGGACAGGCGGGAGGGAGTAGCGGGGCCTATCCCCGCGGACGCGGGGGATCCGGCCTGATCCCGGTCACGTTCAAGTACATGACGGGCCTATCCCCGCGGACGCGGGGGATCCGGGGCTGGGCGTGGAACATGCGGGCGGGTCCGGGGCCTATCCCCGCGGACGCGGGGGATCCTGCATCGCCTGATTCTGCGTGCTCGCCGACACGGGCCTATCCCCGCGGACGCGGGGGATCCTCATGGCCGTCATCACGAAGAACGGCAGCCCAGGGCCTATCCCCGCGGACGCGGGGGATCCTCTCGCTGCCGGGACCTATTACGTCGTGGTGGGGGCCTATCCCCGCGGACGCGGGGGATCCGATAAAACCGACCCAGTGCGTGCGCTCATCACGGGCCTATCCCCGCGGACGCGGGGGATCCGAATTCATTGCTCTTGGAATTCGGCGTGGAGCGGGCCTATCCCCGCGGACGCGGGGGATCCACGCGGTCGACGTTCTTGTCCAGCCGGCCTGTGGGCCTATCCCCGCGGACGCGGGGGATCCCCTTCCTTGATGAGCGCGGCGAACGATTTCGCGGGCCTATCCCCGCGGACGCGGGGGATCCTCAACCATCGCGCCATACGGGGCCTTGTCGGCGGGCCTATCCCCGCGGACGCGGGGGATCCGAAATCGGAAAAGACATTGGTGCTGCACCAGTGGGCCTATCCCCGCGGACGCGGGGGATCCCGTTAATCGCCTCGCTTGAATACTCCGGTCGCGGGCCTATCCCCGCGGACGCGGGGGATCCGCCGGGGATCTTTGCCGCCGGCTTGATCGTGAGGGCCTATCCCCGCGGACGCGGGGGATCCATGCTCATCAAGCGCGGGCTGCGAAACGACGAGGGCCTATCCCCGCGGACGCGGGGGATCCGCCTTCGCCTTCCCGGTCGGAGTGCCTGATCTGGGCCTATCCCCGCGGACGCGGGGGATCCGTTCCTTTTTTGCTTCGCTTTGCTTGCTCATCGGGCCTATCCCCGCGGACGCGGGGGATCCTCTTCGGGGCTGGTCTCGGGAGTCTTGCCGGTGGGCCTATCCCCGCGGACGCGGGGGATCCCTGAACTCGGCCCAGTCGACGGCGTCGTCAAGGGGCCTATCCCCGCGGACGCGGGGGATCCGGCCTCGCCGGTATCCCGGTCCGGGTTTTGCAGGGCCTATCCCCGCGGACGCGGGGGATCCCGCTGGTGGCACGGCACCGTCACCGACCCGAAGGGCCTATCCCCGCGGACGCGGGGGATCCGTGGTGACGTGGTACCCGAAGACGGCGGATACGGGCCTATCCCCGCGGACGCGGGGGATCCTCTTGGAGCCAAGTCGATGACCCCAAAGGGAAAACATACAATAGCATCTTTCCGGATTGTTAAAGACCGCGGGCTTGACGTCTGGTGCGTGCCACCCACATGCCATCCATCTCGATCAGTTCCTTCGGCGGCTCGCCGAGGTGGGCAAGGCCGACACCGCCCGTTTCGTTATTGTCGCGCCAGACCATAACGATGCTGCCGCGCGGCTCGGTGTCGTGCCAGTCGGTGAGCACCTTCCAGGTCCGCTCACGCACGGCCTTGCTCATGCGCGGCGAGATGTATACGGCCGGCGCGACCTCGAGCATGACCGAGGCCAGAAAGCCGCGGAAACGGTCGGCGACGTCACGTGTCACGATCACTGCCAGAGGCATCGGCTTCCTCCATGCGCAGGACGGACTTGATGCTGTCGATCATCGACGGGATGACCGACCGTTTGCGAAAGACGATGGCCGCTTCACGCCGCACCAGCCGGTCTATGGAGTCCGGTGCGCCGTCGAGTGCCCTGCGCGCCGCGGCGAACGCGATGGGCAGCGTGATCGCGTCCCGGAACAGATCCGCAATGTCGAGGATAAAGGACTGGCCCGAGTCCTCATGGATAAACCCAAGCTGGGGTATTGCCGCGAGCGACTGAACGGCGATGGCCGCTGCAGCCTGCACCGCAGTTGCAGCATGGTTGATGGACTGGTTTGGCGTATCCGCGGCGTCCGGATGCGCGCGATCATAGTGGCGACCATTCCATGGGACACGATAACGTTCGGCGGTCAGCCGGTACAGGGTCTTCACGCGCGAGCCCTCGATGCCGCGCAGGGTGTCCAGATCTCGGTGCGGTAGGATCTCGCCCAGTCGCAGCGCGTACATGCGGCGGGCTACCGCGATGCGCCGGCGCGGATTGCCCCACAGCTCGGCCTGGCGGCGCGCGACGTCCGAGCGGTCGGGTAGCAGCGGCGGTGCGGTGTAGCTGCGCACACCGTCCATGCCGACCGCGGCCATCAGCGTGCCGTGGCGTGCAAGCAGACGCAGCGCATCGTGTGTAACGCTGCTGCCTGGGCCGAGCAGGATCATCGACACCGCCTGATGCGGGATCTGGTCGATGTAGGGCGTAAGGCTATCTTTGCCAGCCATGAAGTGCAGGCAGCCGTCGATCACGCACAGCTCGCCGCGCTCCAGCCAGAGCAGGCCGTGGCGATCTGCATGTGGGATGCGGGCCGTCTCCAGCCCAAGACGGCCCTTCAGCATGCGGTGGGCGGACGCAACAGCAGCATGCCGAAGCCGAAGGCGCGATGGCGTCCCACGCCGCGTGTGAGCAGTGCCGAAAAACCAGCCGGATCGCGTACCGTCAGTTCCCCGACTAACAGTGCATCAGGGCCGGCGACACGCTGGGCGGGACGCTTGCCATTGACGGCGCTGCCCTTGCGCAGGCTCGCGCTCAGACGGAAGGCGTCGAGGCGCAGGCTGTCAATGTGTGCAGCGTCGCCACGGCCCAGCTCGCGCGCCAGCCATTCTCCATAAATCGTTTCGCGCGACTGGTCGAACTCCCCCACACCAACCTTCTCAGCTGCCACTTGGAAGACGTCGCGTTCGCGGCCCGCGTTGGTGCGCAGCACCGGGCGCGCCCGCACCTCGAATCCCAGGCGCCGACCCGAAGTCCAGTCGGTTGGAAAGCTGCGCGACGCGAAGCGCCCCATGCCCAGCGTGGCATGCACATCGGGGGCGGCCATCTGCGCGGCAAGTTGCAGCGCCTCGGCGTCATGTGCGCTATAGGCTAGCAAGCCGCGCGAATCGTCGAAGTACCGGAATGGCTTGGGCGCGGCATCGCCGAAGGCAGCGGACAGCAGCGTGTGCAGCGCATAGCCGAGGTCATCTCCGCCAGCGGTGAGGCCGAAGCGCGTGGCCCAGGCAGCGAGCCGGCGCGGGTCGGGATGGCACTGAATCAGGTTCAGCTTCATGCCTCGGCCTCCCGCTGCAGGACGCCCTCACATACCGGGCGCCAGCCGCCGTGTACGCCGCTCGTCCAGTTGCGCTCATCGCACAAATCGAGCTGCCGGCTGCCGCGTAGCGCACCCTCTCCCACCGGCCACAGAACCCGTGGGCGCTCATTGGCGGCAAGCGGCGCGGCTTCCCGCAGGGCGCTGAGGAGGTCCGGCGCATCACCCCAGCCGGCGAACAGCGGTGCGGCGGGCAGGCAGGGTTTGCGGCCGAGGAAGAGCGGACGCGCGGGGCGTTGCAGGGCATTGGCGACTTCTTCGAGCGTCGGGGATTCCTCAGGCGGGTCGAGGCGCAGCGCGACGAGAACGGCGGCGTCGGCGTGGTAATCCCGGTAGCGCAGATGCTGGCCCTTGTAGGTGCCATCGCCACCACCCCGCCCCTCGTGCTGGCCGGTCGTTGTCCAGCCGCAGTCGTCTTTGCGCAGTTCAGCGGTCTGGAAATCCGTGAAACGGGAGCCGGCCCGATCCAGTCTTGCGCCAAACCTTAGCCGCGCCTGAAGCCGGTCGTGCGCCGCGGGGTCTTCGCGCCGCCAGCCCAGCGCATTGGCGATCAGTCCGGTCAGCATCGACTGCGCCGGAAAGTCTCGGATCACGCCGAGGTTGTCGATGGTCTCGCCGCCGAAGGCCATCAGCGGCCCTTCGAGGCGCAGTAACAGATGCCGGGCCATCTCAGCACGCGCCGTCGCGAATGATCTGCGCGACCCACTCGCCCAGACGGGTGAGCGTCGCGCGCTCGGCCGCCGGCATTGCGATCTCGTCCAGCGACAGGAAACGGCGCGCTGTGGGCATGCCGTAGGCGGCATCGAAGGCGGCGATCTCGCTCGCCAGCTTGCTGGCGGCCCGGGTGCGGATCGGCGCCTCGCCCTTGAGCGGCAGCGGATCGTGGAAAGCGGCGGCAAGGCTGCGCGGCTGCCAGTCGCCGGCCTCGACCAGCATGAACTTGGCCCAGTCGTACGGCGCGGTGGAGCCACGCTTGGCGCCGGGGCTCACGGTGGCGATGAGGTGCAGCAGGTGCTGGGTGACCTTGCCGGCCAGTTCGCGCTTGGCTGCCTCGGTGCTGGCGGCAAAGACGTCCTTTGCATGGATGCCTTCGAGGTTGGCGACGAGCTGGGGCACATCGACGACCACATAGCCGTAATACAGGCCCGAGGCGAGTTCGGTGTCGAAGATGCCGGCGGAACCGGCGCCATCCTCCTCTTGGGCGAAGTCGTCGACCACGGTGAAGTAGTCGTTCTCGACCTGGGCTTCGTGCACGGTGAAGGCGTGCGCCACCGACACCGAGGCGTCGCGGTTGGCGAGCACGTCGGAGGTGACCATGCGGCCGAAGAGCGCCGACTCTAGGCCGCTGACGAGCTTCATCGTCTCAACGTTCTTCATCTCTGCCTTGAGGAATCTCGCCACCTCAACCTTCAGCTCGGCCGGCTCGGCGAAGTCGCTCGCGATATCGCGGCAGCGGCGGGTGAGGTAGGCGATCTCCTCGTTGCCGAACAGCACCGCCTGGCCGGTCTGCAAGGCCTTTGCACCTTGTTTCTTCTTGTCCGCCTTCTCGCCGAACAGGGCTTCGAGCAGGGCTTCGGCGGTGGCGAAGGCGCGCGCTTTGTCGATCTGTTGCTCGACGAGCCGCTGGCGGACCAGCTCGGCCATGTAGCGCGTACGTGTCGCCATAGGCACCCCGAGCTTCGCCAGCGAGAAGGCGTCATCGGTGACGCGCCAGTGACGCTTGAGACATTGCGAGGAGATGCGCGTACGCACCGCCCCGCCGTAGGGCAGGCGTTTCGCGAGGCCGGCGTCGTCACGGTTGAGCAGCGCGGCCGGGTAGGTGTGCAGGGTATGGATCTGGATGAAGCGCGGGAGGCTCATGGTGGGGTCCTTGGCGAAATCGATCGGGTGGGTTCGGTTCAGCGATGGGCGGCGGCGTAGTAGCCGCCGGCGATGCGCAGGCGCAGCGTCTCGGCGCGTGGCTCGTCGCGGTCGGTGGTGAGGATGAGCGCGCCGAAGTCGCGCCAGTTCGGCGCCACGCCACGGCTCGCCATCAACCGCAGTACGCGCGGCACCTGCTGACGGAAGGCGTCACCGCGTGCGGTGAGCAGACGGGTCACGCGGCTCTCCGATACGTCGGCGCATGCGAGTTGGGCACCGAGGCGGGACGCGGCGTCGTGCCCGGCCAAGGCCATGCCGTGGGCGATCAAGGCCCAGCGCTGCCAGGTCTCGGGATGCCAGTCGTCTGGGGAAATTCCGGCGAGCACTAGCGCGCGGGCCAATGCGCCGACCTGATGCGGCCGCGGGCCCTCGGGGTCTAGGCGCGCCAGCGCGGCCTGTTCGCCGTTGTCGAGCGCGGCGGTGTCGCCGCGAAAGCGCTGCGGTCGCGCGACGACCTGCGCCAGGCGGGCGAGCGGAGAAGCGGACGATGTCGGATCGTGGTCGGTCATGATGCGGCCTCCTCTGCCGCGGATTGTTCGCGAAGATGGAGCGCGAGCGCGGGGAAGTGCTTGCCGCTGCGCAGGGCGTTGTGAAAGTAGGTCAGCGCGCGGGCGCGGGCGCGGTAGCGGCGCTCGCCGCATTGCGGGCCGATCGCGAAGGCACGGCGCAACACCGCCTCCGCGCGTCCGGCGAGGCCGAGCAGCCAGGCGAGGCGCTCGGCATGCGGGTCGTCGGATTCGATCTCGCGGTTGAGGTCGTCGAAGAAGTGGGCGTCTTCGTCCCGCTCGAAGGCCTGCACGAAGGGTTCGATTTGCTGCTTGGCGGTGCGGCGGTCGAAGTCGATCTTCTCGGTGCCGGCTTCGATGAGATGGAAGAGCGCGGTACGCAAAACCGACCCGCGCATTTTCGCGACGTCCTCCACCCGGGCCTTGGCGATTTTCGCGAGGAGGTCGGTCTGGCCACTTTTCATCCAGCCGACCGATTTCTGTGAAAGCGGAATGCGGCGCTCGTGGTAACCCTCAGTCTTGCCGTTGCCGCGCACGAGGCCTTGCGCCAAGAAACTATTGCCGGTCGCCGAGTCATCAGGACGGAGAGTTTGTGAAACAGTCCGTCTGAATTTTCCTCCCCAAAGGATATCGACACAAAGGCTGTGGTCGAATCCGCCGGCAGGGAGGTTGAGCGCCTTGTCTTCCTCCAGGTTGATAGGAGCCCACGGATCGCCGGTTTTTCCTTTTTGGCTTTCACCAACCCCCACGCGATTCACTTTGCTTGTGGAGTCGTAGGCACGAATGTAGCTGCCCACGCCGGACGCAAGCCGAACGCGCCGGCAGATCTCAATGTACAACGGATCAAGATCGGCGAAACGAAGGCTCGTTGTACCGTCCCAGGGTGTGACCCAAAGTAACGAAATGCCGTCAGCCTCACGAAGCCCAAAATCACCAGCTATTCCCGAGCGAGCATCGAGAATGACCTGTAAATCTCGGCGCCACCGGGCGCCTGCGCCCCCCGGAGGCGCAACGCCGACGGCTGGTCGATTGCCATAGCCGCTGTTCATTCGCGAGATACCGCGCTTCCCATTTCCGAGGACGCCCTCCTGCGTCTGCAAGCTGACCAGCGCAAACAGCCAGTCATCCGCCTCGGCCCGCCGCATCCGCTCGCCCTTGAGGTCGTGGTTCTTCGACGTCACGAGCATGTCCAGCGCGTCGGGTGTGGCGATGTCCTTCCAGCCGTCGAGCTTGCCGCCCGGCACCGGCGCTTGGAGGAAAGCGGGCTGGTCGTGCGGTGCGAGCAGGCTGAAGGCACAGCCGTCCGGGTGATCCGGCGTGAGCGCCAGGAGCGCCGTGCGCCAGTCGGCCGGGTCGTCCCATGCCTTGGTTTCGCCGGCTTCGTGCAGCGCGAGCGCGGCGAGTTGAACCAGCAGCGCATGCCAGGGGTGACGCTGGTGCGGGCGCAGCGCGGGAAAGTCCCGCACGGCGTCGCGGCCGAGTTCGACGAAGAGCTGCGGCAGCGACAGCCTTTGCAGTGCGCCGTCCAAATCACGGATGCGGATCAGGGGCTCGTCGAGCAGGTTCAGGCGGGGTTCGTCCATGCGTTACTCCGGGGTGTCGGATTGCGCGACTCTTTCGAGACCGACCCGGCTGTAGCGGTAGTGCGTGGTGCCAAGGCGGAAGCCGAAGCCGCCGGGTTCGGTCATGATGGCTTCCGGCCGGGCGTCGAGGGCGAGACCAGCGGGCAGCAGGTGATGGCGGAGCGGCAGCTCGCGGATCAGGTTTCCGAAAGGGCCGGGTTGAGGTGGGTCGAAATTCACCACGCGGTCGGCGGCGCCGAGGCGGGTGGCGAGCTTCACGTCCAGGGGAAAGGCGAGCTCGGCGAAGGCAGTGTCCAGCGGTAGCAGACCGAGCTTGGCGCTGGCGCGGCGGGCGCCGGTGTCGCCGTCGATTTGCTGGCCGTGGGCAGCCCATGGATCGCCTGGCGCCTCGATGACATGCAGCGCCTCGGGATGCGTTGCCGACTCGACCAAGCGCCGGTTGTCGGCGGGAATGTGGACCTGCGGCTCGGTGACGATCAGCCGCCGAGAGGCTTCGAGGATGCGCACATCGGCGTAGACGCCGCCGCCGTCGTGGAAGCGGCCGAGCCCGTGCCGCGGGCGGGCGAGACAGGGTGAGAGGTCGCCCCCTGCCGGCGTCAGCACGACCACGCGCGCCTCCCGGAATGCGACGGGTCGTGCCTCGGCCGGGCGGCGGTGGCGGTGCAGGCGGCCGATGCGCTGCAGCAGCACATCCATCGGGCAGAGGTCGGTGATCAGGAAGTCGGCATCCAGATCTAGGCTCTGCTCCAGCGTCTGCGTGCCGACCACGATCAGCGGCCCGTTCGGGCGGCCCTTGCCGAGTTGCGCCTCGACGGCGGCATCGAGCGGCGCCCGGTCTTCGCGCGAAAAGCGGCTGTGGTGCAGCGTAACGATGCCGGCGTGGCGGAACAGCCAGCCCGCCTCGGGCGTGGTCGCCTCGAGCGCCGCAAGGGTGGCGACGGCGGCCGGCACGGTGTTGCGGATCACCAGCACCCGGGCGCCCTGCGCGGCGGCATCGAGCGCGAGGGCGGCGATGCGTACGGGCGTATCGATGGCGTCCTCGCAGTGCCAGGCGACCTGCTTTTCGTGCTGCGCGCCGCTCGTTGCGCGCAGCACGGAGTTGTCGCTGATCGCGGGGTATGGCAGCGCGCTGGCCCGTGCAAGTGTCGGAAGCTGCAGCGGCTTGCGCGTGCCGGCGGCAAGGTAGCGCGCCCGCGCGGCGGCACCGAGGGTCGCCGACAGCAACAGGGTGTGGCCTCCGAGCGCGGTCTGGGCCGCGATCAGTTGTTCGATGAGAACGCCCATATAGGCGTCCGACGCGTGCACCTCGTCGATGACCAGAAGCGAACGCGCAGCCAGCGCGTGGCGGAGGTGGGCGTGCTTGACTTGCAGCGTGCCGAGTAAGGCCTGATCGACCGTGCCGACGGCGACTGGCGCAGCGAGGAATCGCTTCGCGCTCTCTCCCGCCCAACGCCGGCCAGCTTCGGCATCGGACGGATCGTCGCTCCACAGCACCTTGAAGTCGGGCAGTGCCTGCGCGGTCTCGCCGTCAGCTGCGGCGTAGCCGGATAGGGCACGCACTGCGACCGGTCCGCCTGAGGGCCAGACGCGCGCGAGGGCATCGCACACGCGCCGGTAGGCCTGGGAGGCGGCCACCCGGGTCGGTAGCGCGAAGTAAAGACTATCGACTTCACTGCGCGCGAAGAGATGGAAATAGCGCCACAGCGCGGCTTCGGTCTTGCCGCTGCCGGTTTCGGCTTCGAGCACGATCACCGGGCCGAGCCCGTCTTTGGCCATTGCGGCCTGTGAGGGGTAGGGCGCCGAGGTGTCGAACACGTCCGAGAACGAGGGTAGCGTGCGTACGAGTGGCTGCCGGTAAGGTGTCGCGTCCAGGCCGATAGTGCGCACGGCGGCGCGGGCACGCTCGCGGCTGGTGGCAAGTCGGTCCTCGCCAAGTTCGGAAAAGGGAAAGAAGCGCGTATCGGAGCCGAGCCAGTCTGCCAACTGCACCAGCCCGGCAAAATAGTGCGCAAAGCGGGGAGCGTCGGGCAGGGGTAGCCCGCCATCGAGGAAGGCGTCGGGAAGAAAACACTGGAGGGCCGCTGCGATGCGGCTCAATTGCGCAGCGGGGTCGTAGTCGTCGCGCGCGATCCAGTGGACCCGTGCATTGAACCAGTCGGGGGCATCAGTAAGCGGGCGGCCGTGATGCGCCGTACTGGCGCGCAGGAGACTGTCCAGCGTCTCGACCCCGCCCCACGTACAGATCTCCAGGATGGGCAGGCGCAGCAAGAGCGCCTCTGCTTCCTCGTCGTGACCGGCCGCGTTGAGCAGTGCGATCGCCTCTGCGCCGTGCCCGGCGGTCAGCCTGCCGCGCGGCCGTTCGCTGTCGAGCCAGCGTTTGGCCTGGAATCCGGCATTGGCCTTCCCAAAATCATGGAGGAAAACAAGGGCCGCCAGCCGTGCAGTGTCGCGTACCTCAAGTGCTCGTTCGGCAGCGGCTTCAAGAGAACGTCGAATGCTCCGGCAACTGCAAAGGGCCTCGAACACCGCTGCGACATCAGCTAGGTGGTCGACGAGAGGATGCCACTCGAGGCCGTCGAGGGGGCGTCTTAGTTTGCCGAATGCGGAGGATTCTGTAAGGTCGACGAACACTGGAGCTGATTGATGCAGCCTTCGCTGAGGCGCGCTTCGAACAATGTCTATGTACTATACGCTGCATATTTTTCAGTTGCTCGAAAGTCATCCTTGCTCGCGCTCGAGATGGCTTCTTCACTGAACTGCCCTGGCGTGCCCAGGTCATTCGCGTGCCGGATGCGCGGCATATGCTGCGCATCGACCGGAACTGGCACATCGTCGCGCACCACATGCTGGAGTGGATAACTAGTCCGCATCTGCTTCAGGGCGGCGGCTGCCGGCCATGTAAATCGGTGACGCGTGGGCCCTTGAAATCTGTGTGGGGCGTCCCTATTATTAGCACTCGTTGGCAGTGAGTGCTAACAGGCTTCAGCGGCTCAAGGTCCGCTCTAGCGAAAGCCGCTGCGAATTTTCCCCGCGGGCCCTGCCCGCAGATCAATCAACCCAAACAGTTGAACCGTAGATAGGAGAGAACTCGATGAAAATCCGTCCCCTGCACGATCGCGTGATCGTCAAGCGTCTGGAAGCCGAACGCAAGACCGCCAGCGGCATCGTGATCCCCGACTCCGCCGGCGAGAAGCCCGACCAGGGTGAAGTGCTGGCTGTCGGCAACGGCAAGATCCTGGACGACGGCAAGGTCCGTCCGATGGCCGTCAAGGTGGGCGACAAGGTGCTGTTCGGCAAGTATGCCGGCCAGAGCGTGAAGGTCGAGGGCGAAGAGCTTCTCGTCATGCGCGAAGAAGACATCATGGGTGTGGTCGAGGCCTGAGCCTCCCTCTTCCCCAACGATTCACTACCGAATATTCAAGGAGTTCTGAAGAATGGCAGCTAAAGAAGTCAAGTTTGGTGATTCCGCCCGCGAGCGCATGGTCGCCGGTGTCAACATCCTCGCCAACGCAGTCAAGGTCACCCTCGGCCCGAAGGGCCGCAACGTCGTGCTCGAGCGCTCCTTCGGCGGCCCGACCGTGACCAAGGACGGCGTCTCGGTGGCCAAGGAAATCGAACTGAAGGACAAGTTCGAGAACATGGGCGCGCAGATGGTCAAGGAAGTCGCTTCCAAGACCTCGGACATCGCCGGTGACGGCACCACCACCGCGACCGTGCTGGCCCAGTCGATCGTGCGCGAAGGCATGAAGTTCGTCGCCGCCGGGATGAACCCGATGGATCTGAAGCGCGGCATCGACAAGGCCGTGATCGCCACCATCGAAGAGCTGAAGAAGCTGTCCAAGCCCTGCTCGACCAACAAGGAAATTGCCCAGGTCGGCTCGATCTCGGCCAACTCCGACGCCGATATCGGCGACATCATCGCCAACGCGATGGACAAGGTCGGCAAGGAAGGCGTGATCACCGTCGAAGACGGCAAGAGCCTGAACAACGAACTCGACGTCGTCGAGGGCATGCAGTTCGACCGCGGCTACCTGTCGCCCTACTTCATCAACAACCCGGACAAGCAGGTCGCGATCCTCGAGAACCCGTTCGTCCTGCTGTTCGACAAGAAGATCTCCAACATCCGCGATCTGCTGCCGGTGCTCGAGCAAGTCGCCAAGTCCGGCCGTCCGCTGCTGATCATCGCCGAAGACGTCGACGGCGAAGCGCTCGCCACCCTGGTGGTGAACAACATCCGCGGCATCCTCAAGACCTGCGCCGTCAAGGCTCCCGGTTTCGGCGACCGTCGTAAGGCCATGCTCGAAGACATCGCCATTCTGACCGGCGGCCAGGTGATCGCCGAGGAAGTCGGCCTGACCCTGGAGAAGGCCACCCTGGAAGACCTCGGCCAGGCCAAGCGCATCGAGATCGGCAAGGAAAACACCATCATCATCGACGGCGCCGGCGAAGCCTCGCGCATCGAGGCGCGGGTCAAGCAGATCCGTGTGCAGATCGAGGAAGTGACCTCCGACTACGACCGCGAGAAGCTGCAGGAGCGTGTCGCCAAGCTCGCCGGCGGCGTGGCGGTGATCAAGGTCGGTGCCGCGACCGAAGTCGAAATGAAGGAGAAGAAGGCTCGCGTCGAGGACGCCCTGCACGCCACCCGCGCGGCAGTGGAAGAAGGTATCGTCCCCGGCGGCGGCGTCGCCCTGCTGCGTGCCCGCGCCAACCTCGCCGGCCTCAAGGGCGACAACCACGACCAGGACGCCGGCATCAAGATCGTGCTGCGCGCGATGGAGCAGCCGCTGCGCGAGATCGTCGCCAACGCCGGTGACGAAGCTTCGGTGGTGGTCAACAAGGTGGTCGAAGGCTCGGGCAACTACGGCTACAACGCCGCCTCCGGCGAGTACGGCGACATGGTCGAGATGGGCGTGCTGGACCCGACCAAAGTTACCCGCACCGCGCTCCAGAACGCCGCCTCGGTGGCCGGCCTGATGCTTACCACCGACTGCATGGTCGGCGAGCTGGCCGAAGAAAAGCCGATGATGCCCCCGATGGGCGGCATGGGCGGCATGGGTGACATGGGCATGGGCATGTAAGACCGGCCCGTTTCCCGGCCGCGGCCGGGAGCCTGCTGGAAAGGCGAAAGCCCCGCTTCGGCGGGGCTTTCGCCTTTTTGATGCGCTCCATACGGCGTGCGCCGCGGATGCTTCTCTTCGGCGAAGCGTGGGATAATCCCTCCTTTCCAGGAGGGATCCTGAGTCTATGCGCATCTTGTTGGCAGAGGATGATCCGGTCATCGCCGACGGCATCTGTCGTGCCTTGCGGCGTGGCGGTTGTGCGGTCGATCACGTCGGGGACGGGGTCGATGCGGATGCGGCAGTCAGTTCGCAGGCTTACGATCTGTTGATCCTGGATCTCGGGCTGCCGCGGCTGAACGGCATCGAAGTGCTCAAGCGCCTGCGCGCGCGCAAGTCGGTTCAGCCGGTGCTGATCCTGACGGCCCAGGATGGCGTCGATGACCGCGTGCGCGGACTCGATGCCGGCGCCGACGACTATCTGACCAAGCCTTTCGCGCTGCCCGAGCTGGAGGCGCGGGTGCGCGCGCTGAGTCGCCGGGGCACCGGGCAGCCGCGCTGCATCGAGGTCGGCCGGCTCAGCTACGATCAGGCCGACCGTGTAGTCAAGATCGACGGCCAGATGGTGGACTTGTCAGCCCGCGAGATCGCCCTGCTCGAAGTCTTTCTGCTGCGGGTGGGGCGGCTGGTGAGCAAGGACCAGCTCGTCGACCACTTGTGCGGCTGGGGCGAGGAAGTGTCGAGCAACGCGATCGAGGTCTATGTCCATCGCTTGCGCAAGAAGCTCGAGGACAGCGGCGTGCGGATCGTCACCGTGCGCGGCCTGGGCTACTGCCTGGAAAACCCCGATGCTGGCGCGGCGGCGAAAGCCTGAACGCGCTTCAGGCGGGCGCAAGAGCGCGGCGCCGAACTCGTTGTTCGGCGAAATCCTCGACTGGATGCTTGCCCCGCTGCTGTTCCTGTGGCCGATCTCGATCATCGTCACCCACAACGTCGCCGACAACATCGCCAACCGGCCCTATGACCTCGCGCTCGCCGACAGCGTGCGCGCGCTGGCGCGGCTGGTGGTCGTCGAAAACGGTGAAGTGGCGGTCCATTTTCCGGCGCCGCCGCGGGCGCTGTTCCGCGCCGACCAGGACGATGCGGTGTATTACCAGGTCGCCAGCCACGGCGGCTCGATCCTCACCGGCGACGTCGAGATCGGCCGCCCGCCCTTGCCGCAAACGCTCTACGGTGAAGAGGTCCTGTTCCGCGACGAAGTGATCCATGGCGAGGAGGCGCGGGTCGCCTACCGTTTCCTGCGTCCCGAGCCGGACAAGCGCGACCTGCTGGTGCTGGTGCAGGTGGCGGAAACCCGCAACAAGCGCACCGATCTTGCCTCGAAGGTGGTGACCGGTGTGCTGCTGCCCCAGTTCGCCATCATTCCGCTCGCGGTCGTGCTGGTGTGGGTCGGGCTCACGCGCGGCATCGCGCCCCTGAGCCGCCTGCAGAGCATGATCCGGCGCCGGCGTCCGACCGATCTGTCGCCGATCGCCCCGGCCAGCGTGCCCGAGGAAGTCCGTCCGCTGATCATCGCCTTCAACGACATGATGGCCCGCCTGGAAGAGAACCTGCAGGCCCAGCAGCGTTTCATCGCCGATGCCGCACACCAGATGCGCACCCCGCTGACCGGCCTGAAAATGCAGGCCGACCTGGCGCTGCATGAAGCCGACCCCGAGCAGCTGCGCCAGTCGCTCGAGCGCATCGCCGAGAGCACCGACCGTGCCGCCCACCTGATCAACCAGCTGCTGTCGCTGGCACGCGCCGAGGCCAGCTTCGAGAAGCTGTATGCGGTCGAGCCGGTCGATCTGGAAGCCGTGGTTCGTGCGGTCGCGCTGGAACTCTTCCCGCGCGCGCGCGCCAAGCAGATCGACCTCGGTGTCGAAGGGGGGCAGCACCTGCTGGTCGAAGGTAACGAAGTCCTGCTGCGGGAGATGGTCAAGAACCTGGTCGATAACGCGATCAAATACACCCCGCGCGGCGGCAGCGTAACGGCGCGCACACGCTTCGCAGGGGTGCCGATCCTCGAAGTCGAGGATACCGGGGTCGGGATCGCGGAGACGGACCGCGAGCGTGTGTTCGAGCGCTTCTACCGAGTGCTCGGGAGCGGCGAGGACGGCTCCGGCCTGGGCTTGCCGATCGTGCAGGAAATCGCCGAACTGCATCGTGCGGTCGTGACCCTCGACGCCAACCCCGGCGGGCGGGGCACGCTTGCGCGCGTCGTCTTCCCGCGCAGCCAGTTGCAGCCGCCACCGCCGGTGCACGGCGATTTCGAGTGATTCCGGGATGTCGCCCCGGCACCGCCGGCGTAACTGCTGCACGGCCCGGCCCGCCGCCCGGCCGTCCCGTTCGGGATATCGAAAAAACTGGCGTGAATGTTTGACCTTCGTCCTGAATTCGCTATAATGCGCGCTCCTTAGGCCAGTTAGCTCAGTTGGTAGAGCAGCGGATTGAAAATCCGCGTGTCCGTGGTTCGATTCCGCGACTGGCCACCACCGTATTTCAAGCAAAACGCCGATCCGTGTGGTCGGCGTTTTGCTTTGTACCTCGGGACGATTCGCGTGCCGGCCGGCGGCTGCATTGCGCGGCATTTCGAATGGCTATAAACCTATGATGAACGCCGCTCCGACGCAACGTGCCCGCACCCTGCTGATCGCCAACTTGCTGGGACAGATGGCGTTCGGCCTCTTGGCGATGACCATTTCCATTCCCTCGATGCAGGAATGGGCTGCCATCTTCGGCTCCAGCCAGGCGAGCGTCCAGCTTACCTTCAGTGCCTATCTCCTCGCTTTCGGCGGACTGCAACTGGTCTATGGGCCGCTGTCCGACCAGATGGGACGCAAAAGAATGCTGCTGGCGGGCTTGTCGCTGGCGGGCGCCGGTTCGGTCCTCGCCGCGCTGGCGCCGGACCTGGCGACGCTGACTGCGGCGCGCGTGCTGCAGGGCGCGGGCAGTGCGGCAGGGATGGTAGTGGGGCGGGCAATGGTCCAGGACCTGTTCCACGGGCCGGAGCGGACCCGGGTGATGGCTTATGTCGGCATGGTGATGGGGCTGTGCCCGCCGCTGGCGACCATCGTCGGCGGGCAGTTGCATGTCCGCCTGGGCTGGCAGGCCAATTTCGTCCTCATCGCCGTTCTCGCCGCCGCGCTCCTGCTGGCGGCCTGGCGCGGGCTGCCGGCTTCGCCCGCGCCGGCGGAAAATCGGGGGCACTGGTTCGCTAACATGCTCAGTGCGTATGGGCGCCTGCTCCGGGAGCCGGTGTTCCTGTTCTATGTGGCGATCCTGTCGATGACCACCGCTACTTTTTACGCCTTTCTCGGTGGCGCGCCGATCGTGCTCGGCAGCTACGGCGTCGGCCCCGAAGGCATCGGCTACTACATCATGTGCATTCCGGCGGCCTACATCGTCGGCAACTACCTGACCACTCATCTGGTGCATCGGGCCCGGGAGGGGCGGATCATGGCGCTCGGGCAGCTGTTCACGGTGAGCGGTATCGGCCTGATGCTCGTGCTTGGGCTGGCCGGGCTGAATACGCCGCTGGCCCTCGCCCTGCCGCTGCTGCTGCTGGGCCTGGGACATGGTTTCCTGATGCCGTCGACGCTCGCCGGAACGGTCGGTGTGCTGCCTGCGCTGGCCGGTTCGGCCGCTGCCGTGGCCGGCGTGCTGCAGCAGCTGATGGGAGCGGTGGGCAGCTATGCGGTAGGCCTGTTTCCGCATCACGGGGTGGTGAACCTGGGCTTGCTGATGATGACGTTCACCCTGTGCGCGGTCGCGGCGCAGACGCTGATGCACCGCAGCCGGGCAAGCGTGGCCGGGTAGCGCGCGCGCCCGCCCGGCGTGCGGCCTTCGGCGCGTGCGTGGATTCGCCTCCGGGTTTGTTGCTATACTGGCGCCGATTTCGTCAGACGGGCCGACCGGGTGTCGGCCCGTTTTCGTTCGCGCACCCTCTTTTTCGGGTTGAAGTGGCTGATTTTGCTCAAGTTTTTTGCACTTTTCGGAGTGCTATAATGCGCCGGCTGTCGACGAGGCCGTTTTCCGCATGCAACTTTACGCTCTGGGTCTGAATCATCACACGGCGCCGCTCGCGATCCGCGAACGGGTCGCGTTTCAGCCTGAGCATCTGCAGCAGGCCCTGCACGGCCTCGCTCATGCCGACTCGGTGCGCGAAGCGGCGATCCTGTCGACCTGCAACCGCACCGAACTGTATTTCGCTGCCGAGCAGCCCCAGCGTGTCGCCGACTGGCTGGCGCACTTTCACCACGTCTCGCTGAACGAAGTCTCGCCCTACCTGTACGCCTACCCGCAGCGCGACGCGATCCGTCACGTCTTCCGCGTCGCCAGCGGGCTCGACTCGATGGTCATCGGCGAGCCGCAGATCCTGGGCCAGGTCAAGGATGCGGCGCGCTTCGCGGAACAGGCCGGGACCCTGGGGGTGCTGCTGCACAAGCTGTTCCAGAGCACGTTCGCAGTGGCCAAGGAGGTGCGTTCGACGACCGCGATCGGCGCCAATACGGTGTCGATGGCGGCCGCGGCGGTGCACCTGACTGAGCGCATTTTCGGCCGTGTCTCCGATCAGCATGTGCTGTTCATCGGTGCGGGCGAGATGATCGAGCTCTGTGCGGCGCACTTCGGCGGTGCCTGTCCGAAGTCGATGACCGTCGCCAACCGCACCGAGGAACGCGCCCAGGTCCTGGCTTCGCGCTTCGGCGCGCGCACCTTGCGCATCGACCAGATCGGCGAGGCGCTGGCGCGCTTCGACGTGGTCGTGTCCTGTACCGCCGCGCCCCTCCCGCTGGTCGGCCTGGGGATGGTCGAGCGTGCGGTGAAGGCACGCCGCCACCGGCCGATGGTGATGGTCGATCTGGCCGTGCCGCGCGACATCGAGCCCGAGATCGCCGGGCTCGACGACGTCTTTCTGTACACCGTGGATGATCTCGCCCAGGTCGTCGAGGCGGGCATGGAGTCGCGCCAGCAGGCGGTGGTCGAGGCCGAGCAGATCATCGACTCGCGGGTCGACGGCTTCCTGCACTGGATGGCGGCGCGCGGCAGCGTGCCGACCATCCGCGCGCTGCGCGAACATGCCGAAGCCCTGCGCCAGGCCGAGCTCGAGCGCGCCCTGCGCCTGCTGGCGAAGGGCGAGGAGCCGCAGCGCGTGCTCGACGCCCTCTCGCACGGCCTCACCAACAAGCTCATGCACGGCCCCACGCGCTTCCTGAACCAGGCCGACGAGACCCGCAAGGCCGAGGCCGGGCGGCTCGTCGAGCAACTGTTCAACCTGCCGTCCCACGGCTAGGGCGCTACGGTCGATTCTTTACCGCCTGCGCCCGGCGCAGGCCCTCCGGGCTGACTCCATGAAGCGAAGCATCCGCGACAAACTCGAACACCTCGTCCGCCGCCTGGACGAACTCGATCGCACACTCGCGGCCGGGGAAACGGCGAACGACATGAAACGGTTCCGCGAACTGTCGCAGGAGCGCGCCGAAGTCGAACCGGTGGTCGCCCTGTACCAGGCTTATGCGCAGGCGGAGGCCGACTGCGCGACGGCGCGGGAGCTGCTGGACGATGCCGAGATGCGCGAGCTCGGCGAGCAGGAGCTGGCCGCCGGTGAAGCGCGCATCGCCGAGCTGGAGGCCGCGCTGCAGCGCGCGCTGCTGCCGCGCGACCCCAATGACGAGCGCAACCTTTTTCTCGAGATCCGGGCCGGTACCGGGGGCGACGAGGCGGCGCTGTTCGCCGGCGATCTGCTGCGCATGTACAGCCGCTATGCCGAGCGCCAGCGCTGGAAGGTGGAGATCGTGTCGGCGAGCGAGTCCGACCTCGGCGGCTACAAGGAAGTGATCGCCCGCATCGCCGGCGCGGGCGCCTATTCGAAGCTGAAGTTCGAGTCCGGCGGCCACCGCGTCCAGCGCGTGCCGGTGACCGAGACCCAGGGCCGCATCCACACTTCGGCGTGCACGGTGGCGGTACTGCCCGAGGCGGACGAAGTCGAAACGGTGAACATCAACCCGGCGGATCTGCGCATCGACACTTTCCGCGCTTCGGGCGCCGGCGGCCAGCACATCAACAAGACCGACTCGGCGGTGCGCATCACCCATCTTCCGAGCGGCATCGTCGTCGAGTGTCAGGACGATCGTTCGCAGCACCGCAACAAGGCACAGGCGCTGGCGGTGCTGGCCGCGCGCCTGCACGATGCCGAAGCGCGTGCGCGGCAGAGCGCCGAAGCGGCGCAGCGCAAGAGCCTGATCGGCAGCGGCGACCGCTCCGAGCGCATCCGCACCTACAACTTTCCCCAGGGCCGGGTCACCGATCACCGCATCAACCTGACCTTGTACAAGCTCGATGCGGTGATGCAGGGCGAGCTCGACGAACTCGTCGACGCCCTGATCCTGGAGCACCAGGCCGAACTGCTCGCCGCGCTGGCGGGGGACGGCGCATGAGCACGGCCTCATCCGGCGCCGGCCTGCCGCCCGCGGCGGTGCCCGATATCGCCGCGGCGCTGGCCTGGGCGCGCGCGCGCATTGAACCGATCGATGCCCGCGTGCTGCTGCGCCATGCCCTGCAGTGTTCCGGGGCGCGCCTGGCCGCCTATCCCGAGCAGCGCCTGGCCGACGCCGAGTGGGCGGCGTACCGCGGCCTGGTCGAGCGTCGCGCGGCGGGAGAGCCGGTGGCTTACCTCACCGGTACGCGCGAGTTTTACGGGCGGGAATTCCTCGTCACCCCCGCGGTGCTGATTCCGCGCCCGGAGACCGAGCTGCTGGTCGAGCTCGCCCTTGCCCATTGCGCGGCGCGGCGCGGCGTGCGCGTGCTCGACCTGGGGACGGGCAGCGGGGCGCTGGCGGTGACGCTTGCGCTCGAACTCGATGTGCCCGACGTGGTGGCCGTCGACCGCTCGCGCGAGGCGCTCCAGGTGGCGATGGCCAATGCCGCGCGGCTCGGCGCCAGCGCCTGCTTCGTCCTCAGCGACTGGTTTGCGGCGCTGGGCGAGGAGCGCTTCGGGCTCATTGTCGCCAATCCGCCCTACGTGGCGGCGGGCGACCCGCACTTGGCGCAGGGCGACGTGCGCTTCGAGCCGGTGACGGCGCTCGCCGCCGGGCCGGCGGGGCTGGACGACCTGGCTGCGATCGTGGGTGCCGCGCCGCGCTGGCTGGAGGACGGCGGCTGGTTGTTCCTCGAGCATGGCTACGATCAGGCGGCGGCGGTGCGCAGCCTGCTGCTCGATGCCGGTTTCGGGGCGATCGCTTCGTGGAAGGATCTGGCCGGCCTCGAGCGCGTCTCGGGCGGGCGCTGGCCCGGGCGAAAATGAAAAACCGCCGCCTGTCCGCCGCGGGGGCGGGCAGGCGGCGGTCTGGCGGCCGCTTTGGCGGACTCAGCCGCGGCCGACTTCGACCTGGGTCTCGACCTTCTGGCGCAGGCGGATATGCAGTTCGCGCAGCTGCTTCTCGTCGACGTCGCCCGGTGCATCGGTCAGCAGGCACTGGGCGCGCTGGGTCTTGGGGAAAGCGATGACGTCGCGGATTGATTCGGCGCCGGTCATCATGGTGACGATCCGATCGAGGCCGAAGGCCAGGCCGCCGTGCGGCGGGGCGCCGTACTTGAGCGCATCGAGGAGGAAGCCGAACTTGGCCTGCTGCTCCTCGGGGCCGATGGCGAGGGCCTCGAACACGCGCGCCTGCACGTCGGCGCGGTGGATACGCACCGAGCCGCCGCCGATCTCCCAGCCGTTGAGCGCAAGGTCGTAGGCCTTGGCGAGGCATTCGCCCGGGTTGGATTCGAGCAGCTCGACGTGCTCGTCCTTCGGGCTGGTGAAGGGGTGATGGCAGGCGGTCCAGCGCTTGTCGTCCTCGTCGTATTCGAACATCGGGAAGTCGACCACCCACAGCGGGCGCCAGGCTTCGCCCGTCACGTAAGCCTTCTCGTGGCCGAGCTTGGTGCGCAGCGCGCCCATGGCGTCGTTGACCACCTTGGTCTTGTCGGCGCCGAAGAAGATCAGGTCGCCCGACTGCGCGCCGGTGCGCTCGAGGATGGTGGCGAGCGCCTTCTCATGCAGGTTCTTGACGATCGGTGACTGCAGGCCCTGTTCGTTGGGCTGGGTGGCATCGTTGACCTTGATGTAGGCCAGGCCCTTGGCGCCGTAGATGGCGACGAACTTGGTGTATTCGTCGATCTCGCCGCGGGTCAGGCTGTTGCCGCCGGGGACGCGCATCGCGGCGACGCGCCCGCCCGAGGTGGCGGGGCCGGAGAAGACCTTGAAGGCGACGTCCTGCACCGCGTCGGTGACGTCGGTGAGCTCGAGGGTCACGCGCAAGTCGGGCTTGTCCGAACCGTAGCGGCGCATCGCCTCGGCGTAGCTCATGCGCGGGAAGGGCGCGGGCAGTTCGACCGCCAGCGCTTCCTTGAACACGTAGCGGATCATCTCCTCGACCAGGGCGGTGATCTCGCGCTCGTCCATGAACGAGGTCTCGAGGTCGACCTGGGTGAACTCGGGCTGGCGGTCGGCGCGCAGGTCCTCGTCGCGGAAGCACTTGACGATCTGGTAGTAGCGGTCGTAGCCGGCGACCATCAAGAGCTGCTTGAACAGCTGCGGTGATTGCGGCAGGGCGAAGAACTGCCCCGGATGCACGCGCGAGGGCACCAGGTAGTCGCGCGCGCCTTCCGGCGTGCTCTTGGTGAGCATCGGCGTCTCGACGTCGATGAAGCCGGCACCGTCGAGGAAGCGGCGGAAGGCCATCGTGGTCTTGTAGCGCAGCATCAGGTTCTTCTGCATCTGCGGGCGGCGCAGGTCGATGACGCGGTGCGTCAGGCGCACGGTCTCGGACAGGTTCTCGTCGTCGAGCTGGAACGGCGGTGTCGCGGCGGCGTTGAGGACCTCGATGTCGTGGCACAGGACCTCGATCTCGCCCGAGGTCAGGTTGGCGTTTTCGGTGCCGGCCGGGCGGCGGCGGACCTTGCCGCTCATCTTCAGGACGAACTCGCTGCGCACCGATTCGGCGATCTTGAACATCTCGGCGCGGTCGGGGTCGCACACCACCTGGACCAGGCCCTCGCGGTCGCGCAGGTCGATGAAGATGACGCCGCCGTGGTCGCGGCGGCGATGCACCCAGCCGCAAATGGTGACGATCTGATCGAGGTCGGCGGCAGTGACTTTTCCGCAGTAATGGGTTCGCATAAGGAGGAGTTCCGGCTGGGCGACGGCAGCGTGCCGTCGGGATTCAAGGAAGCAGGGAAAACGGGGTGGTCTTGTTGGCGGTGGCCTTGTCCGTCGGGGAGCGTCATTCGTTGAGCAGGGCCGCCCGGCTGGCCGGCCGGCGCAGCGGGGGAGCGACCACTCCCATGGAGATGATGTACTTGAGCGCTTCATCGACGCTCATCTCCAGTTCGATGACGTCCGCCCGCGGCATCATCAAAAAGAAGCCCGAGGTCGGGTTGGGCGTGGTCGGCACATAGACGCTGACGTAGTCGCCCTGCAGGTGATACGCCGCATCGCCGCCTGGCTGGCCGGTGAGAAAGGCGATCGTCCATGCGCCCTGGCGCGGGTACTGCACCAGCAGGGCCTTGCGAAAAGCCTGGCCAGTGCTGGAAAAAACGGTGTCCGAGACTTGCTTGACGCTGTAGTAGATCGACTTCACCACCGGAATCCGGGACAGCAGCGCTTCCCACAGCTGGACCAGCTTCTGGCCGAGCACGTTGGCTGCGACCAGGCCGGTGAAGAACACGATCAGCAGGCTTGCCAGCACGCCGACGCCGGGGATATCGAGGCCGATGAAGTCGCGCGGATGGAAACCGTTCGGCAGCCACAGCAGGATCGCGTCGAGCGTGCTGACGATCCAGGCCAGCACCATGAAGGTGATCGCCAGCGGAATCCAGATTAGCAGGCCGGTGATGAAGTATTTCTTCAATTGAGCGTCTCGGGCCCGCCGGGCGGGCCGTTCGGGGGAACGTGGCCGGTCAGTGGCAGGCGCACGCGCCGCTGCCCCCGGCGCAGGGGGGCGCCGCTGCCGGGGCGGGCGTGCTCGGCGCGGCAGCGCCCTTGAAGTCGGTGGCGTACCAGCCGCTGCCCTTGAGCTGGAAGCCGGCGGCCGAGAGGAGTTTGGTGTACCCCTCGGTGCCGCAGGACGGGCACGAGGACAGCGGTGCGTCGCTCATTTTTTGCAGATGTTCCTTCTGGAAACCACAGCTTGGGCAACGATATTCATAAATGGGCATGACGAGCTCCCGGAGACAAGTGCGCAAGTCTAACGCAATGCAGCATAAGGAAAAAGCGAAGCCCGTGAACACCGGGCGCGCAACCGAAATGGGGGTGGCGCAGCCGGGTTTCAAGGAGGGTGGGCATTGCGCCGGAGGGTGGTCCGGGGGTTAGAACAGGCCCAGGTAGCGCGTGGTCAGGGTCTCGCCCCACAGCAGCGCGATCAGGCCGGCGGCACCGAGATAAGGGCCGAACGGAATCGGCACGTTGCGGCCGTGGCGCGCGAAGGCGATCAGGGCGATGCCGACGATCGCCCCCACCAGCGAGGACAGCAGGATGGTGAGTGGCAGCACCTGCCAGCCGAGCCAGGCACCGATCGCCGCCAGCAGTTTGAAGTCGCCGTAACCCATGCCCTCCTTGCCGGTCGCGAGCCGAAACAGCCAGTACACCGTCCACAGGGCGAGATAACCGGCGATGGCGCCGATGACCGCGCTGTGCAGGTCGGTGAATACGCCTCCGGTGTTGAACGCGAGGCCCAGCCACAGCAGGGGCAGGGTGATGCTGTCGGGCAGCAGCTGGGTGTCGAGGTCGATGAAGCTCAGCGCCACCAGCGCCCAGATGAACAGCAGCGCGCCGAGCGTGGCGGTGCTGGCACCGAAATGCCAGGCGGCCACGCCGGAGAGGGCGGCGGTGCAGAGTTCGACGACCGGGTAGCGCTTGCTGATGCCGGCGCCGCAGTGCCTGCAGCGGCCGCGCAGGAAGATGAAGCTGAGCACCGGGATGTTTTCCAGCGCGGACAGGCGGTGGCCGCAGTGCGGGCAGCGCGAGCGTGGCGTGGCGAGGTTGAAGCGCGGGGCTTCGGGCGCCGGCTCGCCGCGCAGTTCGGCGGCCTGGGCGTGCCAGTCGCGCTCCATCATCTTCGGCAGGCGATGGATGACGACGTTGAGGAAGCTGCCGACGAAAAGCCCGAGCAGGCTGAGCAGCGGAACGAGAGCGAACGGTTCGTGCAGGAGTTCAGCCATGGATCACACGACCGAGCCGAGCTTGAAGATCGGCAGGTACATCGCGACCACCAGGCCGCCGATGATGGTGCCGAGGAAGACCATGATCAGCGGCTCGAGCAGCTGCGACAGGCCGGCGACGGCGTCGTCGACTTCCCGCTCGAAAAAATCCGCGACCTTGCCGAGCATGGAATCGAGCTGGCCGGACTCCTCGCCGATCGAAACCATCTGCACCACCATGGCCGGGAACACCGCTGCGTTCTGCATCGCGACGGTAAGGCTGGTGCCGGTGCTGACGTCGCTCTGGACCTGCCGGGTCGCGGTCAGGTAGACGTGATTGCCCGAGGCGCCGCCCACCGAGTCGAGGGCTTCGACCAATGGCACGCCGGCGGCGAACATCGTCGACAGGGTGCGTGTCCAGCGGGCCACGGTCGCCTTGCGGATGATCGGACCGACCAGCGGCAGGTGCAGCACGACGCGATCGACGGCGATCTGCATTGCGCTCGAGCGCTTGTAGCTCCAGGCGATCGCCAGCACGGCCGCGAGCAGCGCTCCGAACACCAGGTACCAGTAGGCGACGAAGAAGTCAGACATCGCGATCACCATCAGCGTGGGGGCCGGCAGGTCGGCGCCAAAGCTGGAGAACACGTTCTTGAACTCGGGAATCACAAACAGCATCATCACCGAAATCACCAGGCCGGCAACCACGACCACGGCCGCGGGGTAGAACAGGGCCGACTTGATCTTGCTCTTGATCGCGAGGATCTTTTCCTTGTAGGTGGCGATGCGGTCGAGCAGGTTGTCGAGGATGCCCGCCTGCTCGCCGGCGGCGACCAGGTTGGTGAACAGCTTGTCGAAGTGCCGGGGGTGTTTGGCGAATGCCTGGGACAGGCTGGAGCCGGTCTCGACGTCGTTGCGGATCTCGTTGAGCAGGCGCGACAGTGCCGGATTGCCCGACCCTTTCATGGCGATGTCGAAGGCCTGGAGCAGGGGCACGCCGGATTTCATCATGGTGGCGAGCTGGCGGGTGAACAGGGCGATCTCCTTGTCGCCGATGCGTCGGCCGCGCGACAGCTTCTGCTTGCGCACCTTGCTCACCCGGATGCCCTGGCGGCGCAGCATGGCCTGGACCATGGCGTCGCCGCTGGCGCGCATTTCGCCGCGGATCAACTTGCCCGTCTTGTCCCTGCCTTCCCAGCTGTACAGGTCTTCCTTCGGGCCCGTGCCGCGCACTGCCCGGCTTGCTGTCGCCATGAGTCGAACGTCCTTTATTCGTTGGTCGAGGCCAGCACTTCGGCAAGCGAAGTGATGCCTTGCTTCACTTTCAGCAGGCCCGACTGGCGCAGATCGCGCACGCCCTCGCGTGCGGCCTGCGCGGCGATGTCGATGGAGTTGCCGCCGGTCATGATGATGTGGGCGATCTGCTCGCTGACCGGCATGACCTGGTAGATCCCGACCCGGCCCTTGTAGCCGCTGCCCTGGCAGCGTTCGCAGCCGACCGGCCCATAGGCCTGCCAGCTGCCGTCGAGCTCGGCAGCGCTGAAGCCGGCTTCGAGCAGCGCCTCTTCCGGGATGTCCGCGGGCTTCTTGCACGAGCACAGGCGGCGGGCAAGGCGCTGGGCGGTGATCAGGATCACCGAAGAGGCGATGTTGAACGGGGCGACGCCCATGTTCTTGAGGCGCTCGAGCGTGCTCGGGGCATCGTTGGTGTGCACCGTGGACATCACGAGGTGGCCGGTCTGTGCCGCCTTGACCGAGATCTCGGCGGTTTCGAGGTCACGGATCTCGCCCACCATGATGATGTCCGGGTCCTGGCGGAGGAAGGCGCGCAGCGCCGCGGAAAAGGTGAGGCCGGCTTTTTCGTTGATGTTGACCTGGTTGATGCCGGGGAGGTTGATTTCGGCCGGGTCTTCCGCGGTCGAAATATTGGCGCCGGGCTGGTTGAGCAGGTTCAGGCAAGTGTAGAGCGACACCGTCTTGCCCGAGCCGGTGGGGCCGGTGACCAGGATCATGCCGTAAGGACGGTCGATCGCAGCGAGCAGGGCTTCCTTCTGGTCGGGGTCGTAGCCGAGGGCATCGATGCCGAGCATTGCCGAGCCGGGATCGAGGATCCGCATCACGATCTTTTCGCCGTGCAGGGTCGGCAGCGTGGATACGCGGAAGTCGATCGCCTTGTTCTTCGACAGCGCCAGCTTCATCCGCCCGTCCTGGGGAATGCGCTTTTCCGAGATGTCGAGGCGCGAGACGACCTTGATGCGGGCGGCGATTTTGTCCTTGAGCACCAGCGGAGGCTGGGCGATGTCGCGCAGGACGCCGTCGGTGCGCACGCGGATGCGGTAGTACTTCTCGTACGGCTCGAAGTGGATGTCGGAGGCGCCTTCGTTGATGGCATCGATCAGCACTTTCTGGATGAAACGCACCACCGGCGCGTCGTCGACTTCCGAAGTGTCGTCTTCGTCGGGCGGGTGCTGCGCGCCTTCCTGGTGCAGCAGGTCCATGTCGAAGGCTTCACCGGTGAGCTCCCGGAGCGTATCGGCGGCGCTTTCGACCAGCGCGTCGACGGCGCGCCCGAGCTTGTCGGCTTCGGCAATCACGAGGTCGAGCTGGAGACCGGTCTGGAAACGGATCTCGTCGAGTGCACGGATGTTCGACGGGTCGGCGATTGCGAGGGTGAGGCGGTTCTGACGCCGCGCCAAAGGCACGACCTGGTGCTTTTGCATCAGCTTGCGATCGACGGCTTCGCGGGCGAGGGCGGCGGTGTCGAAGGTGGTGATGTCGAGCAGGGGGTAGCCGAAAGTTTCGGCAGCGAAGGCGGCCATCGCCGCGCTGCTCATGAGTCCGCGCTGGGCGACTTCGCGGATGAAAGCGTTGCTGCCTTCTCCGCTGTGTGCGGAGCAGGCGAGGGCATCGGTTTCCTGCAGATGCCCGTGCTGGATCAGCGCCCTGGCGAGGCCGCTCAGGGACGGTTTGGAGCTTGCCGCCATGCCGTGCTCTCGACTCGATAGCGGGCGATGTTGCACGCCACCTCGGGCCTTGTAAAGGCCTTCGCGGGCGCGAAGGGGAAGGAGAAACTCATCGTCCGGTGCCGTCTCCGAGCGGGCGGAACAGGCGTGCCGTACGCACCCGGCGGTCCTGGGTCTGCACGACTTCGATCGGAATTTCGGCGATCTTCATCGACACCCCGGTTTCCGGGATGTCCTGCAGATGCTCGAGGATCAGTCCGTTGAGCGTCTTCGGTCCATCGGTCGGCAGCGCGAGGTCGAGCCTGCGGTTGAGTTCGCGCAGGTTGGCGCTGCCGTCGACCAGCACGCTGCCATCCTCGTTCCAGGCCAGGCGGCCGCCGGCGGCGGGCATGCTGGTGGTGAATTTGCCGATCAGCTCTTCGATGATGTCTTCCAGGGTGATCAGGCCGAGGATCTCGCCGTACTCGTCTACGACGAAGGCGAGGCGCTGCTGGTTTTCCTGGAAGAACTGGATCTGCGAATACAGCGGGGTGTCGGCAGGCACGTAGTATGGCTTGGCCAGCAAGCCGCGGATGCGCTCGACGGAGAATCCGTCCTCGAGCGTATCGTTGAGCAGGCGGCGCTGGTGCAGCACGCCGATCACCTGTTCGCTGTCGCCGTCGTGCACGGCGAGGCGGGTGTGAAAGCTGGTGGCGATCTGGCGGCGCAGTTCGGTCTCGGTGGCGGAGAGGTCGATCGCCTCGATCGCGCCGCGCGGGGTCATCACGTCCTCGACCGTGATGCTCTCCAGATCGAACAGGTTCACCAGGATGCTGCGGTGCTTGTGCGGAATGAACTGGCCGGACTCGAGCACCATCGCACGCAGCTCTTCGACCGACAGCGCGGTGTGGTTGTCTTCCCGGGGCTGCAGCCGGAGCAACCACAGCAGGCTGCGCGAAAACAGATTGACGAACCAGATCGCGAAGTAGAACACCCGCAGCAGGGCCGAGAGCGGAAAGGCAAAGATCGGGGCGAGGCGGTCGGCGTGGGTGGCGCCGATCACTTTCGGGGTGATCTCGGAAAAGACCAGAATGGCGAAGGTGACGAGCAGGGTGGCGATTCCCAGAACCCAGCGCTCGTCACCGAAAATCTCCAGCGTGATGACGCTGACCAGGGTCGCGGCGGCGGTGTTGACCAGATTGTTGAACAGCAGGACCACGCCCAGCAGGCGGTCGGTCCTGCCCAGCAGCTCGATTGCGAGGCGGGCACCCCGATTGCCCTGGCCGGCGAGCGAACGCAGGCGGTAGCGGTTCGCCGCCATCATGACCGTCTCGGACATGGAAAAGGCGCCCGAAAGTACGAGTAGCACGACCAGGGCGATGAATTGGGCCGTCAGGCTGATGTCCGGCACGAGAGGCGGGGAAAGTCGCGGGGCCCCGAGTATTGGGGCGCCTCAGAACGCTGTCAACAAAGCCGGGCGGGGCGGATGCCTGCGCGATACGGCGGCTTGCGGAGACGGTTGTGGCAGGAGATGGTCAGGCAGGAGGCGCTCAGGAAGCGCGCTCGAGCACGACTTCGATGACGAAACGGCTGCCGAGATAGGCCAGCACGAGGGCGGTGAAGCCCGCCAGCGTCCACCGCAACGCCACCCGTCCGCGCCATCCCCAGCGCCAGCGGCCGAGCAGCAGCATGCCGAAGAGAAACCACGAAACGAAGGCGAAGACGGTCTTGTGGTCGACCCGGAAAGGTTGGCCGAAAAGCGTCTCGGAGAACAGCACGCCGCTGGCCAAGGTGAGGGTGAGCAGCACGAAGGCGATTGCGATCAGGCGGAACAGCAGCGCTTCCATCGTCAGCAGCGGCGGAAGTCCGGCGAGCAGGCGGCTGAAGCGGGCGCTGTGGAGCTGGCGTCCGGCGATCGACATCAGCATGGCGTGCAGGGCCGCCAGCGTGAACAGGCTGTAAGCCAGCATCGCGACCACGAAGTGGGCGCGAAAGGCAGGAGAGGCTGCGTTGACGAGCACATGCTCGCCAGGGAAGATCAGCGGCACCAGGCTGGCCAGCGCACCTGCAGGCATGGCGGCCGCGTGCAGGCCGTCGAGCCGGGTATAGAGCGTTTCCACCCAGTAGAAGCAGATCGCCAGCCACACCATCAGCGATACCGCAACACCGAAGCCGAAACGCATTTCGCTGCCGGGGAAGATCGCCTCGTGCAGGACATAGCCATGAGCGAGCACGGCGACAAGCAACACCAAGCGCTGTCGCCCCGACAGGCATTCCCGCGCCCCTTCCGGTGCGGCGCCGAGCAGGCAGCTGCGCCAGAACAGCACGCCCAGTCCGGCGTAAAGCGAGGCGGGAACCAGATGAAGTAGAATGGTCTGCATATGTAGCCGCAGTTTACTCCAAGTCACCGCGCCAAGGCCTTTCCGAACATGCTCGACAATCTCACCCTGCGCCTGTCCAAAGTCGTCAAAACCCTCCGCGGCCAGGCGCGCCTGACCGAAGAAAACATCCAGGAGGCGATGCGCGAGGTGCGTATGGCGCTGCTCGAGGCCGACGTCGCATTGCCGGTGGTCAAGGACTTCGTTGCCCGGGTGAAGGAAAAGGCGGTCGGTCAGGAGGTGGTCGGGTCGTTGACGCCGGGCCAGGCTTTGGTCGGGGTGGTGCATGACGAGCTGAAGGCGTTGATGGGCGGCGCGCACGAAGGTCTCGATCTGTCCACCCAGCCTCCGGCGGTGGTGCTGATGGCAGGTCTGCAGGGCGCGGGCAAGACCACCACCACCGGCAAGCTCGCCAAACTGCTGCACGAACAGCAGAAGAAAAAAGTGCTGGTGGTGTCGGCCGACGTCTATCGCCCGGCGGCGATCGAGCAGTTGAAGACGGTGGCGGCGCAGGCGGGCGTCGGCTTCTTCCCCTCGTCGGCGGAGCAGAAGCCGGTGGACATCGCGCGCGCCGCACTCGATTACGCGCGCAAGCACCACGTCGACGTGCTGCTCGTGGACACCGCCGGCCGTCTCGCGGTGGACGCGGCGATGATGGCCGAGATCAAGGATCTGCACGCCGCACTCGGCCCGATCGAAACCCTGTTCGTGGTCGATGCGATGCTCGGCCAGGATGCGGTCAACACCGCGCGCGCCTTCAACGAGGCGCTGCCGCTCACCGGTGTGGTGCTGACCAAGCTCGACGGCGATGCGCGTGGCGGTGCGGCGCTGTCGGTGCGCCACGTCACCGGCAAGCCGCTGAAGTTCGCCGGCGTCGGCGAGAAGCTCTCCGGGCTCGAGCCCTTCCACCCCGACCGGATGGCCAGCCGCATCCTCGGGATGGGCGACATCCTCGGCCTGGTCGAGGAGGCGCGCCGCGGAGTCGACGAGGAGAAAGCCCGCGTCTTCGCGCAGAAGTTGAAGAGCGGCAAGGGCTTCGATCTGAACGACTTCAAAGAGCAGATCGCCCAGATGCGCAAGATGGGCGGGCTGGCGTCGATGATGGACAAGCTGCCGGCGCAGTTCGCGCAGGCCGCCGGCAAGCTCCAGGGGGGCGCCGAGGAAAAGGCCATCTCCCGCATCGAGGGCATCATCAACTCGATGACGCCGCTCGAGCGTGCCAAGCCGGAGGTGCTCAAGGCCAGCCGCAAGCGCCGCATCGCTGCCGGTTCCGGGGTCACGGTGCAGGAGGTCAATCGCCTGCTGAACCAGTTCGAACAGACGCAGAAGGTGATGAAGCAGTTCTCCAAGGGCGGCATGCAGAAAATGATGCGAGCGATGAAGGGTATGATCCCGGGCGGCCTGCCGGGTATGCCCCGGTGATGGGAGGTGGGTGGTCGTGAAGGAGATTCTCGTTGCCTTCGGTCGCGCCAGCCGCAGCCTGCTGCGGCGCGACATCTTCTGGCACCTGCTGTGGCCGGGTGTGGTTGCGATGCTGGTGTGGACCGTGGTCGCGGTGCTGGTGTGGACGCCGGTCACCGAGGGCCTGTTCGCCTGGGTGAACGGCTGGTCCTTCGTCGGCGGCTGGCTGTCGGCTTCGGATGCGGCGGCGGTGACGATGCTGGTGCTGATCAAGATCGCCGTCGCCTTGCTGGTGGTGCCCCTGGTCTATGTGACCGCGGCCTTGCTGGTGGCCACCGTTGCCTTGCCGCTGATGCTGGAGCGGATCGGGCGTACCGACTACGCCGAACTCGAACAGCGCCGCGGCGGCTCCAACTTCGGCAGCGCGTGGAATTCGGTCGTCGCCGGCCTTCTGTTTTTGCTCGCACTGCTGGTGTCGTTGCCGCTCTGGCTGATCCCCGGTGTCGGCCTGCTCGCCTCGGTCGTACTTACCGGCTGGCTCAACCAGCGCGCGTTCGGCTACGATGCGCTGATGCTGCACGCCGACAAGGATGAACTCCAGCGCCTGCGTGGCGACCGCAGGCCGCAGATGCTGCTGCTCGGCGGCGGCTCCGCGCTGCTGGCCTACGTTCCTTTCGTCAACCTGGTGGCGCCGGCCTATGCCGGCCTCGCTTTCGTGCATTACCTGCTCGAGGCCCTGCGCCGCCATCGCCTGCAGCACGGCATCAGCGTGCTCGATGCCGCTCCCCCCCCGCGGAAGATTTCATGAACTTCGGTGCCCTGATCATCGGCGACGAGATCCTTTCCGGCCGCCGCAGCGACAAGCATCTGTCCCGCCTCATCGAACTGCTCGCCGCGCGCGGGCTGAAGCTGGCGTGGGCGCGCTACGCTGGTGACGACCCCGTCCGCCTGTGCGAGACTTTGCGCCAGACGTTCGCCAGCGGCGACGTGGTGTTCAGCTTCGGCGGCATCGGCGCGACTCCGGACGATCGCACGCGCGCCGCGGCGGCGGCCGCGCTCGGCCTGGAACTGGCCCTCCATCCCGCGGCCGAGGCCGAGATCCGTGCCCGCTTCGGTGACGAGATCACGCCCGAGCGCCTGCAGATGGGCGTGTATCCGGTGGGCAGCGACATCATCCCCAACGGCTACAACCGCATCCCCGGCTTTTCCATCCGGCAGCACTATTTCGTGCCCGGCTTTCCGGTCATGGCCTGGCCGATGGTGGAATGGGTGCTGGACACGAAATATGCCCACCTCCACCACGCCGAAGACTATGTCGAACAGGCACTGACGGTGTGGGACGTCTACGAAGGCCAACTCATCGGCCTGATGCGCGAGCTCTGCGACGACTTTCCCGAGGCCACCCTCTTCAGCCTGCCCACATTGGCCGAAGAAGGACGGCGGCGCTCACTGGAACTGGGCATGAAAGGGCCGGCGGCCGCTGTCGCCGCGGCGATGGCGCGGATCCGGGAGACGCTTTCGGCGCGCGGGCTGGAGTGGCAGGACAAGCGTTGAACGTGCGCCGGGATGGGAAAGGCGAGGCGGTGGAGCTGTCGCACGCGATGGTGATCGACGGCACGGCGGTGGACCTGGTGCTGCGTCGTTCGGCGCGCCGCTCCTTCGCTCTGCAGATCGACCATTGCGGTGCGCGCGTGGCGGTGCCGCTGCGCACTTCGCTGCAGGAGATCGAGCGTTTCGTTCACAGCCACGGGCGCTGGCTGCTCGATCGGCTGAAGGCGAGCGCGGAGGCGGCACGGGCGCCGGTGCTGGAGGTCGCGGACGGGGTGCAACTCCCTCTGTTCGGCTGTCCGCTCAGGCTGCGCCTGCGCGAAGGCGGCAGAACGCAGTGGCGGGCGGCGCTCGACGGCGGCGAAGAACTCGTGCTCCCGCTCGGGGGCGATCCCTCGCGTGCGCTGCTGCGCGCGCTCCAGGCCCGGGCGCTGCCCTGGTATCGCGGGCGGGTGGCGGAGTATTGCCATCGCCTCGGCCTGAAGCAGCCACCGGTGCGATTGTCGAACGCGGTGACGCGCTGGGGCAGTTGCAGCAGCCGCTCGGGGATACGCCTGCACTGGCGACTCATCCACCTGCAGCCGGGGCTGATCGATTACGTGGTGGCCCACGAAGTGGCGCATCTGATCGAGATGAATCATTCCCCGCGCTTCTGGGCCGTGGTGGAAGACGTCTATCCGAACTGGCGCGCTGCGCGTTCGGCGCTGCGCGCGGCCGCGCCGACCCTGCCGGTGATCGGGGCGCACAGCGCACCGGGCCGCGGCGCCGCGGCAGGCTGAGCCGGCCCGCCCTCCGCCACCCTTCTTTCCATCCTCCGACCAAGGAGAATTTCATGCGTATTCTGCACACGATGTTGCGCGTCGGCGATCTGGAGCGTTCCCTCGCGTTCTATACCGAAGTCCTGGGAATGCGCCTGCTGCGTCGCCAGGACTACCCGGACGGCAGGTTCACGCTGGCCTTCGTCGGTTACCAGGACGAAAAGGACGCAGCGGTGCTCGAATTGACGTACAACTGGGGCGTGGATGCCTATGAGGCGGGTAACGCCTACGGCCATATCGCGCTCGAAGTGCCCGATGCGAAGAAGGCCTGCGACGAGATCCGCGCCCGCGGCGGCAAGGTGGTGCGTGAAGCCGGGCCGATGAAGCACGGTTCGACCGTGATCGCGTTCGTCGAAGACCCCGACGGCTACAAGGTGGAGTTGATCGAACGCCGGGACTGAACGCCGGCGCCGCGCGCTCACATCGGTGTGGCGGCCGTTCGCGCGTTCCCGTGCGCTGGCGCTGGAGTGTCGCGAAAGCGTGCGTGGATGGCGAGCACGTCATTCCAGCGGTGCAGGAAGGCATCCACGCAGCGGCGGTCGAAGTGGCTGCCGCAGCCGGCGCGCAGGAGTGCGATGGCGCGGGAGAACCGCCATGCCGGTTTGTACGGGCGTGCCGAGGTGAGTGCATCGAAGACGTCGGCCACCGCGACGATGCGCCCGGCGAGGGGAATCGCCTCGCCGGAGAGCCCTTGCGGGTAGCCGCTGCCGTCGATTTTTTCGTGGTGCGACAGGGCGATGGTCGCCCCCAGGCGCAGAATGCTGGAGGAGGAGTCCTTCAGGATGTCGTAGCCGATGCGGGGATGGCGCTTCATGATGGCGAATTCATCCTCGGTGAGTTTCCCGGCCTTGAGCAGGATGTCGTCCGGGATGCCGAGCTTGCCGACGTCGTGCATCGGCGCGGCCATCAGCATGGCTTCGGCGAACTCTTCGGGATAGCTCAGGGCACGCGCAATCAGCGCCGAATAGTGTGACATGCGCTGGATGTGGGCGCCGGTTTCCGGATCGCGGAATTCGGCTGCGCGCGCCAGCCGGGTGATCGTTTCACGCTCGCGCTCGAGGATTTCGGTGGTGGCGCGGCGCACTTCGGCCGCCAGGCTGGCGGTACGCTGGCGGGTTGCGAGGTGGGCACTGCGCAATTTCAGCATGTTGCGCACCCGTGGCTCGAACTCGTGGGTGTCGAAGGGTTTGGTCAGGAAGTCGCTGGCGCCGCATTCAAGCGCCTGGTAGCGCACCCGGCGATCATCGCTGGCGGTCACCATCAGGATCGGAAGATCGTCGCTGTCGCGGCGTGCACGGAGATGGCGGATGAATTCCAGGCCATCCATCTCGGGCATCCTGTAGTCCACGATGACGAGGTCGGGGTCGTTGGCGTCGCACCATGCCAGCCCCTGGAGCGCACGATCGAACGCCACCGGGGTCGCGCCGGGCAGGCGGCCGACGAGCCGGGCCATCAGCGTGAGGTTGAGCGGCGTGTCATCGACGATGGCGACGTTCATCGGTTGACCGGGCGAGATCGAAACGCTGCCATCGTGGCCCCGGCGAATGCCGGGGGCGAGGAAATAAGTCGCGGAGCAAAAAAGAAAAATGGCGCCGTTTTGCGGCGCCATCCCGCGCTCAGTCGGGGAGCGCGACCTTGTTGTCGGTGCTGAACTGGTAATCGTGGAACACGTGCTCGGCGCTCAGGATGCGGTAGTCGCCGTTCTCGTCGCGATGTGAAGTGTCCTTCAGGCGGTAGGTGTAGTGACCGCAGGTCCAGCAGTCGAAGTTGCGCATGTGGGTGCACAGGCAGGTCTTGTCCCGCACCTTCACTTTCTTCGCGTCCGGATGTGCCGCCACTTCGCGGTTGTAGGCATCGATGTACTGACAGTTGCCGTGCGAGTCGAGCAGGTAGCCGTAGGCCTCGCAGTTGGGGCGGATTCCGCTGCCGATCGCGGGGCTGCTCTTGAGCATCCGCATCGGGTAACCGGTGGGGGAGATCTGGTTGACCTCGATCTCGCTTTCGCTGGCCTTGAAATAATGCTGTTTGACGTCGTCGGGCAGGCCGCATTCCTGGGTGACGGTGAAACGCGTCGCCACCTGCACCGCAGCGGCGCCCGCCTCGAGGAAATCGACCGCATCGCTTCCGGTGAAGATGCCGCCGGCCGGAATCAGCGGAATGTCGAGCTGCTGCTCGCGCATCCAGTTACGGATCTCGGCGACGATGGTGGCGAGGTCGTACTGCGCCCAGTCCATGCCGAAGCCCAGATGGCCGCCGGCGAGCGGGCCTTCGATTACCACGAAATCGGGCAGGCGGCCGGTGCGCGCGCTTTTCTTCAGGAACAGCTGCAGCGCGCGCAGCGAGGAGACGATGATGCCGAGCTTGACGTCGTGGAAGCGGGGGTGATCCTCGATCAGCGCGAACGAGCCGAGGTGCAGGCCGGCCGCCAGGGTGATGCCGTCGATGCCGTGGTCCATCGCGGTCCGCAGGCGCACCCGGAGGGTGTCCCGCGGACTGTTCATCGTCAGCTTTTCCATGCAGTTGATGAACACCAGGCCCGGCCCGCGCTTGGCTTCCATCGTGCGCCCGACATGGGTCGCGGTAGCCTCGGCGATCAGGCCGAGATCGAACTGCACCACTGACTTGTCGGTGTTGGCGACGTTGAACTTGTACTGCTGGAGCTTGTTCTTGACGTACTTGGTGTTGTAGCGGCGGTCCGAAACCGTGGGCAGCATCGCGTCGGAGATGTGACCGACCCCACCCAGACGGGCGGCTTCCAGGGCAAGATCGGCGGTCGAGATATCGACTCCCATCCCTCCTACCATGATCGGTACCAGTTCCTGCGAGCCCAGTCGTAGGCGAAAATCATCCACGCGCTTCATTGATTCAGTGTCCGTTGTATCGGCAGTCCAGCATTATCACCCGAGTCAGGGTTCCGGCCCAGCCCCGCAGCACATCGGGCATGCCCGGCATGCCATCCGGCCCGCTTGTGGGCCCGTCCGGCAGCGCCCGTTGGCGGCCCCCGCAGAGGCGCCGGCGGGCGCCTGCGGCCCCGCCGGCGAGAACATTGCTTACAACTGCGCCGATGTCTGGCGCGCGTAGGTGTTGAATGCTGACGCTGGCCTGCGTACCATAGCCCTCATGGTTGTAATCCCGGCAATCTGGAGGCGTTCTGGACAGGGGTTCGATTCCCCTCACCTCCACCCAAGCGCATTCGGGAGTGTGTTTGGGTGGGGGTGTACCGGTTTCGACAGGGCGGGCAAAGGTGAGCAGGCAACCCGAGAGGCGACGGACGTAATCCGCGCAAAACCATAAACGCCAACGATGAGCGTTTCGCACTGGCCGCCTAAGGCCTATGCCGAGGCCGCTTGAGCCTTGTTACCAAAGAAAAGCCGGTGGGGACTTCGGTCCCCATCGTCACGTCTACCGGGTGCCGAGTGCGCCCCGCCTTTCGTTTCGCCGCGCCGGTCGATGTGCGGCGCACTCGGTAAGCGTGCAGCGAAGGCGGTTTGCAACGCAGCGGCGTAACCGGGCGAGGCGGGCGGGTGCGGTGTTGTGTGACAATCGGGAAATTGCCCGCCGCTCCAAGCCCTCCAAGCCGCTAACGCCATGTCTTCTCGCCACCCCTTCATCGTCATTGCCAGCCTGATCGGCCTCGCACTCCTGGCCGGCTATGCCTGGCATGCGAGCCGAAGTCCGGGGGGCGTGCCGCGCTCCGGTCCCGATGCGCCGGCGGCCGTGGTGCCGGTCGCGGTCGAGACGCACGCAGTGCGGACGCTGGCGCTGGCCGATGACGTCACCGCGGTCGGCTCGCTGGTGTCGAATGAATCGGTGGTGCTGCGCCCCGAAGTGGCCGGGCGGATCGCCGCGATCGGCTTTCGCGATGGCAGCGCGGTGCGGCGCGGCGACGTGCTGGTCGAACTGGATGCCGCGGTGCAGCGCGCCGAGCTGGAGCAGGCGCGCGCCGCTCTCACCCTCGCCGAATCGAGCTTCCATCGTGCCCAGGATCTGTTCGCGCGCAAATTCGTCAGCCAGAGCAGCCTCGACAGCGCCCGTGCCCAGCTCGAGGTGGCGCGTGCCGGCGTCGCGCTGGCGCAGGCGCGGCTGGCGCGCATGCAGATCCGCGCCCCCTTCGACGGTGTGGTGGGGCTCCGTAGCGTGAGCCCGGGCGACTTCGTCAAGGACGGGGACGCGCTGGTCAATGTCGAAGATATCGCCACCTTGAAGGTCGATTTCCGTCTGCCCGAGCAGTACCTCGACCGGGTGCGGGCGGGGCAGACCCTGTCGCTCGCCAGCGACGCGCTGCCGGGGGAGCGCTTCGCCGCCACCGTCGACGCGGTCGATCCGCTGGTCGATGCGCAGGGCCGGGCGCTGCGCCTGCGCGCCCGGCTGGAAAATCCGGGAATGCGGCTGCGTCCGGGCGGCTTCGTGCGCGTGCGCCTGATCCTGGCCGAGCGCGGCGACGTGGTGATGGTGCCCGAGACGGCCCTGGTGCCGGCGCCCGGCAACGTGCAGTTCGTCTACCGGGTCGCCGAGGGCAAGGCACAGCGGGTGGTGGTCGGCACCGGCGTGCGCCGCGAGGCGATGGTCGAGATCGTCGACGGCCTGCAGGCGGGCGACCAGGTGGTGACCGCGGGACAGCTGAAGCTGCGCGACGGTGCCCCAGTGCAGGTGCGCGCCGGCGGCAGCGCGGCGCCGGCCGACTGAGAGCGGGCGATGGTCGTCTCCGAGATCTGCATCCGCCGCCCGGTGTTCGCCACCGTGCTGTCCCTGCTGGTGCTGCTGGTCGGGCTGATGTCGTACTCGCGCCTTGCCGTGCGCGAGTACCCCAACATCGACGAGCCGGTGGTCACCGTCGACACCACCTACCGCGGCGCCAGCGCCGAGATCGTCGAGTCGCAGGTGACGAAGCCGCTGGAGGACTCGCTCGCCGGGATCGAGGGGGTGGACGTGCTGTCCTCGATCAGCCGCCAGGAGCGCAGCCAGATCACCGTGCGCTTCCGCGTCGAGCGCGCTGCCGACAGCGCCGCCGCCGACGTGCGCGACCGCGTCTCGCGGGTGCGCCGGCGCCTGCCCGACGACATCGACGAGCCGGTGATCGCCAAGGTCGAGGCCGACGCCAACCCGATCATCTGGGTGGCGTTCTCGTCCGACCGCCACTCGGCGCTGGAGATGAGCGACTTCGCCAGCCGCATCATCAAGCCGCGCCTGCAGACCCTGCCCGGCGCGGCCGACGCCCGCGTGTACGGCGAGCGCCGCTATGCGATGCGGATCTGGCTCGACCGCGAGCGCCTGGCCGCATTCGGCCTCACCGTGCAGGACGTCGAGGACGCCATCCGGCGCCAGAACGTGGAACTCCCGGCTGGGCGCATCGAGAGCCGCGAGCGCGAGTTCGCCGTCGTCGCACAGACCGATCTGGCCGAGCCGGCCCAGTTCGCCGCCGTCGTCGTGCGCCCGCCGGCCACGCCCGACGCCTATACGGTGCGCATCGGCGATGTCGGCCGGGTGGAGCTGGCGCCCGAGAGCGAGCGCACTTCGGTGCGCTTCCTGGGGCGGCCGTCGATCTCGATCGGCCTGATCAAGCAGGCCACCGCCAACCCGCTCGATCTCAAGCGCGGGCTGGTGGAGATGCTGCCGCGACTCGAGGCCGAGCTGCCGGCCGGGATGTCGATGACGATCGCCAACGACACCACGGTGTTCATCGAGCGCTCGATCGAGGCGGTGTTCACCACGATCTGGGAGGCGGTGCTGCTGGTCGCCGCGGTGTGCTTCTTCTTCCTGCGCAACTGGCGGGCGATGCTGGTGCCGCTGGTGACGATTCCGGTGTCGCTGGTGGGGGCGTTCACGCTGATGTTCGCCTTCGGCTTCTCGATCAACACCCTGACCCTGCTCGCCCTGGTGCTGGCGATCGGCCTCGTCGTCGACGACGCGATCGTGGTCCTGGAGAACATCTACCGCCACATCGAGGACGGCATGGCGCCGCTCGCCGCGGCCTTCCGCGGGGCGAAGGAGATCGGCTTCGCGATCGTGGCGATGACGATCACGCTGGCCGCGGTGTATGCCCCGGTGGCGTTCATGAGCGGGCGCACCGGCAAGCTGTTTACCGAGTTCGCCCTCACCCTGGCCGGCGCGGTGCTGGTGTCGGGCTTCGTCGCGCTGACCCTGTCGCCGATGATGTGCGCCCGGCTGCTGCGCCATGAGCGGCGCCATGGTGCGGTGTACAACGCCATCGAAGGCTTTCTCGGGGCGCTGACCGCGGGCTACCGCCGGACCCTGGCGGCGGCGCTGGCGCGGCGCTGGGTGGTGATGCTGGCGTTCGCGGTGGTGGCCGGCAGCGCGGTGGTGCTGCTCGGGCAGCTGAAGACCGAGCTCGCACCGCAGGAGGACCGTGGCCGCGTGATCGGGATCTTCTCCGGCCCGGAAGGCGCCTCCCTCGATTACATGGCGCGTTACGCGCGCGAGATCGAGGACGTCTATGCCGGGCTGCCCGAAGTCGACCGCTACCTGGTGATCGCCGGCAACCCGACCGTGTCCCAGGGCATCTCCTTCGTCGGCTTCACCGACTGGGCCGCGCGCACACGCTCGGCGGCGCAGATCGGCGCCGAGCTGCAGCCGAAGCTGCGCGCCATCCCCGGCGTCAACGCCTTCCCGGTGCAGCCCGCCTCGTTCGGCCAGAGTCCGCGTTCGCGCCCGGTCGGCTTCGTGGTTTCGACTTCGGAGAGTTACGACGAACTCGCCCGCGTCGCCGACGCCCTGCTCGATGCGATGCGCGCCAACCCCGGCTTCGTGTCGCCCGACACCGACCTCAAGCTGACGCTCCCCGAGCTCGCGGTGGACGTCGACCGCGACCGCGCCGCCGACCTCGGGGTCGCGGTGGATGTGATCGGGCGCACCCTGGAAACCATGCTCGGCGGCCGCCCGGTCACCCGCTTCAAGCGCGATGCCGAGCAGTACGACGTGATCGTGCAGGTCGAGGCCGGCAGCCGTGCCGACCCGCGCGACATCCGCGACATCTTCGTGCGCGCCCGCGATGGCGGGATGGTGCCGCTGTCGAGCGTGGTGGCGGTGAGCGAGCGGGTGGCGCCGCGCGAGCTCAACCATTTCGGCCAGCGCCGCTCGGTGACGATCTCCGCCAATCTGGCGCCGGACTACGCCCTCGGCGAGGCCCTGCAGTGGCTGGAGGACACTGCCGCGCGCACCCTGCCGCCGGGCTACGGCACCGACTACGATGGCCAGTCGCGCGAGTTCAAGACCAGTTCGGCGAGCCTGGCGCTGGTGTTCGTGCTCGCGCTCGCCTTCATCTACCTGGTGCTGGCGGCGCAGTTCGAGAGCTTCCGCGATCCCTTCATCATCATGCTGACGGTGCCGCTGTCGATGGCGGGTGCACTCGGCGCGCTGTGGCTTGCCGGCGGCACGCTCAACGTCTACAGCCAGATCGGGCTGGTGACCCTGGTCGGCCTGATCACCAAGCACGGCATCCTGATCGTCGAGTTCGCCAACCAGCTGCGCGAACCGGGGCAGGGGCGGACGGTCGACGAGGCGGTGCTGGAGGCGGCGGTGCTGCGCCTGCGACCGATCCTGATGACCACCGGAGCGATGGTGCTGGGGGCGATCCCGCTCGCGCTCGCCACCGGGGCCGGGGCCGAGAGCCGCCAGCAGATCGGCTGGGTGATCGTCGGCGGGTTGCTGATTGGCACCGTGTTCACCCTGTTCGTGGTGCCGACGGTGTACACGCTGCTGGCGCGGCGGGCGCGCGCGGCGGTGGCGGCGCCGGGCGGGGCGGCGGGCTGAAAAAGCGCAGCGCGGGGACGGCCGTGCCCGCCGCGCCCGCGGAATGTCAGTCCGAGGTCATCCCGAGCTCAGCCGAAGAAGTGGGGGAAGAGCCGGCGCTTGTCTTCCGCGGTGAGTCCTTCCATGCGCCGGATGTTGCGTTCGGGGATGGCGTCGATGTCGGGGTAATGGGCGAGGACGTGCTCCAGGCTGTCCTCGCGCAGCAGGTGCAGCAGCGGCCACGGCGAACGGTTGGTGAGGTTGCCCGGATCGTCGGGCGCGGTGTCGGCGAACTGGTACTGGGGGTGGAAGCTCGCCACCTGCAGCTCGCCCTCCCAGCCGAACTGCTCGACCCAGAGGTCGACCGCGTCGAGGAAGTCATTGTAGTCGGCGAAGTCCTCGAGCATAGCGGGGATCGCCAGCAAGGTGGTCTCGAGCTCGGCCGCCGGGGTGTCGGACAGGCGCTCGAGTTCGGCCTGCAGGTCGTTGAGCAGGGTTTCCTCGTCGGTGGCGTGGCTGACCGCGATGCGCACGCGCTTTTCCCGGCGCGGTTTGGCGGCGAAGGGGCAGAGGTCGAGGCCGATGACGACTTCGTCCAGCCAGTGTTCGATGTCGGCGATGATCTGTTCGTCCATGGGAGCCTCGGAAGGTGAGTGGGCGGAAGCGGGAGCGGGGAAGGCTCAGGCGTCGAGCAGGCGGCGTGCGGCCTCGAGCACTGCGGCGGGCAGGTCGGGGCGCAGGCAGTCGAGTTCGATCAGCCCCGGCCAGCGCTCGCGGAACTGGCGCTGCCAGGTGAGCTGACGCTTGGCGAGCTGGCGGGTGGCGGCGATACCCTTGAAGCGCAGCGCATCGGCATCGATTGCGCCGTCGAGGTATTCCCAGGCCTGGCGGTAGCCGACGCAGCGCATCGACGGCAGGGCCGGGTCGAGGCGATATTTCGTCCGCAGCCGGCGCACTTCGTCGATGAAGCCGGCGTCGAGCATGGCGTCGAAGCGCGCGGCGATGCGGGCGTGGAGCACGGCGCGGTTCGAAGGCGCGAGCGCGATCGGCAGCAGCCGGCAGGGCAGGGGGGCGTCTTCGGCCTGCGCATAGCTGGCGGCGAGCGGGCGGCCGGTGAGGCGCACGATCTCCAGCGCGCGCTGGATGCGCTGGGCGTCGGTGGGCGCGAGGCGGGCGGCGGCCTCGGGGTCGAGCATGGCGAGCTCGGCATGCAGCGCCGGCCAGCCGCGTGCGGCGGCATCCTCGTCGAGCGCGCGGCGCAGCGCGGGGTCGGCCGCGGGCAGGTCGGAAAGCCCGTCGCGCAGCGCCTTGAAGTACAGCATCGTGCCACCGGCGAGCAGCGGAATCCGCCCGCGTGCGCCGATCGCCCGCATCAGCGCGATGGCGTCGTCACGAAAGCGCGCGGCGCCGTAGCTTTCTTCCGGCGAGATGAGGTCGATCAGGTGGTGCGGGCACGCCGCACGCTCTTCCGCGCTCGGCTTGGCGGTGCCGATGTCCATGTCGCGATACACCAGCGCCGAATCCACGCTCACCACCTCCACCGGCAGATGCCGGGCGAGCGCGAGCGCGCTTGCGGTTTTGCCGCTGGCGGTGGGGCCGAGCAGCAGCAGGGCGGGCGGCAGGCCGGCAGTGGGGCCGGAATGATGGGCGTCGGGGGGCACGCAGGCGGAGGGCATCGGGGGGCAAGAGTCGGTGGCGGGCGATTATCCCCCAGAAGCGGGGGGCTGGCGCGAATCGCGCCTGGTTGGCCGACCCCGGGGGCGCTCAGGGGCTCGTGCTCAACATCGAGCTGGTCATTGCATCGAGGGGGAGCGCGTAGTCGTGCGCCGCCAGCACGATGTTGGTCTCGGGTTGAATCACCTTCAGATTGACGAACACCAGTTCGTTGCTCTGTGCATAGGTGCCGACGACCACCGCCTGCGCATCGTGCGAATTGGCAATGTCATGGATTTCGCGGGTCAGCATCAGTTCGCCCTGGTTGCGCGCCATGTAGACCCTGCTGCGGAACTTCATCTCGACCATCCGGTACCCGGCTTGTGAAAAACGCGCCGAAACGTGCTCGGAAATCAGCCGGCCGAGGGTGGATGAGCGGTTGAGGGCGTCGATATTGACGACCGTGGCGATGATCAACGGGGAGCCGGTCGCCAGGCGATTCTGCAACTGTGCCAGCAGCGTTGCGGCCGCGGCGTAGTTGGCGGGAATCAGCGGGTTGGCCGCGGCCTGCTGGTAGGTCGGCTCCTTGCGTACGGCCTTGGCCTGGGTGGTGCACCCTCCGGTGCTCAGGGCGATGATCCCGGCCAGTGCGACAGCGGGCGTGCTATGCCTGAACATCCTTCAGTCTCCTTCGACCTGGAAGGTCTTGATGACCGGGCGCAACACTTCCTGCGGAAGGGGCTTCAGGTAAAGGCGCTGGTCGGAATCGGCGACGTAATAGACGCTGGTATTGCGTGCAAGATAATGGGTGGCACCAGTGACGCTGGCATTGACGATGATTTCCATCGATGGGGTGGCACCGGCGGCGAATTCGGACTCCGACCAGGCGAGGGCATCGGCGGCGCCCAGGGCGAGCAGGGCGGCCTGGCCGGCGCCCGAGGGGGCGTGTTCGACGATGTCGTACAGCACCCAGACTCCGGCGCCGAGGGCGGTGGCCTTTCCGGCGTGGCGGTACTGCTGCCGGTCGGCGGCGAACGGAACGGCCTGGGTGTCGAGCTCCACCTGCAGTGCGCCTTCGTGGACCCGCGTCACCAGATGGCCGGCGTCCACGAGTGTCGTGACCAGTTGGGCGTTGAACGCGCGCTCGAATGCGGACGGGTTTTCCTGAGGAACGATGAACAGGGGCGCACTCTTGGGCACTCTGGAGGAGAGGCGCGTTGCGACGTCGTGGGCGATGGTGTTCCAGTGTGCGGCTGCCTGCAGTTTGTGCTGCTTGGCCGTTGCGAAGTTCGTGGCCAGCGGTGCCGGCGAGTACGGGGTGCTGCAGGCAGTTGCCGCCAGGATCGTGGCCGCGGCAGCGGCGAGGCTTTTCATCATGGAGCTCGATTTGAAGGAGATCACCCGCCGCCCTCCGGGGAATGACGAGTGCCTGCAAGAAAGGTGAAACGGCATATTGGCGAAGCCGGCCGAAACTAGCAGAAAACGCCGTCCCGCTCAATTCAGGCTGCAGCCGGTGAAGGACCGGTGCGGTGCGGGGGGCGATGCCTAAAAATGAGGCGGCGGCGTATTTCAATACAATAACAATGGCTTGCGATGCTTATCCACAGCTTGTCCAGACGGCTTCCCACGCCGGCTGGGGAAAACGTTCCGGGGCACGCATGCGGCGGCGGTGCAGCGGTTATCATTGCCGTCCGCGGTGTTGCGGGACTTTTCTTGCTTATGGTTCCGGGGGGAACGTGAAGATCTTTTCGCCGTTGTACGAGCGTGCGATGACCTGGTCGAGGCACCGGCGCGCGCCGTGGTTCCTCGGCGGGTTGAGTTTTGCCGAGTCGTCCTTCTTTCCGATTCCGCCGGATGTGATGCTGGCGCCGATGAGCCTGGCCAACCCGCGCCGGGCGTGGTGGTTCGCGCTGCTGACCACCCTGGCCTCGGTCGCCGGTGGGCTGTTCGGCTATCTGATCGGCCACTACGCCTTCGATGCAATCGAGCCCTGGCTGCGCACGAGCGCGTACTGGGGGGCCTACACGCAGGCCGCGGCGTGGTTCGAGGCCTGGGGGTTCTGGGCGATCTTCGTCGCCGGGTTTTCGCCGATTCCGTACAAGGTGTTCACGATCGCCGCAGGGGTGGTCTCGATGGCGCTGATGCCGTTTACGCTGGCATCGCTGATCGGGCGCGGGGCGCGCTTCTTCCTGGTAGCCGGGCTGATGGCCTGGGGCGGAGCGCGGATGGAAGCGGTGCTGCGCAAGTACGTCGATCGCCTGGGCTGGGCGACGGTCGGGGCGGTAGTGGTCGGAGTGCTCCTCTACCGGGCTTGAGCCGGGATGGCGGCGGTTTTTGGCGGCTTTTACTGACCGCGCATGAAGAAGCGGTCGAGCTCGGCGAGGCTCAGCTGGGTCCAGGTCGGACGACCGTGGTTGCACTGGTCGGCGCGTTCGGTCGCTTCCATGTCGCGCAGCAGGGCGTTCATCTCGGGGAGGGTGAGCTGGCGGTTGGCACGCACCGCACCATGGCAGGCCATGGTGGCGAGCAACGCGTTGCGGCGCGCGGCGACCACTTCGGTGGCGGGGTATTCGCGCAGTTCCTGCAGCAGCTGGCGCATCAGCTCGGCGACCGGGGCCGAGGCGAGCAAGGCCGGGACGCTGCGCACCGCCAACTCCTGCGGGCCGGCGGCGCCAACGTCGAACCCCATGGCGGCGAGCACTTCGCTGCACTCGTCGGCGGCGGCAAGGTCCTTCGCCCCGACCGAGAACACCGCCGGAATCAGCAGGCGTTGCACCGCCGGGCGGCCGTCGAGCACGGTCTTGAGCTTTTCGTAGAGGATGCGCTCGTGGGCCGCGTGCATGTCCACCAGCACCAGCCCGGCGCTGTTCTGGGCGAGGATGTAGATGCCGTGCAGCTGGGCGAGGGCAAAGCCGAGCGGGGGCGAGCCGTCGTTCGCGAGCGAGGACGGGGGCAGTGGCGTGCTTCCGGCGCGGCGCCATTCACCGTCCCGCGGGTTTTCCGCGGTGGCGCCGGATCGGGCGCCGGTGCCGGTGGCGGCCGCGGTGGCGCTTGCGGGCGGGCCGACGGGGGGCGCAGGGCGGGCGCCGGCGGCGAAGTCGAAGTATGCGCGGCTGGCCGGCTCCATCGCCAGCAGGCCCTGCTGCGCGGCGACCGCCGGCCAGGCGTGCGCCGGCGGACGGGCGGCGGGCGGCGAGGCGGCGGGAGTTCCCGCACCCGGCCAGCCGTCAGTCTGGCCTTCGTCCGCCCGTGCTCCGTCCGCTCGGGGGCGGCCTTGCGGGGGCATGGCGCACCCTGCACCGGATTCCGCCAGCGTGCGCTCGAGCGCGTGATAGACGAACTGATGCACCGCGCGCGCTTCGCGAAAGCGCACCTCGATCTTCGCCGGATGAACGTTGACATCCACGCCGGCAGGGTCGATGCCGAGGAACAGCACGTAGGCCGGGTGGCGGCTGCCGTGCAGGATGTCGGCGTAGGCTTCGCGCACCGCATGGGTCAGCAGCTTGTCGCGGACGAAGCGGCCATTGACAAAGAAATACTGCGCGTCGCGGCTGCTGCGGGAGTAGGCCGGCAGCGAGGCGAAGCCGGTCAGGCGCAGCGGGCCGGCATCGGCCGTCACTTCGCGCGCATGCTGGAGGAAGTCGTCGCCCATCAGCGCCGCCACCCGCGCCGCGACGGAGCCGGGGGGCAGGCGGTGGATGACGCGGCCGTTGTGCGACAGCTGCAGGCCGATCTCGGGCCGCGCCAGGGCGACGCGGCGGAACATGTCGTCGCAATGGGCGTACTCGGTGGCTTCGCGCTTGAGGAACTTGCGTCGTGCCGGAGTGTTGTAATACAGGTCGGCGACGTCCACCACGGTGCCCTGATTGAGCGCTGCGGGCGCCAGGCTGCGCTCGTCGCCGTCGATGCGCCAGGCGTGGGCGGCGCCTTCGGCGCGGCTGGCGAGGGTGGTGCGCGCCACTGCGGCGATCGCCGCCAGTGCCTCGCCGCGAAAGCCCATGGTGGCGACGTGTTCGAGGTCGTCGAGGCTGGCGATCTTGCTGGTGGCGTGGCGCTCGAGGGCAAGGGCGAGGTCGTCGCGCTCGATGCCGCAGCCGTCGTCGGTGACGCGGATGCGGCGCACGCCGCCCTGCTCGAGCTGGACCTCGATCGCGCGCGCACCGGCGTCGACGGCGTTTTCCAGCACTTCCTTGAGCACCGACGCGGGGCGGTCGACGACTTCGCCGGCGGCGATCTGGTTGACGAGCAAGTCGGGCAGGGGATGGATGCGGGACATGGGGCGGGGCCGGGGCGGAACGGCGCATTATACAAGGGGCCGAAAACCGCTTTGCGTTGAGCAGCGGGGGTGAACTTTTTCCGATGCACACCGGTCCGCCGTCTACAATGCGGCCCGGTCCTGTCCTGCCCTTTTTTCTCCTCGCCTTCCCATGAAATCCATCGTCATCCTCATCTCCGGCCGCGGCAGCAACATGGAAGCGATCGTGCGCGCCAGGATCCCCGGCGCCCGTATCGCCGCGGTGATCAGCAACCGGCCCGCAGCCGGCGGGCTGGCCTTCGCTCAGGCGCATGGCATCGCCACCGCGGTGGTCGATCACACCGCCCATGCCGAGCGCACGGACTTCGATGCCGCGCTGGCGGCCTGCATCGACACCCATGCCCCCGACCTGGTGGTGCTTGCCGGCTTCATGCGCCTGCTGACCCCGGCTTTCGTGCAGCGCTACGAAGGGCGCCTGCTCAACATCCACCCCTCGCTGCTGCCCGCCTTCCCGGGGCTGCATACCCACCGCCAGGCGATCGAAACCGGCGTGCGCGTGCATGGCGCCACCGTGCATTTCGTCACCGCGGCGCTCGACAGCGGTCCGATCGTCATCCAGGCGGCGGTGCCGGTGCTGCCGGCCGACGACGAGGCGACGCTGGCGGCGCGCGTGCTGGCGCAGGAGCACCGGATCTACCCGCAGGCGGTGCGCTGGTTCGTCGACGACCGGCTGGCGATCGACGACCGGGGCCGGGTCCGGGTGCGCGGTGTGCGCCTCGATGAGGCCGGGTGCACGGTGCCGCCGCTCGAGACCGGGGAGGCGGACTGATGCTGCGGCGCGCGCTGGCGGGCTTGCTCCTGATCGGCGCGGCGGTGCTGCCGCTGCAGGTCGGGGCCGCAACTGCCGAACCGCCGGCGGCGGGCAGCATCGGTTTCGACGTGCATTACGGTGAACGCGGCTTCAAGGTGGGCGAAGCGCTGCATCAGTGGCACATCGGCGAGACCCGCTACGAACTGCGGCTGAATCTGGAGGCGAGCGGGCTGGCGGGCCTGTTCGGGCTCCAGTACGAGCAGCGCAGCACCGGCACCATCGACCGCCACGGCCTGCGCCCCGAGCGCTTCAGCGTCGAGCAGCGCGGGCGCAAACCCGAAAGCGCCCATTTCGACTGGAGCGGGGAGCGGGTCAGCATCCGCCGTGGCGACACCGAGCGGCGCTCGGGCGAGATCCGTCCCGGCGACCAGGATCTGCTCAGCCTGTGGCACCAGGCGCGGCGCGTCGCGCGCTCCGGCAAGAGCGCCACGGTGGCGGTGGCGACGGGCAAGAGCCTCAAGCAGGCGACGCTGGAAGTGCTCGGCGAGGAAGTGCTGGACCTGCCGATCGGCCGCGTCGCGACCGTGCGCATGAGAGCCTACGCCGCCGACGGCGGGCTCGACATCGGCATCTGGCTGTCGCTGGCGCACGGGCTGCTTCCGGTGCGCATCCGCATCGAAGATGAAAAGGGCGCGGTGCTCGACCAGCGCGCGGCACGGATCGAACTCGGTCCTGCCGGCGAGGCGACCCGGGCGAACACGAATTCGAACAAGAACTGAGCACACCGGATATGAACCGACCGACCAAGACCAAGGCACCCGAAGGGGCCGTTTCCCGCCCGCTGTTCATTCACGCCACCCAGGCGCTGGGGGCTGTGCTGACTTTCGAACACCCGGCCGACGCAGTGCTGTCGCGCCACTTTCGCGACAATCGCGAACTCGGTCATCGCGACCGTGGCTTCATCGCCGAGTCGATCTACGGCGTGCTGCGCCGGCTGCGCTGGCTGCGCCGGCTGGCCGGCGACGAGGCGACCCCGCGCATGCTGCTGCTGGCCTGGCTGGCGCGCGGTGAGGGTTGGCCGATGCGGAACTTCGAAGGCCTGGCGAGCGCGACCGAGCGCGACTGGGTGGCGACGCTGAAAGCGGCCGAGCCGGGCGCGATGTCGCTCGCCGAGCGCGCCGATCTGCCCGACTGGCTGGCCGAGCGCCTGCGCGCGCAGATGAGCGAAGACGAACTGCTGGCGCTTGCCCATGGGCTCAACCGCCCGGCGCCGCTCGATCTGCGGGTGAACCAGCTCAAGGCCGACCGCGACGCGGTGCTCGCCCGCCTCGAGGCCGATGGCATCGGTGCGAGCGCGGGGCGGCTGTCACCGCAGGCGATCCGCCTGGCGGGCAAGCCGGCGCTGCAAAAGCACCCCTTGTTCATCGACGGCAGCTTCGAAGTGCAGGACGAAGGCAGCCAGCTGCTCGGCCTGCTGGTGCAGCCGCGGCGCGGCGAGCTGGTGGTCGATTTCTGCGCCGGCGCCGGCGGCAAGACCTTGCAGCTGGGAGCGATGATGCGTTCGAGCGGGCGGCTGTACGCCTTCGACGTATCCGACAAGCGCCTGGCCAAGCTCAAGCCGCGGATGGCGCGCGCCGGGCTGTCGAATGTGCATCCGGTGCTGATCGCGCACGAGAACGACGCCAGGGTCAAGCGCCTGGCGGGCAAGGCCGACCGCGTGCTGGTCGATGCGCCGTGCACCGGGCTGGGCACGCTGCGCCGTAATCCCGACCTGAAGTGGCGCCAGTCGCCGGCCGCGGTCGCCGAAATGACCGCCAAGCAAGGCGCCATCCTCGCTGCCGCCGCACGCCTGGTGCGTCCTGGCGGGCGCCTGGTGTATGCGACCTGCAGCCTGCTCGCGGAAGAAAACGACGGCGTGGTCGACGCCTTCCTCGCCGCCCATCCGGAGTTTCGCGTGTGCTCGGCGCAGGACATCCTGTCCAGGCAGGGCGTCGCACTCGAGACCGGCGAGCGTCTGCGCCTGCTGCCGCAGGTTCATGATACCGACGGTTTTTTCGCCGCGGTGATGGAGCGCGCCGGCGGTGCCTGAGCCTCGCGGCGCACGCATCGCCGGCCTGGCACTGGCGGCGAGGGGACTGTGCGTACTGCTGGGGGTGGCGGCCAGCGCCGGTCTTCAGGCGAGCCAGCGCTTTGCCGCGCGCGGCGAGATCGAACTCGCGTTCGTGCCCGGTGACGAGGCCGAGAAGCTCGTCCTCGATGTCATCCGCCGCGCCCGGCGCAGCCTCGAGGTGCAGGCCTACGTGTTCACCAGCCAGCCGATCGCCGACGCCATGGTCGCGGCCCATCGCCGCGGAGTGAAGGTCGAGGTGCTCGCCGATGCGAAGATGAACCGGCAGGGCAAGGGCAAGGCGATTCCGCGCCTGCTCGCCGCCGGGGTGCCGGTGGCGTTCGAGACCCAGTACGCCGCCGCCCACAACAAGGTGCTGATCGCCGATGCGGAAGGGCCGGGGTGCGCGGTGCTGACCGGTTCCTACAATTTCACCTGGTCGGCACGCGAGCGTAATGCCGAAAACCTGCTGGTGCTGCGCGACCATTGCGCGCTCGCGCGTGCCTACCGTGACAACTGGCGGCGCCACCGCGCCGAGGCGACGCCGGTGAAGTCGCTGCCGTGGCGGCGCTGACCGCGCGCGGAAATGACCAGGTAACCGGGGTGGCGAGCAGCGCTGCAGTGGGGCGGCGCTGACTGCGTGCGGAGGTGACGCTGGCCCCCGAGTGGACGCCGGCCCCCGGGTGCGCTGGCCGGCGGGGCGCTGTCGCGCCGGATTCAGCTGCGGAGGGCGTCGGCCCAGCAGTTCGGCGTTTCGTACAGGCGTACGCGTTCGAGGCGCAGATGGTTGCCGTAGCTGTCGCGGTATGCGGGGTCGAGGATGCGGAAGGCTTCGGCCGCCAGGTTCTCCGCGGTAGGGACGACGTCGAGCACCACGGTCTTGTGTCCGGGTAGCGAGGCGAGAAAGTCGAGGACCTTGCAGTCCTGGCGGTAGACGAGGAAAGCATGGTCCCAGCGCTCGACCACCAGCGCGTTGGCGATGCGCTTGACGTCGGCGAAGTCCATTACCATGCCGTTGACCGGCAGGCCGTCGGCCTCGATGATTTCGCCCGAGAGGGTGACTTCGAGCGCATAGCGGTGGCCGTGGAGGTGGCGGCACTGGCTGGCATGATCGGGAATCCGGTGTCCGGCGTCGAATTCGAGGCGGCGGGTGATGCGCATGGCGACTCTCGTGAACTGGGCGGCGGATTATATCACCGGCCGTTTCCGGTCTGGCCCGGAGCGGTTTTGCAAGTCTTTGAGCGAACGATGAATTCTTCTTTTTCCGGAGCGGGGGCGAGGGCCGGCAGGCTCAGCGTCCGCAACCATGACCGCGATCTGGCCGGGCTGACCTACGTCTATCCGGTGTTGTCGCGACGGGCCGGCGGGGTCTCGATCGGGATCAACCTGAATCCGAACAACGCCTGCAACTGGCACTGCGCTTACTGCCAGGTGCCCGGACTGGTGCGCGGCAAGGCGCCGGCGATCGATCTCGCCCGGCTGGAAGACGAACTGCACGGTTTCATCGATGACCTGCTCCATGGCGACTGGATGGAGCGCTTCGTTCCCGAAGGCACACGGGTGATCCGTGACATCGCCTTTTCCGGCAACGGCGAGCCGACCAGCGCGGTGGAGTTTGCGGAGGCGGTGGACCGAGTGGCGCGCGTGCGGGAGGCGTTCGGCCTCGCCAGTGCGGCGGTGCCGCTGCGGCTGATCACCAACGGCAGCCTGATGGCGCAGGCCCGCGTGCAGGAGGGGGTGCGCCGGCTCGCGCAGGCCGGGGGCGAGGTGTGGTTCAAGGTCGATGGCGGCAGCGCTGCGGCGATCGAGCGCATCAACGGGGTGCGGCTTGAACCGGCTGCGGTCGCACGCAACCTGGCGCGCAGCGCGCAGCTGTGCCCCACCTGGGTGCAAACCTGCATGTTCCGCTGGAACGGTGCAGCTCCCACCACCGCCGAGATCGACGACTACCTCGCGCTGCTTGCGGCGGCCGGTATCGGTCGGCTGGAGGGCGTGCTGCTGTACGGCATCGCCCGCCCGTCGATGCAGCCGGAGGCGGTGCATCTGGCGCCGCTGAGTGCGGCCGAGCTGGAAGCGATCGGGGACCGGATCGAAAAAAAAGGGCTGACGGTTCGCGTCAGCCCCTGATGCGCCGGCATGCGCTCAGCGCTCCTTGCGCTTGCTGCGCGCCTCCTTCTTTAGTGTCTTGTACAGTTCCGGGTTCGTCGTCTTGAGATATTCTGCAACTTCGACATCGTCACGCTTGACCTTGTTGATGTCGATCTGTTCGACGTGGACCAGGCGAAGCAGCGCTTGTACCGGACGGGGGATGTTGCGGCCGCTTTCGTAGCGGGATCCGCCGCTTTGGGTGACGCCGATCTTCGACCAGAACTGGGACTGATTCAGACCCAGCTTCCGGCGGATTTCGCGGACGTCCAGCTTTTCGGTAGCTTTCATCATCGTTCCTCATGTTTGCGCCGGCGATGCCTTGGGGGGCAGGCTTTATCCGCACAGCCGCTACGTTTTCCCTATGACTTAAGTCATAGGGCGTATGAAGTATAGATCACTATTCGCTCAACATACAATATCGATTTTGGCGGTTTTAATGAAACTTGCAAAAAATAACCTGCGCAAGCGTAGTTTCCGAGGTCGAGCAAAAATTTCCGCCTTTCGCTAGAATCCCCTGCTTTATCCACTGGCACTTGGATACGACAATGGCACTGATAGTTCAGAAGTACGGCGGCACCTCGGTGGGCAACCCCGAGCGCATCAGGAACGTCGCGCGCAAGATCGCGAAGTTCCGCGCGGAAGGGCACCAGGTGGTGGTGGTGGTGTCGGCGATGAGCGGTGAAACGAACCGGCTGATCGCGCTCACCAAGGAGGTGGCGTCCAATCCCAGCCCGCGCGAACTGGACGTCGTGGTGTCTACCGGCGAGCAGGTCACGATCGGCCTGTTGTGCATGGCGCTCGAGGACATCGGGGTGGCGGCGAAGAGCTATACCGGCGGCCAGGTGAAGATCCTGACTGATTCGCTGCACACCAAGGCGCGCATCCTGAACATCGAGGACGCGCCGATCCGCAAGGACCTGGATGGCGGCAAGGTCGTCGTCGTCGCCGGTTTCCAGGGCGTGGACGAGCACGGCAGCATCACCACCCTCGGCCGCGGCGGATCGGATACCACCGGGGTGGCGCTGGCCGCCGCGCTGAAAGCCGACGAGTGCCAGATCTATACCGACGTGGACGGTGTCTATACCACAGACCCGCGCATCGTTCCCGAAGCCCGCAAGCTCGACACCATCACTTTCGAGGAAATGCTGGAAATGGCCAGCCTCGGCTCGAAGGTCCTGCAGATCCGCTCGGTGGAATTCGCCGGCAAGTACAAGGTCAAGCTGCGCGTCCTCTCCAGTTTCGAAGATGGAGGCGAGGGCACGCTCATCACCGTTGAGGAAGACAAGAACATGGAACAGCCCGTCATCTCCGGCATCGCCTTCTCCCGTGACGAAGCCAAGCTCACCGTGACCGGTGTGCCCGACAAGCCGGGCATCGCCTACCAGATTCTGGGGCCGGTCGCCGACGCCAACATCGACGTCGACATGATCATCCAGAACGTCGGCCACGACGGCACCACCGACTTTTCCTTCACCGTTGCACGCGGCGACCTGGCCAAGGCGCAAAAAGTGCTCGAAGGCGTCAAGGCGCATATCGGCGCGCGCGCGATCGAGAGCGACAGCACGATGTGCAAGGTGTCGATCGTCGGCGTCGGCATGCGCTCCCATCCGGGCGTGGCCTCGCAGATGTTCCGTACCCTGGCCGAGGAAGGCATCAACATCCAGATGATTTCGACCTCCGAAATCAAGATCTCGGTGGCGATCGAAGAAAAATACCTGGAGCTCGCCGTGCGCGTGCTGCACAAGGCTTTCGGCCTCGACACCGCAGCCTGATAAACGCGCTCAATCCTGTTTGACCGGAAGGCACGAACTCGCTATGATCTCGCCTTCCTGATGGAGACGTGGCCGAGAGGTCGAAGGCACTCCCCTGCTAAGGGAGCATACCGTCAAAAACGGTATCGAGGGTTCGAATCCCTCCGTCTCCGCCAGAAGAAACGCTGAAACCCGCACTGCCGTTGGCTTTGCGGGTTTTTCGTTTCTGGCGGCCCAGCAGTGGAGGAGTCACCCTGGAACCAGCGGTTGCGCCGCCAGAAATCCGCTCAAGCCTTCGACGGGCCTGTCCTGAGCTTGCCGAAGGGTGCGGCAGATCTCGTCTTCGAGGGCTTGTCCGGTGTGAATGTGCGTCATCGAAATCCCGGTACCGAATCAGTGGGCGAGCGCATAGGTCAGACCGAGGCGAGCACTTGCGGCGCTCAGGCGCCGGTCGCGCGTCCACAGCCTTGTTCCGGGCGTCAGCATCACGGCGGCGAGCAAATGCGCATCCATGTAACCGATACCCAGCCCGAAAAGCCCCTGCGCTTCGATGAAGCGCAGCACCTCGTCGTCCGTTGCCACTACCGTCTGCGGGAGGTCGCTCATCGCACCCAGCACGGCGGCACGGTTTTTCAGGCTGCCGAGTGCGACTTCGCCCAGCACATGCGGATGCATCACCACCCGCCCCTCTGCCAGAAGCACGGAGAGATGTTGATCCGAGCCACGCAGGTGGTCGATCCAGATCGACGTATCGACGAGGATCATGCCGCAGGTTCCGGCTGCCGCCGCGGAATGTCGTTCAGTTGAGGCTCCGAGCCGCCCAGCAGGGCGAGGCGCCGGGCGCTTTCGCGCTGGATCAGTGCGCACAGGGCTTCCTTCACCAGGGTGGATTTCTCGGTCAGCCCGGTCAGTGCCTGAGCCTTGGCAAGCAGCTCGTCGTCGAGTGCGAGGGTGGTGCGCATAATGGGCTCGATGAAGTGACTTGAATCAATTTTAGCACCATTTGATGCGCTTATCCGTGCCTTTCGGCCTGGAGGATGGGACGCCCGATGCCCAGGAGGGGCGGTGGCGACATGCTTCCTGGCGTTCATGTCGAGGCTTGCTGCGACCTTGCGCTCGCGCCCATCCGTCCACACGGGATACGATCTGCGACACTACCTGCCCGGAAGCGGGTAGCCGTATGACGCGGGAAACAACGAGATCGACGAACGAGGTTCTACATGAAGTACGTGGCGGCAGTGTTGGCCGGTTCCTGTATGTGCCTTTCGAGTGCTGCGGCGATCGCCGCAACGCCTCAAGAGGGCACTCGAGCTTCAATGCTCTCCCTCATCGTGGTTGCGGGCGTGATGATCGTGGCGGTCAAGCTCGCCGTCGCTTTGGCCAAAAGGAAGATGGAAGCGGACATCAAAGCCGCTCGAGAAAAGTCCGGCGCGGATGCGCAAAAAAACGACTCGCAAACGGAAGGGTGACCTTGGCGAGCTGATTTCCTGTCGGTGATACGGCAGCCGATGACGGCCAGCAAGATAACCGCCTCCACGCCCCTCCTGCCGTTGTGCCCCGGAATCGCGTGGCGCGCCCTGCGCCGCCTGGCGCTGCCCTGGCTGGCGCTGTACGCGGCCGGTGCCGGTGCGGCCACCCTGGCTGGCGGCCCGATGGCCGGGCCGGCGACGTCCGAGCGCGTCGGCGTGTGGCTGATGACCGACGCCCCCGCGCAGGTGCAGCTCGAGTACTGGGCGCAGGGGCAGCCCGGCGCGGCGCAGCGCAGCGCGCCAGTCGCCACCCGCCCGGAGCGCGGCCACACCGCGCGTATCGACCTCGACGGTCTGCGGGCCGCCACCCGCTACGCCTACCGCGTGCCGCTCGGCGACGTCGAGCTGTTCCTGCTCGACGACCGCTACCACCGCGATGACGATGCCAGCACCGATCCGGCACGGACGATGCTCGGCGCAGCGCAGCTCGAATGGCTCAAGGGCGCGCTGCGCGACTCGCACGCCAGCTTCAAGCTGGTCACCAACGGCAGCCGCATGCTCAGCGACCGTCCGTCGCCGGAGCTGCGCGGCGGCGAAGGCTGGCACAACTTCCCGGCGGAACGCCAGGCCTTCCTCGACTGGCTCGCTGCGGAACGCATCGACGGCGTGCTCTTCGTCTCCGGCGATATCCACTACACCCACCTGACCGAGCGCGAGCGCCCCGGCACCTACCCGCTCACCGAGCTGACCTGCTCGCCGCTGACCGCGCGCGTGCATCCCCGCCCCTTCCCGGTGCGCGAGGTTCCTGGAACCCTGGTCACGCAGCGCAACTTCTGCACCCTGCAGTTCTCCGGGCCGGCCGGCGCGCGGCTGCTCCGCGTCGCCGCGTGGGACGCCGCGGGCACGCGCCTGTGGGAGGCGGAATTTCCAGCCGCGCGGCTGCGCACGCCGTGAGCGCACCGGGTCTTGCGCAAACAGCCAAGAACCAGCTTCGTGCAGATTTCCAGCCTGCCATGCTCTTTCGCCGCGTAGAGATCGCTGCTCGGCTGTTCGAGTCCGGAGACTTCAGGCCGCCCGGATCCACCCCGCAATCGTTGCCGTCGTCGGAATCCGCCCCGGCGACACCAGCTTTTCGCCGATCACCAGCCCCGGAGTCTTGAGCACGTCGTGGGCGAGGACCTCGTCCATGTCGGTGATCCTGAGGACTTCGGCTTCCCTGCCGGTGGCGGCGACGGCTTCGCGTCCGAGCTCTTCCAGCTTCCGGCAATTGGCGCAGCCGGGGCCGAGCACCTTGATGTCGAGCATGATCAGACCCCTTTCAGTGAACACCCACGGCGGCGGGTGACCGACAGCAGCGCCGCCGGCAGAGCGATGAAGCCCGCCAGGTAGGGGGCGAGCATGAGCAGCGAAGCTGCCGTCGATCCAGGCGCCGTAGATGAGGTCGGCAGCGGCGCTGAAGAGCGCGACCAGGCCGACGTAGGTGAAGGTGTTCTTGCGCCCGATGATCGCCGCGATGATCAGGATGCTCTGCTGCGACAGCGCGGGGTCGGGCATCAGGTACCGGTCAGTACATCGAGCTTGAGCGTCCCCACCAGCAGCAATGCCACCCACACGAACAGGAACACCAGCGCCATCCGCTCCATCCCCGCGCCCTGCGCGCCGAAAGCCGTGTCGGTGGCGCGGTCGTGCGCGGCGTCGTTGCGGTGGAAGATCAAGGCCATGATCAGGCCGATCCCGATCCCGAAAGTCAGCGAGAGCAGAAAGCGCGCGAGGGCAAGATCGGGGCCGATGATGCCGCCGGTGTAGACCAGCGCCAGGATGTCGGCCGCCGGCGCGAAGAACAGGAAGGTGATCGCCGGGCCGAGGCCGGCGCCCTTCTTGTAGATGCCGGGGAAGAGCGGAACGATGGTGCACGAGCACACTGCGAGCAAGGATCCGGCGGCCGCTGCAGCGGGATACGACACCGCCTTGCGCGAGTTGCGACCGAGGAAGCGGGTCTCCTTCGGAATCAGCGCTGACATTGCGCCGGCGATGAAAAGGCGGGCAGCAGGCACAGCAGCGCATGGGCCGCGAGATAGGCCGCAAGGTTACCCAGGCCGCCGTACAGGATGGACTCCCCCAGGAAAGCACCATGTCCATGACACCTACTCCGAGAAGTCCTGCAACCTGACATCCGCTCGACTCGACCCAGAGGCGCAGCCGAATCGCCTGATCCGCCGCCGACAAGCAGGCTCACCCATGAAAACGTCGCGTGAGAAAAAGGCGGCAGGGTCAGTCGCGCGGGGGGGGGGGCACGAAACAGAAGACCTTCCCGTCCTTATCGAACTGGACCTGGCGGGCACGTTGTTCCGTGCCCAAGAGCCGGACCTCACCGTCGGGGCGATGGGGCCGATGACGGACTTCGGTTCGAAGTGAGATCATGTATAAATGGATATGGACTCGGTCGATTTCAGCTTTACCCGGCACGCCAGCGCACACGACGTGGCTGCGGCGATCAACCGGGACTGCGAGTGCCGCAGTCTCGACCCCGCGCGCCTGCGCCGGCAACTCGAAGCAGAGCCGAGCCTGCTCGGTCTCGCCGCCGAGATCGGCCGCAGCCGGCCGCATCTGTTCTCCGCGACCGCCGTGTTCATCGCGCCCGAAACGCTCCTGGCCATGGCAGACCTCGTCGCGGCGGTCGAATCGGTCCTGGCGCTGCCCGCGTACCAGGCGATCGCACTCGATCGTGCCCCGCCGATCGCCCGCATCGACCTGGGGCCGAAGTCGGTATTCATGGGCTTTGACTTCCACCTGGGTGAAGCCGGCCCGCAGCTCATCGAGATCAACACCAACGCCGGCGGGGCCATGCTCAACGGTGCCCTGGCGCGCGCACAAAAGGCCTGTTGCGAGCAGATCCAGCCCTTCCTTCGGCCGACGGCGGCGCTCGATGCGCTCGACCGCCACTGGCTGGACGACTTCCTCGCCGAATGGGCGCTGCAGGGGCGAAGCGGCCGGCCCGCCCGCGTGGCGATCGTCGACGAACATCCTACGGCGCAGTATCTGTACCCCGAGTTCCTGCTCTTTCGCCACCTCTTCCGCAGTGCCGGTATCGACGCCGTGATCTGCGACCCCGCCGAGTTGTCGTTCGATTCGGGGCGCCTGATGCACGCCGGCGCGCCGATCGATCTGGTCTACAACCGCCTGACCGACTTCTACCTGCAGGCTCCGGCGCTGGTGCCCTTGCGCGCGGCCTACGAAGCCGGTGTGGTGGTGCTGACCCCACACCCGCGCGCGCACGCGCTGGTTGCGGACAAGCGCAATCTCACGCTCTTGAGCGATGCCGCGCAGCTTGCCGGACTGGGCGTTTCCCCGCCCCATGTCGAGCGCTTGCGCGCGGGAGTCCCCCGCACGGTGGCCGTCACCCCGGAACGGGCAGAGGCCTTGTGGGCCGCACGGCGCGGCCTGTTCTTCAAACCCTTCGCCGGCTTCGGCAGCCGTGCGACCTACCGCGGCGACAAGCTCACGCAGCGCGTCTGGCAGGAGATCCTCGCCGGCGGCTACGTGGCGCAAAGCCTTGCCCTTCCCTCGGAACGGCGGGTCGCGATCGATGGGCAGAGCAGCGATCTGAAGCTCGATGTCCGTGCCTATGCGTATGCCGGCTCGATCCGTCTGGTCGCGGCGCGGCTGTACAAGGGACAGACGACCAATTTCCGGACGCCGGGCGGCGGGTTCGCGCCGGTGTTTGTGACCCGTGCGAGTGATCTTGCCGGATGATTCGAGCTGCAGCAGGCCCGGGCGGACTTTTTGCACCAGCTCGCCAATGGGGAAGGGCCGGGCGGCGGCCCCGATCTCCCTGAGAAGTCAGTCGAACCGAAAGGCCGACAACGTGGTTTCCATCACCCGGTCGCTGAAGACGCATCGGCCGCCAGCTTCGCTCGCCGCGCCGGCAACCACCATCAGCGGCAGCAGATGCTCCTCGGCGCGCGGCGGATGGCACAGCCGGGCCGACGGCGCCTGTTCCCAGGCGGCCAGGGCATGCTCGCGCTGCGGCGCTGCGGACTCGACCGTGTGCACCAGCCAGCGGTCGAACGTATCGGAAACCGGCCCGAAGCGCGGGTCGCCGTAGCCGCGCATGTTGTGAAAGCTCATGCCGCTGCCGACGATCAGCACGCCTTCATCGCGCAGCGGGGCCAGCGCGCGGCCGGCATCCAGGTGCGCCTGCGGGTCGAGGTCGTGGCGCAGCGAGAGTTGCACCACCGGAACGTCGGCGGCGGGGAACATCAGCTTCAGCGGAATGAACATGCCGTGGTCGAAGCCGCGCGCGTCATCCTGGCGTGCCGGCAGCTGCGCCTGGCCGAGCAGGGCGGCAATGCGTGCCGCCAGCTGCGGCGCGCCGGGCGCCGGATAGCGCAGCTCGTAGGTGTGCGGCGGAAAGCCGTAGTAGTCGTAGATCAGCTCCGGCTGCGCGCCGCTGCCGACGCTGAAGGCCGGTTCCAGCCAGTGGGCCGAGACCAGCACGATGGCCGACGGGCGCGCGGGCAAGGTGCCCGCCACGTTCTCGAGGAAAGCGGCCATGGCGTTCCACGCGTCGGGCGGGTTCCAGTCCATGAAGAAGCAGGGTCCGGCGCCATGGGGCACGAACAGGGTGGGCATGCGGGTATTGCCGATGGCGGTCATGATCATGCTCCGCGGGGTGAAATTGCGTGGACAGAGTATCGCCTGGGGTGCCGGGTGAGCGCTTCGGCGATGGCTCGCTCAGCGCGTGGTCAGCAGCTGCGGGATGAGCTCTTCGAGCAGGTTCAGCATCGCCCGCTGCGTGCCGGTGCTGGGGCGGCGGGAACTGAGCGCGAGGGACAGTCTGGACTGCAGCTGCGGTGAAACGATCGGGCGGGTGGCGAACAGGGACGGGGTGGCGGCGGTGAGGACGGCATTGCGAGTCAGCACGGCGCGGCCGGCACCGTCGGCGACCAGATCGAGGATGGTGGGCACGCCGTCGATCTCGAGCGTGATCTCCGGGTGGAGGCCGAGTTTGCCCAGCTCGGTCTCGACCAGCATCCGGATCGAGTTGGGCCGGCTCGGAATCACGAGGGGCTGGCGGGCGAGATCCTTGAGCGTGATCGGCTCGCCGGCGGCGGGATCGTCGCTGCGTTGAATCAGGTACAGCGCTTCGTCGAGTAGCGGGATCAGGTCCACGTCGGGAGACGGGGTCGCGTTATACACCAGCGCGATGTCGAGGCGGCCGGAGACCAGGGATTCCTGCATGGTGACCGAGAGTCCCTCGATGATCGACAGCGCCGCTTGGGGCATGCGTTGACGAAACGCGCGCGTGACCGGCACGGCGACCCGCTTCGACAGGCTGGGCGGCATGCCGAGTGCAACCCGGCCGGAGAGGGCGCCGCGCACCCGCGACAACTCTTCGCGCAGGCGTTCGATCTGGTGGAGCACGCCGCGGCTGTGTTCGAGCAGCACGGTGCCGGCTTCGGTGAGGGTGACGCCGCGACCGTTGCGCACCAGCAGGTTCTGGTGCAGCTCGACTTCGAGCAGGCGCACCTGGCGGCTGAGTGCGGGCTGGGCGATGTCGAGCGCGATCGAGGCGCGGGTGAAGCTGCCGAGCTCGGCGACCCGGACGAAATAAGCGAGCTGTTTCAGGTCCATGACGTTAGGCGATAGGATTGCCGGAAACCGATCCTGCCCGCGGCCGGCTGCGGGGGCGGCCTGTGCGGGAAGCGCGGGAGGTGTCGGGGCAGACAGGTCATGCTTGAAGTGAGATATGTTCTGCCCGGTTATAGCATGATTCGATAGCTGTTAGATGCTTGGCGCCCTATTGCGAGGAGCAGCGGATGAACAGAATGCAAGCCATGCAGACCCCGATCCCCACCCTCTTCATGCGCGGCGGCACTTCGCGCGGGCCGTTCTTCCTCGAATCCGACCTGCCGGCGGACCGGGCGACGCGCGACCGCGTGCTGCTCGCCGTGATGGGTTCGCCCGACCGGCGCCAGATCGACGGCCTCGGTGGTGCCCATCCGCTCACCAGCAAGGTCGGCATCGTGCGCAAGAGCACCGTGCCCGGCGTCGATCTCGACTTCCTCTTCGCCCAGCTGCAGCCCGACCAGGACAGGGTCGACACCACGCCCAACTGCGGCAACATGCTCGCCGCGGTCGTGCCCTTCGCGCTCGAGACCGGCCTCGCCCAGGCGCAGGGCGACACGACGACGCTGCGCGTGCTCACGCTCAACACCGACATGCAGTGCGATATCACCGTGCACACCCCCGGCGGGCAGGTCGCCTACGACGGTGACGCGCGCATCGACGGCGTGCCCGGCACCTCGGCGCCGATCAAGATCAACTTCCTCGACACCGCCGGCTCGGTGTGTTCCGGCCTGCTGCCCACCGGCAAGGTCAAGGACGTCATCGACGGCGTCGGCGTCACCTGCATCGACAACGGCATGCCGCTGGTGATCCTGCGCGCTGCCGACGTCGGCCGCAGCGGCTACGAGAGCGTCGCCGAGCTCAACGCCGACACCGCGCTCAAGGCGCGCATCGAGCGCCTGCGTCTCGCCTGCGGCCATGCGATGGGCCTGGGCGACGTCAGCGCGAAGAACTACCCGAAGATGACGCTGATCGCCCCCGCCCAGCACGGCGGCAGCCTGGCCACGCGCAGCTTCATCCCCCACGTCTGCCATGACGCCATCGGCGTGCTCGCCGCGGTCACCGTCGCCACCGCCTGCGTGCTGAAGGGCTCGGTCGCTGAAGGCATCGCCGTCGTGCCCAAAGGCAGTGTCAAGTCGGTGTCGGTCGAGCATCCCACGGGCGAATTCTCGGTCGAGCTCGAGCTCGACCCCGCCGACCCGCAGAACGTCACCCGCGCGGCCCTGCTGCGCACCGCGCGCCTGATCATGCGCGGCGAAGTCATGGTACCCACCTCGGTCTGGAACAAAGGAGACAAGGCATGATCATCGACATCCACGGTCACTACACGACCGCGCCGAAGGTGCTCGAAGAGTGGCGCAACCAGCAGATCGCGGGCCTCAAGGACCCGGCCGTCGCGCCCAAGGTCGCCGACCTCAGGATCAGCGATGACGAGCTGCGCGAGACGATCGAGAACAACCAGCTGCGCCTGATGAAGGAGCGCGGCTCGGACCTGACGATCTTCTCGCCGCGCGCGAGCTTCATGGCCCACCACATCGGCGACTTCAACACCAGCGCGACCTGGGCGGCGATCTGCAACGAGCTGTGCTACCGGGTCAGCCAGCTCTTTCCGGACTACTTCATCGGCGCCGCGATGCTGCCGCAGTCGCCGGGCGTGAGCCCTTCGACCTGCCTGCCCGAGATCGAGAAGTGCGTGAAGGAATACGGCTTCGTCGGCATCAACCTGAACCCGGACCCGTCCGGCGGCCACTGGAAGGAGCCGCCGCTGTCCGATCGGCACTGGTACCCGATCTACGAGAAGATGGTCGAGCTCGACATCCCGGCGATGATCCACGTCAGCACGAGCTGCAACGCCTGCTTCCACACCACCGGCGCGCACTACCTGAACGCGGACACCACCGCCTTCATGCAGTGCCTGACCAGCGAGCTGTTCAAGGACTTCCCCACGCTGCGCTTCGTGATCCCGCACGGCGGCGGCGCCGCGCCCTATCACTGGGGACGCTTCCGCGGCCTCGCGCAGGAGCTGAAGAAGCCGCTGCTGACCGAACACCTGCTCAACAACATCTTCTTCGACACCTGCGTCTATCACCAGCCCGGCATCGACCTGCTGACCAAGGTCATCCCGGTCGACAACGTGCTCTTCGCCTCCGAGATGATCGGCGCGGTGCGCGGCATCGACCCCGAGACCGGCCACTACTACGACGACACCAAGCGCTACATCGAAGGCGCCAATCTCACCGCCGAAGAGCGCCACCAGATCTACGAAGGCAACGCCCGCCGCGTCTATCCGCGGCTGGATGCGGCATTGAAGGCCAAGGGCCGGTAACGGGAGGAATCGACATGTCCATCAACAATCTCGGCATCGTCAAGCGCAACATCGAGCGCACCGACGCAGACACCGTGGCACGCCTGGCGCAGTTCGGCGTCGCCACCATCCACGAGGCGTTCGGCCGTGCGGGCCTGATGAAGCCCTACATGCGCCCGATCTACACCGGTGCCCATCTGTGCGGGACGGCCGTCACCGTGCTGCTGCAGCCGGGCGACAACTGGATGCTGCACGTCGCCGCCGAGCAGATCCGGCCCGGCGACGTGGTGGTGGCCGGCTGCATCACCGACAGCACCGACGGCTTCTTCGGCGATTTGCTCGCCACCTCTTATCGGGCGCGCGGGGCCAAGGGGCTCGTCATCGATGGCGGCGTGCGTGACGTCAAGGATCTCACCGCGATGGGTTTTCCGGTGTTCAGCCGGGCGATTCACGCCAAGGGCTGCACCCGCGCCACCCTGGGCTCGGTGAACGTGCCGGTGGTGTGCGCCGGGGCGCTGGTCGAGCCGGGCGACGTGGTTATCGCCGACGATGACGGCGTGGTGGTGGTGCCGCGTGCGGTCGCTGCCCAGGTTGCCGATGCCGCGGCCGCGCGCGAAGCCAACGAGGCCGCCAAGCGCGCCCGCTTCGCTGCGGGCGAGCTGGGCCTCGATATGTATTCGCTGCGCGAGCCGCTCGCCAAGGCCGGGCTGAAATACATCGACTGAAATACAAGAAGGGACGGCGTGCCACGGGCGGGAATAGCCGCTCGCCTGCCGCAGGCCTCGCACGCCCGACCACAACTGAGAGCACCAGAGGACGACCCATGCAATTCGACAAGACCCCCGGCTGGCTCGACTGGTACGCCGGCCCGAGCAAGCCCCGCTTCCAGCTGCCGGCGGGTGCAGTGGACGCCCACTGCCACGTGTTCGGCCCCGGCGCCGAATTCCCCTATGCCCCCGAGCGCAAGTACACGCCCTGCGATGCGAGCAAGGCCGAGCTCTTCGCCCTGCGCGATCAGCTCGGCTTCGCCCGCAACGTGATCGTGCAGGCGACCTGCCACGGCGCCGACAACCGTGCGATGGTCGATGCGCTGATCCACTCCGGCGGCAAGGCCCGCGGCGTCGCCACCGTGCGCCGCAGCATCACCGACCAGGAACTGCAGGACCTGCACGCTGCCGGCGTGCGCGGCGTGCGCTTCAACTTCGTCAAGCGCCTGGTCGACTTCACTCCGAGGGACGAGCTGCTCGAGATCGCCGCCCGCATCGCGCCGCTGGGCTGGCACGTGGTGATCTACTTCGAGGCCGCCGACCTGCCCGAGCTGTGGGATTTCTTCACTGCGCTGCCGACGCCCGTCGTCGTCGACCACATGGGCCGCCCGGACGTCGCCAAGCCGGTCGACGGCCCGGAGTTCGAGCTGTTCGTGAAGTTCATGCGCGACAACCCGAACGTCTGGTCCAAGGTCAGCTGCCCCGAGCGCCTGTCGCTGACCGGGCCGAAGGCGCTCGATGGCGAACAGAATGCCTACCGCGACGTCGTCCCCTTCGCCCGCCGCATCGTCGAGACCTTTCCCGAGCGCGTGCTGTGGGGCACCGACTGGCCGCACCCCAATCTGAAGGATCACATGCCCGACGACGGCCTGCTGGTGGATTTCATCCCCCACATCGCTCCCACTGCGGAACTGCAGAAAAAGCTGCTCGTCGATAACCCGATGCGTCTCTACTGGCCCGAGGAGTGCTGATCATGGCTTTGGACAAACCTTACAAGGATATTCCCGGCACCATCATTTTCGATGCCGAGCAGTCGCGCAAAGGCTACTGGCTCAACCAGTTCTGCATGTCGCTGATGAAGGCCGAGAACCGCGCCCGCTTCAAGGCCGACGAGCGCGCCTATCTCGACGAGTGGCCGATGACCGAGGAGCAGAAGCAGGCCGTCCTCGCGCGCGACCTCAACTGGTGCATGCGCACCGGTGGCAACATCTACTTCCTCGCCAAGATCGGCGCCACCGACGGCCTGAGCTTCCAGCAGATGGCCGGCAGCATGACCGGCATGACCGAACAGGAATACCGCGACATGATGATCAGGGGCGGGCGCTCGCCCGAGGGAAACCGTTATCTGGGCGAAGATGGCGACGCCCAGCCGCAGCACCAGCCCCAGGGCGCCGCCGGTCGTCAACCGGGCCGCCCAGTCGGCAAGAACAAGGGAGCCTGACCATGGCCAGAATCACCGCATCCGTCTACACCTCGCACGTACCCGCGATCGGTGCCGCGATCGACCTCAAGAAGACCGGCGAGGCCTACTGGCAGCCGCTGTTCAAAGGCTACGAATATTCCAAGCAGTGGATGAAGGAGAACACGCCCGACGTCATCTTCCTCGTCTACAACGACCACGCCACCGCCTTCAGCCTCGACATGATTCCGACCTTCGCGATCGGCACCGCGGCCGAGTTCGCCCCCGCGGACGAGGGCTGGGGGCCGCGCCCGGTGCCGAAAGTCATCGGCCATCCAGAACTCGCTTCGCACATCGCCCAGAGCGTGATCCAGGACGACTTCGATCTCACCATCGTCAACAAGATGGATGTCGACCATGGCCTCACCGTGCCGCTGTCGCTGATGTGCGGCGAGCCCGAGGCGTGGCCGTGCGCGGTGATCCCGTTCGCTGTCAACGTCGTGCAGTATCCGGTGCCGTCGGGGCGGCGCTGCTTCCAGCTCGGCCAGGCGATTCGGCGCGCGGTCGCGTCCTACGATGACGACCTCAAGGTGCAGATCTGGGGCACCGGCGGCATGAGCCACCAGCTGCAGGGCGCGCGTGCCGGCCTGATCAATGCCGAGTGGGACAACTGCTTCCTCGACCGCTTGATCGACGATCCGGCCGGCTTGTCGGAGATGCCGCACATCGAGTACGTGCGCGAAGCCGGCTCCGAAGGCATCGAGCTGGTGATGTGGCTGATCGCGCGCGGCGCGATGGCCGACATCGACGGCGGCCCCAGGCCCAACGTCAAGCACCGCTTCTTCCACGTCCCGGCGTCGAACACCGCAGTGGGCCACCTGATCCTGGAGAACAACTGATGGACAAGACGATCAAGGTTGCGCTGGTGGGTGCCGGCGCCTTCGGCATCAAGCACCTCGACGGCATCAAGAACATCGACGGTGTCGAAGTGGTCTCGGTCATCGGCCGCGACCTGGACAAGACCCGCGAAGTCGCCCGCCAGTACGGCATCGCCCACGCCGGCACCGATCTCGCCGACAGCCTGGCACGGCCCGAAGTCGATGCCGTGATCCTGTGCACGCCGACGCAGATGCACGCCGAGCAGACCATCGCCTGCCTGCAGGCGGGCAAGCACGTCCAGGTCGAGATCCCGCTCGCCGACACCTTGAAGGGCGCCGAGGAAGTGGCGAAGCTGCAGCAGGAGACCGGCCTGGTGGCGATGGTCGGCCACACCCGCCGCTTCAACCCCAGCCACCAGTGGGTGCACAACAAGGTCAAGGCGGGCGAATTCAACATCCAGCAGATGGATGTGCAGACCTACTTCTTCCGCCGCACCAACATGAACGCGCTCGGCCAGCCGCGCAGCTGGACCGACCACCTGCTGTGGCACCACGCCGCGCACACCGTCGACCTGTTCGCCTACCAGGCCGGCAGCCCGATCGTCCAGGCCAATGCCCTCCAGGGCCCGATCCACCCGGCTCTGGGCATCGCGATGGACATGTCGATCCAGTTGAAGGCCGCCAACGGCGCGATCTGCACGCTGTCGCTGTCGTTCAACAACGACGGGCCGCTGGGCACCTTCTTCCGCTACATCGGCGACACCGGCACCTACATCGCGCGCTACGACGACCTCTTCAACGGCAAGGAAGAGAAGATCGACGTCTCCAGGGTGGCGGTATCGATGAACGGCATCGAGCTGCAGGACCGCGAGTTCTTCGCCGCGATCCGCGAAGGCCGCGAGCCGAACTCCAGCGTTGCCAAGGTGCTGCCCTGCTACCGGGTGCTGCACCAACTCGAGCAGCAGCTCGATGCGGCCTGAGCGGTAGCCTGCCGGCCGCAGCGCAGACGGCGGACGCGCCACGCCGTCGCCTGCGTGCTGCCGGCGCCATCCGTGCGGCGGATCGTCCGCGCCCGTCTTTCCGTACCGGAGTCTCCTCATGCAACAACGCCCCCTCGGCCCCTTCCAGGTCGGCGCGATCGGCCTGGGCTGCATGAACCTGTCCCACGCCTACGGCGTGCCGCCCGCGCCTGAGCAGGCGGAAGCGCTGCTGCGGCGCGCACTGGACCTGGGCGTCACCCACTTCGACACCGCCGCGCTGTACGGCTTCGGTGCCAACGAGACGCTGCTCGGCCGGGTGTTGGCGCCGTATCGGTCGCGCTTCACGCTGGCGAGCAAGTGCGGGATGACCGGTGTCGATGGCAAGCGCGTCATCGACGGCCGCCCGCAGACCCTCAAGCGCACCTGCGAGGAAGCGCTGCGCCGCCTCCGGACCGAAGTCATCGACCTCTACTACCTGCACCGCTGGGACAAGTCGGTGCCGATCGAGGACAGCGTCGGTGCGCTCGCCGAGCTGGTAGGCGAGGGCAAGATCCGCGCCATCGGCCTGTCGGAAGTGTCGGCCGCCACCTTGCGCCGCGCCCACGCGGTGCATCCGGTCGCCGCGGTGCAGACCGAATATTCGCTGTGGACGCGCAACGCCGAGATCGCGGTGCTGGAGGCCTGCCGCGCGCTCGGCGTCGCCTTCGTCGCCTTCAGCCCGGTGGCGCGCGGCTTTCTCGCCGGCGCGCTGACCACCCCCGCCCAGGTCGCCGCCTTCGACGCGAAGGACATCCGCCGGGCGATGCCGCGCTTCCAGGGCGCGGCCTTCGCCGCCAACCTGCGCCTGCTCGAAGGCTACTTCGCCCTCGCCCGCGAAGCCGGCTGCACGCCGGCCCAGCTCGCCCTTGCCTGGCTGCTGCACCAGGGTGAGCACATCCTGCCGATTCCGGGCACCACCCGCCCCGACCATCTGGAGGAAAACCTGCAGGCCGGCGAAATCCGCCTCGATGGTGATCTGGTGGTGCGGCTCGATGCCCTGATCAACCGCCACACGGTCAGCGGGGCGCGCTATGCGGCAGCGACCCAGGCGGAAATCGACACCGAGAAATTCTGACCGCAGGGAGGCGCGCAAGGGCCTCGTTTCGCGCGTGCTGTTGGCAACAAATAGAACTGTCCGGTGTTGTAGCAAATGAATTGTCCGCTCGATTATGCGAGGCGGTAACGCTGCGCAGGGCGTAGCCCGAAGCAGCGTTACCGCCTCGC
>NZ_JALLIK010000072.1:0-26788 GCF_023093595.1 Thauera aromatica
TCACCCTAAAAACCGCTACACTTATCCACAGTCGCCGTAATGACAGGCGGCTATCGTCCCTGGTCAGAATTCAAACGGAACACCTGGTCAGTATTGGACCGGCGCCAACACACCCGCGTGCTTGAGGTCGAGGATGAGTGATTTCCAGTCCATGGTGAAGAACAGGCTATCGATTAATCGATATTCTGTCAATCGACACATCGATTGCGATGAATATCAGAATGTCGATATGGATACATTCGGCAGTCGGTTACGGTTAGCGAGAAGAAGGGCCAAGCTTTCGCAGGTCCAGCTTGCAAAAATGGTTGGGATGTCCCAAGGAAACTTATCGGACATCGAGAATGACCATGTGCCGACGTCCACCTTCACGCCGAAACTTGCGGCTGCGGTTGACGTCCCGGCAATCTGGCTATCCGATGGCAAGGGCCCCGATCCTTTTGCCTCGGCCCAAGGCGAGCCGCCCGACGCCGCCCCCACCGCACCACCGCTGCCAACCACCCGTGGCCGCGCTCGCAGCCCGCTGCGAGCCACGGGCAATGGCGCCGCCGCGAAATCAGCGCTCGACGCCCTTGCCGCGGAGCTCGAAGCCCACCCGCCCGACGTCGAAACCGAACGCAGACTGGCGCAGGAACTCCAACTACAGGTGGAATGGTTGAAGGCCATCCGAGGGGAATAGCCCCCTGCGCATCGGGATCGCGATAGAATGCATGCATCCAGGAGGTGCACCATGCCGACCACTGACAATCACCCTGACAAGGCCGCCAAGACCAGTTCCCCGCTGCGCGGCAAGCTGGTGCGGATCATGACGCCCGAAGAGCGCAGCGCCGACATGAAGGAATTCGGCAAGGAGATCCGCAAGAGCAAAGCGTCGGCGGTTGCCTTTCTCCAGCGCGCCGGCATTCTCGACGAAACCGGCGAACTGGCCGAACCCTACCGCGCCTGATGCGCCGCGTCTGGTCGACCTACGAATATCAGCCCAGCTTCATCCTGGGCTTTCATGGCTGCGACAAGGAAGTCGGCGAAGCCATCCTTCGCGGCGATGAAAAGCATCTCAAGTGGTCCGAAAAGAAGTACGACTGGCTGGGCAGCGGCATCTACTTCTGGGAAGGGAATCCGGCGCGGGCAATGGAATGGGCCGAGCACCGCAAGGCGGAGGAGAAAATTGCCACCCCTTTCGTAATCGGCGCGATCATCGACCTGCGCCACTGCCTTGATCTCTTCGATAGCGCCGGCCTGCGCGAAGTTCGAGACGCTCACGCAGAGCTTCTCAAGACCCTGGCGAAGGCGGGCGCAGCGCCGCCAAAAAACGTCGGAGACACGCCGGACAAGGCCGGCAGGCTGCTCGACTGCGCCGTCATGAACTACCTGCACGAGTACCGCAAGGAACGCGATGAAGGTAACGAAGACGACGCCTTCGATTCCATCCGCGCCCCCTTCCTTGAGGGCGAGCCGGTGTATGCAGGCGCCGGCTTCCGCAGCGAGAACCATATCCAGCTTTGCGTGCGCAGCACGGACTGCATCAAGGGCTACTTCCGGCCAATTACCCTCACGTAGGCAGCACCACGCCTGCACGCAGCCGCACCGGTACCAGCACCGGGTAGCGCTGGCGCACGCGGTCGTAGAAGTCCGGCTCGGCGATCGCCGCCACGGTAACCACCAGCACGTAGGGCAAGGGTTCCAGTTTCGCCGCGCTGATGGGCAAGCCTTCGTCACGGGCGCGATAGACGAGTTCCAACATGGGGTCGTCAAGGGTGTCGGCGTTGAGCCCGATTTCCTTCGACAGCACCGTTTCCCACTTGTGGGCGTCGGCCCGCATCTCCTGCTCGCTCTGGCCGTAGAGCTTGGACTTGCTGAAGAACGACACCGTCTGCCCGCCGGGCGAACGGCGCAGGCGGGCCTCGATGCCGGCCCGTGTGTAGTTGATGGGGTGCGCCACATCGACGCCGGTGTGAAACACCAGCGTCGCGCGCACGCGAACACGGCCGAACACGTCGCCGCTCGGCCACGGCAGCGCCGCGCCGACCGGGCGGCCCGGCTCAAGCTGGCCTTCATACACCACCATGGCCTCGCGGTCGCCGCAGGTGACGAGGTCGAGCGGGTCGAGACTGAAACGCCCATGCCCGATTTCGGCCTGCGTGGCTTTGCTCGCGCGCTCGGTGGTGTGGATCAGCAGCGCGCGCGCGGTGGCAGGCGTCACTCCGTCGGCCAGCGCGGCCGCCCCGGCCGCCGCGCGCAGGACGAGCGGCGCGGCAAAGCTGCTGCCCTTGCACTGCGCCAGGCCGCCGCTGCGCAGGTTGTAGAGCGGCACTGCATCGCCCCAGGCAATCCCATCGGGCTTGACGAGCCCGGGTGAGCGACCCGGGCCGACGCAACTGTGCGAAGCCCGCGTCACGACCCCGCTCGGCGCTGCCGCCGAGCCGACGGCAACGCCGTTGACCATGTCGGCCGGCACCTGAATGCGGCTTTCCGGGTAGTCGAGTTCGCCGGAATTACCCGCCGCGACCACCGCCATGACGCGCCCGCTGGCCAGGCGCGGTTCAAGCGCGCTGGTCCACAGGTGCACGTCGTCGTCGTCGAGCGTCGCCGACGGCGCCAGGCTGATGTTGACGAAACCGTGCTCGCCCCGGTCGAGTACTTCGCAGATGCGGCACACCGCATCGAACATTTCGGGGTCGCGCTCGTCGTGCGGCGTGGCCACACGGTAGTGGTCGACGGGCGCATACACCTGCGGCAAGGCCACCTGCCCCGGCAACACCGGGCCGAACATGAACGCCGAAGTAACAGCCGCGCCGTGGTCCAGGTAGTCCACGCTGGTCTTCAGCGTATGGGGCCAGGTGTGTTCCTGCACCCCCGGCACGCCGACACCCAGCCCGCCATCGAACACCGCCACACGGAACGCGTCCGTAACTGGCGCCACGCTGTCGCGCGGCAGCGCCGTGGCGGCTTCCACCGCGCGCAGGCTGCCTTCGTGGCTGCGCAGCGTGGCCACCGAACGCAGCACCCGCACATGCGAAAACTGCCCGAGCGTCCATACGCCTTCGGCCGCAACACGCACGGGCAGGAAGGTCAGCCCCTCGACACTGAGCGCCCGGTCCAGGTCGGCCTCGCCGTTGCACAGCCCGGCCCACTTTGCGAAGGCCTCGACAATGTCGCGATCGTCCTTGTTCGCGTGCAGTACCGCTTCGAGCAGCGCGGTGCCGTCCTTCAGGGGCCGAATCGAACGGATGCGGTCGGGGGCCGACATCATGGCGATGTCTTCGATGCGCGACAGGTCGCGCTGCACGCCGGCGGCGTCGGAATCCATCAGCAGCTGGTCGAGAATCTCGAAGGCGGCAGCGGCGCCGGCCACCAGGAGTTCGGCGGTGAACATCGGTTCGTCGGGCTTGCGCTTACGCAAGCGGCAGCGCGGCGTGACCATGCGGCTGCGCGTGCCGAGCATACGCAGCCCGGCCGAGCGCAACACGCCGGCCGGAAAGTGAGACTTGGCCAGGTATTCCGGGTGCACCAGCACCCTGCCGGCCATTTCGCCGCGCGGCGCCGCAGCGGCGGGCACGCTCGCGGCCTGCCGGGCGAAGAGTTCGAGCTGCGGGTGAAGATGCGCACGTGCCTCGTCAATCGAGTACACCGCCGCCTTGGGCCGCGCGGCGGACGGCCACGAGGTCGGCCCCACGAGCGCCTGACCGTTGCCCAGCAGAAGGTTATTCTTGGCCATTTTCTTCCCTCATGCGGCGCAGCACGCTCTGGACAGTGGGATGCGACACCCCCACCTCGCGCCCGATCTCGCGCGCGGACTTGCCCTCGCGATGCAGCGCCAGGATCTTCAAGTCGCGCGACATCTTTCCTTCCGGCATATTATGTCGATCGCGTGCAACAGCGCCAACCATTGCTTGCAGCAAGGGCGTGCCGCGAAGAAGCGATTCCTTGCGCGCCATGCGCAGCCAGCGCTCGACATGCGCGAACGAGGCCCCTTCGACGAGCCGCTGCGCGTAGTCAAGATCCCGTCCCGCCAGCCCGTGCCCGGCCAGAAAGCGTGCGGTCATCGCCGGCTCGGGCATGTCCATCGAGACCGCAAGGTCGAACCGGCGCCACACGGCGGGGTCGAGCAGGTCGGGGTGGTTGGTGGCGGCCACCAGCAAGGACTCGCCGCCCCAGCCATCGACCGCCTGTAGCAGCACATTGACCAGGCGCTTGAGTTCGCCGACGTCGGAGTCGTCGTCCCTGCGCTTGGCGATAGCGTCGAATTCGTCGAGCAGCAGCACGCTGGGGGTTGCCATGGCGTGGTTGAGCGCCAGGCGCAGGTTCTGCCCCGTCTTGCCAAGAAAGCTGTTCATCACGGTGGCCAGATCGAGCGTGAAGAGCGGCACGTTCAACTCCATGGCGAGCCACGATGCGGCCAAGGTCTTGCCGACGCCCGGCGGGCCGGAAATCAGCACGCTGCGGGTGGGCGACAGCCCGGCTTCGCGCAGTTTTGCCGCGCCCTGCCATTCGGCAACCACGTGCGCGAGCGCATCGGCCACACCCGGCGCCCACACGGGCTGGACCGGCAGCACCACGGGCCACGTTTCGCGCAGCAGCTTGAGGCGGCTGTCGGCATCGACCGGGTTCGGCGCAAAGGCCGAGCGCAGCGCCGGGTTGCGGCCCAGCTCGGCAATGAGTGCGGCCACCATCTCGGGGTCGGCCTCGCCCAGCCGGCCCGCCAGCTTGCGCACGTGGCGGGCGAACGCGTCGGCGCCGCCATGCAGGCCGTCGCGAAACAGCGCGATCCATTCGGCCTTGCTCAGCAGCTTTCGGGGGAGTTTGTCGGACACGCGGGCTCCGCTGAGTGGTAAGTAACGCCGCGCAATTTACCAATTTTTTTGATGACTTACCAACCAATTTTCCATTGAACGGACAAACGGGCGAGCCATCGATCATCAAAATATCGGCTTACCGATTGACAATTAATATCGACGTATCGATACTTCGCCACGTCAGCCACCCACAGGGAATCGCCATGCAAACGTCTGCACCCACCCCCATTTCCCGTATCCCGGGCCGCCCGACCATCGTCCTGCTCGCCCCCCAGGGCACTGGCAAGACGCTCTTCTCGGCCGCGCTGACGACGCGCCTCAACTGCACCCACTGCCTGGACGACCGCGCCCTGAACGGCGCCCCCACGATCGAGGGCGCCGACATCCCGCATGACGGCGCCCTGGTGCTCGGGATCGAGGGCGGCGGCGGCGACCTCACGATCACCGTGCACACCCAGGCAGGGTTCGACGCCCTGCTGACCGCCCTGCGCATCCCGCTTGAGCACCGCCCGCCTTATGCAAAGCAGGCCGAACGCGGGCCGGGGCCGGATTTCGGGTGGGGCACGTCCCCCGCCGGCGAGGAGCGCCGCTGGCCTCCCCGTGCAGCGGTGTTCATCGGCACGACCAACGAGCCCCTTCAGCCGCCCCGCGATTGATCGGTCATCACGTCGGTGAAGCCCTGGCACAGCCGCTCCATCACCTTGCGTTGCAGGGGCGGGATCTCGGGCGTCTCGTCGAGTGCCTCGCGCATCTGCGCAAGCGCCTTCCACACCACCTGCGGTGACTCGGACGCCAGCGCAATGACGAGGCAATTCACGAACGACAACAGCGCGTTGTGGTGATGCTCAAGCGTCTTGATGTCCATTCCGCTCACTCCATTGACATAGGAGCGGGCACTTTAGCACCGGAGCCCAGCATGCAAACGTCTGCCCCGATCACCGCGCCAGACCGCACCGTCCAAAACCTGCGCCGCCGCCTCGAGCGCTGGGAACTCGACCACCTGCGCCGGCTCGCGGCCGAATTGCAGGAGCGGCTTGATCGCGCCCTGGACGAGGCCGAGCGCGCGAAGGAGGAGCGGGATCGCGCATGGGAGTCCGCCGCGTCGTGGCAGCGCCATGCCGAGAACCTGCAACAGGAGCTGTGGGAGGCGGGCGGCGGGATCGGCATCACGCAAGACGGCGACCTGCTCGTCGCCGGCCCCGCGAAAGCCGCTCCGCCGGCGGAGCGCGACGCGCTGCTGGCTTCGCTTGATGGCGTTCTGGAGATCGCGGACCAAGTTATCGAGCACGCAAAGCTGACGCGCGACGAACAGCGTGCTTTTGCCAACGCCCGCGAGCTGCTCGCGCGAATCAAGAGCGAGTCCTGACATGGACGCCCCCACCCACACCCCCGGCCCCTGGCACTGGGACGGCTTCAGCCTGCGCCCGGCCAACCCCGACCCCGACCAGCACGCAGTGCACACCATCCTCGAATCCGAGCACATCGGCTGGGGTTTCGTCGCCTCGGACTTCCATGCCGTGCGCCAGGAGGCCGACGCCAACCTGGCGCTGATCGCCGCCGCGCCACAGCTGCTCGACGCCGCCCAGGCCGCCGCCGATCTGCTCACCCGGCAGAAGTGGCGGCCGGGCGACACGTTCAACCCCGAGGCGGTCGTGCTGGCCAAGCTCATGGACGCAATCATCGAGGCGACGATGCAGGCGGCGCCTGGCATGAACAGCCGTGAACTGACCGGACCCAAGGAGGCGGCGCAATGACCCCAACCCTAGACCAACGCGCGCTCGATCGCCTTGCACGGCAATGCGAACGCGACCTGAAGTTTCTGCGCCACTCCCCCCATGAGCAGCAGGGGGTGCCCTTCGCCGACGAGGCCGAGCGGGCCGAAATCATCGACGCGGTGATCGGCGGCGCGGTGTTCTTCGCCTTCGCCGGGGCGCTGATCTGGTTACCCGAGCTGATGGCGCTGATCGAGCGCGCCGGCGCATGAGCGCCCGCCCTCCTCTCGACATGCCCATGCCTGCAGGGCCGATGCAGGCACCGTCCGAGTTGTCCGCCGTGTTGAGCGGTTTTTCAAGGAGCAGATATGACGCACAAGAACATTGAAACCGTGAAGCGGATCGACTTCGACCGGCTCGACATGCTGGTAAGCGAGCGCATCGGCGCACTGAAGCTCTACGCGCAGAACATCGACCAGGCCGAAGGCGGCAAGGACGCGCATGACGCTATTTGCCGCGACCTGATCCTGCCGTGCGTCTACGCGCTGGCGCAGTTCCTTGAATCCGTGAAGCTGGATGAGGCGCAGCAATGAGCATGCACGATTCGCTCTCCGACGACGACGAGCGCATCCCGGTGACGGTGTGCATCACCCCGGCCGAAGCCGTGCGCCTGGAGCTACTGATCGCCGCCTACCGCGACCGCCACCCCGGCGCCGACGACACGCATGTGATCGACGCCATCTTCCTTGCCGGCCTCGCAGCCGCCGAACTGACCCTGTGCCAACCCGTCCCGGAGCCCACCGCATGAGCACCCGCAAGAAGCCCGCGCCGCTGCGCGAGCAGATCGTCGCCTTCCTGAAGACGCACGACGAAGCCACGCTGAAGCAGATCGCCGCGTCGACCACCGAGCGCGACTTTCCCAGCCGCGTCATCACCGAGCTGAACAAGATGCGCACCGACGCCCTGATCGAATGCGCCAAGAAAAAGGGCAAGAACGAGCTGTGGTACTGGCTCGCCGCCACCGAACCCCAGCCGGAGGTGGGTAAAAACACCGGCAGCCGCGCATCGGTGCCCACATCGCACTCCGCCGAGGGCGCGGCCGTCCGCCCCGAACCCACCCCGCAACCCACCGTGCAACCGGTGGCCGCGGTGGCGGAGGACGAACCGGCGGCAACGCCCGAGCAACCCACAGCGCCTCCGCTGCAGTACGACCCCAACGACGTGGCTTTCAGCCAGCCTGCGGCCCCGGCCAAGGAATTCCACCTGCTGGGCGTGCTCGCCGACATCCGCGCGGCGATCGGCGACAGCGGGCAGATCATGCTGGGCGAGCTGGCCGAACACATCCGCGCCATCCACGACCTCGGCGAGGCGCACAAGCGGGCCTGCATTGAGTGGGAAAAGACCATGATGGACGTCTTCGGCGAAGATGGCGTCGGCGATGTCCTCATGGCAATCGGCAAGCTGAAGGATGACCTGCGCGACGCGCACCTGGAGCTCGCCGTGATCCGCGAGTTGCTCGCCGAACGCATCGGCGGCGAGATCGACCCGAGCGACATGAGCGAGAGCGAAATCGCCCGCGCCGCGGCGCAGGTGATCGACCGGCACGACGACGAGCTTGTCGAGCAGGCGAAGACGATCATTGACCTGCGCGGCCAGCTCGATGCCGGCGGCGCCGACATGGTCAATCACCCGCCGCACTACCAGGGCAAGGTCGAGTGCATCGAGGCCATCGAGGCCGCACTCGGCGGCGAAGGCTTTGCCGCCTACTGCCGGGGCAACGCGATCAAGTACACCTTCCGTGCTGGCAGAAAAGGCGACGCCGCGGTCGATCTGGCGAAGGCGCGCTGGTACTTGGAACGGGTAGCGGCATGAAACCGCGCCGCGTCTGCTTCGCGCGCCCAACCTTCGTCGACATGATGAAGGCCTTCGGCCCGGTCGACGCCATGCTCGCGCGCCTGGCCGAGGGCTGGATCCACGAGATCCAGGGCGCGGCGGTGTTCCTGAACCCGCAGGACGGCGTGTGGTACGAGATCCCCGCCGCACTCGAGGGCTGGATCGCCCTGTGGGAGCGGCTGGACGCACGCCACCGATTGCAGCTCGACCTCGACCCGGTACGCAAGATCGTTGCCCGCCTGCGCTACAGCACGCCCATCCCCCCCGAGCTGGTCGCCCAGGCACAAGCCGTCGCCGACCAGTGCAAGCGCGCCTACCGCCGCATGGACCTCCACGAGGTCGGCAGCGTGGTGAAGACGCAGTTGATCGTCAACGAGGCCGAACAGCAAGGCCTGACGGAAAACGCAGCATGAGCCAGCTCAACCCCTTCCAGCTGCTCCGCCTGGAGCACCTCGCCCCCAGCCCGACCAACCCGCGCAAGCACTTCGAGCCGGACGCGCTGACGGACCTGGCCACCACCATCCGCGCGCACGGCGTGATCGAGCCCATCATCGTGCGCACGTGGCCGGACGAGTACGACACCCCGGCCGACCGCGACGAACGCCCGCTGTACGAGATCATCGCCGGCGAGCGCCGCTACCGCGCCTCCCTGCTCACCGAGCTGGAAGACATCCCCGCCCTCGTGCGCCACCTCGACACCCGCCAGGTGCTCGAGATCCAGATCATCGAGAATTTGCAGCGGCGCGGCGTGAACGAGCTCGAGGAGGCCGAGGGCTACGACCTGATGATGCGCAGCTACGGCTACACCGCCGACCAGCTCGCCGAGAAGGTCGGCAAGAGCCGCGCCTACATCTATGGCCGACTCAAGCTCACTGCGCTGTGCGAAGCCGCCCGCCAGGCCTTCCGCGAGGGCAAGCTCGACGCCTCCCGGGCGCTGCTGGTCGCACGGATCCCGGGTGCCAAGCTGCAGCAGCAGGCGTTGAAGGAGATCGCCGAGGGCTACGGCGGCCCCATGCCCTACCGTGAGGCCGCCCGCCACATCCAGAACCGCTACATGCTCAAGCTGAAGGAGGCGCCGTTCGAGACCGCCGACGCCTTTCTCCTGGTGACCGCCGGCGCCTGCACCACCTGCCCCCAGCGCGCCGGCAACAGCCCCGAGCTGTTCCCGGATGTCGATGCAGACGTATGCACCGACCCGCAGTGCTACGCCGACAAGAAGGCCAACCACGTCCTCAAGCAGGCCGAAGCGGAACGGGCGCTCGGGCACAAGGTGATCCTCGGCAAGGCCGCCGAGAAGATCGCCCCGCACGGCTTCTACAGCAGCACGGCCGGCGACTACGTCCTGCTCGACGAGAAAGGGACCTATGGTGATGCGTACATCACGGCGCGCAAGGCACTGAAGGGTGCCGACGTGCCGATCGTGATGATCGAGGACGCGCGCCGCGGCCGCCTGGTGGCCGCGGCAGCGAAGAAGGACGTGAACGACGCGCTCAAAGCTGCCGGCCTTCGTGTCGGGAGCGGCAACCGATCGGCCGCCCAGATCGAGGAAGATCAGGCGCGCAAGAAGGAAGCCGCCAGCCGCCGGGCGATCTTCGACGCCATCCGGCGCGAGACCCGCCTGATGCTCAACGGCAGCACCCGCCCGGCGCTTCAGCGTGCCGAAGACCTCGCCCTGGTCGCCCGCCAGCTGTGGGCACGCACCGGCTTCGATGCGCAAACCCGCCTGGCGAAGATCTACATCCGCCCGGACGAGAAGCTCGACAACCACGAGCGTGTGCGTGCCTTGAACGCACAGATCGACGACTTCAATGCCGCCCAGCTGATCCAGTTCCTGTTCGACCTTGCCCTGGTCGGCACGCTGGACGTGCCCAGCTACTGCAGCGACATCAGCACCCCGGCGCCGCTGGCGAACACCGCCGCCAGCTTCGGCCTCGACATCGACGCCATCCGCGCCGCAGCGATCGCCGAAAAGCCCGCGAAGGCCAAAACCTCGCCCCCCGCTGCGCCGGAAAAATCGCCTTCCACCCCCGAACAGGCTCCGCCGGGAGGCGAGGGAGGCGCGCGCAAGGACAAGGCGACGGTCGTCACCTACCGCCACCCGACGAACGCCGAGCTGACGTGGAGCGGCCGGGGTAAGAAGCCCGAATGGGTCGCGAACTACCTGGCCACCGGCGGACGCCTCGAGGAGCTTTCCACCGCTAACCAGGCTGCGCGGGCGGGCGATCAACCGTCGCTGCGGAAACCCAAGATCCAGGCCGCTGACGCGGCGAAAAAACCCAAGGAAAAGGCAAAGACCGGCGGCCGCGTAGCCGCGGCCGGAGGAAAGGAAGGAAGTGCCGAGCCCGCCCCCTACCGTTGCCCGAATACCCGAGACCTGCTGGAAGGAGTAGTGGCGTGAGCGTGAAGATCTACACGAACGTGATGCTGGACCTAGAAACCATGGGCAACGGCCCGGACGCCGCTATCGTGGCGATCGGCGCTATCGCCTTCGACCTTGAGGCCGGCGAGCTGGGCCCCGGCTACTACAACCGCGTCGACCTCGAATCCGCCGTGCAAGACGGCGGCGTGATCGACGCCAGCACCGTCACCTGGTGGCTCCAGCAAGGCGACGAGGCCCGCCAGGAAATCGCCCGTGCCGGCGGCCTGCCCATCGCCGTCGCCTTGGCGTCGTTCGCCGAATGGATGGGCCAGACGACGATCGAGGCGGAGGTGTGGGGCAACGGCGCCAGCTTCGATAACGTAATCCTGCGCAGCGCCTACCAGCGCGGCAGCCAGCCCGCACCGTGGGCCTGGTGGAACGACCGCTGCTACCGCACCGTCAAGGCGCAGCGGCGGCACGTACCCTTCGAGCGCATCGGCACCCACCACAATGCGCTGAGCGACGCCACCAGCCAGGCGCTGCACCTGATCAAAATGCTGCGACCGGCGGCTTTCATTTCAGGAGAACCGAGATGATCCTATCGAAAGAGGAGCTTGAGCTGCTGACCGACAAGCGGATTGCAAGCGCGCAGAAGCGCGTTCTGAAGGCGATCGGAATTCCGTTCCGCGAGCGCCCGGACGGATCTATTGTCGTATTCAAGGAGGACTGCCATGCGACCAAGAAAGACCGACCGCCATCTCCCAAGCTGCGTCTACCAGAAGCACGGAGCGTTCTGGCTCGTTAAGCACGGCAAGTGGATCCGGCTCGGCGCCGACTTCAGCGAAGCGATGGAGGAGTACGCCCGCCGGATGAAGCAGAAGATGGGCGGCATGGCGCAGCTCATCGAGGACGCGCTACCCTCGATCCTGAAGGACAAGGCCCCCTCGACGGTCAAGAAGTACCGCACGACGGCACGCTTCCTACAGGAGGCATTCGCCGATTTCGCCCCGCACCAGGTCAAGCAGAGCGACGTCGCCGCGCTGCGCCGCCATCTGATCGGCCAGGCCACCATCTGCAACCGCACTCTTTCCGTACTGCGGATGGTGTTCGATGTGGCGCTGGAAGACTGCATCGTCGACTTCAACCCCTGCACCGGCATCAAGACGGTGAAGCAACCCAAGCGCGAGCGCCGGGTCGAGCCGTGGGAGTTCGACGCCATCAAGGCCCAGGCCGGGCCGCTGCTGGCCGTAGTGATCGATCTGTGCTACCTGACCGGACAGCGCATCGGCGACGTGCTCAAGATCGCACGAGCCGATCTGCGGGACGAAGGCGTCTACGTCGTTCAGCAGAAGACTGCGGCACGCGTTCTGATCCGCTGGAACCCGGACCTGCGTGCCGCAGTGGAGCGCGCCAAGGCGCTGCATAAGAACGTTGCCGGAATGTATCTGCTCGGCACCAAGCCGCCCGTTTACAATACCATCTGGCAGCAGTACAAGAAGGCGCGCGAGGCGGCCGGCATTCCCGACGTGGTGCTGCACGATCTGCGTGCAATGTCGGGCACCGAGGCCGAAGCCCAGGGCGCCGACCCGCAGAAACTGCTTGAGCACACGGACCGGAAGATGACCGAACGTTATCTCCGCGACAAGAAAATCACGCAGGCCGAAGGCCCGAGTTTTAGACAGTCTAAAACAAATCGAGGCTAGAACCCGCGCCATTACTGGGTTTCAGGTATGGACATTATCCCCCTTCCCGCTTTCCGCGATAACTACATCTGGCTGCTGCACGACGGCCGTCACGCCCTTGTCGTCGATCCGGGCGACGCGGCTCCGGTGCAGGACGCGCTGGCACGCTACGGTCTGACCCTGTCGGCGATTCTCCTCACCCACCACCATCCCGACCATGTCGGCGGCGTCAGTGCCCTGTGCGCCCGCCACCCGGTACCGGTCTACGGCCCGGCAGCCGAGCATATCGAGGGGGTGGACCGGCCGCTCGGCGACGGCGACGAAATCCGCCTCGATGCCCCGGCGGCAGCGTTCCGCGTGATCGAGGTACCGGGCCACACCGCCGGTCATATCGCCTTCATCGGCACCGGCCCGAGCAGCGGAGTGCTGTTTTGCGGCGACACCCTGTTTTCCGCCGGCTGCGGTCGCCTGTTCGAAGGCACCCCAGCACAACTGGCGGCCTCGCTGGCCCGCCTCTGCGCCCTGCCAGACGGCACCCGGGTGTATTGCACCCACGAATATACCTTGTCCAACCTCGCCTTCGCACGCGCAGCCGAACCCGACAATGACGCGCGTGACGCCTATGCGCTGCACTGTGAGACTCTGCGCGCACGCGGCGAACCGACCCTGCCCAGCACGATCGGCCGGGAAAAGGCCATCAACCCTTTCCTGCGCTGCACACAGCCAGCGGTGCTCGATGCACTCGCCTTCGAAACCGGCACCCGGCCGGCCGACGCCCTCGCCTGCCTGACCGCCCTGCGGGCCTGGAAAGACCGTTTCTGAACCGGCTCCGATGCTCGCACGCCTTTCCGCGCCGAGGCTGCGCACAGCATTGCGGGCGGCGCTGTGCGCAGCCCTGTTCCAGGCGGGCGGAGCGGCAGGCACAGAAGACATTGCCCCCCCGGTGAGCGCAGCCGCAACGGACGAGGACATCGTATCCCGGACGTCGACCTCTCCTGCTCCACCCACCCGTATCGAATCCGCTACCCCTGAACGCGTTCTCACGCTCGACCTGACCCGCGACGCCAACGATATCTGGGACCGCATCCGGCGCGGCTTCGGCATGCCCGATCTCGACAGCGAACGGGTGATCGACCAGCAGGCCTTCTTTCTGAACCGCCCCGGATTTCTGAAGCAGGTGTTCGCCCGCGGCGGGCGCTACCTGTATTACATCGTCGACGAACTCGAGCGTCGTGGCATGCCCACCGAGATCGCCCTGCTGCCGATGATCGAGAGCAGCTACGACCCGATGGCCTACTCACCCGCCCACGCTTCCGGGCTGTGGCAGTTCATTCCCTCGACCGGCAAGCACTACAACCTCGCCCAGGACAACTGGGTGGACGAGCGCCGCGACGTGATCGCCTCGACCCAGGCCGCCCTCGACTACCTGCAGCGCATCTACGACATGCATGGCGACTGGCACCTTGCGCTGGCTTCCTACAACTGGGGCGAAGGCGCGGTCCAGCGTGCGCTGCGGCGCAACGCCGAGGAAGGCCTGGCGCAGGAGTACTCGCACCTGCGCATGCCGGAACAGACCCGCAACTACATCCCCAAGCTGCAGGCGATCAAGAACATCGTCGCCGAACCGGAGCTGTTCCATTTCGAGTTGCCCTACGTCGCCAACGAACTGCACTTCGTCACTGTCGACGCTCCGGTCGGCGTGGATCTGGCAACCGCCGCCCGGCTCTCGAACATGCCGCTCGACGAGTTCCTGGCGTTGAACCCGGGGTTCAACCGTCCGGCGATCACCCTCCCCGGGCAGACCTTCGTGGTCCCGACCGACCGTGCCGAACGGCTCGAGGAAGGGCTGGCCGAACTGGTCCGCAGCGGCAAGGGCTGGCGCATGCACGTGCTGGGTTCCGGCGAGCGCCTGGACGCCGTGGCCGCCCGCCACGGGCTGAGCCTCGCCCAGTTGCGCAAACTCAACGGTCTTACTTCGGCGAGCAAGCCGGGACCGGGCCATGCGCTGCTCGTGCCCGACGGGATCGAACCCGAGGGCGCGCTGGAAGTCAGCCGGCTGTTGCCTTTTTCCGCGGCGGTGGCACGCCAGCCGGGGCTGAAACTGGGAGCAGCGGAAGCACGGGACAGCCGCCCGCGGCTCGAATCCGCCGGCTCTTCCGCCCGCAACGCCGCGCCCAAAAGCGGCAGGAAGGCACACCAGCGCCCCGCCGCCGGAGACTGATCAACGCTCCCGCCGCGGCCAGTGGCAGCGTGCGCGATGCTCCCGGCCGAACTCGGTAACCGGCGGGTAGCTGATCCGGCAGACATCGGTGGCATACGGGCAGCGAGGATGGAAATGACACCCGCCGGGGGGGGCGAGCGGCGAGGGCAGATCGGCGAGAGCCTTCCCTCCGGCAGGCGCCTGCAGCGCCTCCCCTCCCCCGATCCCGCCTTCCCCGCTGTCGAGCCGCGGCACCGCCGCCAGCAGAGCCCGCGTATAGGGATGGGCCGGCGCCTTCAGGACGCGCTCGACCGGGCCTTCCTCGACGATACGCCCGAGATACATCACCGCCACTTCGTCGGCCAGATATTCGACCACGGCCAGGTTGTGGGTAATGAACAGATAGGCCAGTCCATGTCCGCGCTGCAGCTCACGCATCAGGTTCAGCAACTGGGCCTGGACCGACACATCCAGCGCACTGGTCGGCTCATCGCACACGATCACCCGGGGCGAGACCGCCAGCGCCCGGGCTACCGCGATCCGCTGGCGCTGGCCGCCGGAAAACTCGTGCGGATAGCGCCAGCGCATGTCCGCCGCCAGCCCGACGCGTTCGAGCAGATCGCCGACCCGGGCGCGGCGGAGCTGCGCATCGGGCTCGACACCGAGCGCCACCATGCCCTCTTCGATGATCTCGCCCACCCGCATGCGCGGATTGAGCGAGGCGAAAGGATCCTGGAAGATCATCTGCACCGCGCGCCGCATCGGTTGCAGGGCCGAAGCCGGCAGCGCGGTGATGTTTTCGCCGTCGAGATAGAGCTCGCCGGCGGTCGGCGGAATCAGCTTCAGGATCGCCTTGCCTACGGTAGTCTTGCCGCACCCCGACTCCCCGACCAGCGCGAGCGTGCGCCCGGCGGCAAGCCGCAGGCTGACACCATCGACCGCCTTCACCTGGGCCACTGTGCGCTTGAGCAGGCCTTTGCGCACCGGGAAATGGACGACAAGATCCTCTACCTGCAGCACCGGCCGGGCACTGTGCGGACGATCGGCGGCGACGGGCGGAACCGGCGCGTCGAGGCCGCGCGGCACGCTGACGCCTTCATACAGGTGGCAGCGTACCGCGTGCGCTCCTACCGCACGCCAGGCGGGGGCCTCGTCGTCGCAGCGATCGAAAGCCACCGGACAGCGCTCGGCGAAGCGGCAGCCGTGAAAATGCCGATCCAGCGCCGGCACGCTGCCTTCGGGCGCATCGAGCGGAGCACCACGCCGCGCCGCGCCGGGCAGTGCGGAAAAAAGTTTGCGTGCATACGGATGGAGCGGAGTGCGGAAAAAATCGGCGCGGCTACCGGTTTCGATCAACTCGCCGGCATACATCACCCCGACCCGATGCGCCATCCGGGCGACCACTCCGAGATCGTGGGAGATCAGCAGCATCCCCATCCCCCGCTCGCGCTGGATGGCAGCGAGCAGATCGAGCACCTGGGCCTGGATGGTGACATCGAGCGCGGTCGTCGGCTCATCGGCGATCAACAGCTGCGGTCGACCGGCCAAGGCCATCGCGATCATCACGCGCTGCTTCATGCCCCCGGAAAACTGGAAGGGGAAGTCTTGCAGCCGGCGCGCGGGAGCGGGAATACCGACCGCCTCGAGCAGACGACAAGCCTCGGCATCGAGCGCCGGGCCGCGCACCCCATGGCAGGACAGCGCCTCGGCGATCTGCGCTCCGACCGTCATCACCGGATTCAAGCTGGTCGCCGGCTCCTGGAAAATCATCCCGATTCGCCCGCCGCGCACGCGGCGCATCGCCGACTCGGGCAGCGCCAGCAGGTCCTCTCCTCCCAACCGCACCGCACCACCGGCAACACGGCCGCCATCGGGCAGCAGGCGGCTCAGCGCGAGCGCGGTCATCGACTTGCCGCAACCGGACTCACCGAGTAACGCGAACGTTTCCCCCGCATCGATTTCGAAGGCCACGCCGTCTACCGGGCGGATCTCGCCTCCCTCGCGCCCGATCACCACGGCAAGGTCGGAAACCTGCAGCAGCGGTGCAGCCGAGGGCGTCCTGGCGGGGAGGGGCCGGGTGAGCGGCTGGACAAGCGGCGAAGAAAGAAGAGGAGGAGCGTTCATGCCTGTACCGAAGAGCCTCGGCCGGTGTGCTGAGCACGGCCGCCATCGGCCGCACCGGGAAGGCGCACCCAAGCGCGAAAAGGGCCGCACACGCGGCCCTTGCAATGATCAGTGGTGATGACCGCCGGGGCCGTGCACATGGCCGTGAGTGATTTCCTCGGCCGTCGCCGGACGGACTTCGGCGACGGTAACGTCAAACATCAAGGCCACGCCGGCGAGCGGGTGGTTGCCATCGACCACGACCTTGCCCTCGGCGATTTCAGTGATGCGATAGACCAGGTCTTCCTCGCCATCGTCGGAAACGCGCTCGAAGCTCATGCCGACTTCGATGTTGTCCGGAAACAGCTTGGCGTCCTCGACCAGGATCAGTTCCTCGTCGTACTCGCCGAAGGCATCGTCGGGCTGCAGCTTGACCTGAAGCTTGTCGCCGACCTTCTTGCCGTGCAGGGCCTCCTCCAGCATCGGGAAGATACCGTCGTAGCCGCCGTGCAGATACACCAGCGGATGCGAGCCGTCATCGATGACGGCACCGTCCGGGTCGCGCACGGTGTATTGCAGCGTCACGACGCTATTCTTGACGATTTCGTTTTCCATTCTGTGATTCCAGTTCCTTGACCAGTTCGAAAACCGCAGCCGCATGGCCGCGGGGCGTCACATCGTAGAGTGCGTGGCGAATCCTGCCCTGCTTGTCGATGATGAAGGTCGACCGCCGCACACCCATTTTCTTCACTCCGTCGACTTCCCGTTCCTGCCATACCTTGTAGAGCCGGCACACCTCGGTGTCGGTATCCGACAGCAGCCGGATCGACAGGCCTTCATGGTCGCGGAACTCCGCGTGGGTGAGACAATCGTCCGGGCTTACACCGACCACGATGCAGTCGTAGCGGGTGAAATCGTCTTCATGGTCGCTGAAATCGGCGGCCTGAAGCGTGCAGCCCGGGGTCTTGTCGCGAGGGTAGAAATAGAGGACTACATGGTGCTTGCCGGCCGAGGATGCGAGGTCGAAGGTTTCCATGTCCGCATCCGGCAATGAAAAAGCGGGGGCGATGTCTCCGCTCTTCAGCATGATGTCTCCCTGATGTGGGTGGGATTCTAGCCGAGACCCCCGGCGAACACTACCGCCGGAGCGAGCCGCGAGAGGAGGCCGGATCGGGGTATGCATGACGGCGAATCTCCCTGTGCTTGTCGATGCGCCGGTGCCATCTGCCGACACCGTGCTGAAGCAATAGCGCAGATTTGGGCGAGGCTCAAGATGCAGTGCATCAACAGACACGGCGACGCTTGCAGTGCAGCACCGCGTGCCCCCGGGGCGGGCGATGCCCGTGGGACGAATTCCCCTTGCCCGCACCGGAAAGCTGTTTAAAATTACAGCTGACTATGGAGGCCCGATGAGCACCCGCAACGAAACCCTCACTGCCCGCCAGCAGGAAATTCTCGACTTTATCCGCAGCACGGTCGAATCCGAGGGCCGGCCTCCGACCCGCGCCGAAGTGTGCACCGCATTCGGCTTTCGCTCGCCCAACGCCGCGGAAACCCATCTGCGCGCACTCGTCGCCAAAGGGGCGATTCTGCTCGAGGAAGGCCGCGCACGCGGCATCCGCCTCGCCGAAGGGCTGGGCCTGCCGCTGGTCGGCCGAGTTGCCGCCGGCAGCCCGATCCTCGCCGCGGAACATGTCGAAGCCCGCTATCAGCTCGACCCGGCCCTGTTCTCACCCAAGGCGGACTACCTGCTGCGCGTGCGCGGGATGAGCATGCGCGACGCGGGCATTCTGGACGGCGACCTGATTGCCGTCCATCGCAGCAGCGAGGCACGCAACGGCCAGGTCGTGGTCGCCCGTGTCGATGACGACGTCACCGTCAAGACCCTGCAGCGCAAAGGCGCCATCGTCGAGCTACTGCCCGCTCACCCCGATTACGCTCCGATCGTGGTCGACACCCGGAATGCAGCGCTGGTCATCGAAGGCATCATGGTCGGCCTGATCCGCAAGGATCACTGAGCCCATGTCCGCCCCCGTTATCCACAGCGCCGCCCCCTTGGCGGGAGACCGTGCCCGCCATCGCGCCCTCTTCAATCTGCTCGTAGCGCTGCTCGCCCTGCCAGCCTGCTGGCTGCTCTTTTCCCAGCTCGACAGAATCTGGCCCGTCGTCGTCGCGATGGAAGGCGCACGCTTCATGGCCGCGGCAACCCTGCTCGGCGCCGCGATGGCGCTCGGCCCGCTGGCGGCGGCGCTCGGCTTCCTGCTCGCCGTGTGGTTCGGGGTGGACAGCGTCTATCGCCCGCGCCGCCGGCCCTCGCCCCGGCTCGATCGCCTCATCGTCGCGCTCGGCCTGCTGGTCTGGTTCGCCCCCGCGCTGACCGCGGCCGGCATTGCCGGCCAGGCCGTGGCAAGCGGCCGCATCCACTTCGTGCGCCCGCCGCGCGACTATTTTCTCGCCACCGACCCGGTCGCCTTCTGGCAGGGAGTCGGGTTCTGGCTGATCATGGCGGGCCTGTCCGGTTTTCTCGCCTGGCGCTACTGGCGCCCCCGGCTGTTGCCGGCATCTGCGCCCCGGAGCTGACTCGGACGGTTGGCGCAGACGATCAACCCGGGCAACAGGTTCAGGCCCGTCCGAGCCAGCCTTCGCGCAGCGCCCGCGCAGCGGCGCCGGCCCGCGGCGCGAGCTTCAGGCTGTAGTTGTCCGCCGGGGCGGGCGCCAAGGTGAGCTGAAACTGCATCAGCTCGTCGCGCCGGAACAGGTGAATCTCCACCCGCTCGCCCGGCCGGCGCCGCGCCAGGCACCCGTCCATCCCCTTCGCGCTCAACTTCAGCCCATCCAGCGCCAGCAGCACATCTCCGGCAGCGATGCCCGCCGCCTGCGCCGGCCCGCCGTCGAACACGTTGACGACTTTCCCCTCGGCCTCTCCCGCCGCCAGCTTCAGACCCAACCAGGGTGCCTTGCCTGCCGGGGCGGCCTCGAACACGATGCCGAAATCCTTCAACAGTCGCGGCAGCGGTAGATCCCCGGTCCCCTCCACTGCGGCCTCCAGCCAGTCTGCCAGGCGGGGACCGAGCCGAGGGCCCGCCGCTTCGCGTACTGCGGCGAAGATCCCGTCCTCGGCCACCCCCACACCGCTTCGCCCATGCCGGGTCCACAGCAGGCGCATCACCGTGTCCAGGCTGCAGCGCCCTGCACTGCCGGCACGCAGCTGCAGATCGAGCGCAAGCGCAATCAGCGCTCCTTTCGTGTAATAGCTGACGATGGCATTGGGCGCGTTCTCGTCCTGGCGGTAGTACTTGATCCAGGCATCGAAAGACGATTCGGCCACGCTCTGGCGCAGGCGGCCGCTGCCGCGCATCACGTTCGACACCGTTTTGCCGAGCAGCGCGAGATAGTCTTCAACGCCGATCACTCCGCTGCGCACCAGGATCAGGTCGTCGTAATAGGAAGTGAAGCCTTCGAATGCCCACAATAAGCGGGTGTAGTTTTCGCGCCCGAGCTCGTAGGGGGTAAACGCGGCCGGCTTGATGCGTTTGATGTTCCAGGTATGGAAATATTCGTGACTGCACAGGCCGAGGAAGCTCTTGTAGCCATCGGGCAGTCCTTCCATGCCTTTCCACGGCAGATCGGCACGGCTGCAAATCAGTGCGGTCGATGCGCGATGCTCCAGGCCGCCATAGCCCTCGCCCACCACCATGACCAGAAACGCATAGCGCGACATCGGTGCGGGGGCGCCGAACAGTTCGATCTGGCAGGCACAGATGCGCGCCAGGTCAGCCCCCAGCCGATCGAGGTCGCAGTCGTGGCGTCCGCTGAGGATGAGATCGTGGTGTACACCGCCGGCATCGAAGCGTGCGCTCGTGAAGCATCCCATTTCGACCGGGTGGTCGATCAGTTCGTCGTAGTCGGCGGCACGAAAGCGCCCGAATCCGAACGCCCGCGTCCGGCCCGGCCGTGCCGGCGGCAGCGTGGTCGCAAGCCTCCAGTTGCGGTATTGCTCCCCTTCGGGGGCCTCGATCACGACCGCGCAGGGCAAGGCGGCGCACCCGTCCGGAGCCAGGAACACGCTGGTTCCGTTGAAAAAGCCATGCGTGGTATCGAGGTGGGCGGAACGTACCGACAAATCCCAGGCGTACACCTCGTAGTGCAGGGTCAGGCGCGTGCCGTAGGGTAGCGCCGCCACTTTCCAGCTGTGCTTGTCGATCTTTTCCACTGCGCACGGCTTGCCACCGCTCTCGGCACGGAGGCTGACGATGTTGCGCGCGAACTCACGGATCATGTAGCTGCCCGGAATCCATGCCGGCAGGCGGAACAGCTGACCGGACGGATCGAGCGTCCTTACCGTGCAGCTCACGGCGAACAGGTGTGCGCCGGGGTTCGAAGGGCGGATACGATATTCGACGGGGGAAGGCGAAGACGGCATCGAAAAAACTCACTCTGGCACGGATTGGAACCCACTCCGGTGCATGGCAGCAGAATCCGGCATGCAGGTGGGTGGTCGGTAATACGGCATGTTACTTATCACGTCGCCTCCCGCGCGTCGAGGGCGGATGCGGGCGGTATGTGCTCTGCCCCTGCGCTCAGCCCCCAGGCATGGCCCCGCTCGGGGCCGGGAGCGGGACGTCGACTGCCCATGTCCTTCAGTGTGAAAAAGCGCACACCCGGAATTCGCACCGACAGGCTCCGCCGCCGGGCATGGGCTATATTCGATCCGGCAAGAAACTCCGGCCCCGCACATGTCTCCAGCGCTCCGACCCCATCCGTCCTCTCTGCAATTTTCCCCTGCCATGACGCTGGGCGAGGGCGCACCTGCATGTGGGGCTGCTGTTTCCCTCACAAGCCTTACACCACTTCCGGCCATCGACGCCGACCCATGCAAAACCTGCCGGCAGATTTTTCAGATGGTGCAAGAATTACAGAATGTAGCAGCCGAACGTGACCGCGCCCAAGCCGTAGCCGCAGACGCGCAGCACCGGGCCCTGCAGCGACTGATCCTCCTCGCTGCACTCAAGGACGGGGGGTCACCCGAGCATTGCCTGCGCGTGGGCGCCCTGTCGGCCCTGGTCGCCCAGGCCATGGGGCTCCCCCAAAAGCGCTGCGATATGCTGTTCGAAGCCGCTCCGCTGCACGACCTGGGTAAGCTCGGCATCCCCGATTCGATTCTGCTCAAACCTGGCCGCCTGAGCCCGGAAGAGTGGCGAATCATGCGTGATCACCCCCTGCTCGGTACCCGTTTGCTGGAGGGCTCAGGCTCGCCCGTGCAAGAGCTTGCGGTCGAAATCGTCCTCAATCATCACGAAAAATGGGACGGTAGCGGCTACCCGGCGGGCCGCTTCGGCACCAACACCCCGCTGAGCGCCCGCATCACCGCAGTCGTCGATTTCTTCGATGCGGTCACCTCTCCCCGGAGCGACCGCGCGGCACTCGCCGACAATGAAGTGTTCCGCCTGCTCGAGTGCGCGAGCGGCACCCAGTTCGAGCCGGCCGTCGTCAGAGCGATGTTCAAAATCCGCCCTCGCCTTCCCCACATCCGCCGCCTCGCCGCCGAACGCGCTCCCCGTCTCCTCGAAGCACCTCGGCAAGACTACTGGTGGCGACAGGTATAGCACCTGCACCTCCGGGCAGGATTGGCAGCCCGGCCTGATGAAAACCATTGTCGAAGGGCATGCAACTCGCGACCGTATCGCAGAGCAGCCCAGAGCGGTGGCATCCAAGGCGTGATTCGTGGGAGGATCCCCACACGAGCCTGGGCATCCCCCAGCCATGTACTACCCTGCCCCCAGGAGATCCCGACATGGCAGACCGCTTTCTTCACGCACCCTTGCGGCGGTCCGCAGCCTTCGCCGCCGCATTGTCCGCTTTCGGCTGTGCCGGGCCGAGCCCGGAAAAGCTTGTCGAGCCCGCTCTGCCCTCGGTGGCCAGAGAACAGTTCCAGACCCACCTCGATGGCGGTTTCGTAGTTGACTACCAGGTCGAACGCAAGATTTCCGCGCTCGACCGGAAAAGCTGCTTCGCCTTCATTACCGGAACACTGACCAATACTTCGACACGGACACTCGGCCGTCGCTCGATCCTCGACGTCACCGTGTTCAGCCAGGGCAAGCCGCTGTTCCGGGACTTGACCAGTCCGGTCAGGGATGTGCCGCCCGGAACCCGGGTGATGTTCGAAATGGTCGTTTCACCGGTCCACAAGGGCAGCTGCCCGAGCTACGACCGGATCGATATTTCTTTGCGCCACGCGCCCACGAACAAGGCTCCGGCTGCGCATTCCGACGAACGTGACCACCTGCACCGAGGATCGTGACCGAAGAGGTTGCGCGCAAGCGTGGTGTTCAGATTCTAACCGCGTCGGTCACTGTCCGGGACGATGAGTTCGGGCACCCCGCCGATGAAGGCGAGCGCCTGCGCGAGTGCGCCCAGCCAGTCGGCCTGCGACTGCGTTGCGGTGGCACAGGCGAAGGTGTAGCTCGACGCGCCCAGCACCGCGACGAAGATTTGCGCCCGCGAGATCTGGCCGGTCGCGGCATCGATGATCGGCACCGTGTCACCGGCGTAATCGATGAAGAGCTTCTCGCCGGCGCGATGCACCTGGCGCATCGAACGCTTGAGTCGCCGGGCGAACTCGCGGTACAGGTCGCAAAAGCGCGAGTACTGGTAGGCCGGCCCGGCGGCTGCCTGCACGTACTCCTCCCACAACAGCGCCAGCGTGACGTTCTTCTGCTTGAGGCCCTGATGCACGGCCGCCAGATCTGGCGTTGCGTAGCCGAGGCTCGCCCCACGGCCGCGCGAGCCGATCCCGAGCAAATGGCGCAACTCGGCCTCGTCGGTCATCGACAACGCCGCCCACGGCTGGCTGCTCGCGTCGGCCGCCTTCACGTACTTGGCGACCACCCCTTTCGAAATCGACAGCGCACGGGCGATCTGTTCATGCGAGAGCGCGCAGTCGTACTTGAGCCGTAACAGCTCCTTGATCTTGTGCATGGCAATCCGCTCCGCCGGCATCCCCATCTCCGCGCAAAGCGCGCGAGGGTAGCCGGCCTGACAAAGGACGTTGCCACGCCGGCACCGCAGACCCCGTTCCGAATTGATCGTGACCGGTCATTCCGACAACGTGACCGCACATTCCGACAACCACTCGAAATCGGTCACGATCAAATCGGAATCCGCGGTCACGATCGCGGAACCACCGGTCACACTATTTCGGAATCAGCGGTCACGTTGGGTCGGAATCCGCACTCCGGCCACATCCGGCCGAGACACTCGCTCCACGATTCCGAAGTAGGCGCAGGATTGCGAGACACGGGATTGTGCATCCGGCCAGCTCGTCTCACCCAAAAGCATCATGCCATGATATAAATACACCTGAAGGTTCATGTACTCCCGCAGCCAGGGCACGTCTGAGCCGTCCGCATCCCCGTCAGGGGGCTGAAAAAGGAGGGGTCATGATGAAATTCCTACACTTGCCGCCAATGATGTGGTCGTCGAGCGCGGCCTGGGACGAGATTGCGCGTGCCCGCCCTTCGACCATCTCGATGATTTTCGGGCTGATCCTACCTCTGTCGGCCCTACCGCCGCGGATGCTCATTCATGCCGCGGATCATATTGGCGCCCACTATTTCCCCGACGTTTCGGCCGACTCTTGGCGTCTTGCAGCACTGCTGTTTTTCGTCGCTGAGCTCGTTTCGCTGCTGCTGATAACTTGGCTGATTCGGGAAGTTTCGAAGACTCGGAAAGGGAGCGCAGACATCCATGACGCATTCACTGTCGCCGTGGTTGCCGCACTTCCGCTGTGGTTATCGTCCCTTGTCTTGCTGCAACACGGAATCGTTCCGGTGATTGCAATCCCTTTGCTCGCCCTGGCCGCCTCCGTTGCATTGATCCGGTACGGGGTCGAGAATTTGCTGCACGTCCGGGAACCGATCGATGCATTCGAACTTGCCGTGATCGTCACCAACAGCGGGGTATTCGCATGGATCGTCCTGGTTGGGATCGCGCTTGCCCCTGTACTCGCGGCCTGATTTTCATCCCGATTGCCACGCCATTTCGGGAACACTACGAAACAAGAACCCTGCTCGCGCGCCAGCCGAAAACGGACCAGGGTACGATCCTCCCCCCGCTCAGCCGAACTGGAGCTGCTCTCCGTCCGCTCGATAGGCCAGCAGATGGCTGACGATCCCGCCCTGGATCGATTTGATCATGGCCTCCAGCGCCTGCTGAGTCGCTTCGTCGCTCGGCTCCCGCGATCCCTGCCCACCCAGACAGCCGACAAACACCACATCCCAGTGCTGCCCCATGTGCCGCGACTCTTCGACCAGTTCGGCGAAGCTCTGGATTTCGTCCGTCTTTTTGTCTACGAACATGACTGGGGCCAGAGTACCGCCCTGACCGCGATCGAAGCGGCGCTTCTGCTCCGGTGTCGCGTCTTCGGGGAGCTCGGCTCGCACAAAGACGAACAGCAACCGCTGCGGCTCGGCTTGCCCGCGCGCCGCCTCCAAAAGCCCCTGGAATTCTGAAATCATTGTTTTTCCTCGTTCAAAATGGAGCGCATTTTGTCACAGAACAATACGCCATCCAGCCATACGAGCCCACCCGTACGAAGCGTGCGACCACATGGGCCATATCCAAACGTAACGATCTTCCCCACGAATGCTGGGCAAGGATTACGATAAAAGCACTTTGCCCAACCTTGGCGTACCTCCATGCCGGTAGAACTGCTGATCGCAATGCTACGGGACCCGGCCTCGACGGGCGCACTACTGCCCTCGTCACGCGCGCTGGCAAGTGCCATGGCCAACGCCGCCACCGGTGCCGATCTGATCGTCGAACTCGGAGCCGGCACCGGTGCCGTCACCCGTGCCCTGCTCCATGCCCAACCTCACGTGCCGCTGATTGCGGTGGAACTGCAGGCACCTCTTGCGCAGCGCCTGAAAGCTTGCTGCCCCGCCGTGGATGTGCGCCAGGCTGCGGCGAAAGAGGTCGTGGACGCCTTGATCGACGTACAAGGCAAGGTCGTCCTCGTCTCCAGTCTCCCGTTCCGCTCCCTGCCACGCCGCGTGGCAAGCGAAACGGCCACCTGCCTATGCCGATTCCTCGCACAGGACCCTGAGCGCAAGCTCGTCCAGTTCACCTATCAGCCCAGAGCGCCATTCGACGCTCCACCCGGCCTGCGGTGGCAGCGGACATCGGTGGTTTGGCGCAATACACCGCCGGCCGGGATCTGGGAACTGCAAGCAGTGTGAAGTTGAAGCTGGGTAAGCACCCGGCGAACCCGTCTTGCCGTTTCGCTCAGGCGCAGACGGCCGGCTGCCAGCGATGCGGCAGCAACTCGCCGATCTTGCTGTAGGGCTGCGTCGGCAGGCGTTCGAGCACATCCTTCAGGTACGCAAAGGGTTCGTGGCCGTTGAGCCGCGCGGACTGGATCAGGCTCATGACCGCAGCCGCACGCTGGCCTGCGCGCAGGCTCCCCGCGAACTGAATCGCCCCGTGTTTCGCGGAGGCGGTTTCCCTCTGGGTCAGAATAGTTGTCGCCTCGATAGAATCTGAAATCCGAGGGCGATAACGGAAGAACGAAGTGGCCAGATACGGACAAGCATTCAAGGACAAAGCGGTAGCACGGTTGTTGCCCCCGGAGAGCGCATCGGTGCAGACGGTTTCGCGTGAGCTGAGTATTTCGACGGCCACACTGGAGCGGTGGCGGGCGGATGCGCTGTCCAGGCCCGCTCGCGAGCGGGCCTGGACAGCGCGGGCCCGATTCGAGGCGGTGCTGGTGACCGCCGCGATGGATGAGGTCAGCAAGAGCGCCTGGTGCCGCGAGAATGGGGTATATCCGCAGGAGCTCGAACAATGGCGTGCGGCGGCCACCGAGGCGCTTACAGACCCCGAGGATGGCGCACGCGCGAGCCAGCGGGAGAAGAAGGCCGACCGGCGCCGCATCAAGGGTAAGCGCTCCACGAACCCCATCCTTCCTGGGCTCGCTACGCTGTGATCAACTGCTCAGCCTTGAGATTCCAGGGCAGGAGAGCCTCGAAGTGTTCGACGGTGGTGGCGCT
>NZ_JALLIK010000071.1:0-23113 GCF_023093595.1 Thauera aromatica
AAGAGTAGACGCGTTTTTTGCAAGGTTTACAAGCGCTTCGCGTAAGTCATTGAAGGTCAACGATTATTTCAGCCGGCGCTCTGGTGGGGCAGAGTTGTGTATAACGAGATGAGTTAAGGAGAAGATGGCGAGAGAAAAAACCCGAGCCTGCGCCCACATCCAGAATCAAAGAAGGTTGGGTGTCGCCCAAAAACTTTACCATGGCTTCCGCCTTGGAACGGTAGTACCAGTGTTGGGCTGGGTCGCCGTTCAAGATGTCGGTTTCTTTGATATCCATTGTCAGTCCTTGATTTCATATATACGCCTTACAAGATATACGGGGCGGTGCTTGGACTCGATATAGGTCCGCCCAAGGTATTCTCCGATTATTCCGATCCCGATTAATTGAATGCCGCCGAGAAACGTGATGGAAACGATAATCGAGGCATAACCCGGAACATCTGTGCCGTAAACGAGGACTCTCAGCATGATGAAAAGAGCGAATATGAATGATGTGAACGCGACCGCGCTGCCTAAATAGGTCCAGATGCGTAGTGGAGCATTGCTGAAGCTGGTAATCCCTTCAAGCGCAAAGTTCCATAAACTCCAGCCGTTGAACTTCGACCTGCCTGCAGATCGCTTGGGTCTGGTGTATTCAATCGTCGCGGTGCGAAAACCCACCCAAGCGAACAAACCCTTCATGAATCGTCTTGATTCTGTCAGCTCACCCAGCGCATCGACCACGGCGCGATCCATTAACCGAAAATCGCCTACATTTTCCGGTAGCTGAAGGTCCGAAATCTTATTGTGAAGGCGGTAAAACCATGTCGAAGATTTTTGCTTTGACCATGAGTCCGAGTCCCGATTGATCCGTTTCCCGAGCACGACATCGAACCCCTCTCGCCATTTTTCGATCATCTTTGGGATGAGTTCAGGAGGGTCTTGGAGATCCACGTCGATTGGAACAATGACATGCCCTTTTGCGGCTTTCAGTCCGGCGGTGAGCGCGGCTTCTTTGCCAAAATTCCGGCTCAAGTCAACGATACGTATCGTCGTATTATCCCGCTGTAGTTCAAGTAGGCGGGAAAGTGTGTTGTCTGTACTGCCGTCGTTAACGAACACAATATCCAGGTTTATTCTGGCACCCTTTTCGAAGACCTGCTTCAGCCTTTCGAGAAAATAACCGACCGCCTCTGCTTCGTTGAAAACCGGAACGACGATCGACAGCGTTACTGCCTCGTCTATGGAAGAGCCCGAGCTGTGCGTCTGAATGATCTCGTCTGTCATCGTTTTGCTCGATTTCATGGTCTTCCGGTCACCTTGCTCTTCTGCTGTCCCTCTGGAGTTCGGATTCCATCGGGGCAGGGATGATTCTGCCGTAGGGACTGCAACAAACAACCGTGACAACTGTCACGTCTCATGTCGTCAAATCTACCTAGGCCGAGTGGGTTCAATTACCGATGCATGAGGAAGAGGGGGCGCCTAACCTGAGCTCAAGACACACCGGATGAGGACGGGGCGATGAAAACCGCGAAAATTACGGATAGGCTCATCGCGTTCTTGTCCGAGCAGGACGGCGTCACCTCGATCGAATATGCGTTGTTGGCGGCTCTGGTCTTCGGCGCAATCGTGATTTCGGTCGACGCCTTGGGCGAGGCGCTCAATGTTCTCTACGACGATGTTGCAGCCAAAGTTGCGGACGCTGCGCCCTGAGTGGCCAGCGGTTTGAATGAGTAATTGTTTGTGCAGGTTTTCCGGAACGGTACTCCCGCTCCGGTGGGTAGCCGGGAGTCCGGCGGTTCGTTGATGAAGGAGAATATCATGCTGGAAATGATGAAACGGTTCGTTCGCGACGAAGAAGGCGTGACGGCGATCGAGTATGGCTTGATTGCGGCTTTGATTGCGGTAGCGATCATTACTGGCGCTACGCTCCTCGGGACCACTTTAAATCAACTTTTCTCGGATATTGCTGCTGAGCTTTAATAAGTTCCAGCAAGCTTCATGCCTTGATGAAAGGCAAGGCATGAAGCTTCCCCTTTCGCTGTTTTTGATCCGAGGTACCACCGACATGAGTTTCGGATTGCTGCTGCTGCTGGGGGTGCTTGGTGTTGCAGTCTGCACCGACCTCATCGCCGGCAGGATCAGCAACAAATTAATTCTGTCTGGTATGGCTGGGGCCTTGAGTTTTCAGGCAGTTGCTGGCAGTGGATATGGTGTGCTATCCGCCGCAGCAGGGGGTATTGGCCTGTCGGCGGCATTCGCCGGCATGGCAGTGGGTTTCGCGGCGCTTTTTCCACTCTATCTGCTACGCGCGATGGGCGCCGGAGACGTCAAGCTGATGATGGTGGTCGGCGCCTTCCTCGGCCCATTGCAGACTTTAGGTGCGGTAGTGCTGACCTTCGTCGCCGGCGGCGTGCTCGCCTTGGCGATGGCCTTGTGGCAGCGCTCCCTAGGGCAGATGTTGACGAATCTGCGCTTCATGCTGACGACCAGCGTGGTGCGCGCCGCCGGGGGCGACAGCCCTCGCCTGGAGCCGCTGCAGCACACCGCCGGGCGCATGCCTTACGCGGTTGCAATCGCCACCGGCACGCTGTTGCAACTGGTGCTGGTCCGTTCCGGGGGCTGGGCCTTGAGCTGAAAAACCTGAACGCGATTTGCGACTTACGGAGAGCCGTCATGAGCAGTCAAGTCCGTGCCCAGGTAATCCCGCTCGAACAGGCGTCTGCTTTTCCGCGTGCGCCGCGAACGGTGGAAGAAACCGGCTTGCCGCTGCTCTTCCTGGTCGAGCTGGCAGCCAAATTGCTGTTCGTGCGCGGTCAGCTCTATCTCACCGACATGTCGCACCAGCTCCGGCTGCCGGCGATCGTGCTCGACAGCCTGCTGAGCTTCATGCGCGCCGAGCGCCTGTGTGAAGTCGTGCGCCGCGGTGAAACCGATGGCGACGTCCTGTACGAGCTGACCGATGCCGGGCGCGCGCGCGCGGTCGAGTACCTCGGCCGCTGCAAGTACGCTGGTGCGGCCCCGGTGTCCCTGGACGATTACGTCGCCCAGGTCGAGCGCCAGTCGGTGACCAAGATGAAGGTGACCCGCGAAGGCGTGGATAAGGCCTTCCGCGGCCTGGTCATCAAGCCCGAAGTGCGCGACCAGTTGGGCGCGGCGATGGGCTCCGGGCGTGCGCTGTTCCTGTACGGCCCGGCCGGTGCGGGGAAGACCTACCTTGCCGAGCGCCTGGCCTTGCTGCTGGAAGGCGATGTCGCCGTGCCGCACGCCATCTTCGTCGATGGCGAGATCATCCAGGTGTACGACCCGCTGATCCACCATGCGGTGGAAGATGCGCCGCGCAGCGCGGGCGCCGCGATCGACAACCTGATGCGGCCCGACCAGCGCTGGGTGCGCTGCCGCCGCCCGGTGGCGCTCACCGGCGGCGAGCTGACCCTGAAGATGCTCGACCTCGACTACGACGCCAGCACCGGGTTTTACCAGGCGCCGCCGCACGTCAAGGCCAACAACGGGCTGTTCGTCGTCGATGACCTCGGCCGCCAGTTGGTCCAGCCCGAACAGCTGTTGAACCGCTGGATCGTGCCGATGGACCGCCACCACGACTACCTGGCCTTGCACAGCGGTATCAAGTTTTCGCTGCCGTTCGACGTGGTGCTGGTGTTTTCCACCAACCTGATGCCGTCCGATGTGGCCGATCCTGCCTTCCTGCGCCGGCTCGGCTACAAGATCCACATCGGGCCGATGGACGAGGACGAATACCGCAGCATTTTCATGCGGGTCTGCGAGGAACGTGAAGTGCCGTTCGACGAAGCTGCCTTCCGCTCCCTGCTCGAAGATTTTCATGCGGGCAGCGGTCAGCCCTTGCTGGCGTGCTACCCCCGCGACCTGATCGGGCCGATCGCCGATTTCGCCCGTTACCGGGGCGAGCCGGCGCGCCTCACCCATGACAGCCTGCAATGGGCATGGCATAACTATTTTGCTAGTCGATGAACCATGAAGAGCGCAGAATGAAAGCGCTGATCGGTGCAGTACCGGCAAGCGGGCGGCAGATGAAAGGTCCGGAATCCGGGCGATAAAAGGGAGGCTGGCCGCTTGCCGGCAACCCGCAAGAAGAGGGAGGCTTCCATGAAAGCGAAGGGTCTCGCATTCCTGCTCGTCGCCATGCTGGCCGGGCTTGCCGCGGTCTTTCTGGGTACGCGATGGCTGCAGTCCAAATCGGCCGGCGACGGCACCCGGATCGCGGTGGCCGCGGTCGAACTGCCGCTGGGCGGGCGGATCAACCGCGAAGCGTTGCGCCTGGTCGCCTGGCCGGCGGCGAGTGTGCCCAAGGGGGCGTTCAGCGACCTCGAATCCCTCGATGGCCGTGTCGCGATCAGTGGCATCCAGCCCGGTGAACCGGTGTTGGAATCCCGTCTCGCGCCGGTCGGCACACGCGGCGGCCTGTCTGCGGTGGTGCCCGAAGGCAAGCGCGCGATCACCGTCCGCGTCAATGATGTGATCGGTGTCGCCGGCTTCACCCTCCCCGGCAACTATGTCGACATCATGGTCAATACGCAGAAGACGGACGCACGCGGCTCCGGCGACGACCAGATGATCTCGAAGATCGTCCTTGAGCGCATCCTGGTGCTGGCGGTGGCCCAGGAGGCCAGCCGTGACGAGACCAAGCCGCGGGTGGTCAATGCGGTGACCCTCGAAGTGACCCCGGAAGAAGCCGAGCGCCTGGACCTCGCGCGCAGCGTCGGCAACCTGTCGCTGGTGCTGCGCAACCAGATCGATTCCGAACCGGCCGAAACCAAGGGCATTACCCGCGCGGTGCTGCTGCGCACCACGCCCGAGCCCCAACCGGTGGCCGCCGCGCCTTCGGCGCCGCCGCCGCGACGGGTGGTCAGGCGGGTGCCGGCTCCCCAGGACAAGATCTGTGTCGAGGTCATTCGCGGCGTATCCAAAACGATCGAATGCTTCTAGCGTCTGACCTCCAACTCCGGCATGTAGCGCACCGAACAGGGGAACAACATGAGCACAAACAATAAGATTCGCAGTCGCCGCCCGGCGCGGCAGGGGCTGTCTGCAGCGGTTGCGTTTGCGCTGATCCTGTCGGGCGGTGCGCTGGCGGCGACGGCCAAGGATGTGGTCGGCCCGGCCGGAGGGACGCCCTGCGGGCGGGTCATGCTGGCGCCGATGGTGACCATTCCGGTGGGCAAGTCCTCGGTGATTCAGCCCGAAATCCCGGTCCGCCGCATTCTGCTCGGCAACCCGGAGAATGCGCAGGCGGCACGGCCCAGCACCGATGCCAGCCCCAATGCGGGCGCTGGGAAGCAGCAAACCCGGCAGAGCGAAGGCCGGCCTGGCGTCGCCCAGGTGGATGTGCTGCTGCTGAGTCCGAATGAAATCTACCTGCTCGGTAAAACTGTGGGTTCGACCAATATCGTGCTGGTGGACCGGGCGGGTGGGTGTACGGCGCTGGATATCACCGTCGGCATGGATGTGACTTCGGTCCAGGGCATGCTTGCCAAGCTGATGCCGGACGAAACCGGTATCGAGGTCGGTTCGGCCTACGATTCGTTGGTACTGAGCGGTACGGTGAGCGATGCGGCCAAGGTCGGGCGGGCGGTTGAAATTGCCGCAGCCTATGTCGGGGGGTTGGAAAACGGCGCCAGCTCGCGGGTGCTGAACCTGCTGCAGGTCGGCGCGCCGCAGCAGGTGATGCTGGAAGTGAAAGTCGCCGAAATATCGAAGGCGGTGCTGGACCGCTTCGGCATCGACTTCACCCGCGCCTACGCTTCCAGTGACGGCAGGATGATTCGCTTCCTGTCCGGCCTGTTCGGCGGCGGCCCGGTGGTGGGTGGGCATATCTCGGGCACCACGGGGGCGAAAGTCGGTAGCGGCAGCGTCGATTCGATCACCAACGGCAGCCTGACTGGTGCGGTGACAACGCCGGTGGGGGATGCGAGCATCGGCGGCGACACGGTAACCGTGCCAATGATTCCGGCGAACAATACCACCCAGATCGGGCTCGATGCCCTGAAGCGCGACGGCTTGGTCAAGATCCTGGCCGAGCCGACGGTGATGGCGATCAGCGGCCAAGAGGGCAGCTTCCTTGCGGGGGGAAGCATCTTCATCCCGGTGGCGGACGACGATGGTGGCGTCGAACTGGAAGAGCGGGAATTCGGTGTTTCGGTGCGGTTCACGCCCACCGTGCTGGAGGGTGGAAGGATCAATCTCGAGGTCCATCCCGAAGTCTCGGAACTGAACCGGGAAGGGGCGGGGCTGATCGCCCCCAATATCAGCGGCGCGGCAATATTGCCGGCGTTTTCCAAACGGCGTGCATCCACCACCGTGCAGTTGGGCGATGGGCAGAGCTTTGCCATCGGCGGCCTGATCAAGAATAACGTCACCACCAACATCAATGCCTTCCCCTTCCTGGGCGAGATCCCGGTGCTGGGGGCGCTGTTCCGCAGCACCGAATTCCAGACCGACCGTTCCGAACTGGTGTTTGTCGTTACGCCGCGTCTGGTCAAGCCTTTGCCCCCCGACTACGCCTTGCCCACGGACAACTACGTCCCGCCCAGCCGTAGCGATCTCATGCTGCACGGACGTACCGAAGGCAGCGGGCCTGCTCCCGCTGCCGCCGGGGTAAAGGGGCGGCCATCCGCCTCGAGTCCGGATGCCGGCGGTGGTTTCGAACCGACCCCTTGAGGAGCCGATCATGCGTACTTTCGCAAATCTTGCTGTCACTGCGCTGCTGCTGGGCCTGAGCGGCTGTATGTCCACCTCGCCGGCCTGGGATGCCCGCTTCGGCGAAGCGGCCAGGGTGGCTGCCGCCCAGCAGGTGATCAATCCCATGGCCTCCCAGAGCGCTGACATGGTGAGTGGTGTCGACGGCAAAGCCGCTCAAGGGGCGATGACTGGGTATGCAAAAAGCTTTGCCAGGGCCGAGTCCGGTAAGCAATCCGGCGAGCAGTCGGGCGCAAGCATCAACTTTGGCACTGCCGGGCAGTGAGTGGTTGCCGAGCTGAAAGGAGGATCCGATCATGCGGTTTCGCGACTCAGGGCCCAATAAACAGCGCGGTGCGGTGGCCATTATTATCGGGCTGTCACTTACGGTGCTGGTCGGTTTCGCCGGCCTCGCGCTCGACCTTGGGCGACTGTACGTGAACAAGACCGAGTTGCAGAGCGCCGCTGATGCCTGCGCGCTGGCCGCGGCCAACGAACTGGTCTGCGATGTCGCCGCCGTTGGTACTTGTCCCGCATCGTATCTTCTGAACGCTGAAGCCTCGGGCATTTTCGTTGGCGGTAAGGGCAACAAGGACTTTCAGGACAACGCGGTGACGATCGCTCCCGGCGATGTCCGCTTCAGCACCACCCTCGGCCCGAATTCGAGCTATGAGCCGCGGGGCAGCGCCGATCCGAACTCCAAGTTCGCGATGTGCATTACCCGTGCCACTGGCATCACGCCGTATTTCATGGGGGTTCTGGGGATCGGGGCGCAGGCGGTCACGGCCACCGCAGTGGCGACCCTCTCGCCCGGGCAGACTAGTTGCAATGCCCTGCCGATTGGCATCTGCAAGAAACCGGGCATGGCTGCCCCCGACTTTGGCTACACGGTCGGAGAATGGATTGGCTCGACCTTCAATTCTGGGGCCAACAGAGACGAGAGTCTGGACGGCAACTTCAGGTGGGTGGATTTCACCATCAGTGCCGGCGGCAACTCCGAGATTCGCGATCAACTCGCGGGCAACGGCGCGGCCTGCGGCCTGCGCGTTGGCGACGATATCCGCCAACCCGGTACGCAGCAGGGTGCCAAATCAGCTTACAACACCCGCTTCGGTATCTATCCGAACGGAGCCAACGCCTACACGCCGCAAACTGCTCCCCCGGACAAAACGGGTTATGCCTACCCGAACAAGGCGCCGGGCAGTCCGGTGATCCCGGTCGGCACCAGCGCCTATGGAGATTACGTGAGCAGGCAAAGCGACAATGACCCGTTCATCAGCAGCGAATATGCACCAACCGGTGCAGCAGGGAATATCCCGGGTAATCCGATCTCCGCCAGTGATCATGCCGAGTACGGCGCCGAGCGCCGCTTAGTGGGAGTTCCGATGATCGACTGCGACACGGGCACTAATCAGGTGCCGATCCTCGGCATGGCGTGTGCCCTGATGCTCAACCCGATGTCCAACGGTGCGACCGGCACTATCTACATCGAGTATCGCGGACCGGCAAATGACGCCGGCAGCCCGTGTCGAAGCGCTGGACTGCCAGGCAGCATCACCGCCACTGGCCCGCTCGTCCCCACATTGGTGCAGTGAAAACGGCTATGAACTTGCGATCCAGACAACGTGGCGTGGCCGCAGTCGAACTCGGAATCCTGATTGTCCCGCTGGTGCTACTGGCGTTTGGCATCACTGAATTCGGCCGCGCGATGTACCAGTACAACACCATTGCCAAGGGGGTGCGCGACGGCGTGCGTTACCTCACGCACTACGCTCCGGGAGATGCTGATCGCATCAGCAATGCGAAAAATCTGGCAGTATGCGGCACGACGTCTGCCTGTTCCGACACTTCGGCACTCGTAATCGGCCTGAACGTCGGTATGGTCAGCGTCTGCGACCGCAGCAATTGCCCCGACCACAACCTGCAGCCGGTCGTATACGGCGGCGGCACGCTGGGCCAGGTCAATCTGGTGACGATGACGGTTTCCGGCTTCCAGTTCAATTCCCTAGTGCCGTTCGTAATGCCCAGCATCACCTTCGGCCCGATCAGTTCGACTATGGAGCAGGTGCTATGACTGCGCGAATGGCACGCTTCGGCAAACATCAGCGCGGCGTTGCGGCAGTCGAGTTCGCACTGATCGCAGTGCTTGTCTTCTTCTCGCTGCTGATTGGCATCATGGAGATGGGGCGGGTGCTGTTCTACTGGAATACGGCGGTGGAGGCGACGCGCCTGGGTGCGCGCATTGCGGTGGTCTGTGACATTGGTGACGGGATCATCAAGACGAAGATGAATAGTTTCTTTCCCATCATTCCGGTCGACGCAATCAGCGTCAGCTATACCCCGTCGGGCTGCACCGTGAATACCTGCAGCGAGGTCACGGTTGCCGTGTCCGGCATCACGGTGGACACGGTGATTCCCTACGTTCCATTCACGGTAACGATGCCGGGCTTTGCCACCACCTTGACGCGGGAAAGCTTGAGTTCGGCCGGTAATCCGGTGTGCAGTTGAAAGACCGCGATAGTGCTCGGGAGCACCGCCATGAAAATCAGAATCCTCTCCGACACCCAGGACGGCGCAGAACGGCTGCGGTCGATGCTGGCGCAGCCGGACAGGACGATGGAGATCGCCGTCGGCTATGGCGACCCGAGCCAGCCTCTGGGCCCGATCAACGGGGCCGTGCCCGACGTGATGGTGCTCGACGCCTTCGCTCCGGACAATCTTGGTGCGCTCGAATCGCTGACTTTGCGCCATCCCCAGGTCGATCCGATCGTCATCTCTTCGGATACTTCGTCGGATTTCCTGCTGCGCGCCTTCCGTGCCGGGGTGCGCGAAGTACTGCCCAGCCCGGTGCAGGCCGATGCGCTCGGCGGGGCAATCGAACGGATCGCGCGCAAGCGCGGCGCGGCGCCAGCGGCGGACGGCCAGATCATCGCCATGACCTCGTGCAAGGGCGGCAGCGGCGCGACTTTTCTGGCCACCAACCTAGCCTGGATATTGGCGGTCGAGCACGGAAAACGGGTGGCGATGATCGATCTCAACCTGCAGTTCGGTGATGCGTCGATGTATCTCACCAACGAGAAGCCCGCGAGCGACCTGGCGCAGCTGTGCCAGGAAATCCACCGCCTCGATGCGGATCTGCTCGATTCGGCGATGATCGAGATCGTTCCCGGCTTCGGCCTGCTGGCGGCGCCGGACGACCCTGCCCACGCGACAGATATCAAGGCCAAGCATGTCGAGGCGATTCTGAAGGTGGCGCGCGCCAACCACGATTTCGTCGTCGTCGATGTCGGCCGGACGCTCGACACCGTGAGCCTGCAACTGTTCGACATGGCGGACAAGATCTTGCCCGTGGTGCAGCTGACCATGCCCTTCATCCGCGAGGCCCGGCGCCTGGTCGATGTCTTCACCTCTCTCGGTTATCCGCAGTCGAAGGTGGGCCTGATCGTCAATCGCTACGAAAAGAGCAGCGAGATCGGGCTGGAGGACCTGGAACGCACCGTCCGGGCGAAAGTTTTCAAGACCGTGCCGAATTGCTACAAGTCCGTTGCCGCGTCGGTGAACCAGGGGCAGGCGATTGCCCGGCTGGAAAAACACAGTCCGGTCTCGAAGGCGCTGCGCGAGATCGCCACAGCACTTGATACGTCTTCGGCGCTGAAAGGAAAGGGCTGGCTGTCGCGGCTGTTTTCCTCGCATTGAGGATGCGGCTCCATTGAAGAACAGGGGAGGCTGAAATGAGTCTGCGTCAACGCCTGGAATCGGTTACGCCGGAAACGGCCGCACGCGCGCCCGCCTCGCCCGAGCCCGGCACGGGCCGGGTCTATCAGGCCCTGAAAATGCGCATCCACCAGCTGCTGCTGTCGCGCATCGACCTCGAAGCGATGGAAGGGCTCGAGCCCGACCGCCTGCGCGAAGAACTGCGCCTGATGGTGGAGCGCCTGCTCACCGAAGAAAACATCGTCGTCAACACTACCGAGCGCCGCGACCTGGTGCGCGATATCCAGCATGAGATGCTGGGGCTGGGGCCGATCGAGCCGCTGCTCGCCGACCCTACCGTGTCGGACATCCTGATCAACGGTTCGCAGCAGGTCTATGTGGAACGCCACGGCAAGCTGGAACTGACCAACATCGCGTTCAGCGACGACGACCACCTGATGAAGATCATCGACAAGATCGTGTCGCGGGTGGGGCGGCGGATCGACGAATCGAGCCCGATGGTCGATGCGCGTCTGCCGGACGGCTCCCGGGTCAATGCGATCATTCCGCCGCTGGCGCTCGACGGGCCGTCGGTGTCGATCCGCCGCTTTGCCGCGATCCCGCTGACCATGGACCGGCTGCTGGACTACAAATCGCTGACGCCGGCGATGAGCGAATTGCTCGCCGACTTGGTGCGGGCGAAGGTCAATATCCTGATCTCGGGTGGTACCGGCAGCGGCAAGACGACCTTGCTCAATATCCTGTCGGCGTACATTCCGGCCAACGAGCGCATCGTGACCATCGAAGACGCGGCTGAACTGCAACTGCAGCAGCCGCATGTGGTGCGGCTGGAAACGCGACCGCCGAACATCGAGGGCAAGGGTGAAGTGACCCAGCGCGCGCTGGTGCGCAATGCGCTGCGTATGCGCCCGGACCGCATCATCCTCGGCGAGACGCGCGGGGGCGAGGCCTTCGACGTGCTGCAGGCGATGAACACCGGCCATGAAGGCTCGATGACGACGGTCCACGCCAACTCGCCGCGCGACGCGCTCGGGCGCATGGAAAACATGCTGGGCATGGCGGGGGTGAATCTGCCTCAGAAAGTCGCTCGCGCCCAGATCGCCAGCGCGATCGGTGTGATCGTGCAGGTGAACCGCCTGACCGACGGCAAGCGCAAGCTGGTGAGCATCCAGGAGATCACCGGCATGGAAGGCGACATGATCACGATGCAGGAGGTCTTCTCCTTCCGTCAGCAAGGGATCAACGACACCGGCGTGGTCGAGGGCTTCTTCTCGGCGACCGGAGTGCGTCCGCACTTTGCCGAGCGCCTGCGCGCCTTCGGCATCCGCCTGGCCGAAGACATGTTCGACCCGAGTCGACATTTCGAGTGAAGCCGCCATGGACATCCTGACCCTGCTGTTTGCACTGGCCGTGTTCATTGCGGTGGTGCTGTTTCTGGAAGGCGGCTTCCTGTGGTGGAACGCTACCCGCAGTGCCGAGGTCAGGCGTCTGCACCAGCGCCTGGCCGATGCTGCGACCGGTGGTGCGGCGCGCAGCGGTGCGCACGCGGCCCCCTTGTTCAAAGCGCAGAGCGCGACCGGTTCGGCTGCCGGCGACCGGATCCTGGACGCCATTCCCCGCCTGCACGGCCTGAATCGGCTGGTGGTGCAGTCGCGCGTGGACCTGACGCTGGCGCAGTTGCTGGGGTGGACGGCAGTGCTCGCGTTGATCGGCTTCGTGCTGCCGCTGCTGCTCGAGCGCCCGCTGGTGTTCGGCATCATCGGCGCCGGCGTGCTCGGCATGTTGCCGACCCTGTATGTGATGCGGGCGCGCACCCAGCACCTGAAGCGCTTCGAGCAGCAACTGCCCGAAGCGCTCGACCTGATGGGGCGTGCGCTGCGGGCAGGCCATGCTTTTCCGACCGCGATCAAGATGGTCGCCGACGAGATGAAGGACCCGATTGCCGGGGAGTTCAGGATCCTGTTCGACGAGATGAACTACGGCGTGCCGCAGCAGACCGCAATGCTCAACCTCGCGGCGCGCACCGACAGCACCGATCTGAGCTATTTCGTGATCGCGGTGCTGATCCAGCGCGACTCCGGCGGCAACCTGGCCGAACTCCTCGACAACATTTCGTCGATCATCCGCGCCCGCCTGAAGCTGTATGGCGAAATCCGCACGCTGTCGGCGGAAGGGCGCCTGTCGGCGTGGATCCTGGGCGCGCTGCCGTTCGTGGTGGCGATCGTGATCAACCTGATCAACCCGGGTTTCATGAAGGTGCTGTGGGAAGACCCTGCGGGCCTCAACCTTATTTACGGCGCGCTGGTGATGATGGTGCTAGGGGTGCTGTGGATGCGCAAGATCATCCGCATCCGCGTCTAGCCGGGGATCGCCAGCGCCGGGAAGGAGACGGACATGGACTTCGTCCAGATCGGGTTTCTCGGGCTGCTGTTCGTCGCCGTGACGGCGGCGGCCTTCTTCGTCCTCGGCCTGTTTGTGCGCTCGCCGACGGCCGAGCGCCTGGATGCGATCGGGGGCGGCAAGCCGGGGCCTGCGCCCGGTGCGGATGCCTGGGTGGAGCGCGTGGTCAAGCTGACCAAGCCCTTCGCCAAGTTGTCCACCCCGGAAGACAGCACCGAGCTGTCGGCCCTGCGCCTGCGCTTCCTGCATGCCGGTTTGCGCCACCCTTCGGCCCCCTACGCCTACTTCGGGGTGAAGACCGTGCTCGCCGTGGGCCTGCCTTTGCTGGTCTATTTCACCTTGCTGACTGCGGCGCCGGAGCTGTCGTTCCAGGAATTGCTGCTGGTGGTGTTAACTACGGCCGCGGTCGGTTACTACTTGCCGAACATCGGTTTGAGCCGGTTGGTGTTTCTGCGGCAGCGCGAAATCTTCGAGACTTTCCCCGATGCGCTCGACCTGATGACGGTGTGCGTCGAGGCTGGCCTCGGCGTCGAGGCGGCGCTGGTGCGGGTCGCCGACGAGATGCAGTACAAGAGCGAAGCGCTGGCTGAAGAACTGCACCTGGTGACGCTGGAACTACGTGCCGGCCTCGACCGCGCCCGCGCCCTGCGCAACCTGGCCGCGCGGACCGGAGTGGAAGAGGTCGAAGGCTTCGTCGCGATGATCATCCAGGCCGAGCGCTTCGGCACCAGCATCGCCACTTCGCTGCGCGTGCATTCCGACATGCTGCGTACCCGGCGCCGCCAGCGCGCCGAAGAGGCGGCAGCGAAGATCGCGTTGAAACTGCTGTTTCCGTTGATCTTCTTCATCTTCCCGTCGCTGCTGCTGGTGCTGCTCGGTCCGGCAATGATCCAGATCTACCGCGTGCTGCTGCCGACGATGGCGGGCACGGGCTGAGCAGGGAGGTTCTGCCATGAAAAATCATGCGATTTACCTGAAACCGGTGCTGGCCGCCCTGGTGCTGGGGGCCTGCAGCACGGGGCCGAAGATGCCGGACAAGGCGTGGGCGGTCGAGCCGGTGCAGGCCGTGCGCCATGGTGCTTCGAGCGCTGCGGGCTATTACGCGCTGGGGCGCTACCGCGAAGGGCGTGGCGCGGGTGAAGAGGCGGTCGACGCGTATCGCAAGGCGGTCGAGGCCGAGCCCGGGCAGGTTACGGCCTGGAGTGCACTCGGTGCGCTGCAGACCTTGCTCGGCCGTTTCGAGGAAGGTCTGGCCGCATTGCAGAAGGCGGTCGACCTGGCGCCGGCGGCGAGTCATTTGCACAACAACCTCGGCTATGCGCTGTTGCTCGCCGGGCGCGAAGACGCGGCCGTGAGCGCGCTGCGCCGTGCGGTGGAGCTGGACGGCGACAACCGGCGGGCGTGGATCAACCTGGCCGCGGCGTATCGCCGCCTGGGGGAGCACGACAAGGTTGCGATGGCTGAAGCGCGGGCACGCGGCGAGCGTGTTTCCGCGCCGGCGGCTTCGGTCGCCACTGCGTCGGCAACACCCGTAACGCCGGTTGGGGAATCGCCGCGTCTGGCCGTGGGGCGGGTAACGGTGAGAACGGCGGAGGCCGGAGAGGGCGGAAATGGCGGAGACGGGGGAGGTGCGAGCGTGGTAAGGCTGGCCGACAACGTCTATGTGCTGCGCAATGGCCCTGACCGGGCGCAGGCCGCACACCTGCGGGCGGCCTCGCCGCCGGCTCCGGTGACGGTGGCCACTGCCCCCGGAGCCGCGATGCGTGCTGCCGAGGTCATCCCGCTCCCGCCGCTCGCCGATCAGCCTCTGGTGCTCGCGGCATTGTCCCCGTTGCCCCCCGCGTCTCTGCCTGCGCTGCAGAGTCCTTCGCCTGCGGTAGCTTCTCCTGCAGTAGCTTCGTCTGCGGCGGTTTCGACAACTCCGGCTTCACCGGCCGCAGTATCTCCGACCGTAGCCAAGCCGGCAGCCGTTGCCGGGGTGCGCTACGAGATTTCCAACGGTCACGGCAGCACCGGGCTGGCACGCCGGCTGGCGACCTTGCTGGGCAAGGAGGGCGTCCCCTGGCCGCGCCTGACCAACCAGCGCCCGTTCACCGAGCGCGGTTCGTTCATCCAGTACCGGGATGGATACCGTGGAGCGGCCGAGTCGTTCGCCGCGCTCCTGCCTTTCCGCCCCCGCATCGCCGCGGCGCCGACGTCGGGTCAGATCTCCGACGTCCGTCTGGTGCTGGGGCATGACCTCAATACCAGCGTAACCGGTCACTGAGCGGCGTCCTTCTCCAGCCTCCGTCCGCGCGGAACAATCCCTCCCACATTCATCAGGGAGGAGCCGGCAGTGACCAGGGCGACAGCGACCAACAACAAGTGGCGGCGGCGTAGCCGTCAGGAATGGCAAGCAGTCATCGCGCGGTTTGCCGAGAGTGGGCTGGGGGTCGAACCGTTCTGCGCCCGTGAGGGGCTCAGCGAGTCGACCTTCCGGCGCTGGCGTAGCCTGCTGGGCGAGCCGAGTACGCAGTCCGCCGCGCCGGCGATGGAGCGCATCGGCTTCGTCGACGCCGGCACGCTCAAACTCGGCGGCACGGGTCGCCTCGAGCTTCGACTCGATCTGGGCGAGGGCGTGATCCTTCACCTGTCGCGCGGCTGATGTTCTTCCCCGAAGGCGCGGTCCGGGTCCATGTTTATGGCCGCCCGGTCGACATGCGCAAATCCTTCGATGGCCTGTACGCGCTCACCCGCCAGGCGCTCGGCTGCGATCCGCTGTCGGGCGAGCTGTTCGTATTCATCAACCGGCGCGGCACGCAGATGAAGGTGCTGTACTGGGATCGCACCGGATTCTGTGTGTGGGCCAAGCGCCTCGAACAGGGACGCTTCGTGTCGAACTGGGCGCAGGTTCGCACGCGCCAGATGGACTGGACCGGGCTCAAGCTGCTGCTCGAAGGCATCGAACCGGCACGCACCAAGCGCCGTTTCCGACTGCCCGCAAACGCCGTGCAACCCGCATGAATGCTGGGTTATACGGTAAAATATGCGCCATGCCCGCGCCGCACTCCGCCCCCGTTCCGACCCTTGCCGAGGCCGCCCAGTGGGCGCCCGAGCGCGTCGTCGAACTGGCCCAGGCGCATGAGGATCTGCAGCGCCAAGTGCAGACCATCCAACATCAGCTCGAGTGGTTCCGCCGCCAGCTCTTCGGCCAGAAGAGCGAGAAGCGCCTGGTCCCACCGGACCCGGCGCAGATGCATCTGGGCGAGCTACCGATCCCCGAATCGCAGCCCGACACCCCCGGCAAGACCGTGGCGGGACACACCCGCCGTGCGTCGCGCACCGACTACGCACAGGACAAGGACGAATCGGCGCTGTTCTTCGACGAGACGCGCGTCCCGGTCGAGACCATCACGCTCGCCAACCCCGAGACCGAGGGACTCACCGCTGACCAGTTCGAGGTGATCGGCGAGAAGGTCAGCCATCGCCTGGCGCAGCGCCCGGGCAGCTACGTGATCCTCAAGTACGTGCGCCCGGTCATCAAGCGCCGCGACACGCAGACGATTCACTGCCCGGCGGCGCCCGTCGGGGTGATCGAGGGCAGCCGCGCCGACGTGAGTTTCCTGGTCGGGCTGCTGCTCGACAAGTTCGCCTGGCACCTGCCGCTGTACCGCCAGCATCAGCGCCTGGCCGATGCGGGGATCACGGTCAGCCGCGCCTGGCTCACGCAACTGGCCGCACAGGCCGCCGCGCTGCTCGTGCCGATCTACGAGGCGCAGCTCGCATCGATCCGCGCCAGCCGCGTCAAGGCCATGGACGAGACCCCGATCAAGGCCGGCCGTGCCGGCCCGGGCAAGATGAAGGGCTGCTACTTCTGGCCGGTGTATGGCGAGCTGCACGAGATCTGCTTCCCGTTCTTCGATAGCCGCGCACACAGCAATGTCGAGAAGGTGCTCGGGCTCGAGCCGGCCGAAGGCAGTGTCCTGCTCTCGGACGGCTATGGCGCCTACGAGACCTACGCGAGCAAGACCGGGCTCACGCACGCGCAGTGCTGGACGCACTGCCGGCGCGAATTCATCAACGCCGAAGCGGCCGAGCCCGAGCTGGCGGCCAAGGCGATCGCGTTCATCGGCGCGCTCTACGCGGTCGAAGCGAAGATCCGCGACGACAAGCTCAAGGGCGAGGCCAAGCGCGAGTACCGGCTCGATCACGCCCGCCCGATCGTGGCGGCCTTCTTCACCTGGGTAAAGGAGCGCCTGGACGCGCAGGGGCTGCTGCCGACCAACCCGCTGACCAAGGCGCTGATCTACGCGCACAAGCGACGGGCGGCACTGGAAGTGTTCCTGGCCGACCCGGATGTGCCGATCGATACCAACCACCTCGAACGAGCGCTTCGACCGATTCCGATAGGTCGGAAAAACTGGATGTTCAGCTGGACCGAGCTCGGCGCCCAGCATGTGGGCGTCGTCCAGAGCCTGATTGCGACCTGTCGGCTGCACGAGGTCGATCCTTACGACTATCTCGTCGATGTGCTCCAGCGCGTCGGCCAGCACCCGGCCGCCGACGTCGCACAGCTCACGCCCAGGCTGTGGAAGGAGCACTTCGGGAAAGCGCCGTTGCGCTCGGATATCTCAAGCCCCGCTGCGTAGCAACGACGCCGCTGGGTGAGCGCTTACATACCAGCGACGCCTGCAGCGTGCTCGAAGTGTGTCCCCGGGTGGTGGGAAAAGCCGCGCCGGTCGCGGCACTCGAGACAGCAGAAGGTCCGCTGCAGAACTGATTCCGCACGTGCGTTCCGCCCTGTCGGCGGGTGGCCGACGAGGGCATGCAGAACTGCGCGCGGCTTGGCCGAAGTGACAGCGGACGCTGGAGGCGGGCCGGCGTGTGCCGCCGGGAAGCAGCCACCAGGTTAGTTGTCGGGTGCGGTTTTGCGCCGTCCGCTCTTTGGGGGCGTGGCGCGGGTTGGCTGATCGGCTTCGGGCGGGGAAGAGGGGGGTGGGGCGCCCCCCATCAAATTCCACGGCCACATCGCCGCCGCGCCAGCGAACGGGTTGGCGGCGGCGTCGGCTGCGCCGGTGTCGCCGTCGCCCGGCTGTGCCTGCTGGCTCATCGCCTTGACTGCGGCGAGGGCGGCGCGCTGCATTTCGAGCCCCTGGATGCTCATCTGCAGCATGTTCAGGTTCATTTTCAGCCAGCCCTCGACGGCTTTCATGTCGGTGATGCGCTTGTCGAGTTCGTCGACGTCGAGGGTCGGTGTGACCATGCCGGGGAGCGAGAAACCCATGTTGCTCCACATGCCGCGTACGAATTCGAGCGGGTCCTGGGCCTTGTGTTCATGAGACATTCGGATGCTCCCGGCGGGTGAACAGGATCAGCGAATGGTAACCGATTGCTGCGGTGGCGGCGCATTGGGGGTTTGGGGGGCGGTCGATTCGGGTCTGCTCAGCAGCCGGTGGATGAGGGCGCGCAGCCGTGCCGGGCGCACGGGTTTGTGCAGCAGCTGCAGGCCGGCGCTGCGGGCGCGGGCGAGGGTGTCCGGTCCGGTGTCGCCGCTGATGAGGATGGCAGGCAGCGCGGCGTAGCGGGGATCGGTGCGCAGGTGGGCGATCAGGGCAATGCCGTCGAGGGTGCCGCGCATGCGGAAGTCGGTGATCAGGATCTCCGGCGAGGGCGCGCCTGAGGACAATCGAGCGAGCAGTTCTTCGGCGTTTTCGTCGGCTGTGACCTGGCAGCCCCAGGCCGCGAGAAGAGTGTGCATGGCTTCGCGCGCCATCGGGTCATCGTCCACGAGGGCGATGTGGACGCCTTCGATGTCGCCGAGCGCACGCGCTTCTTCGACATTGGCCAGCAATGGTGGAGGGGGGGTGAGCGGCAGCTCGATGGCGAATATCGAGCCGCGCCCGAGGGCCGAACGTAGCTCGAGGCGGTGTCCGAGCAGGTCGGCGAGGCGGCGCACGATCGCCAGCCCCAGCCCGAGCCCCTTGGCGCGGGCGCGTTCGGGGTTGTCGAGCTGGACGAACTCCTGGAAGACGACTTCCTGGTCTTGCGCGGCGATGCCGCAGCCGCTGTCGCGCACTTCCACCCGCAGGAACTGGCCGCGGCGGCGGCAGGCGACCATGATGGTGCCGGCGGCGGTGTAGCGAATGGCGTTGCTCAGCAGGTTGGCGATGATGCGCTCGAACAGCAGCGGGTCGCTGTCGACCCAGTGTGGGGTGGTGCGCAGGCGCAGACGCAGGCCGCGCGTGTCGGCGACGGAGGACTGGCTACCGAGGAGGCGCTCGACGATCGGGTGGGGCTGGAACGCCTGGCGCGAAGGCTGGAGCACGCCGGCATCGAGGCGCGAAATGTCGAGCAGGCTGTCGAGCAGGTTCTCCATCGCTTCGGCGGAGGCGCTGATGCGATCGACGACCTGGCGGCTGTGGCCGTCGAGCGGCTGGCGGGCGAGTTCGGAGACGAAGAGTACGAGCGCGTGCAGCGGCTGGCGCAGATCGTGGCTGGCCGCGGCAAGGAAGCGGGATTTGGCACGGTTGGCCTGTTCGGCTTCGTCCTTGCGTGCGCGCAGTTCGGCGGTGGCCACCTCGACTTCGCGGGCCATGCGTGCGTGGGCGTCGGCGAGGCGGGCGGCCATTTCGTTGACGCCTTCGGCCAGCGTGCGCAGGCTGCCGCCGCCGCCGGGCGGAACGCGTTCGTACAGCCGTCCCTGGCCGATGCGCAGGACGGTGCCGGCGATGCTGCGGATCGGTCCGCTGACTCCGCGGCTCATGACGCTGGCGAGGACGAGGCCGCCGAGCAGGACGAGGAGCATCGAGCCGACGCCGGTCCACAGCAGTTCGGTGCGCCGGCTGTGCACGCGCGCCAGCGACAGGTCGATGACGACGCTGCCGTGGTTCAGCGGTGTGGGGGGGAGCAGGGCGCGGGAAAAGGCATCGTCGAGCTGCAGCGCGCTGGGGGTGATCGGTTCGGTGATGCGCAAGGTCGTGCGGGTACCGATCGGTTCGGCCTGCCAGGGGCGGGCGTCGGGCAGGGGGGGGCGATGGGGGCTGAAGTGCCCGGCCAGGGCGAGCAGTTCGCCATTGCGGCCGGTAATGCCTACGGCAAGGACGTCTTCTTCGTCGAGGAGGGCTTCGCTTTGCTTCTGCAAGGTGGCGCGGTTCCCGGAACGGATCGCGTATTCGGTCGCTGCAGCGAGCTGGCGGGCATAGGCGCGGCCGCGCCCGGCGAGGGCTTCGTCGAGGTCGGAGATGCGCAGGCTGGTGTAGATGGTGGTCATCAGCACGGCCAGCGCCAGGGTGGGCAGCGCCGCTGCGAGCATGACCCGCGCCCGGACTCCCCAATTGGAAATCATCGCGAGCCCTGCTGCGGAGGGTGCGGTGCGGCGGCGCGGGCGGGGGGCCGGACAGCGGCAGTTTGTGGGAGGGAAGGCATACGGGGCGGCAGCGCGCGGGGTGGGGACGGCGCGATTTTCCGCGCTTCGTGCGTTCGTGGGTAGTGCGGCGGTGGCCGCGATCGAGGACGAAGCGGGCTCCGATAGCTTCGTGCTATGATTAATGCATTACGTTGCGCAGATCGGGGGCCGGGGCCAGGTATGACGAAAATCCTGATCGTGGAAGATCACGCGCTGGTGCGCGAGGCAATGACGCAGAGCCTGTCGCGGCTGGAGTCGGGAGTGGAGTGCATCGAGGCCGACAGCGCCGGTGCCGCACTCGGCATCATCGAAAGCGATGGCAGTCTCGATCTCGCGGTGATCGATCTGGTACTGCCCGACATGAGCGGGTTTTCCCTGCTCGCCGTGCTCGCCCGGCGCTTTCCGGACGTGCCGGCGCTGGTGGTGTCGGCGATCGACGATGATGCCTCGGTGCGCCGGGCGATGAAGGCGGGGGCGTCGGGCTTTGTGTCGAAGTCGAGTTCGGGCGAAATCCTGCTGCAGGCGGTGCGCGAGGTGCTCGCGGGGGGGATGCCGATGCCGGCCCGTGCCGGCCGGGCGGCGCCGATGCTGCGCCCGGGAGCGATCGGTGACCGTTTCGGATTGACCGCGGCGCAGGCCCGCGTGCTGGAGTTGCTCGCCGGCGGGAAGACGAACCGGGAGATCGGCGAGCAACTCGGCCTGTCAGAGGGAACGGTCAAAGTGCATATGACCGCCATCTTCCGCGCGCTCGGCGTGTCCAACCGCGCGCAGGCCCTGGTGCTGCTCGCCCGGCAGGGCGAGCGCTTGTAGGCAGGGCGGGGCGAGGGGCCGCTTCGGCCGCACCCCGGGCGGGGCCGATCAGCCCGGCGGCAGGATCTTGCCCGGATTGAGCAGGTCGTCGGGGTCGAGGGCGCGCTTGATCTGGCGCATCACCTCGATCGCCGGCGCGCCGTGCTCGCGCAGCATGAAGCCTTGCTTGCCGAAACCGATGCCGTGTTCCCCGGTGCAGGTGCCGCCCATGTCCAGCGCACGCTCGACGATGCGCCGGTTGAGCGCTTCGGCACGGGCGATTTCAGCGTCGTCGTGCGGGTCGACGAGGATCACGGTGTGGAAGTTGCCGTCGCCGACATGGCCGACGATGGGCGCGATCAGGCCTGATGCGTCGATGTCGGCGCGGGTCGCGCCGACGCAGTCGGCGAGGCGGGAGATCGGCACGCAGACATCGGTCGTCAGCCCGCGGCACCCCGGGCGCAGGTTGATGCTGGCGAAATAGACGTCGTGGCGGGCCGCCCACAGACGGCTGCGGTCTTCGGGGCGGTGCGCCCACTCGAAGTCGAGGCCGCCATATTCGCCGGCCACGTCCTGCACGGTTCGTGCCTGCTCCTCCACGCTCGCCGGGGTGCCGTGGAATTCGAAGAACAGCATTGGCGCTTCGCGCAGGTTGGTCTTGCTGTAGCGGTTGAGCGCCTTTACGGTGAGATCATCGACCAGTTCAATGCGGGCCACTGGGATGCCGAGCTGGATGGTCTGGATCACCGTGTTCACCGCCGAGACCACATCGGGAAAGGCGCATACTGCGGCCGAAACCGCTTCCGGCAGGGGGTGCAGGCGCACTGCGAGCTCGGTGATCAGGCCGAGTGTGCCTTCGGAGCCGATCAGCAGGCGGGTCAGATCGTAGCCCGCGGACGATTTGCGTGCCCGTCCCCCGGTGTGGATCACGCTGCCGTCGGCCATCACTGCGGTAAGGCCGAGCACGTTTTCGCGCATCGTGCCGTAGCGCACGGCATTGGTGCCCGAGGCGCGGGTCGCGGCCATGCCGCCGAGGGAGGCGTCGGCGCCGGGATCGATCGGAAAGAACAGGCCGGTGCCGTGGAGTTCGGCGTTGAGCTGCTTGCGCGTGACGCCGGGCTGCACCACGACGTCGAGGTCGGCCACCCGGATGTTGAGCACTTTGTTCATTTCGCTGAAGTCGACGCTGATGCCGCCGCGTACGGGAAGGATGTGGCCTTCGAGCGAGCTGCCGGTACCGAAGGCGATGATCGGGATGGCGAACGCGCGGCAGCATTGGACGACGGCCGCGGTCTCTTCCGTGCTATGGACGAACACGACGGCGTCGGGCAGGGCGTCGGGGAAGTGCGATTCGTCGTGGCCGTGATGGGCGCGCACGGCTTCGGACAGGGTGAAGCGGGCGCCGAAGCGGGTGCTCATGGCGTTGATGAAGGTGGCAGGCAGGGGGCGCTGCGCGCCGGACTGAGGGGCGGTCATGCGAGGGCTCCTGGAGTTGGAAGGAGGACGGTATCACCGGTGTCGAAGGAAAAGCCGGTTTTTGCCTCGCTGTGAAAAAGGGTTTGACATGGGTCCGGTCAGGCACTATAGTGCGGGGCTTCCCAGTTGGAGGGATACCCAAGCGGTCAACGGGATCAGACTGTAAATCTGACGGCTCAGCCTTCGAAGGTTCGAATCCTTCTCCCTCCACCAGCAATATCGAATGTCGGGCGATGCTGTAGTGCTCGATGTGGCGGATGCAGCGAATCGACTGTGCTTTGTGCAGCGAGGTAAGTGCGGGTGTAGCTCAATGGTAGAGCAGAAGCCTTCCAAGCTTACGACGAGGGTTCGATTCCCTTCACCCGCTCCAGTTGTGTTGTTTTCGGCGCCCATGTAGCTCAGTGGTAGAGCACTCCCTTGGTAAGGGAGAGGCCACGTGTTCAATCCACGTCATGGGCACCACTCATTTTCTGCCTGGCCTGTACGGCGGCCAACGAGCGTGGTCGCCGCGCCGGTTTTTCTGGTTCTGATTTTAAGGATAGCGATATGGCTAAGGGTAAGTTCGAACGGACGAAGCCGCACGTGAACGTCGGCACGATCGGCCACGTTGACCACGGCAAGACCACGCTGACCGCGGCGATCACGACGATCCTGTCG